>CAJTOU010000070.1 GCA_910577835.1 uncultured Lachnospiraceae bacterium | reverse complement strand
ATACATATCTGCCTCTATTTTATTTACTCCTGCATAAAAAGTATTTGTAAAAATCTCATTATTAGACTTTATTACATAAGTCTCCCTCATTTCCTCTGTTGTCTCTGCTTCATCCCTGCTCTCTTCTGTTTTTTTCTCATTTACATCTTTGTTGCACGAAGAAGTAAATATAATAATGCATATCAAAACAATGCCATATTTTACTCTTATCATTTTTTAATTCCTTTCCATCTATAAATTAATACACACTACTTTCCCACGAAAGTAAATACCCTGAAGTAACTATTGTAGAAGCACTTTCGTATAGAAAGGAAATTTTTTCTCCGTTAGGGTCCCATGCATAAACTGTTCGTATATTTGCAGCGGTATCTCTTATTATACATCCATATCCATAACCAGTTAAGGTATGTTTCACATTTTTTTCTTTGTCTTTACCTTTCATAAAAATAATAAATGGTTTATCAGCATTAATATTTTCTTTAATTTGGGTCCACTGCATCCGTGAAAGCAAGGTTTTATATGACAATCCAAAATCTGCCAAAATCTTTTTTACTTGTGACATGCTTCCACCAATAATATAAGACATATTATATTTATCTGCCAAAGATGTTGCGCTAAAGGAAATACCCGTTTTATACTTGATTATGGTAGCAGAACTAGCTGCCCAACATAAGTTATATCCCCCCTGTGGTACAAAATTTGTAATACTGCATTGATATGTAGTTAAAGTTCCATCTCTGCCAATATCAACACTTCTGGAATAATTCTTATCATTACATACAATATAAGTCAATTGTTCAGAAAATACATCTATATAATCAATCTCATCTATTCCATAAATCACTTTCAAATATTCTTCCTTTTCCTCAAATGAATATTCTGCAAATTCTGAGACTTTATCTTCATTTATAAACTTCATTTGTTTTATAAAAATATTGTTCAAACTACTCTCTGCATAAAGTCTTCCATTATCAATATATAAAATATATTGATTTGATGGTAAGTTTTTTATTTTTTCTATCATATCTACATTAGTAGTTAAAGAAGCAATTCCTTCCATACTTACTTCTGCCAAATATTTACATTTAGAATTCACATAAATTGGATATACAAAAAACAAATTATCATCCTCAGCATTATATACAGAAAAATATTCTCCTATATAAGCAGTTTCTCCATAGTTACAATTTAAGCCCACTAACGTTTCAATTTGTTCTAAGGCTTTGTTATTATTTATATTGTTTATATGTAATACTTTAGTTACAACTTCCCTCTCTTCTCCATCAGCAAAAACCTGCTGAAAACTTGGGAATAAAAATACAAATATTAATATACAAACACTAACTATACTTAATTTTCTTTTGATTTTCTCCATAACTTATACCTCCTAAACACCAATTTAATTTTTAATTTTATTATTATTATTTTAATTTTGTTTTATAATTATAAAATATCTTATGATTTTTGTCAATTATAAAAGTATAGTTTATATAGAAAATATCAAAATAAATACTTAATGTTTTATAAAATCCTTATTTTACAAATATAACCAAATCACATCTAATGTCTATACCCATGATATAAAAAACTCAGGCAACAAAAAGCTGCCTGAATTCTTTATAAATCTTCTTTTTACTTCTGCTTCACCACACACTTTCGAATCAAATCCACTGGAATCATAGTAGCTCCCAATATAAACACCACTATCCATCCAGTCACATGAAACGGCACACAGCTAAACATATTACCAATAAACTCAAATACCGAAAACGGAATCAATGCCGCATTTACAATCAATGCCTGCACAATCAAAATTGTAAAGAATACCTTCAAAAAACCTGTGTTTTGGTTCAGTCCCTTAAAAATTCCGAATCCGTCATCACGCACATTAAATCCGTTAAACAGTGCACTCGCAATAAACAGCACAAAATATGCTGTCAAATGCTCTGCTGACAATTCCTTCTTTGTACTTCCAAACAAATCCTGAAAGAACGGAAGCTTAAAGAACAAAAAGCTCAAAATAGTAAGCCATGTACCCATTACAAGAATCTGTATCGCCATCGGCTTGCTGATAATACTTTCATCTCTTCGTCTCGGCTTCTCTTCCATATATTTCTCAAGTGCTGGTTCATTTCCAAGCATAATCGCACCCAGTCCGTCCATAACCAGATTTACAAACAGAAGATGTGTTACCTTTAAAGGCTCCTCCACTCCAAAGAATGGAGCAATCGCACTTACCACTACTGCAGCTACATTAATGACAAGCTGAAACTTGCAGAATTTCAAAATATTATGATAAATTGTTCTTCCATACCAGATTGCATCTTTAATTGACTTGAAATTATCATCCAAAATAACGATTTTACCAGCCTCTTTTGCAGCCTCTGTACCACTTCCCATGGCAAAGCCGACATCTGCTCTCTTTAATGCTGGTGAATCATTTACACCGTCACCTGTCATACCTACAACAAGATTCATTTCCTGACACAGCCTTACCATTCTTGACTTATCCGTAGGAAGCGCCCTCGCAATTACCCTGATTTGAGGAATAATCTTTTTTACCTCATCATCACTCATTTCATTTAACTGAGCAGAAGACAGAGCCTTATCTGTATCATTTTTCAATAAACCTGCATCCTTGGCAATCGCAACAGCAGTTTCAAGTCTGTCACCGGTAATCATAACTACCTGTATGCCTGCCTTCTGTACTTCTGCTATGGCATCCTTTGCCTCCGGCCGGACATCATCACGGATTCCCACAAGCCCGATAATCACTAAATCATCATTAATCGTATTTTCTACCAGTGTTTTCTCTGAATAACCAAATGCCAGCACTCTCATTGCCTTTGCCGCAAGTTCGTCAATCTTTTTATTTAAAACAGTCATATCAAGAGGTTTGATTTCACCATTTTTATCAAGATATTTTCCCGCTTTGGCAAGAAGCCGCTCCGGCGCACCTTTATAGAAAGTCTTTCCCACACTGTCCAGTCTTGCCTGACTGAATTTATTTGATGAATTAAAGCCCTGTGAAGCTGTAACGGCATGTTCCTTATCCTGCTCCAATACATGGAAGGTCTTTTCTCCCAAAAATTTCATCAACGCTTGGTCTGTCGCATTTCCTCCAATCACTGTTCCAGATGCATCAAACATGGACTGAGTATTTTTTCCAATTGCAAAATCTAAATTCTCTTTTATCTTACCATGCCTGTCAAGCTCGCTGATTTCAATAGAATTTCCATCTGCTGTAAAGAAATCAACCACCTCAAGCTTACCCTTTGTAATCGTACCAGTCTTATCACTAAACAGAATATTTAAAGAGCCTGCGGTTTCGATACCTTCCGCTTTTCTGACCAATACATTATGGTCAAGCATTTTGCTTGTATTCTGCATTAACACCAGTGATATCATCAGAGGCAGCCCTTCTGGAACTGCACAGACAATAATAACTACTGCAAGAGATACGGCATCCACTATTTTTCTAATTACCTCGCCGGCTCCCATTGCAAAGAAATCTGCCGGACCGCCTGCCAGAATAATAAAATGAATGATATATAATACTGCGATAACAATTGCGCCGATATATCCGAAGGTGGAAATCTGCCCTGCAAGCTTTCCAAGCTTTACTTTCAGAGGGGAATCCGGTTCGTCTTCCTGCATCTCCTCCGCCATCTTGCCCATCATAGTCTTTAAACCGACTTTTCTGACATCTAAAATACCTTCCCCGTCAAATACAACCGCCCCGCGAAACAGAGAATGTTTATCTACAAAAGTGTCCCCCGTAATATCCTCTGCAAGCTGAAAATTTGAATCAGCAGCAGTTTTTTTACATTCCTCCGCCTCACCGTTCAGCGCGGAATTATCCACTCTTAAACTACCGGAAACAAGTATGCCGTCTGCCGGAATCTTATCACCGGACTGAAGCAGTACCTTATCTCCTACAACGACGTCGTCTACATCAATCACCGTCACTACGCCGTTTCGGTGAACCTTACACTGGTCCTTCTTTGCGCTGTCCTTCAGTTCCCGATATTTTGTATCACTGGCAACGCCTGTTTTTGCCGATACAAACGCTACGATAAGAACCGCAATAATCGTTCCCAAAGGCTCATAAATCTCTGCATACTCAAAGAAAAACATAACTATCATCAGCGCTGCTATCGCAAGCAGAATTCGAATCATCGGATCGCTGAAGGTTTCCTTAAATTCCTGCCAGAACGTGGTGGGTTCAGAATCAGGGATTTCATTTGAGCCAAATTTTTTGCGGGATTCGTCTACTTCCTTATCAGTAAGCCCATTAAAATTCATAGTAATCCTCCTGGTATCAACCTTTCTTACTTTTCTATACGTACCTGTTTACAAGCTCTCCAAGGCCCGGGTCATTTGTTCCCTGACCAATCGCATTAAACTTCCACTCTCCGTTATGTCTGTATATCTCTCCAAAAATCATGGCTGTCATACCGGAATAATTATCTGTCAAATTATATTTGCACATTTCCGCATTTGTTTTTGAATCCACAATACGGATAAAGGCATTCTGAATCATGCCAAAATGCTGATTTCTCTGTACTGCCTGATAAATATTTACTACCAGTACAATTCTATCATAATCTGCTGGAAGATTTGCAAGGTCAATCACAATCTGCTCATCATCTCCGTCTCCGGCTCCAGTCAGATTATCTCCCATATGCTGTATGGTACCTGATGGATGTCTTAAATTGCCAAAATAAATAATATCCGCCTTATCCATAAGCTTTCCGCCTCTTAATACAAGCGCGGATGCATCACAGTCGATTGGCTGTGGCTTTGGCGCAAACAGTTTCTTTGGTCGCTGCACCTCATCCCATCCAAGACCTACCAATACCTTTGATAATCCTGCGTTTTCTTTTGATAAACTGACCTTCTGGCCTTTCTGTAAACTGATTGACATAATTTATATCCTCCTGTCTAATATCACCAGCGACATGCTGATAATCTTTACATGCTTTTTGCATGTTTTCTTTCATTCTATCCTACTTCTACGCCATAATTTGCGCACAATGCTGCAAGTCCGCCCTGATACCCGCTTCCAATAGCATTAAACTTCCATTCATTTCCATTCTTATAAAGCTCTCCAAAGACTACTGCAGTTTCAATCGAAAAGTCTTCACCCAAATCATAGCGAAGCAGTTCTTCACCTGTTTCTTCATTATATATGCGGATAAATGCATTGCTTACCTGACCGAAATTTTGTCTTCTTGCCTCCGCCTCATAAATTGTGGCTGTAAATGCAACTTTTGTGATATCCGCCGGCATAAGAGATAAATCAATCTTAACTTGCTCATCGTCGCCCTCTCCGGCTCCAGTCAGGTTATCTCCCATATGCTGCACTGCTCCTGAAGAATGTTGTAAATTGCCGTAAAATACAAAATCCTCTGATTTTGATGCTTTTCCGCTGTCTGTAAGCAAAAATGCCGCTGCATCCAAATCAAAATCTGCTCCTGTATCGAATGTATTTACATCCCATCCAAGACCTACCACTACTTTTTTTAATCCCGGATTATCTTTTGTCAAACTGACTTTCTGACCTTTTTGTAAATTAACTGGCATTTTCTAACCTCCTGATTCTAAATTTTAGCAAGCAATCAACACAACTCTGCCCTCAATCGGCTTCATAGCAGGCGTTGATTGCGTAATTTCTGCCACCTTAGGCTACTTCAATTCCATAATGTCCGCATAATGCTGCAAGTCCGCCCTGAAAACCGCTTCCAATAGCGTTAAACTTCCATTCGTTTCCATGTTTGTACAGCTCTCCTACCACAACTGCAGTTTCAATCGAGAAGTCCTCACCCAAATCATAATGAATAAGCTCTGTATTCGTCGCCTCATCCACAATTCTGATATATGCGTTGCTGACCTGTCCAAAATTCTGCCTTCTAACATCGGCATCATAAATCGTAACAGTAAATGCAATCTTGGTAACATTTTCCGGAATCTTTGTCAAATCTACCATAATCTGCTCGTCGTCACCCTCTCCCTCGCCGGTAAGGTTATCTCCCATATGCTCCACAGCCTCACTTGGATGCTTAAGATTTCCATAGAAGATAAATTCCTTCTCAGTTGGGCATTTTCCGCTGTCTCCCAGAAGAAACGCTGCTGCATCAAGGTCAAAATCATTCCCTGAGTCAAACGCGTTGACGTCCCATCCGAGACCTACCATAATGCTTTTCAGACCCGGATTTCCCTTTGTTAAATCAACTTTCTGACCTTTTGTCAAATTAATCGGCATAATAAATCCTCCTATAAATAATTATTTTTTATCTGGCATATGATACATCCTGTTAAAATCATTTTTGATTGTTTCAAGTCTAGCCTGGTCCTCCACGCGTTTTTTCTTTGCGTTTTCCTGAATCTGCTTCGTCTCCTCAATCCCATTCATAATTGTTCTCCAGGTTGTCTCCAATGTCTCTATTTTAATAGAACTTCCGGATGCAAGTCTTGCAGTCATTTTGGACTGCTCTACTGTATTCCGCGCATTTTTAATTAACATTTCATTTGTCTTTTCATCCAGAGCAGATATCGCCTCTGCCTGAATTTTCTGGCGTTTCAGCATAATCGCCTGTGCAAGCGCCTGTTTAAATACAGGAAGTGTAACGATAAATGCTGAATTAATCTTTCTAACCAGATTCATATTGCTGAACGCCATAGTCTTAATCATTGGAATAGACTGCATAGCTACATTTTCCGCCGTACGTAAATCCTGTGTTCGCTGCTCCAACATGGCAAGCGCCTGATTTAATGTCTGTATTTCAAACTGTATGGAATTATCGCCGCTAGTTTCCATATCCTGTGTCCGCTGCTGGATATATGCCTCTATTTCCCTGCAGCCCTGTTCGCCCGCCAGTATGTATTTTACTAAATCATGATAGTAATTTACATTTGCGTTAAACATATCGTCAAGTTTACGGTTTGAATGCTTGATTTCCTGCTCATAGCCTTTGAGCTGCACATAGATTTTATCTACTTCCTCCCCCATGGTATGATATTTCGCAAGTATTTTTTCAAGCTGTTTTCTCAGATTTCCAAACAGCTTACCAAACAGTCCCGGATTCTCTCTAATTTCATCAATATCAAACTTCTGCATAATTTTTGTCAGAGTATTCAGCATTTCGCTGGAATCATCAAGCTGAGACATATTCATACTGTTTAACACTATATCCGAACATTTTGATATTTCTTCTGCTGCCTCTGCACCAAAAGATACGATTGTGTCCAGACTGTATACATCTATCTGACTTGCAAGCGCATCCACCTCCGGCGAATTTGTAAGTGCAGTACTCATCTGCTCTCTGTCCGCAATAATATCGTATTCCTGTACCACCTCGATTTCCTGTTGTGGCGGAGCTGCTGCCACTACTGGAATCTGTGTCTGTCCTGCCGGTTTCTTAAAATCCAATGCCATAGATTATCCTCTCTTTCTTTTAATGTTTCTAATTGTTTCTTCCGAACAATCTCTCCCGCCATGAATGACGTATATTTGATGAACTCAAATCAGGGACTGTCAAATCATAGACATACTCTCCAATCTGATGCTCCTCCATCACTTTTTTATTAAAATACTTCTCTACGCTTTGATATCCGGTAGGTACAAAAAACAGAATATCAAAACCAATCAGATTTAAAAATGCCATAGCTATGCTGTCTTCGAGAGAAATCATACTTTCCTTTGTATTAATATAAATCACTTTTGGATTTTTTTTCGTAAAATCAAATTTCTGAATCCGTCTTAAAATATCTTGATTTAGATTTAAAACTACTGAAATAATTGTATATTCCGTTCCATTTTCAAAGGTTCCCCGAATTAATTTCTGTTCAATCAAAAGCTGCAGCTTTTCCAGAATGTGATTTTGTATATCTTCTCTTAAATATCCATACTGATAAGACTTATGAGCTTTTATCTTTTCCTTTAGAAGTTTTCTGTTTTTAAAAAATTCTGTGACATACTGTTTCACCGGATTCTGGTCTGTTGACGAAAGAAACGGCGCCTGTTTTATAACAACGACATCCTCTGTAATCAGTCTTCTAATACTGTCCCAATAATTTTCAATCTGTCCATTTTTCACACCGGAAGCCTTGGCAAATATCACAGGTATGTTCACCACGGAATCAACTGTGCTGAAATTTGGCCGGTATTTTAACTCCTGATTCCACAAAATAGCGATTTCCTCATACATAGTCTGAAGTGTTACAGAAACCGCTCTGCCATACTGCTGATTGCGGTATATGCCGGAATCCTGATACATCAGCTCGTCTAGTTCTCTTTCTGCATGATACGCGGCCGTACCCATACGGATATCGGAGTTTTCTCTTGGAAATCTCTCTACTGTCAGGGATTCGCGATAATTGATTTCGTATAACAGCTTATCTTCCAGACAGCATTTTGTATTTAAATTTGGATTTAAAATAAGTACATCTACCGGAAGCCTTGCGAGAAATTTTAAAAACAGCTCTTCATTTTCATTTTTGCAGCCGCCCAGATAAAAACACTGATATCCGGCTGCTTCCAGTCCTTAAACAGCTCCTGCTGGTAGCGCTTCTGCCAGCAGAGAAGATAAACCGCTTTATTTGTAAGTTTATTGAGATTCATGCCTTCCTGCGCTTCCGCTTCCACCATAACATCAATAAATGCCTTGTTCATCAGTCTTTGCAGCTCCATATTGGCTGTATATTTAAGATTTGATGATAAATCAATCAACATCTGGTCACGGTTTTTGTAGTTATTTCTGCGAATACTGCTGATTTCTTCCATAGATGGGGCAGGAATTGTATTTTCTATAATTACAAGCTGTCTTTTTGCACCTTTCAACTCAAGCTGAAACTGATACAGTTCATTTAGATAAGTAAGCTTGTCCTCTACTCCGTTTATTCTGATAAAGCAGTTGTAAAACAGTTTTTTATCTGTTCCCCTTGTCAGAACACTCTTACTGACATCCCAGAGACCTTTTCCCTTTATCCATGCATTGGTACAATTCAAAAGCTCTGGTAAAACTCCATATAATCTCTGAAGATTCATCTGATTTTCCATCTCTTTTCGAACCCATTTTATGCTGAAATCCTGTGGAAATGCAGTGTTTCCAGACGGAAGATTTATGGAAAACTTTGATTCGGGGTCCAGCTTTTTGTAAGCAGCATCTCCTTTGTATTGGAGAAGCACAACATCACAACCGGCGTTGGATAAAATAGTAATCAGCTTTAATTCATAATTACTTACTTCTCCCTCATATAAAATCTTTGGAATCCTGTTTTCTCCAAGCTGGCTGACAATGCGTTCAAATTTATAATACAGCCAGCACATAAATTTAATATATGCATTTTTCAGCATATTATCATTTTTTCCGGATTTTCTCATTTCATCCAAGGTATCATAAACAGACATGGATATGGTCTGTCTCTGGTAGTCATTCATTCTCGGCAGCCATTTTTTCAGGCTTGTCCCGATAAATCCCACACTCATCTGAAAATTCATTCCCATAATTTCATTATAATATTCCAGATTTTTTTCTGTTGGGTTTGGAATTTTTCCCTCTATGACTACTCCTGTTTTTCTGGCTTCCTCATAATATTTCAGTATGAAATTTTTGATTTCCTCGCTGTAATTATTTATCCGATAAAAATATACGCATGATTCACGTCTGTTGTTTAAATCGGTAAAATAATCCTGCAAATTTTGAAGTTGTTTATGTTCAAACATCATTTATGATACTCACCTTTAAATTATTCTGTCAATCTTTTCGCTGTTATCTCTTTATTTGATTCGTTTTTTATTGTGAATATATTTTATTATGAATATATTTCATTATAAATATATTCATAATAAATTATCTTCTATTGTGAAGCAACTTTTTATTGCTAGTTATTCTTATCGTTGTTATCTTGTTACCTTTTTTCTATTTAGTATAAACCCAAGCCATGCACCGATAATCCCGCCAATAATATGGCTTAAATTGGCTACGTTATCCCGCACGAAAATTCCCTGATAAACCTGCTGACCAATATAGATAACTGCTACCAGTATAAAAGTAATGGGAATACTTCCACTTTTCATGCTGGTAATGGAGGATAATAATATCAGGGCGAATACTACTCCGCTGGCTCCAAGCATTTGTGTTCTTGGAAATAGGATATAATTTGCAATACCTGTGCCGAGCGCCGTCACCAGTATAACAAATATCATATTGGCCGAACCGTATTTTTCCTCCAGAAGAGGACCAACAATCAGAATAAGCATAATATTGCCCATAAAATGGTCCCATCCGGCATGTCCAAAAATATGACCGACAAAACGGATATAGGTCATCGGATTCAGAAGCGAAGAATGATACTCACTGAATATTAAGTTTGTACTTGCATGTGATGTAATGCTGTCTAAAATCAATACAAGAAAACATATAATGGTAAATCCGAGGATTACGGGAGAATTGAAGGAAAACTTCAGCTCAAATTTGTTTCGTCCTGCCATAAAAAAGAAACCTCCTTGATATTTTATTTTTTCACAGGAAATTACTTTATATTTCCTATGACATTATAGCATTGAATGGGCGGAATTTCAAGCAATAGTTGGATATTTATGGATTTTTCAAAAAGAGCTTTCAACGTAGGACAGGAGTTATAAAAATGAATAACAACCATGTCTGATATTGAAAGCTCTTTATCAATAACTTATGTTATGCTTCATCAACTACAATTTTGCCAAGAATTTTATATAATTCCTGAACCTCTTCTTTTGTGAGTGTAATTCCTTTGCCCATTTTTTCATGGTCCGGCGCCCAGTCCCTGATATCGTATTTTGGCGCCGCGCCGTTCCATGAAATAAGATTTACTTCTTTTGTCCAGCCTTTTGCACTTTCTGAAATACTTCCCAGTTCTTCCTTGATTTCATATTTTATATCTGCCATCATAGCCTCCTTGCATAAACTGCTTTAAATATTACTTACTATGTCACTTTTTTGTTGTTTTGTCAATGTAAACTTAATTTTTTAAGTTATTTGCGGTAAATATTGTCTATTTTTCTCACAGTGTGTTTTGGAACGATTTGTATTGATAATTTGCATCAAAAACTGCTGAATCGGACATAACCTACTTTGTTTTATAAAATCCCTGTATAAAGGTATTGATATATTCATATCCCACAGCCAGATTAATATTCTGCCCATAGCCAATCTCTGCCGTACTGATTCCGATTACCTCTCCATACATGTTAAAAACCGCACCTCCTGAACTGCCCCTTGAAGTTGGCGCAGTGAACTGTATCATGTCTACATTGTCAATATTTCGAAAACCAGAAATAATACCGTCAGATACAGAATTAAACAAACCAAGCGGACTTCCTATGGCCACTACCTTCTGCCCGCGTACCAGAGGCTTTTCTCCCTGATAAAAAGGTACCGGCTGCAATGTCTTGTCGATTCTTATAATTGCAAGGTCAAGAAGCTGGTTGTATTTTATCATTTCATCCGTTTGATAAACCTCTTCGTCTCCCTCAATTCTGACAGAATAAAAATGTCCCTGACAGGCAACATGGTTATTTGTCAGTATGTATCCCTGTTCATTAATCATAATACCCGAACCGCTTCCAAGAGGCTTTCCCTTTTTATCATGTATGGTTATCATAACAATCGAAGATGCCAGAAGCGCAAGCTCTTCAAAAGCAAGCTCGTGTTTTGGCTCTGGTGTTAAAACAATTCCTGAATTTCTTTGTGTCTGGCTGTCACGAATCACAGCCTGTCGTCCTGACTGAATGCCTCCCATTACAGGCTGCCTGTTTTGCCCTGACTGACTATCTCCAGCCACAGCCTGTGTGTTCTGCTCCTGATTACCGCCAATTGCAGCCTGACGGTTCTGCATTTGTCTGGTCCTTTCATCTCTGTCAGCTCTTCTTGTATTTACCACAATATTTTTACTTTGAGACATTTCCGGATGATATTGCGGAATATCACACTTTCCAAACTCTCCCAGTTTAATATCCATGGATAAATTTTCCAACGCTTTTCCTGGTTCTGTATCATTTTCTGTCCGCAGCATTAATACATCTATTCCAAAAAACGTCAGAAAATAACAAAACAGATACTCCTGCTTTTTCAAAGAACCGCTGTAAATAAATTTACAGTTTTTCAGAAGCTCCCAGTTCTGAAAAAATACCTCGCATACTTTATCTGCCCAATACATCAGCTTAATTGCAAAATTCTGCTCCATTGAAGCGCTTACCCCCGCAGTACATGCCCGAAATTTTTCTATCACCTGATAAAATGCGCGGCCAGCAAGCTCCTCTATATCCTTCCCTTTCAGGCACTTACTTGTTATAACCTTTCTTCCTCCGTTTATCCAGTACTCATAAGATTTTTTGTAAACTGCTATATCTCCACTGTCTGTAATTTGGGGCAACGCGTTTATTCTTATATATTTTCCATTTCCCTCATGCATGTTTTGTGTCAGCATTTTATCAACAGAAAGTATATCTGTGGTCAATCCGCTGTAAGCGCCCAACGCACGGATAAAACACACCTGTCTTTCGTTGCTGTCTGTGGTTTCATCTGAACAATCAACACAAGCGCTGTCTGCATGATTTATATTAGCAAAATCCATAACAGAAGCTATCTCTGTTTTGTTATATTTAATATGAAACTGTGTATTTTCCATAGTGCTTCTCTTCTCCTCCATATTTCATTTACAATATTTCCCTTAAATTAACAGATTTAAAAATCCTATTGCAAGACCAATCAGTGCGCCCAGATACACAATTGCATTCAGCTCCTTTTTCATAACAGCGAAAATAAGCTGTTCGAGCTGCGCCATATCCATTTCACATATTTTCTGTTCTACCAGTCCGGCAATATCGATTTCATCTACTATGGTTTCATAATTTTGAAGAACAATCTCTTTGTATTTTCTTTCTATAAGCTGCCCCACTTCCTCTGTATCAAAGTTATATTTCACCAGAATATCCTCTATGCGCATATCTGACAGCTCGTCTATTTCATGGTCAATTGTTTTTTTGATAAACTCTTTTCCATCATTCTCCATATAGGTCTGAATCCATTCCCCTATCTGGTCAGAGATATCGCCTATCACTTTTTCATTTAAAAACATTGCAAGAAATCCGCCAGTAAGCTTTTCCTGCATAAAGTTTGTTATCTCTTCTGCAATTACAGATTTAATATCCAGCTTCAGAACAAGGTCTGAAATAATATCACCCGCCGAACGTTGTCCCTCCTTTGCCTTTGGAATATTCAGATGATAATCCATAATTCCCGCCCTTATTTTTGCAACAGTTGTTTCCTTTGTAAGCGCTTCGGCAATATCATCTTTTTCAAGCAGGTTATCATTTATCACTCTGCCAATCGCATGCGCAACTTCTTTTTTTCTTTTTGGAATCATTCCCGGAGTAAATGGCAGCTTTCGTCCAAAAATTTTTACTTCCTGATAAGGGCGGAACAGCATTTTTAATGCTATAAAATTGGTAAAGCAGCCAATTACCGCTCCAATGAAAGGTTCTAATATCCAATCCATTTTTTATCTCCATTTCCTGTTTTTTGTTTTTTCATAAAATTTTTTATCTATCCGAATATTTATTCAGACATTGATTTGGACATGTATCTATACTGAAAGCCTCTCAATCAGCTTCTTGTGAACTACCCATTGTCTAAAGCCAATGGGCTTCCTGCTTCATCGACCTCGCAA
>CAJTOU010000069.1 GCA_910577835.1 uncultured Lachnospiraceae bacterium | reverse complement strand
TCACGCTGCGACTATTTTCAATAGGAGCCAACCTGCATATTGGGGAAATATGCCAGAACCGAGGGTATGGGGAGCGGAATCCTCCATCAAGTTTGTCAGGTAAGCAAAATCCACGAAGTGGGTTTGGAGTTACTCTGGCGAAACTTGCTTTTTATTTCAGTTCTGACATAAAAGTAATTATCCGAGAAGTTTCATTATTTTATAAAACTTATAGAAATACGGTTTATTAACAGCTTCTAAGAAAATCTTCTCGAATAATGTTTGGCAGATATAAAAAATCTAGCATAGAAATTAAGGGATTTTTTATCGTAATTATCAGAATGATTGTCAATAATATAAGGAACGTATCGTGTCTATGGTCTAAACAGTTGAGCAATTATCCGAGAAGTTTTTTTAGAAACGACCGATAAATTGTGCTTTTTAGGATATTTCTTTGATAATGAAACTTCTCGGATAATGCTTTTCTTGCTACAACTTAGAAGATAAAATTTTATTATTTACGGTCAAATGAGAACTTGAGGTTCAAAATCAACGGAAATATGATAAATATTAGCGGGCTAAAAATTATCAAAGAGATAAAATGACTATAAAATTATTAAGAAATATATTTGTCAAGGATTCGGCGAAGTAAAAGGGAGTCTAGCCAGGACGTAATACCGATTCCAATAAATAGGTAAAAGTAGATCCCACCAATCATAATTATAGGATAGCGCAACATTAGCAATGCTGGTCCGCAGTGAATAAGGAAAAGTATTGTTGTTGATGGCAGATGAGCTGCAGTCATTAGGAATGCATTTTTTAGCATGTGCCGGGTACAACTATCGAAACGTGCCAATACAGGAAAGACATAGAAAGTAGTGGCAAGTATAACTAACCCAATGAAGAACAATAGTGTTTGCAATAACTTTGCATAAGAAGATTGGGATTGAGTACAAATATAGTAATCAAAAGATACTAAACTTCCGGTAACAAGAAGGAGCAGCCAGATAATAGTTGATTGGCGGATGTTTTGGAAGAATGAATGAAAGAAGCTTCTGATAATGTAGGAATCTTCGTTTTTAACGATTTTTAACATTACATAATAGAGTGCGGTGGTAGAAGCTCCAATAGTAATGATAGGAAGGCTAGAAAGTAGCCATAATACATTGAGCAGAATCAGATCAGCGATTCTGCTTAAGATATGGAACAATTTTCCGTCGAGTGAAAATAATCGGTTCATAAAGAGTGCATCTCCTTCTTTGTAATATTTTTAATTAATTTAGGAAAAAGTTTCTTTCAACTTGTAGAAGTTTATTCTGCTATGTACTATGTGTGTATGTTTTAATTTAAATGTTTTTCTCTATATATAGAGGGGGTCATTCCTATTTTTTTCTTAAAGCAAGAACTGAAGTAATACTGATTTGTATATCCAATCCGGGCACTGATTTCTTTGAGTGAAGCGCTGGAGTTAGAAAGTAACTGGCATGCAGCATCAATTCGGGCATTAGCAATTACGTCAGAGATGTTCTGTTTCTGATTTTTTTTAAACAAAGCACTTAGATGAGCAGGGCTTACATTTACATGATCTGCAATATCTTTCAGGCAGAGAGAAGCATCCTGGTAATGTGTACGGATATATTCTATAGTTGCACTACAGATGTGTGCATGGTGGTTTTGCACAGAGGTTTCAAGTTTTTGGCAAATGTTGTAACAAACTTCTTCTAGCAACTGGAAAATTTCTGAACTTGAGACGGCATATTCCATCCGGTGGTATGTGTCTATAATCTCATGCTCAGTTTCTTCCGTATTGATATCCATTTCATACATAAATTTTAATAAACGTCCAAGAAGAGAATATATCTGTATAAAGATCAATTGCTTACTTCCATAATTTTTCAAAAGATTCGCGGATAATTTCTGAATCCAGTCGTGAATATCAGCTGTTTGTTTTTTGCAGATTAATTGTATCAGCTGTTCTTCGTTCTGGCTAGTAAATAATTCCGAAGGAATTTCCTTTCGTTTTGTATCTCGAATATCAAAGATATTCTTCTGTGGGAAAAAGAAAGAATACTCCAGTGCTTTTGAGGCATTTTCATAGGATACCGGCATATTCCATAGGTATTTGATCACAGTACCAATACCGATACTGATTTCAAATACACGTCCACGCAAAGAATCTGACAATCGGGAAAATAGTTCAGATGAGGAAGACTGGAAAATCTTTGCGTTGACATAGTCATGTCCGAGGAAAACAATAAGTTTGTTAAAGTTTGTCAGAATATATACCAGAGAGAAAGCATTACAAAAACTCTCTTTAATCTGGTCTGTCAGGCTCATCAGGCGAAGATGGTATTCTTCAATTCCGAATTTTGATTTGACTTCGTCAGCGTTTTCTATACGAATGATTGCGGCCTGGAAATAATGATAATCAAGCTTGAGATTCAGATAATCAGGATAATTGTTCAGGCTGTATCTGGCCTCATCACTGGAAGAATGGATGAGTTCAGAGAAAAAGTTTTCAATCATAGCAGGCTTACTGCGATTTAGTATATCCAAATTATGGCGTTCCTGCTGTAAGGTATGCAACGCTTTTTCGATAATGGAAGACAGATAAGTATAATCTAATGGCTTTTCGACGTAATCGAAAGCACCAAGGCGGATAGCTTGCCTAGCATATTCAAATTTATCGAAGGCACTGATTAGGATGATTTTGATACTCGGATTTATTCGCAGGGCTTTCTCTGCCATCTCAAGACCGTTTAACTGTGCCATTTCAATATCTGATATGATAAGGTCAACCTGTTCTTTTTCAAGTATTTCAAGGGCGGTCTGGCCGTCATATACCTTTTGAGAGACACATGCATCCATGGAAGTCCAGTTGATATTATGTCGGATACCTTCTACGGACAAATAATTGTCGTCTATAATCATAACTTGATACATATGGCAAGTCTCCTTTCATCTTTTCATCTATTCCTCGCTTAATATCTGTGGAATAAGGATATAGATGGCAGTTCCAAGGTCTGGTGTGCTGTCAATAGTGATGGTTCCATGCTCCTGTAGCGAAGAATTAATGCGGACATTAATGTTGCTGATACCAAAGTGCCTGTCATAGCGGACGGATTTTTCGGCTAAGTCTTTCTGAATCTCCAGAAGTTTATCTGGCGCAATCCCGATTCCATTATCTTCAATGAGAATCCGAACCATATCTTCATCATAGGAGATATCAATATTGATATGCATAGTCTGACCGCCTTTTTTTAGTCCATGGCGGATGGAATTCTCAAGAACCGGCTGCAGTGTGAACTTGCAAATTAGAAAGTTCTCGATTCCTTCATCCAGCCGGATAGACCAGTCAAATACATAATTCTTGCACAGCGCCTCCATCCTGAGATATAGTTCAGCAATATCCAGTTCTTCCCTGATAGTAATCATTTCATCTGGCTTATGAAGCAGACCCCGGTAAAAATGTGAGAGGTCGGAAAGCATCTGATCAGCTTTTTTTAATTCCTCCAGTGATAGGAGCGTTTGAATGGAAGCCAGGATATTGTATAGAAAGTGTGGGTTAATCTGCGATTGTAATAACTGGTAGTTCAGGCGTTCCTCTTTGACAGACAGTTCCAGGACTTCGTGAAAACTATTATCCAACGCTTTAAGCATATGGTTGCAGCTGATAGAGAGTCGGTCAATTTCATCACTTGTCTCAGGATACTTTGGGAGCAAAGAAGCCATGGCAGAGACATCGGTCTCTTTATGGTTCCATTGTGTCTGTTCCATAGCGGAGGACAAAAGGTCAATCTTCCTGGTAAGTCCTTTGGAGATATATAGGATTGCAGACACTGTAAGGAATACGATAATAATAAGGGAGAACAGCGTGGTCTGTACAAGACGGTCTGTGTTCTGCCGGATATAGCTGTCTGGAATTTCTGTAATCAGATACCATTCGCCGGAATGTATGGGGTGGATTAGGATCTCATCACCATTCCAATGAAAGGCTTTCTCTTTGGTATGAGACAGATAAGCCTGTATCTGTTCTTTGGGCAGAGTGTTCCCGATTTGTTCATAATCCATATCTGCGATGACTACACCGTTTTTGTCAACCAGATATGCTTTTACAGAGTTACTGGCATAGAGTGCAGAAAGATAATCGGACAGCTCAAAGGAGGTCAGATGAATCCCAAAAGCATATTCCATGGCGGGAGAATCCAGGGGTTTGTCTGTTATGGAAAAGGAACGGTAACAGGTCAGAAAACCACCCTGCTCCTTACCTTTGGAAACAACGTAAGGAAAAGGGAGGTTCTTGCGGAACAGCCATTTGGGTGAGACCCCGAGATTGCGAAGCTCTCTTTTGTTTATATCATAATCGGCCAGCTTGCTAATAGGGAAAAAATTGACTCCTTCATTGTTCCCGATAGAGTTATCATCAAGAAAGATACTGATATGATAAATATCAAAAGCATTCATAAGTGAAGTAATCGTATTTTTTGTAGAGAAAAATGCATCCATATATACAGATAGAGGCTCCTGTGGGGTATGATATAGTGTATAAAGTGAAAAATGGACAGAGTCTGCCAAATTCTCGACTTGAATCATTCTATCATCAATGCTTTTGGCAGCCTGTCGACTTGACAAGTCTGTGCTTTCGAGAATCTTGCGCCGTGCAATGTTAAGAGATGTTATATAAGATGATATCCCAAGGTACAGGATGGGAATGACTGCACAGAGAAGAAAACATAATATTAACTTTAAGCGAAAACTCTTTTTTATATTATGCAACATTTTAGTCTCACACCTCTTTCAATCATATCGCATTTATTTAGAATCTATTATAACGAAAGAAGGTAGATAATACAAGAGAACAAAATATATTATAAAAAGCTCGAAAAAAATCATATTTTATAGAACAGGAAAAATTAGTATGATTGGTGTAGAAAAATCAAGAGGAGGAAATAACAATGAAGAGTAAAAAAGTAGTAAGTTTGATGCTTGCAGCAGCCATGACAGCGGGATTGGTAACGGGATGTGTAAAGCCGACAACCGGGAATGCAGGTTCAGATGTAGAACAGAATGAGGATTCCAATAAGATTACGATTATGTCACAGGATACGACTTATGGAGAAGCATTTGAAGAGTACATCAAGAAAGCGGAAGAGGCAACCGGATTGGAAATTGACACAGTTGCATGTCCGACGAACACGGATGACAGGCAGGCAAAGATTACAACAATACTTTCATCAGGTGATGATAGTGTGGATATTATCACGATTAATGATGAGATGATGAGTGCATTTAAAAATACTGGTTATCTGGAACCGCTCCAGGATACGGTCATGACGGAAGAACTCATGCAGCAGTTCCCGCAGGAGTATATGAAGGAAATGACTATGGTTGGAGAAAATGTATATTCGGTTCCTTGCTTTATGGACATTCTTGCGTTCTGGGTAGATGAAGAGAAGATGGAGAATGCAGAACTTGAGGAGATTAAAACGAAAGAGGATTTTGAACAATATGTGAAAGCTAATTCAGGAGATGGAAAATATGGTTATGGCGATGCCTGGGAGAAAACATATGTATTCAACTCTATTGGCACATTTGTAAATCTTTTCGGCGGGGATTATTATGACTGGACGAATCCGAAGACGCAGGAAGCCGTAAAATTCATGTATGATATGGCAAAAAATGGAGAAACACCGCTGGCGCAGCTTGCGGATCAGTATGATCCGATGATGCAGAAATTCTTTGACGGAGATTATGCTTCCATCTTCATGTATGTAGGTGCGATTCAGACTTTTGTGAATTCAGGAAAATATGGAGAGGATAAGCAGCATCTGGCTCCTATGCCGACATTTGAGAATAAGACCGCATATATGTCAACATGGGGCTATGTATTGAACGCTGCGTCTAAAAATAAAGAAGCAGCGCAGAAGTTCCTTGAGTATGCAGCAAGCGAACAGGGGGAACTAGATTACACGGAAATGAGTTCCAGACTGCCGGCAAGATCCGATGTGTTGAACAGTGAAAAGTTGGAGGCCATGGGTCTTGCGGGATTGGATGAGATTAGAGGATATGTTAATGATACAACTTTGCTTGCCCGTCCTATGGCGCCTCAGGCGATGGAGTTCATTAGTGATATGGGTTCGTTATTCCAGCAGTACGTTTCGGATGAATTATCTCTGGACGAGTTTTGTGAAAAAGCTCAGGCATCCGTAGATACTTATATTAATAAATAGCAGTAATATATTTGTATGAGGACAAAGGAGCAAAGGTGAGATGGAAAAAAAACGGAGAAATTTGTGGGTGGCGTGGCTTCTTGTGATTCCGGTATTGCTTGTTCGGGGATTTACAACGCTTTATCCAATTATTGTGACATTTATAAACAGCACATATGATATGAGCCTGCTAAAAGGTGGGGATTTTCAGTTTATAGGATTGGATAATTACATCAGAATCTTCCAAGATGATAAATTGGTAACATCAATACAATTTACGATTATATTTACAGCAGTTTCGATGGCGCTGCATTTGATTTTAGGAATTGGCCTTGCGATGATGTTGAATATGAAGTTCAAGGGGAAAAAGTTTTTGAGGACAATAGTGTTGATTCCCTGGGCGATGCCTATGGTAGTTGCAGGTCTTGCTGCAAGATGGGCATTCAATGACAGCTATGGTTTGATTAATGATCTGGTTCGCAGGTTTAATCCGGACTTTCATTTTGACTGGCTGGTTCGAGGCGGATCGGCAAGAGCAGCGGTAATTGCAGTAGATTTATGGAAAGATCTGCCATTTTTTGCCATATTAGTTTTAGCGGCGCTTCAATTTATTTCTGCTGACATTTATGAGGCGGCAAAGATTGACGGGGCGGGAACGATACGGGCATTCTTCTCTATTACATTGCCGAATATTATGAAAACGGTACTGAGTTTGTCAATATTCTTTACGATGTGGCGTCTGACCAGCTTTGATGTGGTTTATGCGATGACATCAGGCGGACCGGGTGACTCTACATCACTTGTTGCCTACAGGATTATGCAAGAAGCGTTTACAAATTTGAATTTGGGATATGCATCGGCAATTGCAGTGTGTCTGTTCCTTGTGATGGCGGTTTTAAGTATGCTTCAGATGAGAGCAATTAAGAGATTTGAATAAGGGAGGGGAGAACATGAAACCAAGTACAAAAAGAAGAGCCGGGACTGTATTGAAGTGGGCGCTTACGGCTGTAGTGGCATTCGTTATTCTGCTGCCGTTATATTGGATTTTCATATCCTCTATTACGCCGACCAATGAATTGTTCAGTTCGCCAATCAAATATATACCGGCACATCCGACATTGGAACATTATATACGGATGTTTACGCAGATGAATCTGGGACAGAAGATTATGAATACAGCAGTTATCACTGTTTTTGCGTTGATTGTATCTACGGTCATCTGTCTGATGGGTGCGTATGCATTTACCAGATATCAGAGTCGGGGATTGTCGATTGCATATGGAGCAATTGTTGGATCCATGTTGATTCCGGGAATTGTAACGGCAAGGCCATTGTATGACCTATTCAAACAGTTTGGCCTGGTAGATACTTTTCCAGGGCTGATTATTCTATATACTAGTGCGCTGATACCATTCACCATGATGATACTGGGGAATTTTCTAGGAGAGATTCCTATTTCACTGGATGAAGCGGCAGAAGTGGATGGTGCTAATATGCGGCAGAAGTTGTTTATGATCACATTGCCTTTGATGCGTCCGGCAGTGGCTACAATTTTAATCATTAACTTTATAACCTGTTTGAATGATTTGTTTACTCCGTTGTTCTTTTCGCAGAAGATAGAGGTGCTTAGCGTTGCAATTACCACGATTCCCAGAGAAACTTCCTATAGCATGCCGTGGGATTTGATAAGTACGGTAGGTTGGATTATCTTGTTCCCAATCGTTATCTTTATTTTAGTATTTGAGAAACAGATTATGGAAGGAATCATGGCTGGAGGAGTGAAACAATAAGATAATAGAAGAGTGTTAAGAAGGAGAATAGTAAATTATGCATAGTATGATATATGGAACACTTGCAGGATTGGCTTGTCAGAGGAATGCAAAGTCAAGGGCGGTAACTGCGGAGAATCCAAAAGGTGAAAAAGGTCGGGGAGGTATGGCTGCGAGTAATCTCGGACCTGCAAGAAAGGGCAGCCCTTGCCTTCGGGATATTGAACCGGGAAAGACGGTGATATTGGCAGATATAGATGGGCCAGGAATCATCAGCCATATTTGGATTACACTGGACAGTAAGACATCAGACGCAGATTGTTTTGTACTGCGGGATTTGATACTTCGGATGTATTGGGATGATGAGGAAGCACCTTCGGTCGAAAGCCCATTGGGAGATTTCTTCTGTTGTGGGTTTGCTAGGGTATGCCGGGTGTCATCTATGCCGATTGAGGTGCTTCCAAGCAGTGGAATGAATAGTTATTTTCAGATGCCATTTCGCAAAAAGGCAAGGATAACGCTAGAAAATCAGCATGATAATCCAATACCAGCTTTTTTCTATCAGATTGATTATAACCTGTATGAGGAACTTTCGGCAGATGTTGCATATTTTCATGCGCAATGGAGAAGACAGCGGCTGACAGAGTTGCAGAAAGATTATGTGATTATAGATGGGATTAAAGGAAAAGGTCATTATGTAGGTACTTATATCGCTCTCACTACATTGGAGAGATACTGGTGGGGTGAGGGCGAAATGAAGTTCTATTTGGACGGTGATGAAGAATACCCGACAATTTGCGGTACAGGGATGGAAGATTACTTTGGCGGTTCTTGGAGTTGTACCCGTCAGGTAGACGGAAAGTCTGTGGAAGAGACATATAATTCACTGTTCCTCGGATATCCATATTATTCTGCTCATGATGAACTTGTCCATAATCCATATCACAATGATGATTGTCCGCCTATGCGGGGATTCTATAGGTGGCATATTCTGGATCCGATTTGCTTTAATGAGGATATTAAGGTGACAGTTCAGCAGATTGGGGTGTGTTATAAAGGACTGTTCGAGCGTCAGGATGATGTGGCGAGCGTAGCGTACTGGTATCAAAGTGAACCCCATCAGAAGTTTAGTGAATTGATGAAAAAAAAAGAGCGCTGGCCAAGATAAAAGAAAAAGCCCGTAGACAGTAATGTTTACGGGCTTTTGGAGATATCTTTTCATTTCTGCTCAATTGTTTTGAAGGTTAATCCATGAAGACCTACCAATTCCTGACGGATAAGGTGACAGCTCGTTATGGCAGTACAAATACGATTTCCAAAGCAATATAATTTGTCTATGTACATAATAATTCATTTCAATATACTTTATCGTTCGAATTGTGATAATGGCATTCCTTTGTGGTATATATAACATAGGTGAGAGTTGAGATTTATTATGTGTATCCCTAATGGGGTTTTTGAGCAACTATCTGTGTTATGATGTGGGAGTTAATTCATGGGTGATTATATTCTTTAATAGTAGCGAGAGATATTGTTCAAAACAGTACAATAGTATATTTTATAAACTAAAAATGAAAAACACCAAGAAGCAAGGTAAGCATCTTGGTGTTTTATTTTTTTTCGACATTTTTCGACACAGTACCAAATGCCAATCTCCTTTTATTCAACAATACAAAATTGATGGAGAGGGTAAGGATTTATGTAAAAAAAGAATAATAAACTTTTTAAAATTCGATTATTTTTGCAAAAATAGTTCTCCTAGGTATGAAAGGGAGAATCAGGCACTTTTTACTACGGCTTTCATGCAGAGGGGAGGTGATCCCCTTTGAAGCTGAGTAAACAGGAACAAGACATTGTGCGAAGAAAATTCTGTAAGTATTGCATTAAGGTTATGGAAGGAGAAGCATTGTACTATCTCCGGCAGTTGGAAAGACAACGTGAACGAGAAGTATGTTTTTCAGATTTGACACCGGAGCAGGAAAATCAACTAAGTGCATATGATGATTTGCTGGAAATGCACTACTTCCAGGTAATGGATATAGATGTGCCAGTCCGTGATGAAGATATCAGCAATGCCCTGAAAAAACTTCCGGAACGGAAACGCATGATTATACTTATGGCTTTTTTTCTGGAAATGACGGAACAGGAAATTGCAGACTACTATCATCTGGTGCAAAGTACCGTACATTATCACAAAGCAGAATCTTTGCGGATGTTAAAGGATATTTTGGAGTAATACATATGGAAAGCAAGAAATACAAGGAGCCGATTGAATTTGAAGTGATTCAGGCAGCGATACAGGGTGACGCTGATTCTATCAACCAGATCATTTCCTATTTTCAGCCGTATATCAATGCCAGGTGCAGAAGAAAATTTAAGGATGAATTTGGGCATGAGCATTATATGACGGATGAGTATATGAAACGAAGGCTGGAAACAAAGCTTATAACAAAAATTCTGGATTTTAAAATCCAGGTCTGATAATGCCAGGTAGAATAACCCTTTCTATCCATCAGGAATGAAACAGACAAGTGTACCTTGACAATTTCATATTGAGAATCCTGCAGGACGTATGAAGCAGTGGAGCTATTTAACGAATACGCCATGACTATCTGTATCTGTCACTTTGCGACACAATGTCGTAAAGTGGCAGATATTGAAAACGAGGGAATGTTGATGTGGACATTGAAGTAAAGGTACGAGCGAAAGATATTTGGTTATTGGCAAAGAGATAGGGACTTTGCAGCGGAGATGCTGTTTCTGACAATAATACTTCCGGAGGTAAGCTGCTCCGGTCTGAAAAGATTGTGATTCTTACAGAAAGTCTGTCATTGGCAGTCTTTTCCATAAGTTATGGCAAATAGCGCTGTTTCCCCACAGCCGCCTGCAGGATAAAATTTTTGAAGAAGGGAGGGTAGAAAATGCCACGTAATATAAATAAGAAACGGTTTGTCAGATACAAGGAGGGCGCAGAGCTATACAGTATGTGCCAGAGAAAGTTCGAGCAGATGGCAAAAGATGCAAATGCAATCTATAAATTGGATAAGCTGGTATTGGTAAATTGCGATATTTTTGAAGAATATTTAGAAACATTTAGAGTTAGAGGATAGTCAAATGAAGAGATTCTGAAAAAATATTTTTGTCGGACAAAAACACTTGACTTTTTGTCTTACAGAAATTATAATAGACTTAGTTATGAATGGAGGTGCATATAGATGGCGAAAATCGGGAGACCTAAAAAAGAGTCTCCTAAGTTGAAGTCAATAACAATCCGGCTTTCCGATAGTGAATACGAAAAGTTCATTAAGTATGCTGCCAGTCATAATATGACCATGACACAAGCATTGCTAAAAGGAATAGAGTTATTATACCAGAATCCGTAATGCTTGAAGTGCTGCAGAATCTCTTTCCATTAATGAAGGAGCAGAGATGGCAAAAGCAAGAAAAGATAATAAGGGCAGGGCTTTAAGGAAAGGGGAAAGCCAACGGACAGAGGATATGAGGTATATGTACACATATACTGATCCTTATGGAAAAAGACGTTACATTTACGCAAATGATTTGCGGACGCTTCGTGAAAAAGAGGATAAGTTGCTGAAAGATCAGCTTGACGGCCTAGATGTTTATGCCGCAGGAAACGCAGACTTGAATTTTGTCTTTGACCGTTACATATCAACGAAAACTGACTTGCGGAAAACAACATATACGAATTACAAATATATGTATGACCATTTTGTAAGGGCGGAATTTGGGAAGCGGAAGATAGGGGAGATTAAGTATTCCGATGTATTGTATTTTTATTATCATCTGCTGAATGAGAAAAATCTGCAGATTAACACATTGGAAACCATTCATACGGTGCTACATCCAACATTCCAGCTTGCAGTCCGGGATGCAATCATCCGTGTCAATCCCAGTGACGGAGCTATGGCACAGGTCAAGAAGAAGCCGGGAAGGAATCATGGTGTCAGACATGCATTGTCATTAGAGCAGCAGAGAGCATTTATGGAATACACCAGGAACAATCCGATATATTGCCATTGGGCGCCTTTATTTACGGTGCTACTTGGAACAGGTGGACGGATTGGTGAGATCATCGGCTTGAGATGGCAGGATCTGGATTTTGAAAACAGGACAATAAGTATAAATCACAGTGTTGTGTATTATCCAATGGATGGTGCAAAAAAGCGGCGGAGTGTTTTACAGGTGTCCTTGCCAAAGACGGAAGCCGGTATCCGGGTAATTCCGATGATGGATGCGGTGTATGATGCTTTTCAGGAGGAACACGAAGCACAGAAAGAGAATGGATTCAACTGCACGGAGATTGATGGAATGACAGGGTTTGTGTTCTGCAACCGTTTTGGGAACGTACATAATCCTCAGACAGTCAACCGGACGATTCGGCGTATTTCAGAGAATTATAATGCGGAGGAAGTGTTGAAAGCGAAAAGAGAGAAAAGGCAGCCGGTTATATTGCCACATTTCTCCTGTCACCACTTGAGGCATACCTTTTGCACAAGGTTCTGTGAACAGGAAACCAATATCAAGGTAATCCAGTCCATTATGGGGCATGCGAACATAGAAACCACGATGGATATATATGCCGAAGTTACAGACATGAAAAAAACGGAATCAATGAAGAATTTAGCACAAAAATACGATGTATTTTAGGAAAGAGTCCTTGGGTGGGACTCATGTAACAAAAAAGAGTTTTTGCAACAAAATTGCAACGAATTTTGAAATGACAGTACATAATAATGCGTGATAATGCATTGATGCAAACTGTTGGAAAAGGCGTAAATACAGGATAATACATGATAATGCTTGAAGTTGAATAGTATTCCCGACAATGAAGTCCCTGGGTGGTTCTGAGGTTAAAAAAGGTCAAGAGAAGGCGGAGAAGAAGGCTGTTGAAGCGGCGAAGGAAGTGATTGATTTCTCCAAGGTGGAAATCGAGCCGCTGTTCTCGGATTGTGTGGATTTTGAGACGTTTAGTAAGTCGGATTTCAGGGCGGTAAAGGTAAAAGAATGTGTTGCCGTGCCTAAGAGTAAGAAGCTGTTACAGTTTACTCTGGATGACGGGACGGATAGGGAACGCACGATTTTAAGCGGGATTCACCCTTATTATGAGCCGGAGGAGTTGATTGGTAAGACGTTGATTGCCATTACAAATCTTCCGCCGAGGGCTATGATGGGGATTGATTCCTGCGGAATGATAATAAGCGCAGTCCATGAGGAAGAAGGGGAGGAAAGGCTTCATCTTCTGATGGTGGACGACCATATCCCGGCGGGGGCGAAGCTGTATTAAGGCGGAAGGCAGGATAAAAAACATCAATGTTTTTAGGAGTCTGATTTACGCCTTTACGCCAAACTTACGCCATTCGATGCAGAAAGTTGTGCAGAGGTAAAAAAATCGCAAATTTCATACAGAGCTATTGGATTTTGAACAAAGAAATATGAGAATTATGGGAAAGGCTTTAAGAGGAAAGAAACTCTTAGAGCCTTTTTTGCGTTTTGGGATATGTGTGGCAGGTCGCAGACTATCCTCCATATCAGATATTTTCTATACTGTATTTGTGCCGCTAACTGAAAGGCGGCGGAATGGAGATAGATATGAAAAATAGTTTAGCAGACATACTGGAAGATCTGCAGAACGCACAGGCGAAAGAAACGGAGAAGGGGAAGCTGCCGCTGGTTTCTGATATGACAGAGCCGGAGCCTGCGTTAAACGGCCAGAGCCGTGCAGGGATAGAGGAAACCGTACTCTGCTATGCCCAGGCGCAGATTGATGAAATGGGACTGTCGGAGGAAGTGGAGCTGCTTGGTACAAGGGTATATGGGAGCCGTTCCAGAGAAGGGCTGTACCATGAAGGCTCGGATATAGATGTGGTGGTGTCTTACAGTGGCGATTTGAAGGAGGATGCTTTTTTCAGTGCGCTTCATGAGGATGGATTAAAGATAGCGGGCATCCCGGTTGACATCAATCCAATCTCTAGGGAAAAGACGGGGACGTTGAAGGAATACTTAAAAAGTGCGGAAGAATATCTGGACGAAAAACAGAGCCATATGGAGATCCCTAAAAACAACCAACAGACAGAGCAGGAGGCAACCATTACATTCTATGTGGCAGAATGTACGGAGTTCCCTGTTCTGGGGGAATACCATGAGCGGCTGAAAACATTGCGGGAAGCGATGGAGCTGTATGAGAAAATTCCTGCAGAGAGGATGAATGGCATTAAGGGGATCGGCTTCCGCTTGGAGGACGGCAGCA
The DNA here is from genome assembly GCA_910577835.1 of uncultured Lachnospiraceae bacterium. Lineage (GTDB taxonomy): Bacteria > Bacillota > Clostridia > Lachnospirales > Lachnospiraceae > CAG-303. Next base: position 52 of record CAJTOU010000069.1, on the reverse strand, counting down.
TCTATGACGGAAATTTTGATTTGATGGTAATGGGAGAAATGCAGACGGAATT
>CAJTOU010000068.1:14897-15536 GCA_910577835.1 uncultured Lachnospiraceae bacterium | reverse complement strand
ATAGAATTTTGGAAAGATATTCAATAATTCCATGTTCTCCATATGTCGCACAATAAAAACGACCTTCTCGCTTTAATACTCGTCGCACCTCCGTCAGACCTTTATCTATATCAGGCACATGATACAACATCATATTTGCAATGACAACATCAAAAGTCGCATTTTCATAAGGTATCTCTTGAATATCTAAAACCTTATATTCAATATTATCATAGCCTCCTATATTATTTTTTGTCATTGCAACCATTCCTTCTGAAAAATCAGAAAGTATTATCTTAGAGCAAGTACGAATTAATGACTCTCTATTTTTCCACATATCTCCTGGTCCACAGCCTAACTCTAATACTTTCGCCCCGTTATCAATTCTATAATTTGAAAATATCCAATTCCCAAACCCCAGTTTATTCGTTGAATATTTATCATGAAATGATATTCTTGTATCTAAGTTATTTACAGTAGCATATTGTTGTTTTACAACTGATATATCATTTATCTTGCTCATAATTAGCCTCCACAAATATTATTTCATTTTAATCTTACCACTTTTCCCACGCTCTTGCAACCATAAAACACCGAAGCAAAGCAACCGCCACACCATATATTATTTATCGCTCCAATGATTTCTCTATCTTCTGTTTC
>CAJTOU010000068.1:0-14549 GCA_910577835.1 uncultured Lachnospiraceae bacterium | reverse complement strand
TGTATAAGAGACAGCTATCAGATTTTGTACTTCCCTGTCCATTTCGTAAAGGTCTGTATCCGCTACGGCTAGCGTATGGCAGCATGGTTTTGAATTTCAAAGCCGTTACATAGCATTGCGATTTTGGACAGGAGGGAAATTCCTCCTGCCATTCGTGATGTCGTGTGGCGGCTTTTTTGTATATCCGAAATTAAAGGAAGCAATCAACGAGAGCAGGGATTTACAGCACATGATGAAATACCTTACCGACAAGGGATATGAAATTGATTTTTCGGGCAGCCATTGGAAAATGAAACTGCAGCAGTACAAGCATTTCACAAGGTTAGACACCCTTGACGAACGTTTGACTCCCTATTTCATATGGTCATGTTTAGGCGGGGCATCCCCGATATGGAAACTATAAAGCAAGGATTTCCTACTCTCCCTATATGCCAGAGCAGTATAAAAACGCATGGAAACCGCATCAGAACACAACTGGAATATTAGCATTGTATTACTACTGGTGCTATCAGTTAGGGATATTCCCCTCTGCCGCCTGTCCAGAACGTCACGTCCTGAAGGACTGCTCAGACATTTAGAAAAAAGAAAAGCATTGGAATACCGAATTATTGATGAAGTTTTTCAGAAAGATACTGTTATTGTAAAGGCCAAAAATTATATAATGGACGATATAGTGGAATTACTGTAAGTTGTCAGATTTGTAAAGATAAATCAGCCTGTAAGAGAAGAATCACAAGATTTGAGAAGAAGTTGCCATTAAAAACAGATATAATATAAAAATAATTATAAAAATTAAATTTTGGAGATTATATTTTATTATGAAACAATATGTAGAGATAAAAAATGCATCTATTCACAATTTAAAAGGTATCGATGTAAAAATTCCAAAAAATAAACTGACAGTCATAACAGGAGTATCCGGCAGTGGCAAATCAAGTCTGGCATTTGATACACTTTATGAGGAAGGTCATCGCAGATATTTGATGTTTTCCGGTACACAGTTTATGGTGGAAAGTGAATCGTCCTTTGATAAGATAACCGGTCTTTCGCCAACAGTAGCCGTAGAACAACGAATTATACGTCAGTCAAATCCGAGAAGTACTGTCGGAACAAGGACAAAGCTTACTGCTGTTCTGGCCACTCTTTTTGCGGTATATGGAAATCTGAATCCGGATTATAATAATGGGAGACCTTTAGAGGCGTCGATGTTTCAAAGAAATTCAGCAAGAGGAATGTGTGTAAAATGTCTTGGAAAAGGAACTTCTAATCATGTATGTGAAGAGAAGATATTATCAGATTTTTCAATGAAATTAAAGGATATTTTAAACGGGCAGGTAGATGGAGGAGCTTATCAGCGTTTTTTACGGAAGTTTGAAAGGAAAACCAGTATCTCTTGCGAGAAGACACTGGAGGAATTAAGTGAAGACGAACTGCTGATATTCAAATATGGAAATGCAGATACTGAAGGATTTATCACATGGATTGGAAATGAATGGTCATGGAGTCAAGGCAAAAAAACTGGGGTTCAAAATTAAACTGCGTAGAAAGTATTTCCTGCCCGAAATGCAATGGGACAGGACTTGGAGAACAGGCATTGCATACAACAATCAGTGGTAAAAACATAAGTGAACTGGAAGAAATGTATATCAGCAGATTGCTTGATTTTCTGAAAAATGCAGATATTAAAAAATCACCATTATTAGAGGATTTGATAACAAAACTTTCCTGCATGGTTGAAGTAGGCTTGCATCATCTTTCATTGTCAAGGCCATTGCCAACCTTGTCCGGCGGTGAAATTCAAAGGCTGTTTTTAGCTTCTTATATTTTAGCGGAAATGGATTCTGTTATTTTTGTATTTGATGAGCCGACCATCGGTCTTCATGAAATCGAAAAAGTCAATCTTATTCGTATTATAAAGAGACTTATAGATGCTGGAAATACAGTAGTATGCGTAGAACATGATGAAAGTTTTATAAGAGAAGCTGATTATATTATTGATATGGGACCAGAAGCCGGAATATATGGCGGTTTTAAAATATATGAAGGTGGATATAAGGAATTTTTAAAATGCAGCGAATCAAAGACAGCGCCTTATCTGACAAATCAAGCAACTTTTGACGGTTTAAATAAAACTGGATTTAAAATAAAATCTGCATACAGACCTGTATCTGAAAAAAAATTACATATAAAAAATGCAAATACTCATAATTTAAAAAATATTTTCGTAGACATTCCACTTGGAGTGATGACAGGTGTGGCAGGTGTTTCCGGCAGTGGAAAATCCAGTTTAATATCAAATACCCTGGTTCCGAAATTAAAAGAAATTCTTAAGACGAAATGTGTAATGGAAGAAGACAAAGAAATAAAGACAGATATAGAATTACAAGGTATAGATAATATAAAGAAATGTTATATTATTGACCAGAGACCAATCGGCAGAAGTAAAACGTCCTGTCCGGCTACTTATACAGGAATATTTGATAAAATAAGAGTTTTATATGCAGAAAGTGATGCGGCAAAATCTGCCGGATATTCGGCAGGAATGTTTTCCAGAAACAGCGAGGGAGGCTGTCCAGCCTGTAAAGGATACGGAGTGATTCACTATCATATGGGACTTGGCAATTTTATAGATATAAAATGTGAAAATTGTAAAGGAACAGGATATCTGCCTGAGGCAATGGAGATTTGTTTAGACGGCAGGAATATACAGGATATTCTGGAAATGAGCGTGGAGGAGGCATGCGGATTTTTTAAGGAAAAGAATGAATCTATTTATACAATGTTGAACGTTCTAAGGCGAGTAGGCATGGGATATATAAAATTAGGACAGGAAACACCAACAATTTCAGGCGGAGAAAGTCAGAGAATAAAACTGGCAAAAGAGCTTGCGAAGGGAAAAGTGGGAAAGCAGTGCCTCTATATTTTTGATGAGCCGACAACAGGACTTTCCTTTCATGATACTGAAAGGCTTATGGCGCTTATGGATGAGCTTGTGGATATGGGAAATTCTGTAATTATTACGGAGCATGATTCATATATATTGTCAAATTGTGATTATATTATTGAGCTTGGAAGAGGCGGAGGCGATGAAGGCGGCAATGTAATTGCCTGCGGTACACCGGCTGAACTGAAAAATAATTCAGAATCTATTATAGGCAGGTATTTAAAATGAATTATAACATAATCATAGATAATTATATACAAAGAAAAAGATACCGTCAGATAAACAGTGTGCTGCTCTGGCAAAATGGGGAATTTCTGGCAAAGTGTTATTACAATGGATTTGATGAAAACAGTCGAAATGTAATTAAATCTGTGGCAAAAAGTATAACGTCGGCAGTTGCAGGTATTATGATTGACAGAGGTTTGTTAAAAAGTGTCGACGAGCCGGTTTATAAATTTATTCCACAATTTAATGAAGGAAGAGATTTGCGTCACAGAATGATTACAGTACGTCATCTTTTAACCATGACATCAGGAATATACTGGACAGGTGGAGTACACTATCATTGCCCCATGCTTGACCAGATGTTCCGCTCAGAAAACTGGATAGAGCATATTGCGGATATTGCAGTAACGGATATTCCGGGGACAAGATATATATACAAGGAATGGGATATTATATTGCTGGCAGAGGTTTTAAATCATATTTCCGGTGATTTATATGAATTTACAAATCAAAATCTTTATAAACCATTGGGTATAGAAAGTGAAGGATGGTTTCAGTCTGCATCTGGAACATATTATACAGTTGGAAATAATGATAAAAATGAAAAGCTTTCTGATTTAACAGCAATGGAAATGTTTCAAATAGGAAAGTTGTTTTTGGAAAATGGAATTTATAAAGATAAACAGATTATATCAAAGGAATATATTGATATGGCTACTGCGCCATCGCCAGCACAATCTGGATATGGATTTATGTGGTGGAGAGACAATCAATGGTATGGATGCAGGGGATATGGCGGACAGAGTATAACAGTTGTACCAGAAAAGAAATTGATTATGGTAACACAGGCAACTCCAACAGCAAGAGGAATGGGGTATAATGATTTGATTTGGGATATAATAGGCAAAATAGAGAATTATTGAAAGATATTTGAAAGTTTGAAAGAAAGGTAATAAATACTGCTTGACAAATATATTAATGATATGATAGTATAAACATACCGTCGGTATGTAGGGAGGTTAAAAAAATGGCCAGAAATAAACACCCGGAAGAAACTGTTAATTTAATCCTTGATGTTTCATTGCGTCTGTTTATGGAAAAAGGGTATGAACATACCTCTATTCAGGATATTATCAATCAGTTGGGGGGACTCAGCAAGGGAGCTATTTATCATCATTTTAAATCGAAGGAAGATATTTTAGTCGCTGTCACAGATAGAATGACAGAGGAATCAAACCGAATGCTTACAGTGATTCGTGACCGGAAAGATATTACCGGAAGAGAAAAGCTGAAAACTATTTTTAAGGAATCTATTCTTCGACCTGTTCAGAATGATATGTTTACAGTGGCTCCGGATTTAAGTAATAACCCAAGACTGCTTTTCAGCATTTTTCGTGAGACAATGGATGAAGCAGCGCCAGATTATATTGAACCTATTATTGAACAGGGTATTTTGGATGGTTCTATTCAAACAGATTATCCGGCAGAATTGGCGGAGCTGATTATACTTGTTGCAAATATCTGGATGAATCCAATGATATTTAATAATTCTGCTGAGGAAGCCTGTCGAAAATTTATGATATTTCGACAGATGATGCAGGGGTTCGGTCTGGATATTGTAGATGATGAAATGCTGGACAGATTAAAGGAGCTGGCTGTTTTGTATGAGCAGAACAAGTAGAAAGGACTGCAGTATATTGCAGTCCCATATTTAAAAATATATACATACCGTCATGCGGTATTGTAAGTAAAAGCAGGATTGAAAAAATAGTTGCTCTGTAAGAGCTTCATTACAGGAAATATATGATAATTTCCTATAAAATAAAAACATAGAAAGGATATAAGCTGCGGGCATTTTTTCAACTTTGTTTATATTTCTTTGTGTTATAAACAACAACATATTATGGCATGGCCCGCAGCATGGTACAAAAATTGAATCAAAAATTATTTTCAAAAGATTTTATACTGGTGGTAATTGGTCAGATTATTTCACTGTTTGGAAACGCTGCAATCAGATTTGCTCTTCCGTTGTATTTACTCAATCATACGGGTTCATCAGCGCTTTACGGTACTGTTACGGCCTGTGCATTTATTCCTTCCATTCTGTTATCGCCCATAGGAGGAATCATTGCGGACAGAATAAATAAAAGAAATATTATGGTTATTCTGGATTTTTTTACAGCGGCAGTTATTTTGACTTTCTCTTTTCTTGCAGAAGGAGTAAGCCTTATTCCTTTAATAACAGTTACATTAATGCTTTTATATAGCATTGCAGGGGCATATCAGCCGTCTGTGCAGGCAAGTGTTCCAGCTCTTGTAAGTCAGGAACATTTAATGGCTGCAAATTCTATTATTAATACTATTAGTTCCTTTTCTTCTTTATTAGGACCTGTGCTTGGAGGAATTTTATACAGCACATATGGATTAGAACCAGTATTGTGGGTTTGTATTTTATGTTTTTTTGTATCTGCGGTTATGGAACTTTTTATTCATATTCCTTTTGTAAAGCAGGATTCCGGTGTAAATGTATGGAAAATAATTAAAAAAGATTTTACAGAAAGTATTTGTTTTATTCGGAAAGAAAAGCCTGTGATTGGAAAAGGATTGCTTGTTATTTGTGGAATTAATTTATTTTTATCCTCTGTTATTATTGTGGGGCTTCCGTATATTATTACACAGGTATTGAATTTAGAGGCTTCTCTGGCAAACAGATTATACGGCTTTGCAGAGGGAGCGCTGGCGGCGGGAGGACTGGCAGGCGGCATTGGCGCAGGTATTTTTGCAAAAAAGCTAACTATACAGAAATCAGGCAATTTAATTATCTGCTGTGCGGCATGTATGTTTCCAATGGGAATATCTTTAATGTTGTTTTCATCTGGTCTGATAAATTATGCTGTTATGACTGTATGCTGTTTTGTTATTATGATATTTTCAACGGTTTTTACCGTACAGATGCTGTCTTTTGTTCAGACGGAAACTCCGCAGAATTTGATTGGAAAGGTAATTGCGGTTATTTTTACTATTTCTATGTGTGCTCAGCCAATCGGCAATGCATTTTATGGAGTTTTCTTTGAAATCTGTGGTGGTTTTGAATTTACAGTTCTTTTATTTGCAGGTATTGTTTCCATGATAATTGCTGTCAGTACAAGGAATATTTTTAAAAGCTTTTAAGGAATATGTAAATGAATTATGTGAAATTTATTGTATGAAATTTATTATACTGAATTTAAAATATTAAATTTCTAATTTCGAATATTTCTTGATAAAGTCTGTCCTTCGTGCTATGATAAATCATGCAGCCAGCGCTTGCGCTGACTGCCTAATAAAAGATTTTAAATTAAGAGAAAAGAGGACACCATGAATTTTAAAGAAAGTTTAATATCCGAGCTTATGAAGGCTATAAGAACGATTCTTTTGGATTTAATGAAAAACAAAGAGCATTATTACTATATCACTCTTGTATCTGACGGTCTGGCAAATACACCATATATATCTGCATGGTCCATGGAAGCTCTTGAACGGGAAAAAGAAAACGGCGAAGAAGAACTGGAGATGATAAAATGGTCCGATGCGGATTCGCCGTATTGTATGTGGAAACAGGAAAATTTCAAAGAAGTAGAGGCATTGTTATATGACAGAGGTTCCATACTGGACATGGACTTTGAAAAGGAATATGAGCTTCGATATTCTGCAATGGAGCAGGCAATGAAGACATTGGACAGGGAAGGAATATTTGCGCTTAATCAAAGCCGTGAAGACGTAATTGTATTAGTTGAGGTGATGTCTCCTGATTATACAAATACAGAACGTGCATATCGTCTGAATAATCCTGATACGAAAATTTTTGCAGAATGGCTTGCTGAAGCGGCAGAGAAAAAAGAGGATTACGAAGACGGGGATGAATAGTTATGGAAATAAAAAAAATTCGTCTCGGAAATCTGCTTCTTTCTTCTAATGTGCTGATGGCACCTCTTGCAGGATATACCTGCTATCCTTTTCGAATGCTGGCATATGAACTTGGGGCTGGACTGTGTTTTACAGAAATGGTCAGTGCAAATGCCTTGAAATATAAGGACAGAGCTACAAAAACACTTTTGTTTACAACAGAGAAAGAAAGCATAAAGGCAGTTCAGCTTCTTGGAGGCAATCCGGCAGTTATGGAGCAGATGGCGAAAAGTGAGCTTTTAAAAGAGTTTGATATTATTGATATTAATATGGGATGTCCTGTGCCAAATGTGTTTAAAAGTGGAGAGGGCAGCGCGCTTATGCTGGACTGGAAGAGAACTGCGGCAATTATACAGGGCTGTAAGAAGAGTGGAAAGACTATAACGGTAAAATGTCGTACCGGAATTTCAGAGGACAATATGTTTGCTGCGGAATTTGCCCGTGTATGTGAAGAAGCAGGAGCAGATATGATTACCATTCATGGCAGAAGCAGAAGTATGATGTATGATGGAGAGCCATATTTAGATGAAATTGAGAAAGCCAAGGCGGCAGTATCTATACCAGTAATTGCAAATGGCGGAATATATTCTGTGGAAATGGCAAAACGGGTAATGGAATACACAGGGGCAGACGGAATCATGCTGGCGCGGTATGGACTGGAAAATCCGTTTGTATTTAGTGAGCTGACTGGAAAACCATGTAAAAAAACAGCGTTTCAGATTTTATCAGAGCAGATAGAGCTTACAGCACAGCACTATGATGAAACTTTTACATTGTCTTATATAAAAAAGATTGCTTCATATATGATGAAGAAGCGAAGGGGAACAAAAAAATATAAGGAACAAATGTATAAAAGTGGAAGCCTTGAGGAACTTCATCAGGTATTAGAACTGATTTTTATTTCGTAAAAAATTATTTATGCAAATATTCTAAATTTGAAAAAATTTCGGGCTGCAAACTGATTTAACCAATTAATATATTCTTTTCAGATAAGGCAAAAGAGGTTTTGAGAGGCAGGAAAGGAACAAAAATGAAAGATTATCATATAAAAGATGGAGTATTGCAGGCCTACACCGGAAGAGAAGAGGTACTTACAGTTCCCGACGGAATTCATACAATTGGAGAAGGAGCATTTAAGGCATGTGTGTCCTTGAAAAAAGTAATACTGCCCGACGGACTTCGTTTTATTATGGAAAACGCTTTTAAGGGCTGTCGAAAACTTGAGCAGATAGAGATTCCGCAGGGAGTGGAAAGAATTGGAAGCTATGCGTTTCACCGCTGCCATGCAATAAAAAGAATAATACTTCCGGATTCAGTAAAAAGTCTTGGAGACTGTGTATTTCTTTACTGTGACAATTTGACAGAAGCGCGGATACCCGGAGTGAGAACTCTTGGAAAGCAGACCTTTTTAAATGATGTACTGCTTGAGAGGATTGAAATATCTCCGGATTTGGATATGAACTGTATCTGTGATGTATTTACCGGTTGTGGGAGAATTCGCGAAATTTCGTTTGCTAAAGGTGCGCGCTGGCAAATCTTAAATGCAGTGGAGGTAATTGTGGAAAAACCGGAGGTTCCACCTCTTGTTTACCGGATAGCCACAGATATTTTAAAAATGATGGAGCTGGATGGAAGAAATCTTATCCGGTTTCTTGTAAATCTGAAGCATGTGGAAATTCCTGAAGGAATAGAAAGTGTGGCGAAAAGCTGCTTTTTTGATAAAAAGGGAATTCAGTCGGTATGTTTTCCAAAATCTTTAAAAGTAATAGAGAACAGAGCATTTCGAAATTGTATCAGTTTGGAAAGGGTAACTTTTCAGGGAAATGATATTCAAATTCTGGAGGCGGCCTTTAAAAATTGTACTTCGCTTAAAACTGTCAGAACATATGATAGTCGGGAATATGTATTTTCGGGAATTACAGGTTTGGAAGATGAAGATGTTCCTGATATTGTAAGGACAATACAAAGGCAGGTATTGGGAAATTTCAAAATCAGCGGAACAATTCTGTTAAAATATTTTGGAGCGGAATCACGTGTGGTGATACCGGAGGGAATTACCAGAATCGCAGGAAGTGCTTTTGCCGGAAACGAGGCGGTTGACCGGATGATTTTGCCGGAAAGCCTGAAGGAAATCGGAAAAGAGGCTTTTCGGGATTGTGTGCTTTTGCAGACGATTTTATTTCCAGAAAGACTTGAAAAAATTGAAGCAGGTGCGTTTGAAAATTGTGTGAAGCTGATTCGTGTATCCCTTTCTTCTAAAATAAAACAAATTGAAGAAAGAAGTTTTCGGCATTGCAAAACGCTTAGAGAGGTGAATTTTTCGGAAGGACTGCTGGAAATCAAAGAGAGTGCATTTTATGGCTGTACTGCGCTTAAAAATATGCAGTTTCCCAAAAGTCTTTCGGCTATTGGAGAAATGGCGTTTTATGGGTGCAGCGGGCTTAAGGAACTGCATCTTCTGAAAGAAGCAGAACAGGTGGGAAGTCTCGCATTTGCGAAAAGCGGGATTCGAAAAGTAAGGATATCCGGCAGTGGAGGCGCTTTTGGCACAGGGGTGTTTAATGAATGTATAAAAATGAAAACACTGATACTGGAAGAAGGAGTGTGTCATATTTCAGATAAGCTTGCTTATGGCTGTACAGCATTACGGCAGGTGATTTTGCCAGAGAGTATTATATCTGTTGGAAAACATACACTAGAGAATACACCATATCTTGAAGCGTGGAGGGAAAATCAGGAAAAATTAAGAAAAACAGAAGAAAGAAACACAGAAACAAAAATAGAAATAGAAGCTCAAAAGACAGAGCAGTTTCAAAAGGAGATTTTTTGGGACGGCAGAGATTTAAAGGGAAGCATATGTATTTCAGAGAGTGTGAAAATCGTGGCAGGCGCAGCTTTTTATGGAAATAACGAAGTGACAGAAATTTATGTGCCGGAAAGTGTCTGCTGGATTGGAAAGGCTGCATTTAAGGGCTGTAAAAATCTTCAGAAAGTTTTTTTGCCTTCTGCTATACAAAATCTTGAAGCAGAAGTATTTTCTGGATGCAGCAGTTTAAGAGAAATTATATTGTCAGACAAAGCAGAAAAAATCTTGGGAGAGAAAACATCAGCGGAAAATTTTCTGGCGGAAAATTTTTCAACAGGTAATTCTTCGGTGCAGAGTGTTCCAATGTGGAATTCTATTGGTGAAAGAGCCTTTTATAAATGCAAAAATTTAAAAAAACTTTGTCTTTGCCATGCACAAAGTATTGAGAAGGAGGCACTGGCAGGCTGTTCCATGTTGGAGATATGTGAGGTAAGTTCTGAACTTTGGGCAGGAGAACGGGCTTTTGAGAAAACGAAATTTTTGGGAGTCAGAAAAGACGGGATTTGTATTGTAGGGAGTCTTGTGGTATCTGCCAGTCAGTGCGAAGGGCGGGTTTGTATTCCTGAATCTGTAACGGGAATTGCGCCGTATGCCTTTGCAGGAAACAGGAGCATTACAGAGATAGTATTTCCGGAAGGGCTTCTGCGAATCGGAGAGGGAGCGTTCTTTGGCTGCAGTATGCTTTGTCAGGTAAACTTTCCAAAAAGTCTGAGAGAAATAGAAGCGAGAGCTTTTGAAAAGTGTGTTTGTTTAAAAAGCATATACACAGATGCCTTGCAGATAGGAAGAGGAGCTTTTGCATTTTGCACAGCGCTTTTGCATGCAGAGTTTCCAAAGATAAAAAAGCTGTCAGATTCGATTTTTGAGGGTTGTATATCTCTTAAGGGTTGTGCCTGCAAAAGTGCAGAGGAAGCAGGAAGGAAAAGTTTTTGTAATTGTAGAAGTCTTCGGGATATGGATTTTGAGAGGCTTCAAATAATAAAAGAGTATGCCTTTGAGGGCTGTGACAGTTTATATCGGGTATTTTTTCAGAACAGCATTCATGTGGAGAATTATGCTTTTCTGGAATGCGGACACTTAACGGAAATATGGATATCAGACGGGACAGACAGTGCCTTTTTTGGGGAATATGCTTTTTTTGGGTGTACAATGCTTAGATGGGTGAAGTATCAGGCAATGCTGTGGGAATTTTTTTATTATCAGGATATTTTTTCCGAACATTTTCCAGAAACAGTCAGGTTTCTTTTTTGCAGTGCTTTAAGCTGCTTTGAGATAGAGGAGGACAGACTCTGTTCTTATCAGGGGACTGGACGGATAGTGAAAATACCACAGGGAATCCGAAGGATAGAGATGGAGGTCTTTCGGGATATCTGCATGCTTATGGAGATAGATATTCCGGAAAGTGTGGAGTATATAGGCGCCAGAGCATTTCATGGAACAGCGTGGATATCACACCAGCAGCAAAGGTCCCCTTTTGTAATTGTAAATCATATGCTTCTGGATGGCTCAGGCTGTGAAGGAGATGTGGTGATTCCGGCTGAGATTCACATGATATGCGGATGGGCGTTTGCAAACGGCATGAAGATAAAAAGTATACGTTTTCTGGCTGAAACAAAAATAGAGCAGTATGCGTTTCGCAATTGTATTTTTTTAAAAGAAATAATTTTGTCCGATGGTTCTCATATTGCTTTTTCTGGAATAAAAGACCGTGAAAAGGAGCTGCCGGCAATAGCGAAGCAGGCGGTAATGGACAGCTTGAATTGCTTTAAAACAAATGATAACAATGTGCTTTGTGAGTGTACCGGAAATATTTCAAGGCTTTTGCTGCCATGTGGTATTACGGCTGTTGGTGAGAAAGCTTTTCAGGACGGAAATCTTCTGACAGAGATTATCTTTTCAGAAACTGTAAAAAGAATTGAAAAAAGCGCGTTTGCCGGCTGCAAGTGGCTAAGTGAGGTACGGCAGGCCCAAAATGTGGAGTATATAGGAAAGAGAGCGTTTTTTGGGTGTGGCAGGCTGCAGCGTGTCATGTTGTCGGAAAAATTTCAGCAGATGGAGACCGGAGCTTTTGAAAATTGTACTTCTTTAGAGGAAATATTGATACCGGAGGGAGTGGAAGAAATACCAGAAAGAGCGTTTTACCGCTGCCATAGCTTAAAGAGTATACAGCTTCCATCTACATTAAGGAAAATCGGGAAAGAGGCATTTGCGTTTTGCATACAGCTTGAAGACATACTGCTGCCGGAAAGTGTAGTGGTGGAGGAAAGAGCGTTTTACAAAGGGAAGGAATAAAAGAGATGCATTATCGAAGGTTAGGAAACACAGGACTTATGGTATCAGAGGTAAGCTTTGGAACTATTCCTGTTTTACAGGGGAGTGTTCCGGTGCTGCCGGACTATTATAATCTCGATGAAAAAACAGCAATACAGGTTATGGAATATGCATACTCTCTTGGCTGTAATTTATATGATACAGCGATAGTGCCAGAATATGGAGATGCGGAATTAAAGGTTGGAAAATTTGCGGAGCATATAGGTAGAGACAGGATTATTATTTCGGATAAGGCGCGGTTTTATGACGGGAATGAAATGTATCAGGCGGTATTGACCTCATGTGAAAATCTTGGGACTTTTTCAGATATATATTTTGTGCATCAGGTGGATGCAGAGCATGAACAAGAAGTATTCCAAAAAGGCGGAGCACTGGATGCATTGACAGAATTAAAGAATGAGGGAAAAATACATTTTACAGGGATTGCTTCTCACTATTACGATACGCTGCTTCGCGCCGCGGCAGATATGCGTGTAGATGTACTTCAGGGAAGCGGGAATCTTCTGGAACGAGGGATGTTAGAACGTATGAAAATGGAGCCGTTGTTTGAAAAAAAGGGATTGTTGATAAATAAGGTATATGCCGCAGGACTTCTTCCGGCAGTGTTTCCGGTTCAGACATTGATTCAGGCAGTGTTGTCATATCCGGTTTCAAGTGCATTGATTGGGATTGGAACAGTGGAACAGGCAGAACAGGCGATGAAATGGGACACAGAGGAAAAACAGAAGGAGGTTCTTTCGTTTGAAGAGGTAATGTGTGTTCTGGAAAAGAAATACGATGCCATTCCATGCGATAGATGTCAGAGATGCAGATGCTTATATGAAACGGAAATTCATACGATATTCCGGCAGTATCAGTATTATTTTCTTGGAAAGGATTACTGGGCGCTTAGAAAACTTGGAATGGGAATTGAAGAAAGTGCAGAGTATTGCAGAAGCTGCACAGAAATGCCATGTATTTCCATGTGTCCGAAAAAAATACGGATTCCAGATGAAATACACAAATTGGAAAAGTTATTTCTGATGCATCCTATCAGATAAGGCAGATATTCTATAAGGAAATAATATGATATGTGAGAAATAATTATCTTTTTATTTATATTCAGAACAGTTATTGACATAACATAAAAATTGGTATACAATCTAAGTTAGAAATCTAACTTATTTAAGTGAATTTGATATATGTTAAACAATCAGGTCAGGCGTTTATTATGCGTAATATCAGAATTTTAATGAAAGGAAAAGTATGGTTTTCAGTTTTTAATCATTATATTGAAATCATACAGGGAAAAAGAATGAAAAAAATCGAAATGACAATACCACATCATGAAAGAGAAGTGTCTGGAAGACTGACTTTACCAGAAAAAGAAGGAAAATATCCATTAGTTATTTTCAGTCATGGATATAATGGTTCTAAAAATGACTTTGAAATTATGACAGATTATTTGGCACAGCAAAAGATTGCGTCTTTCTGTTATGATTTCTGCGGCGGTTCTGTACAGGATAAGAGCAGCCTGCCAACTACACAGATGACTATTTTTACTGAAAAAGAAGATTTACATGCAGTGGTAAATGCTTTATGTAAAAGAGAAGAACTTGACAGTAAAAATCTGTTTCTGTTCGGTGGAAGTCAGGGAGGTCTGGTGTCTGCACTGACAGCGGAAGAGATAAAAGAAAAGGTAAGAGGTCTGATTCTTTTATTTCCTGCATTGTGTATTGCGGAAAACTGGAATGAACGCTTTCCAAAAATAGAAGATATACCAGATACACAGGAATTATGGGGAATGACTCTGGGACGTGTATTTTTTGAATCTATACATGGTTTTGATGTGTATGCTCATATCGGAACATTTGATAAAAATGTTTTTGTCATGCATGGAGATAAAGACCCTGTGGTTTCTGTGGAATACAGTGAGAGATTAAGGAGGATATACAAAAATATGGAGATAGAAGTATTTCCGGGAGAAGGTCATGGATTTACTGAGGCAGGCAATAAAAAAGCTGCAAAGCTTCTGGCTGAATTTATAAAGAAAAATATCGTACAGTAGAATTTCAAATCATATTTTGTAAATATCTTACCAGCAAAAAATATATTATTCTTTTAAATTATTATAAATACGGTTCAAATAGGAAAGACAGGTTTCTTTTTCTTCCGCGGAAAAGCCTTTAAAGCACAGGTTTTCCGCGGAAGAAACGCTTTCAAGGACATTTTGTGCCAGTTCTTTTCCGTTGGGAGTAA
>CAJTOU010000067.1 GCA_910577835.1 uncultured Lachnospiraceae bacterium | reverse complement strand
ATCTTTTGGGTGAAATCCCCTTGACAAATGTTCTCTTGTGTGCCTATGCTCATGCTCTCATTGTTCGTTCCGTCTTCTTTGGAAAGCCTGCAATATAAAGCAGTGATTTTATCATTATTTAATTTTGCCTTTTTCATTCAATGCTCCATGTTTTCCTCCTTGATGAAAAAGGACTTCCTCTCAATTTATACTATATTCCTTTTTCCGTTTCCAGCGCTGATTAGCTTTGTTTTCTGCTATTTCTTTAACTTTTTTTGTTATCTGTTCCTCGGCTATCCGCTTGAATACTGTTTCCATTTTTTTCAGTGCCTGCATAGTGCCTTTCCACGATTATTTTTGTGGGTGTCTGCTTTCTGAAGCTTTTTCTTAAGGTTCTTCCTGTTATAGCTAAATTACCCCGGTATACGCTAATTCAGCATATTTCTCTTTTCTGCGTCATATTTATATTCTAACATTTTATTTTTTTCCACAATTTCCCACCTCTTTATCTTGATTATTCTTCCAAAATAGTGTAAACTAAATAGCATAAAATCAGTCAGTTGCAATTCGTGAAGAGAAGAACTTCGCATCAGAAGAGAGGACCGTTATATTATGGATGAATTAGTGGCACAAACCATTTTTTTTAAAGCAATCACAGAAATGACTACCGATAAAGTGTATAAATATATTCCTGATAGCGATACCTGCGTTATTTATCATATAAAAAACGGCACGCTGCTTCCTGTCAAGGAAATTCAGTGTGTTCGTTCTGTTTTTTTTGAAAATACAGAAGAATCTTCCCATAAAACACTGACAGAAATGTTTGAACTTATCCACCAAAGAACAGAGAAAGTGTGTTTTGAACTGGAACTGAAAAAGGAAAACGGCCGTAAAACCAAGTGGGTCATATGTTCCATAAAATATGAAGCCGAGAATGATTATTATATCGGATTTTTAAAAGGGATTGATGAGCGTGTTACTGAAAATCGGAAGCTATATGAGGAAGCGAGAAAGGATTCACTTACAAAGCTCATAAATAAGGCGTATTCTACTCAGCTTATTCAGGACTTTATACAAAAAAAGGCTGTCGGTGCCTTGTTTATTATTGATATTGATAATTTTAAATCTGTAAATGATACCATGGGGCATCTTTTTGGAGATGAGGTTATTGTCAGCGTTGCAAATGGTATTAAATCTGTATTTCGTCAGACAGATGTGGTGGGGAGAATCGGCGGAGATGAGTTTATTGTATATATGGAAAATATTACAGACAGAGAAATTATCAGCAGAAAGGCCGAGTCTGTCTGTGACACCGTTTCTAATATTTATACCGGAGAAAATGAAAAGGTAAAGATATCGGCCAGTGTTGGAATCGCGGTATTTCCAGAGGATGCAGACAATTATAATGAATTGTTTAAAATGGCGGACCATGCCTTGTATTTTACAAAGAACAAAGGAAAAAATGGATTTTCCTTTTTTGATAAAGATAATGAGGAAATGCGGAAAAATCACAGAATTGTGATAAAAAAAGATGAGCTGCATGAGGAGGCAGAAGAGGTTAATGAGGAGATGGACAGCTTTTATTTTGAATTAAATGAACTGGCTTTTCGTCTGCTTCAGGATACCAGAGATGCAGACAGCGCTATTAATTTGCTGCTTCATAAAATTCAGGATAAATTCAACTTTTCCTCCATTCGTATTTTAGAACCTAATGAGACGGAAAAAGAGTTTACCTGTACATATGAATTATGTTCAGGTAATCTTCACAGAGAACTCGGACAGAAGTATTCTTATACAGAATCAGAATGGATTCGATTAAACAGTTTTCGCGGAACGCAGGCACATGCGTATAAAAAATCCGAAGACAACTGTTCTGACGGGGATTTGTTTAAAACAGAAGACAGCGTAAAATCCGGAGTGATTGTTTCTATCAGCTATAATGGCTGTTTTTCCGGAGTGATATTGTTTACGGATTCTCTGCGAGAAAGGGGATTTTCCAAAAAGGAACTGAAGGTTTTAAATTCCTTTGAAAATATTTATTCTGTATATAAGGCAAGAAAAAACAGTATTGCAAATACGGATTTTTATCTGAAGCAGCTTACGGAAAGAGATAATCTTACGGGATTATATAAATATTCCAAATTTATAGAAAAGCTGGAAGAAAGCATTTATTCTGTTACCCCTAATTATAAATTGCTCTATCTCTATGCAGATATTGCGCATTTTAAATATATTAACGAATCCTATGGTTATGATGTGGGAGACAGGCTGCTTAAATGCTTTGCGGACCTGCTCTGTGGAAGCAGTTCTTATATGCTGTATGCCGGCAGAGTTCACAGTGACAATAATATAGTAGTATATAAAATACCTGTTACAATTTCCGATAGAGAAATTATTGATTATATTAATACTGTTCTGCCTGAAAAAAATGCAGTTCTTCAGGCAATGATAGATTCAGAAAATTTTTATATAAATTGTGGTGTATATATAGCCAAAAGCGGGGACAGTAAGTATGACAGAGGGATTACAAATGCAAATTATGCCAGAAAGCTTGCAAGAAACAGAAGTAACAGGCGTTGTGTATGGTATGATGATAAAATGTTTGAGGAGCAGAAAAAGAAAATGCAGTTGATGGATGATTTTTCTGCGGCCCTGAAACTGCATGAATTTGAAATTTATTATCAGCCACAGATTGATACTATATCAAAAACAATTGTCGGTGCGGAGGCGCTGTCAAGATGGGTAAAAGAAGATGGTACTGTTATAAGACCGGATGAATTTGTCGGTGTTCTTGAACATGCGAACAGGCTTGCAGAGCTGGATTTTTATGTGATAAATCAAGTGTTTGATTTTATCCGGCGACAGAGAAAAAGTTTTTCCAAAATAGTGCCGATTTCCATAAATCTTACAAAACGCCATATTACGGAGGAAAGTTTTTTTGACCATCTGAATGAGCTGATGAAGAAATATGAGATAAGGGAAAAAGATTTTCTGTTTGAGATAAAGGAAGAGGTATTTAACGATGACCTTGATGCGGCAATTCTGTTCTGTGACCATCTGAAATTTATGGGAATACGTGTAATGATGGACTCTTTTGGAAACGGCTATTCCTCTTTAAATGTTATGGACAGGATTCCGGTGGAATATATTAAACTGGACAGATTGTTTATAAAAAATAATACATTTGAAAAAAATGAAGGTATTATTTTAAATGGAATCGTGGATATAGCGAAAAAGCTTCAGAAATCGATTGCTTCCATAGGAGTGGAAACAGCAGAGCAGAATGAGTTTTTGTGTCGATGCGGCTGTGATATGATTCAGGGAAATTATTATTCCAAGCCGTTGACGGAGGAGGAACTGACTGCATATATCAGCAGGCACAGTGAGCCGGCGCTGCATTATGCGTATTTTAAATTTGATGGAAGCTTTGAGGCGAATCATGCATGCTATATGGCCAGTACAAACGGCGTATATCTGGGCTTTAATGATAAACAGCTTTCGGGACGAAAGGTACTTGAACTTCCGGGAGGACTTACCGGACATGATATGATAGAATTGTCTCTTGGAAATCTGCTTGTAAATGATTTTACAGTTTCCATGTGGTTTTGCAGTAAAGAAGACAATATGTGGTCCAGTCTTTTTTATGCGGATTTTGAGAATGGTTTTGTCAGTCTGATTCCAAAGGGCTGGAATGGACTCAGTATTATGAGAGTTATGGATAAATTAGAAGAAATGGGCTATTATGATGCAGTCAGTACAGAAAAAAATATTTCAGGCTGGACTCATATTGCAGCGGCATATAATGCAGTTTCTCATTCTTCGGCTATTTTTATTAATGGCTTTCTGACAGGATATAAAAATAATGTTATGAGTCTGAAAAATCCCGGAAGAGCTGTTCTGGGCGGAGATATTTATCAGCACAGTTTCAGTGGTTTTGTGGCGGATTTGAAAATTATAAATAAAACATTGTCTGCAAAGGATGTGCGCGAAGAATATGAGCACAGCAGATATCAATATATAAAAAAATAGATTGTATAAAGAAGGTAGACGGATGATAAACTATTTTACAGACGGCAGTTTTGGGGATGCCGTATCATTTATCGGAATTATGGTAGCATTTTTTCTGACTTGTTTTTTTATGATAAAATGCAGCAGTATGCTGCCAAAGGATGCGGGCAGGGCATTTGCGCATGACGGAAAGCTTTCTGCCGGAAAGCCAAGAGGAGCAGGTTTTATCTTTGTGCTGGTATTTATCGGAGCAGGTCTTTTGTTTGGCGAAATAAGCCGAGAAAATATTATTTATATTGTATTGACAGCAGCGGCGATGATGACCGGATTTTTGGATGACTGCGCCAAAACGCCGTGGGGAGAATATAAAAAGGGATTGCTGGATTTGATTATTGCCGTTATGGTGGCAGTGACATTTCTTAACTTTAATACCAATGATGTATATCTTGCGATTTTCAACAGGACAGTTACGATTCCACCTCTTGTTTTTGGTATTCTTGCTGTGATTCTTGTGTGGGTATCTATTAATGTGACAAACTGTTCAGATGGAGTAGACGGATTATCCGGCACACTGACCATTGTTACACTTTTAACGTTTTATGTGATAGACAGACTGGCAGATGCCGATGCAGGCTTTGAATATCTTCTGCTTATATTTGTTGCATGTATTCTTGGTTATCTCTGGTTTAATGCAACACCAAGCATGTTGATGATGGGAGATGCCGGTTCAAGAGCCATGGGACTGTTTATCGCCATTGCATCTTTAAAAACCGGAAGTCCTTTTCTGTATCTTCTGGTAGCACTGGTTCTGATTCTTGACGGTGGACTGGGACTGGTAAAAGTAGCACTGCTTCGATTTTTAAAAATTAAAATCCTTGCAAATACAAGAACTCCTTTGCATGACCATGTAAGAAAGGTCTGGAACTGGTCAAATACACAGGCAGTATATCGGTTTGCAATTGTGCAGATTGTGATATCAGTGGCGGTTGTATATCTTTATATTTTATAGAGGTGATTTTAGATGAAAAGCCCTGTTTTTGCGGCTTTTCATTATTTCTTTTTATTTGTTTTGAAAAAAATAGAAAATTTTTGAAAAAAGTGCTTGCATTTTCCAAATTATCTGCTATAATAACAAAGTACTGTTCAGAAAGTAAATGAACAGTCCCTGCGTTTTATATGTGGCTAATTGGTCAAGCGGTTAAGACGCCGCCCTCTCACGGCGGAAACAGGGGTTCGATTCCCCTATTAGCTGTTTTAAGACATCGTACATTGTACGATGTCTTTTCATTATCATAATCAGGAAGGAAAAAATTTCATGTCAAGACGGGAAGAATACGAAAAGAAAACAGAAGAACTTGTAATGCCCTTGATTGAGGAAAATAATTTTGAGCTTGTAGATATAGAATATGTGAAAGAGGCGGACAGATTTTATCTTCGGGTTTATATTGATAAAGAAGGTGGAATTACAATAGATGACTGTGAAATAATCAGCAGAACTCTGGAGGAAAAATTAGATGCCAAAAATTTTATAAGTGATTCTTATATTCTGGAAATCAGCTCTCCGGGACTTGGCAGACCTTTGAAAAAAGAGAAGGATTTTGAAAGAAGTATAGGAAAAGAAGTAGAGATAAAGCTTTACAGAGCAATAAACAGACAAAAGGATTTTGAGGGTGTATTAAAGAGCTATACAGCAGAGCAAGTCACTATTGAAATAGATGATAAGGAAGAAATGGTTTTTGAAAGAAAGGATATTGCGTTAATTAGATTATCATTTGATTTTTAAAACGAAAGGAAGAACAAAACAATGAACAAGGAATTGATGGAAGCATTAAATGTATTGGAAAGGGAAAAGGATATCAGCAAGGATGTTATTCTTGAAGCGATTGAAAATTCATTGCTTACAGCCTATAAAGTACATTATGGAAAAAGCGATAATGTCACAATCAATATTGATCATCAAACCGGCGATTATAAAATTCTTGCAGCGAAACAGGTGGTTGAAGTGGTGGAAGACAGAGCGACGCAGATAAGCCTTGAAGATGCATGGAAAATCAGCAAAAAATACCAGCTTGACGATGTTGTAAGTGTGGAAGTGAAGTCGAAGGAATTCGGGCGTATTGCTACACAGAATGCAAAAAATATTATTACACAGAAAATCAGAGAGGAAGAGAGAAGAGTTCTTTTTGATAAGTATTACGGAAAAGAAAAGGACGTTGTTACTGGTATTGTTCAGCGTATTAATGACAGAAATATAAGCATTAATCTCGGCAAAGTGGATGCTATTTTAAATGAGAGCGAGCAGGTACCCGGAGAGAGGCTTATGCCAAATGACCGAATCAAGCTTTATGTGACAGAAGTAAAGGATACTTCAAGAGGCCCTAAGATTCTGGTTTCAAGAACTCATCCTGAGCTTGTCAAAAGACTGTTTGAGGCGGAAGTAAGTGAGGTAAAAGATGGAACTGTGGAAATTATGGGGATTTCGAGAGAGGCAGGCTCAAGAAGTAAGATTTCCGTACGTTCCAATGATTCCAATGTAGACCCGGTAGGTGCATGTGTCGGACTGAATGGAACCAGAGTAAATGCCATAGTGAATGAGCTGCGGGGTGAAAAAATTGATATTGTAAACTGGAATGAAAATCCGGCAGTTCTGATAGAAAATGCATTAAGTCCTGCAAAAGTAGTGTCTGTAATTGCAAATGATGAAGAAAAAACTGCAAGAGTAGTTGTTCCGGATTATCAGCTTTCTCTTGCCATTGGCAAAGAAGGACAGAATGCAAGGCTTGCGGCAAGGCTGACCGGCTTTAAGATTGATATTAAGAGTGAATCTCAGGCAAAGCAGGCGGAAGAGCTAGAGAAGTCACAGGAACCGGAGAAATTTGAACAAACGCAGGAGCTGGAAGAATTGGAAATGGAAACTGTGATAGAAGGAGAAGACGAATAAAAACAGCGTGCTGTGGAAATATGAAGTAGAATTATCAAAATACTGAATAATCTGCACAAATATCTGAAAGGCAGGGTGATAACTATGAGTGCGGGAAAAAAAATACCGCTTAGAAGATGCACAGGCTGTGGGGAAATGAAACCGAAAAAAGAGCTGGTGCGCATTTTAAAGACAGAAAATGGAGAGATAACAGTTGATTTTACTGGAAGAAAAAACGGAAGAGGCGCATATCTCTGTCCCTCTCTGGAATGTTTTGAAAAAGCAGTAAAAACAAAAGGAATAGAAAAATCTTTCAAGACACCTGTGCCTCAGGAAATATATGAAGAATTAAAAAAGTCTTTTGAATTGAGTTCCTGATAAATAAAAGGAATAGAAAAGGAATTGTATGTTTATATAAATATAAGGAAACACATATAAACATAAGGAATTAATAGACTTAAGGAAACAAATGGACCTAAGGAAATAAATTAAGACATGAGGAAACAAAGATATGAACGATAGAGTATTGTCACTGTTATCACTTGCAACAAAAGCTGGAAAAACCGCTGGAGGGGAAGCTCTTGTAGAAAAGGCAGTGAAGCAGGGTAAAGCATCACTTGTAATTATTTCCTCCGAAGCGTCTGAAAATACGAAAAAGAAATTTACAAATATGTGCAGTTATTATCAGATTCCTATTTATATTTATGGGACAAAAGAGGAATTAGGGCATTTTACAGGCAGGGAATTTCGTGCTTCGGTGGCTGTTCTTGGCAGAGAATTTTATGATTCGTTCGTTAAAGTATTTACAAATATGGAGGTAACTGAATGAGAATACATGAATTTGCAAAAAAAATAAGTAAAGATAGTAAAGAAGTAATAGCAATTCTGGCGGCTAATGGAATAGAAGGAAAGAAAACTATGAGTTCTATTTCGGAGGACGAAATGAATCTGGTTCTGGAAAAATCCCATACAGAGAAAGGTGGGAACAAACCGGAGAAAAAGCAGGAAAAAGAGGAATCTCCAAAAAACCGCCGCAATCATAACAGGAAAAAGGAAGGTAATAAGACTGCGGAAAAAAATAAAAATACAGAATTAAATAAAAATATGGAAAATAAAAACACGGATAGTAGAAATATGGAAAATAAGGAAATAAAAAGTACACAAAATAGAAATGCAGAAACAGGTAATAAAAATAAGGAAAATAAAAATAGGGAAACTGCAAATAGGGAAACTACAAATAGGGAAATTAATGGGAATACGGAAAATAAAACTACCGAAAGAAATGGGGGAAATGAAAATAATAAAGGAGCTGAAAATTCTTCTGGAGGCAGACATAAGAAAAGAAACAATCGTAAAACCGAACATGAGTCGGGAAATTCTTCTTCCAATGGAAAATTTCAAAAAAATGAGGGTGATAAACATATTACCAAAGTATTTAATCCTCAAAACAGCACAGTAAAGAATAATGGAGGAAAGAATAACAAAAATAACACTAAAAATAATAAGCCAGTCAATAACAGCAGTAATAATGCTAATAACAATACTGGAAATAATAGTAATAATACTGCTAATAACAATACCGCTAATAACAATACCTCTAATAATAGTAATGTCAAAGGCAACAATAAAAACAACAATAGAACGGTTGGAAAAAATACAAAAAATACTGCTGGAAAACCTGCAAATAAAGGAAATAAACCGGCTCCGGCTCCTCAGCCAGTAAAGAAAGAAGAGGAAATCAAGGTAATTACCATTCCAGAGGTTATCACTATTGGAGAACTTGCCGATAAAATGAAAATGCAGTCTTCGGCATTAATTAAAAAGCTGTTTATGCAGGGAATGATGCTGAATGTAAATCAGGAAGTTGATTTTGAAACGGCAGAAAGTATCGCTCTTGAGTTTGATATTATTGCAGAACAGGAGGAAAAGATAGATGTTATCGAAGAGCTTCTGAAAGAAGAGGAAGAAGACGAATCTACAATGATAAAACGTCCTCCAGTAGTATGTGTTATGGGGCATGTAGACCATGGAAAAACCTCTCTATTGGACGCAATCAGAAAAACAAATGTTATTTCGGGAGAAGCCGGCGGTATTACACAGCATATCGGAGCCTATGTTGTAAATTATAACGGAGAAAAAATTACTTTTTTGGATACTCCGGGACATGAAGCATTTACTGCAATGCGTATGCGTGGTGCACAGGCTACGGATATCGCCATACTTGTGGTAGCAGCAGACGACGGAGTAATGCCGCAGACTGTGGAAGCCATCAGTCATGCGAAGGCAGCAGGAATCAGTATTATCGTGGCAGTAAATAAAATAGATAAGCCCAGTGCAAATGTGGAAAAGGTAAAACAGGAGCTTGCAGAATATGAGCTTCTTGCAGAGGACTGGGGCGGCGAGACTGTATTTGTACCGGTTTCAGCCCACACCAGAGAGGGATTGGACCAACTTCTTGAAATGGTACTTCTGACTGCGGAAATAAATGAATTGAAAGCAAATCCGAACAGAAAAGCAAGAGGAGTAGTAATCGAGGCAAAGCTTGACAAGGGCAGAGGTCCGGTCGCCACAGTTCTGATTCAAAAGGGAATTCTAAAATCAGGTGATGCAGTGGCAATTGGCTCCGCTTATGGACGTGTGAGGGCTATGGTTGACGATAATGGAGGAAAAATTAAGGAAGCAGGTCCTTCTACCCCTGTGGAAATACTGGGATTGAACAGTGTTCCAAATGCCGGAGAGGTATTAATGGCAACCAAAAACGAGAAAGAGGCAAGAAGTATTGCAGAAACCTTTATTAAGGAAGGCAGAGAAAAGCTTTTAGAGGGAACAAAAGCGAAGGCGAAGATGACGTTGGATGATGTATTTAATCAGATTCAGGCAGGAAATCTGAAGGAGCTGAATATTATCGTCAAGGCCGATGTACAGGGTTCCGTGGAGGCTGTAAAGCAGAGTCTTGTAAAGCTTTCGAATGATGAAGTAGTTGTAAAGGTGATTCATGGCGGTGTAGGAACTATAAACGAATCTGACGTTACACTTGCCTCAGCATCAAATGCTATTATTATAGGATTTAATGTACGGCCAGATAATACTGCAAAGGAAACAGCAGAGCATGAAAATGTAGATTTGCGATTGTATAAAGTAATATATCAGGCTATTGAAGATGTAGAAGCCGCTATGAAAGGTATGCTTGACCCTGTATTTGAAGAAAAGGTAATTGGTCATGCCGAAATCAGGCAGCTCTTTAAATCTTCAGGAGTTGGAATGATTGCCGGTTCCTATGTGCTTGACGGCTATTTTCAACGTGGGTGTAAAATCAGAATTTCAAGAGAAGGAAAACAAATTTATGAAGGAGAGCTGGCATCACTAAAGAGATTTAAGGATGATGTAAAGGAAGTAAAGGCGGGCTATGAATGTGGGCTTGTATTTGAAGGTTTCACAGAGTTTACTGAACTGGATATTGCAGAAGCATATATCATGGTAGAGGTTCCACGATAATAGATTTCCGTATAATCACAGCTCATATTATGGGAAAGGCTGGAATAGAATGAGAAAAAACAGTGTAAAAAATATAAGAGTAAATTCGGAGGTTTTACGTGAATTAAGCTCTATTATACAGGAGGATATCAAGGACCCCCGCATCAGCAGCATGACAAGTGTTGTTGCTGTGGAGGTGACGCCGGACCTGAAATTTGCAAAGGCATATATCAGTGTTCTTGGCAGTGAAGAAAAGGGGCAGGAGACAATTAAGGGTTTAAAGAGTGCAGAGGGGTATATTAGAAAGCAGCTTGCGCAAAGGGTAAATCTGAGAAATACGCCAAAGCTTACTTTTGTTTTGGACCAGTCCATTGAATATGGCGTAAATATGTCAAAAAAGATTGAAGAGGTTACAAAAGACCTTTATAAAGAGGAATCGGTTGCCTCCGCAAATAATAACGAGCTGTAGCATAACAGCAGAATTGAGGTTTATATGAAGCTGGAAGAAATTATAAAGGATGCAAAAAAAATAGGAATTTGTGGCCATGTAAGACCAGATGGAGACTGTGTTGGAGCAGCTCTTGGCATCTATAACTATATTACAGATAATTATAAAGATGTGGAGACACATGTATATCTGGAGGAACCATCTCCCAAGCTGTCTTATCTCGCCGGATTTGACAAAATAGAGGCTCAGGTAAGTGAAACAGAATTCGACCTTTTTATTGCGGTAGACCTAGGAGATATAGAGCGTATGGGAATTGCGCGTGATGAGTTTTCAAAAACAGCAAGAACTGTAAATATTGACCATCATATGACAAATTCCCGCTATGCCTCCATCAATCATGTGCAGTCAGATATCGGTTCTTCTTGTGAAGTGATTTATGATATGATGGAAGATTGCAAAATATCCAAAAATACTGCTGAAGCTATTTATACAGGTATTGTTCATGATACAGGAGTATTTAAGTATTCCAGTACAACAGAACATACCATGATAGTAGCTGGAAAGCTTCTTGGACGTGGGCTGGATTCTCAAAAAATTATTGACCAAGGCTTCTATGAGAAAAGTTATATTCAAAATCAGATATTGGGAAGAGCGCTGCTTGAAAGTATGATTGTTCTGAATGGTCAGTGTATTCTTTCCTATCTGACCAAAAAGGATTTGGATTTTTATGGCGTTATGTCACAGGAAATGGGCGGAATCGTAGAACAGTTAAGACTGACCTCCGGAGTGGAATGTGCTATTTTTCTGTATGAAATAAACAGTATGGAATTTAAAATCAGCCTTCGCTCGAAAACCTGCGTCAATGTCAATGAAGTAGCAGAGTATTTTGGCGGTGGTGGACATAAGAGAGCGGCAGGCTGTACGATAAAAGGTGATGTTCATGATGCCATTAATAATATTCTTTTGAGAATTGACAAGCAGATAAAGGTGACAGATGAAGATGAATAACGGCACTATAACATATAATGGTATTTTAAATATATACAAAGAAAAAGGATTTACTTCCCATGACGTAGTGGCAAAATTAAGGGGTATTTTAAAACAGAGAAAAATAGGACATACGGGAACACTGGACCCGGATGCCACTGGTGTTCTGCCTGTCTGTCTGGGAAGCGGAACAAAGCTGTGTGATATGATTACGGACCGCAGCAAGGTTTATCAGGCAGTTTTGAGGCTGGGCATGGATACAAACACACAGGATATTTCAGGAAAGATTTTACATAAAATTGAAGATATGTCTGATATGCGTTTAAGAATATCAGACGATATGATAAGAGAAGCTGTGAATTCCTTTGCGGGGGAATATGAGCAGCTTCCTCCTATGTACAGCGCAATTAAAATTCAGGGCAGAAAATTATATGAAATAGCCAGAGAGGGAAAAGAGGTAGAAAGGAAAACAAGGCGGGTACAGATATACTCCATTCAGATTCAGGAGATTGATTTTCCAAGAGTAAAAATTTTGGTGGAATGCTCCAAGGGAACTTATATCCGTACTCTGTGCAAGGATATCGGGGATAAGCTTTCTGTCTATGGCTGTATGGAGGAACTTGAGCGGCAGCGGTCCGGGCCTTTTTCACTGGAATCAGCCATAAAGCTGTGCAGCATAGAGGAAGCAGTAAAAAGCGGAACAATTGACAGATATATTATTCCGATAGAAAAAATGTTTGAGGATTACAGGAGCATTTCTGTCAGAGAGAATTTTGATAAAATTCTTCAGAATGGAAATCCTTTAAGTATAGATATGCTAGAACAGGAAACAGCAAAATGGAATAGAACAAAATGGAATAGAATATTACAGGAAAATTTTGAGTATGAAGAAGGTGAATGGTTTCGGATATATGACAGCGGAAAACAGTTTCGTGCTGTCTATATTGGCGACAGAGAAAGAAAAATATTAAAACCATATAAAATGTTTTATTTGTAAGGACAAAAATCATGATATTGATGGATAATATTGATAATTGCAGCATCAAAAAGTCAGTGGTGGCTTTGGGGAAGTTTGACGGGGTTCATCTGGGGCATCAGGCGATTCTTGAAGAACTGAAAAAGGAAAAAAACAGGGATAAAGAGATAAAAACGGTTATTATTACTTTTTCAATTTCCCCCGAAGCTGTGCTTTCTGATAAAAAATTAAAATATATTATGACAGACAGAGAAAAACGGGAATATTTTGAGCACAGCGGAATTGATTATCTGATTAATATTAAGCTTGATAAAAAATTTTTAAATATATCAGCCCAGGATTTTGTAAAGGAATATTTATCGGAAAAGTTAGGTGCAGTAAAGGTGGTATGTGGAAAAAACTTCCGATTTGGCAGAGACAGGCAGGGAACAACAGATTTTCTCAGCAATATCGGCATAAAATTTGGATTTGAGACAAAAATCGTTGATTATGTCACAATTGAAAAAAAAGAAATCAGCAGTACACGTATTCGTACAGAGATATTAAAAGGAAATATAGAGCTGGCAAATAAAATGCTTGGACATGAATATTCTGTAACAGGAATCGTTGAGCACGGCAGAGAGCTTGGAAGAACTCTTTGCTTTCCTACTATCAATATTCAACCGCCAGATGACAAGATTCTTCCTCCCAATGGGGTATATATTTCAGAATGTGTGATTTCGGAAAAAAACAGGGTAGGAGTGACAAATCTCGGTATAAAACCGACTGTGGGCGGTGAGAGAATAGGAATAGAGACAAATATTTTTGACTATTCAGGAAATCTTTACGGGCAGGAGGTTACAGTTCGTTTATTAAAATTTTTACGGGAAGAGAAAAAATTTGAATCAATATATGAGCTGCAAGAACAGATAAAGAAAGATATTATATGTGCAAAAAAGGAAATGAGGTATTAAAAAAAGTACAAATTTTTTTATGATTGTTCTGACGAATTTTTTTACAGGCTTGACATATAAGGATAATGTGTTATAATTTTTTTGTCGTTTTAATTTTATTATGTTATTATGGAACACAAAATGTTGGTTATTGAAAAAATTAATCGGGCAATCAACACAATGATTTTTTGACTGATTACATGATAACGTTGATTGCATAATTTACAGATTTATAAGTAAAGGGAAAAAGTATGCGGAATACAAAACTGATTGCAGGATTATCAGCGGCTGCACTGACAGCTATGGGAGTGACGGCTGTTGCACTTCAGGGTGTCGGAAAGCAGAAATCAGAACAAAATACAGAAAATTATCGGACAGAATCAGAAGAAGCAGAATATACAGGAAATTTATTTGCAAGTTCTTCTCTGCTGTCATCATTATATGAAAATCTTGAGAATAATCCCGGTCTGGATGAGCAGACAGGAGCATTAATCTGTTCAAAGGCAGGTATGTCAGAAGTAATTGAGGGCTATGGAACCTATATTGCACTTGCAGATGAGGCAACTGGCAGTGCATCGATTGACGCACTGGATATGGCGCTGAAATTTGTTCCAAAAGGTTCTGTTTTGGAAGGATATACAAATCTTGGTGTATCAAAGGTAACTACCTATTTAAATGTAAGAGATGGAATTGGAACAGATAAGGAAATTATTGGAAAAATGCCGGGTGGTTCTGCCTGTGAAATACTGGGAGAGCAGGATGGCTGGTATCAGATTCGTTCTGGCGAAGTAGAAGGATACGTGGATAAACAGTATATTCTCAGTGGATATGAAGCAAATGCAGAAGCAATGAAACTTACCAGTAATGTGTTGCAGGTAAATGCAGATAACTTAAATATTCGAAGTGAGGCGACAACAGACAGTCCTGTTGTCACAAAGGTAAATACCGGAGATATCCTTGATATACTGGGGGAAGCAGAGGACTGGTATCATATTAGTATTAATGGTCAAGAGGGATATGTGAAAGCGGAGTATGTGCTTAATCTCAGTACTCTTCCAACTGCCGAAAAGATTTCCAGTTCAGGCGAAAGAGGAGACACAGATAATGGAAGCGGAAGTTATTTCTGGCCTTTGTCAGGTTACAGCAGTATCTCATCTTCTTTCAGTACACGGAGTAACCCGTTTGGAGGAAGGTCGACGGAATTTCACAATGGCATAGATATACCGGCACCTTCAGGTACTTCGATTATGGCTGTATCAAACGGATGGGTGGCATGGTCTTCTTACAGCAGCAGTGCCGGAAACTGGATTGGAATCGACCACGGAAATGGAGTCTATTCTATTTATATGCATATGTCATCAAGAATCGCACAAACAGGGGATTATGTGGAAGCCGGACAGGTTATCGGACTGGTAGGAAGTACTGGAAGGTCAACCGGTGCTCATCTTCATCTCAGCATATGTGTGGATGAGATTTATGTAAATCCATTGGATTATGTTTCACCATAATGAATGAGTCATCAGACTACACTATGCTTCGTTTGATGACCATTATATCATGAAATTTACTGATAATGATTAAATAGTAGTTTATAAACATATGAGCGATAGTAATCAATATTTGGTTGACTATATGAGAAGGAGGAAATATGCGGAATACAAAACTGATTGCAGGATTATCCGGAAGTGCATTAGTAGCTTTGGGAGTAGTGACTGTTGTTTCTCTGTCAGGAGGAAAAGAACAGGAATCAAAGAAAGAGGCAGAAAAGAAAAGTATTTCAGCAGAAGCACAACCGCAAAATATAGAGGAAGCGGTTGAATATACAGGAGATTTGATTGCCAGTTCATCATTATTATCATCATTGTCCGAGAATGTTGAAAATAATACTAAATTAGGCGAACAGACAGGAAGCTTAATGTATTCCAAGG
>CAJTOU010000066.1:9490-15813 GCA_910577835.1 uncultured Lachnospiraceae bacterium | reverse complement strand
ATAAAGTGGTATAATTATATAAAAACAAATAAATAAATTGTATAATGCTTAATTTTTACAATTATACTTTAATGTATATTTTAATCTTTTTGAATTAATAGTTCAATATGGCGACACCATACTTTGTCGAGTTGTAGAAAGTTTTGTAATTTATCATAGAGTAACAAAATGTTTAAATTATTTAAACTATTCTTATTTTTTATTTATTAATTAAAACTGTTTTTCTTCGCTATCTTTTTTGAAAATCATTAGTAAATATCCATAAAAATTCAAACTCGTTAGGTGAAACGCACACCTAAACGCATTAAGGTGAATCTATTAAAGCCTCAATACGCACTATGCTTTATAAGCAGTTGCTACATTTATGGCAGTAGCCTGCTCAGAGGATGGGTAGTCTGTGGGGATTGCTCTCTATGTTTTGCATAAAATCCTTCATTTCTATATACGATTACACTCAAAAAAGAGTGGAGTGCCGTCCTGCTCGTTGACCGTTGTTAACAGTACTTAGCCACTTGATAGTTCTCACTAACATTAGCATATACCAGCATAATCAATTTTTTCTGCTTTCGCAGCCTCATCCACAGTTAGGGATTACGGCTTGACATGCGTTCCAAAGACTGATTGAATCCAGTCGGGTTTCAAGCGAATTTACTCCTCCATGTATAGTTTATACTCCGCCGAAGCGTTTGCAGAGTCCTGCTAAAAACTCCATGTATCCATAGCCTTGTCCATAACGCCACTATGTTATTTTCTTAACTATGATTGCCCAATTAAAAACTGTAGGAGAGTTTAATTTTACCCTTTTCTCAGGGTTAAGCAAAGTTTTTAACGATTTGTCTTATGCTGAAAACTCCAGCTCCGACGCCAATAGTACCAAATAATCCAAGTTTTGAAGTCAGAGAATCAAATCCTTCCCCTAACTTTGTCAGGAAGTCAAGGAGCGACTTCATGTCTTCTCTTTCAAAGAGGTTCTGTGCGATTCCAGTTCCCCATGTTTCCTTGAGGCGGTTCAGCTTATAATCAAGGCTTTCTGTAATAATGCCCATTTCCCTATCACTACTGCCAGCAGCATTTTCCATAGCTTTCATTGCATTGGCAATAGCTTCATAGTTCTGGATCAAGGCCGCGCCTGCTTGTGCCTGATTTTTTCCGAATGCTTTGTTAAGAAAATCATTCTGCTGTTTCTGGGACATTTCAGACCATATAGATTTTATCTCACCAAAATAATCTACTAATGACTTAAACTCCGTAGAAGACCCTTCTTTAAAAATAGAAACCCCTTGTGAATGTTCCGCTGTCTTAGTAAGGTCAATTAAGTCACCAGTTATATTTTTTAATTCTTCGTCTGCCTCCTCTAATCCATCTTCTGAACTTTCGGAATAGCCTCTTATACGCATGGAAACACTGCGTAGTGCCCGTCCTCCAACCTCAGCATTTTGCAAAACTTCCTGCGCACCTGTAAAAAGTGCGAATGCCTCTTGGTATGTAGTCCCCGTAGCAGCAAGAGCAGCAGCGGCTCTTTTCATACCATTGACTAAATCAATGTTTGATTCAGCGAAACGGTTGCCTAGCTGGTTAATATTATCCATTACTTCACGTTCAACATCATCAACATTAATTCCCCAAGCCTTAATAATACTGACTAATCCTTCCTGTGCTTCATTTACTGTCATTCCAGGGGAAATACTGGCAAACTGTGAGCTGAGTTTTGCCATTTTCGTAGCTGCCTCATTTGTACTGTCCTTTTGTTACTCAATCTATTTTTAATAAAATAGAAAGGGGCAGGTCATTTCTGCCTGCCTCTGCAATTTCTTATAATATTAAATTATTTGATTATATTTGCAGAGCAGAGTATATCATCACCCTCGTTTTACGTTAGGTCATCTATTGGCTAAATAGAATCAAGAAGCCTGTATCTTCTTGTGGATAGCGTGCAAACATACATTACTGTATGTAAAACTTACTCGTTACGGGTTCAAAATATTAAATATTTTTGATTTTATTTCTTTATTTGATAATGTATATGGCAAGCATATCAAATTTATGTTATTGTCTTTGCAGTATTGCCTTTTGATTGAATCATTTTTCTGGTATACAATAAATTTTTCCTGTCCACCCCAATATTCAACAGGACGATAATGCTGTGAACCTTGGTATTCTATACAGGTATTATATTGTGGCAGATAAAAGTCAAAAGGTAGCTTTCTTTTATTTTTACAATCTTCAAATCGTTTCTGTGTTTCGTATAGGATATTAAATTCTTTTAAAAGAGATTCAACATATTTTTCACCTTTGCTTTTACACATACAGCTACATGACATTGTATGACCTGTGGTAAGATCTGATACAGCACAAATGATTTCATTTCCGCAGTCACACAGGCAAAGTACCATACGTCTTTTATATAACTTATCATATACTTCTCTGATTACAGTAAGGTATCCAAATTTTTTTCCAATTACGTCAGATTTTGTGGACTCAATAAACTCTTTTTTTGCACATCCGCAGGAAGTAACCCTTCCTCGTTTTAATTTAGAGCTGCTTGCATAGGTATATGCTCCACAATCACATTTGCACAACCACATGACACTGCCGTTAGAATATCGCTTTCCAGAATCTTTTATAACAGTTAATCTTCCAAATTTTTTACCTATTATGCTATCATCTGAATGTTTTCTGTTGTATCTTGATTTTGTTTTTCCAGCTTTAACACTTCCCATATATACAATAGTGTTGTTTCCGCAATCGCAATCACAGTCACAATATGTTTGATTATTTTTATAATTATATAACATTTTTCTTACTGTTAAATGATTAAATTTTTGTCCTGTATAATCAATTCTCTGAGATAAAGCCGATTTATTTATACACCCACATGAATAAGTTTTACCAACAGAATCATTTGGCAGTATTTTTGTATTTCCACATTCACATAAACATTTGTAATATGTTTTACCAGTGCCTTTATAATTTGCCAATCTTTCAATAACAGTAAGCATGTTGAATTTTTGTCCAGTTTTATCTATTGCATTATGTGCTTTTCTCAATTACATCCTCCTGTTTTTTCTTAATAAAAAAGGACATAAAAAGTATGTCCTTTCATTTGCCATATAAATATTTAATACTTTGTCTTGCCCTCGGAATCACCCTTCACAGGGCTTTTCCCGATAAAAGCTATCTGTTATTTTATATGTTTCCATATAAAAGGTCTTGGGATTTTCCCCAACCAAGCCTTGACCACGCGGCAGCCTGCGTTATAATCTTATTTGTCGTAACGCCCATCTGCTTTGCGACATCATTCGCATTATAATAAAATTCCTCTAACTGTGAAGCGGTCATAGTAGTAGTCTTTTTCAAATCTACCAGAGCAGTATCAAGTTCTTTTACAGTACTGACAGCTTTCTTTATGCTCTGTATCATCTTCATCACTAGGAAGGTAGAAGAAGTCCAATAACTAAAAGACCTCATGCCTTCCTTTAATGTCTGAGTAAATGATTTCCCCAGCCTTCCCGCCTGCCTTGCAGCGATACCAACATTCGTGAAATCAGTGCTGATTTGCTGTACTCGCTCATGGGTAAGTTTTGCCCCAGACGCAGTTTCAGCCAGCATTTGTTTTAACCTTGTTCCCCATTTACTGTGGGCAGCGCTGTTCTTATCATAAAATTCCTGAATCTGGTTATGTAAGGAAGAAATCGTGGAATCCTTCGCAAGCTGTGCGTTCATAGTACGCGCAGAATTCGTTACCTTCTTAATCTGTATATCCAGCTCTTTCTCTGCATTAATCAAAGCCTGCTGGTTAGCCGCTGTATTATTTTTTGCAAGGGCGTCATGGGCAGCGTTTAAATCCTGAAATGCCTTAGATAATGCTTCTGTGCTGATTCTCGCATTGCCCTGCTCATCTGTCCACTGTCTTGTGCGTGAAATCAGGGTTTCTACCTTTGATTCATACCCGCTGGTATCCAATGAAAGCTGAATTTTATTGGCAAGTTTTGTCCTCTGCTCATCAAGTTTTTCATTGGCGTGGGCAGCTTTTTGCGCTAATTCTTCTTGGGCTTGGCTGGCGGTTTTAAGGACTTGAATATCACCAGTCTGCATAAGCCCAAACTGTGCTTTGCCATTTCCCTGTAATTTTTCTCTTTGGAAATTAAGTTTTTTCAATGCACCTTCTGCATCAGTTACAGTCAATGTAAGCTTTTTGATTAACCCGTCTGCCTGTTCTACACCTTTCACATCAAAACTCTGCCATCCATGCGCATGAGCCATTTTTTGTATCTCTGCCATCTGTTTTTCAGTGGTATTTGATACCTTTGTCATATAAGGGATGTTTGCTTTTCTCAGGTCTGATGTTTTAAAAATCTGCGTAGAGGCGGCGTTTGCCTGTTCTTTTATTAAAACGCGTAATTTTGCGCGTAAACTGTCTACAACCTGATCCCATTCATGATAAGCCTTTGACCAATTGGCTGTGCGTCCTTCTTGGTTTTCTATCTTTTTAATATTTTGTAGGCCAGTGGCAAGGCTGTTAAGCTCTGAGTTTATTTCTTTTGGTGTATTGCTTAACCCTTTAAATTCAGCTCTTAAACCAGATATCGTTTCTTTCCCGTTGGCAATGTTACGGACAGCCTTATCTATCTTGTTTAAGTCCCCGGACAGGTTTGAGGTAATTTTTGATGACTCCGCTTTTAACATGCGGAAAGAATTTTTTAACTCATTAATTGTTACTGTACCGTTTCGGAGGCTACTTAATTTGTTTTCAAAATCATCAAGCGGAGCAGAAAGCCCAGAAAGAATGTTATTGTTTGTAGACTTAAACTGTTCTAATTTTGCTGTATACTGGGAAAAAGCGTTCTCAACAGCCTGTGTCTGCCGGATAGCGCTGGCATTATTCAGTGCTGCGCCTTTATTTATAAATTTAAACTCTCCAGTAAGGTTGCCATTCATATCTTTCAGTGGTTCCAGCGCATACCGGAGTGATTCCACTTCGCCAGCAGCACGCTTTACATTTACGGTGAAAGAGGTAAGCCCGTTTGATTTGCCAAACCTTTCTGATACGGAGATTACAGCGTTTTCATCCTTTAATAACTCCTTGAAAACAGTAGCGGCTTCTCTTGCAGCGTTGTTTGTATGTTCAAATGTAACTACGTTTGCACCAGATTTAATCAGTGATTCGCCTTCTGCAATCTGTTTTTGTATTTGGGTTGTTTCCCTATATGCCTGCTGTTTCTTTTCCTCATTTTGGACAACAGTATCCGCAGAAGAAGCGGAAGATGTTTTAGCAGTTTTTTCAAGCTCTGAATATTCTTCCTTTAATATAGAAGCTCTTTTTGCCAGTCCTTCAATGTTCGTCATCCATCTTACTAATTCGGAAGAAACTTCATTCCCATTCAAAGGTTGTAAATAACGGTCACTCTGCAAAACCTCTTTTGCAGTTTTTAAATGTTCCACAACAGCGTTTATCTGGTCGCCAAAAGAAGAAAACTGCTGTAAATTTGGGGAAATATTACATAATTCAGACCAAACAGTATCTAATTTTGTGGCATTTCCTGAAACGGTTGTAAATGTAATACCAAGATTTCTGAACTGGTTATTCAGTTCTTTTACATTCATACCAGTGTTAGATAATACTTCGGCTTTATTCCCTGCGAAGATTTTTTTGTTTTGAAAATAATTCAATATATCCAAAGATTCTTTAAATGGGGCTAAATCTCTGGAAGAACCAAACCTTGTTAAAACCTGTGACAAGGAATTGATTTTTGTGGTGATTCCTTCCCATGCGCTGTCAGAGCTTGTCTTTACAGCTTCTTTAGCAAGCGAATTTAACTCTTTTGTCAGGCTGCGGACCTGCTGTATTACAGAACCGTCAATTTTTCCCCGGTCAAGGTTGAAAAGTTTTGTTAAATTGTAGCTGCTGAGCTTGTTCTTCTCATTATCAAGGCTTTTTACAATGCTGTTGATATCATGTTTCATGCCGCTGAGAGTTTTTGACCAAGAACTGTGAATCTCGTTTACTGCCTGCTGCATAGACTTATTTATCTGTCCCTGATTAATGTCTATATTGCTGATAGAAATTTTCTGGTTTACGATTTTAGCTATCTGCTCTGTAATGCTGTCCATGCTACCAAGCTGTGCTTTGATTTGAATATTTTTAATTTTCTTTTGTAAAGTATCTATATCTGTATTGATATTGGATTCACTAGTAGCCGTATCTAATAATGCTTGTAATATTATCTGAAAATCATTATTTGGCATTGAATTCCTCCTTTTTATTTAGTTGATAGTAGGCGTTTGTGAAACGCCACAAGCCGCATAAATACGGCATTTTTTTG
>CAJTOU010000066.1:0-8456 GCA_910577835.1 uncultured Lachnospiraceae bacterium | reverse complement strand
TAAACCACTTCAAAGATTGTTTCTGTGTCGCTAATCGTAAAACTACCAACGAGAGAACAATTCACGCTGATTTACTTTTAGCAGGTATATCTCAGTTATTAACTGTAATTGTAGCAGATAAAATCAATCAGCGTCAACACATCAGAAGTTTAAAATCTTTCATAGCTTAGGGCTTACCAACTCCATAAAGCCAGAGGCTTAATAAAGTGCACCTAAAATGTACGATTATCCACTTTTCATTCCAGAATTCGTACCTTGTACGAATTCGTCCTTGTTTTTAATCAAGATTGTGAACGAGCTTAACGAGTTTCGCAATTACCTATTATAATAAGTCAGAAATTTCAAAATACTTCTGTCTTGTATTTTTATTATATCACTTTCCCATTCCATAATTATACTTTTGTATGATTTTATCAATATTTTGTATATTTCATCAGTTCTAATCCTCCATATAAGGATATTTCCTCATATAATAACTTTTCTTTTTTTAATTTTTCACATAAACTTTACTTATTCGCTTCATCAGTATATCGCACAAATAGAAGGAAAATTATGCAAATTAATTATTATATGGATTTAAAAAATACAGGAAAAATAATAAAAAATCTCAGAAAAACAAAACACATCTCTCAGGCAAAATTAGCCGAAATATGCAGTATTTCCGAAGGGCATATAAAAAATATCGAGAGCGGCTCAAAGCCTCCCGGTCTTGATGTTCTTGTAAGAATATGCAATGCTCTTGGAATCCCTGTGGAATATATTATCACAAACACCTTTGGAGATTCCCCGCTTACTCTTCCACAGTTTGCCATTATTGACGGCTTAGATGAAACACAACAGATTTCATGTATTGAAATGCTTGAGACATTTAAAAAGAAAAAGTTGGGAGGCAAATTATGAAAAATATTGCGATTGACTATGTATTGCTTGGAAAAAATATCAGAAAATGCCGGCTGGATAAACATTTATCATATAAGGAATTTCATCAGCTCTCAAATATCAGCGTTAAGACATTGAGAAATATTGAAACCGGAAATTCAAAAGTTTCTATTTCAAATCTTATTATAATATCCAACGTTTTAAATGTATCTGTTGATTATCTTCTTATAGATTCTTTAAAGAACAAATCCGGCGCAATTCATTTTATGCTTAGTCATGCCTTTGAGGGATTGACAAATGAAGAAAGTACTGTTCTGACAGAAACAGGACATATGCTGAAAAATCAGATGATTAAATTCGAATCGGCAAATTAATGTTAAAAATAGCAGTATGCGACAGCGATGCATATATTTGCAGCTATATTGAACAGTTAATTAAAAATACTCTGGGAAAGCATTATATTAATATTGAAGAATTTTCCAATGGAACAGAATTATATAATCATATAAAAACAGTCTGTGATTTTGATATGATTTTTATAGAATTATTTTTAAACGGTATGAATGGCATTCAAACTGTTTCTCATATTCAGAAATTATCAAAAAAAAATCATATTATATTCTATATGTCCGGCCTTGTTTTTACGATGGATAATATATCAGAAATGATAGATACACATCCCTTTGCATTTTTAAAAAAACCGATTCATAAAACGGATTTTATCAGAAAATTTTTATCTGCTTATCAGGAACTATTCTTAAGCCACGGCTTTTTCGAATTTAAAAACCATGGCTTTATTTATAAAATTCCTGTAAGTAAAATTATTTATATTGAAAAATCCGGACGGATATTGAATATTATTACAGAGGACACTACTTATGCAACTTATTACAAAATAGAAGATGCCTGTCATGTTTTATCGAAGATTTCAAACTGTTTTGTCCGAATTCAATATTCTTACATTATAAATCTGCAATACATTACCAGATATACTCTCTCCAAAATATATCTGGGTGATATGGAATTTTCCATATCAAAAAAATACCGCACAGATTTATTTCAATCCCTTCATAAAAATGATACCTGATTTTCTATTTTTATGTTAAGCATATATTTTTGAAGCGAAAAGCCTCCGCTGTATTTAAATACACGGAGGCATTTTTTATTTTGTTATATTTTATAAAACAGTCAATATAATCCTTTTTCATTATAAGACAGGTATCTGTTTCATAATATATTAACCTGTGCATATACTTCTCTTTTTGATATTCCTCTGTCCTTTGCAACCTGCTTCATCGCTTCCTTTTTATCCATTCCCCGCGAAAGATATTTCTGCATATGTTCTTCAATACTTATTTGCAGATATACTTCCTGTTCTTCCTTTTTGATTTCTTCAAAAGACCTGCCCTGAATAACCAAAACATATTCGCCCTTGATTTCTGTTTCTTCATATTTCTCAATCAGCTTTTCTATGGTAGATTTCTCTGCCCTTTCATAAATTTTTGTCAATTCCTTGCACAGTGTCATTTCCCTGTCTCCAAGAATCTTTTGCAGTTCCTTTAAGGTCCTTATCAGATGATGCGGTGCTTCATAGAGCACTATGGTTCTTGTCTCGTTTTTCAGTTCCTCCAGTATTCTCTGCCTTTCCTTTTTCTCTGTCGGCAGAAATGCCTCAAATGCAAACCTTCTTGTATTCAGACCAGACATGGTAAGCGCCGTAATACATGCTGCGGGACCTGGAATTGATGTTACTTCTATTCCCGCCTCATAACACTGCCTCACAATTTCTTCTCCAGGGTCTGAAATCCCCGGTGTACCCGCATCTGTGATAATAGCAATATTTTTACCCTCTTTCATCTGCTCAACAAGAATCTTGGCTTTTTCTACTTTATTGTACTCATGATAGCTGGTCATCGGCGTCTTTATCTCAAAGTGATTCATCAGATGAATACTATGTCTTGTATCTTCTGCACCTATTAAATCCACTTCCCTTAAAGTTTTAAGCACTCTGTATGTAATATCTTCCAAATTTCCTATGGGAGTTGCGCATAAATATAATTTCCCTGCCATATTTGCCTCTTTTCTAATATCCGTAGATTCCTTTTATCTCATCTGAATAAACACCTTTTTCCTTAAATACCACAATCGGCGCTTCGAGCTTAACCATGGATTTGCCTCCTCTGACCGCTTCTATTAAAACCATATTTGCCTCTCTGTCAATATAAGGGTGTACAAATTTCATTCTTTTTGGCTCTAACTTATATTTTGTTAAAACATGAATGATTTCAATCAGTCTATGCGGTCTGTGCACCATATAAAACCTGCCATTTGGTTTTAACACCATTGCCGCCTGACTCACTACATCCTCAAGACTGCATAAGACTTCATGTCTGGCAATTGCCTTTGGAATATCCGGATTTTTTAAACCATGCCGGTCATTTATATACGGAGGATTTGAAGTCACTACATCAAAAACAGATTTTCCAAAAATAACAGCAGCCTCTTTAATATCTCCACAGATGATATCTATTTTTTCTTCCAAATGATTTAATCTGACGCTTCTCTCTGCCATATCTGCACTTTCCTTCTGAATCTCCAGAGCTTTAAAATGCATACCCTCTGTCTTCGCCTCTAAGAGTATGGGAATAATGCCTGTTCCTGTTCCAAGGTCCAATACCTGTTCTCCCTTATGTACCTTTGTAAATCCTGACAAAAGTACAGCATCCATTCCAAAACAGAACTTTTCTTTATTTTGAATAATTTTATAACCATTCCTCTCCAAATCATCAATTCGCTCTCCCTGCAACAGATTAATCATCAAATTTTGACTTTCCTTCCTTTTTCTCCAATTCTTCCAGTTGTTTTAATTCTTCATCATTAATTTTATCATTCTCACGTTTTCTTTTCTTTTTAAATTTCAATTCTTCCACCTTGTATTCCCTGATTTCCTTTTCATCATTTATCTCCACAATCACCTTAACAAGTTGTTTTAACACATTGACAGAAGAAACCTCCCCTTTCAGTCCATCACTTGTCGTTACAAATTCTCCTACATTTGGAAGCTTTGAATTGAGATATTCATATGCATCTTCCTCATTTTTCAGACAGCACATCAGTCTTCCGCACATACCGGATATTTTGGTAGGATTTAAAGATAAATTTTGTTCCTTTGCCATTTTTATGGAAACAGGTACAAAATCAGACAAATAAGAGCTACAGCACAGAGGGCGCCCGCAAATACTGATGCCGCCCAATACCTTTGTTTCATCTCTTACACCTATCTGTCTTAATTCAATTCTTGTTTTAAAAACAGATGCCAAATCCTTTACAAGCTCTCTAAAATCAATTCTTCCGTCAGCAGTAAAATAAAACAATACTTTATTATTATCAAAGGTATATTCTGTTCCAATCAGCTTCATATCAAGACCATGCTTACGTATCTTTTCCAGACAAATTTCCGAAGCCTTTTTTTCCTTTTCTTTATTTTTTAATTCCTGCTCATCATCCTCTTGTGTAGCCAGTCTTATCACTGATTTTAACGGCTGAATCACCTTGTCTTCCTCTATTTCCTTTGGACCCAAAACTACACTTCCATATTCAACACCTCTTGCCGTTTCGACAATCACATGCTGTCCCTGTTTGATATCATAGTCCGCTGGACTGAAAAAATAAATCTTTCCTGCTCTTCGAAATCTCACACCTATTATTTTTACCATAATCTATAAACCTCCATATATCCGGTTTTCAAATGCAAAGCTGTCTTTTATATGAATAAACAGCATTTCCAGTGCCAGTTCAAAATTTACATTTGATTTTATCCGGAATCTTACTCTGTGAATATTTTCCAGTATCTGCCCAATCCTGTCATATCCAAGCTTGAATGACTGCTCACGTATATTTTTTTCTTCTTTCTGAAACAGCAGTTCCTCTTTATTGTGGCACACCTTATATATTAACACATCTCGATACCAAAGTTCCAGCAAATTAAAATAATTTCCTATTATTTCCTTATACTGCTTCGTTATATTTTTTACATTTTCCCCTATATCTGCCGCAGTCATTTTTTCTATATTCTTAGTCATTCTTAAAACTTCTTCCTTAAATGTAAAAAAATCATCTGATGCGCACATATCCTTTGCTCTTCCGATATTTCCCTCTGAAAATGCTGCCGCTTCTCTTGCACGATAATCCACAATTTTTTCTTTTTTTCTTAAATAATCCACAATTACTTCATTTTTTACAGGTCTAAAATCCATAATCACGCATCTGGATAAAATTGTCTGCAAAAGCATTTCTTTATTTAGAGTCAGAAGAAGCAGCACCGCATATTTTGGTGGTTCCTCTATCGTTTTCAAGAGTGCGTTCTGAGATGCCACTGTCATTTTTTCTGCCTCATCAATAATATAAATTTTTCTTTTATATTCATAAGGCCGTATCATAATATCATTATTTACCTGTGTTCTGATATCTTCCACAGAAATACTTGCAGGTTTTTCATGCGTAACCCACTTAATATCTGGATGATTTCCACTGATAAACTGTCTGCAGGAATGACAGGACATGCAGGGCGTATTTCCACCCTGTTCACACTGCACAGTCATCGCAAATGCCTTTGCCATCATTTTCTTTCCCATACCCTTTTCCCCGTTTAATATATAGGCATGAGATATTTTATCCGTTTTTATCGCATTTAAAAAATGTTCCACAATCTTTTCCTGACCTGATATTTCATCAAATCCAGCCATAAAACCTCCCATATTTAAGTAAATATATCCAGCAGTAATCCTTCGATTTCTCCTATTTTACTTAATATTGAAATATTATCTTTTTCATCCTTCATCAATTCTTCCGCCAGCTCATCCAGATTTTTATCTACCAGTCTGATAATTCCATACACACGATGCCGGCCTCTTCTGTCCAGAAAATTTTCTCTGGAAAATTGATGAGACCTATATACTACTTCATTTAAAAGAGATTTAATCAACTCCCTGTATCGTCTCATATCTCTGATATCTTTCTTTTTGGATATCTTTTTTCCCTGCTCGTTAATCTGACTCATCAGACCGCCGATTCTTTCCTGAAGCTCCTTTTCCTGTATATTGCTCACCAGCATAAATTTAAATGAATCATCTTTGCTTTGAACATTTCTGTTTACTTCAGGATTTGGATTTGTTAAAATCTCTGATACTTTCATATTATTTATATGATTATCCAAAGTCTCACCTCCCTGAATCTATTTCTTTTTCTTTTATAAATTGACATATTTCTTTGAGACATTTTTCCATATTAATATTAGAAAATCTTCTGTCAATCCCGCAATTTAAAATATTTTCTTCTTTGAAATCTTCTTCATCCGCCAGAAATCTTCGACACAGCTCTGCATATCTGGGCTTTTCCTGTTTCATTTCTCTTTCCAGTGCTCTTTTCAGGCGAATTCCGTCCTCAACCTCTATGTAAATTGGTATTACCCTGTCTTCTCCATAATAATCTCTTACCTTTACAAAAGACTGCAAAGTTCCAATTAAAATATAAGGTTCTCCCAAATCTTCTACCTGACCATCATCTGCCGTAAAATAGTTCCACACCCCATGTACCGTCTGATAAGCTCTGTTTTCTATTACAATACCATTTTTTATCATTTCCTTCATCTTATCCTCAGTTACAAAATAATACTCTCGTCCATCCACTTCATTTTTTCTGGCAGGTCTTGTAGTATATCCAATAATTGTTTTTAATTCCGGCATTTTTCGTTTTATTTTTTTATATAAGGTATCTTTTCCGGAAGAACTTTTTCCCATTAAATAAAAAATATAACTCATAATCCCTCCTATATACTTTCAAATCGAAATGGCTTCCAGTTCTCTCTCACTACTTTAATCGTATGGCAGCTCTCATCAGATAATCCCTGTACATTCAAACCCTGTGCAAGATATCTTTTTACATTCTGAATAATACTTTCCGTAATAATTTCACCGGGAGCAAGAATCGGTATTCCGGGAGGATACAAATAGATAAATTCTGTTGATATCTTTCCCTTTGCCATTTCCAATTCTATCATATCATATTTTTCTTCATATGCATCCCTAATTTTTCTGCATACAAC
The DNA here is from genome assembly GCA_910577835.1 of uncultured Lachnospiraceae bacterium. Classification (GTDB taxonomy): domain Bacteria; phylum Bacillota; class Clostridia; order Lachnospirales; family Lachnospiraceae; genus CAG-303. Next base: position 1,474 of record CAJTOU010000066.1, on the reverse strand, counting down.
TGCTTTTTCATACCCTATATTGATTTTTTTTCCAAAATAATTCGCTTCCTGCTGATAAGCCTGTACATTTCCTCCATTTTGGGACTTATCTGAATAAATTTGTCTGTAACGCACAGATATTCTGATTTCTCTTTCCATATCTTCCAGTGCATAATATAATCTCTCAAAGCCTTCATCTGTATCATTTACAGAAGTCATTGCAATTACATATCTTTCAGATGCCATTTCCATTTGAAGATGATATTTATTCAGAAAAACATTATATAATTTCATTCCATTATAATATCTGAAATCTGGTATAATTACCAGTTTTGATTTATCATAATCATATGCCTGTCCCAAAGCGGAAAATAATTTAAAATATCTAAATTCTCTGCAATTTTTTCTGAAATTATTTAACCGTTCTGCATATTTTCCAAATAAAATTTCACGTTCTTTCATTAAAATATCCATACATCTGTCTATTCCCGCAAGCAATACGTAAGAAGGGCTGCTAGACTGATAAATTCTTAAATATCTTTCTAAATCCTGTGGCGCAATCAGACTTTGCCGGCTGATATGAAGAATTGCTGTCTGAGTAAGACTTGGCAGGGTTTTATGAAGACTTTGTATCACAATATCTGCGCCATCTTCCAATGCAGAATGCGGAAAAGCTGCATGCATGCCAAAATGTGCACCATGTGCTTCATCTACAATCAGGGGAATTTTTCTTTTATGAGCAATCTCGGCAATTTCTTTTATATTTGATACTACTCCTTCGTAAGTAGGTGAGGTAATAAAAATTGCGGCAATTTCCTCCATACTATCATATTCTGCAAGCAATTTTTCCACAGCTTCCGGCTGAATATCCATAGCTATTCCGTATTCTTCTGAATAAGAGGGATAAAGATATTCAGCTTTCAGATTTAATAAAAAAAGAGTGTTATAAGATGACTGATGCGAATTTCTCGCCATAATAATTGTTTTTTTTCTCTCGGATGCTGCTGAAAGAGCAGACATAATCCCACAGGTACTTCCATTAATCAGATAATAGCTTTTTTTTGATTTGTAAAATTCGGATACTTTTTCGATACGTTTTTTTATAATTTCTTTTGGATAATGAAGGCAATCAAAGCCATCAATTTCAGTGATATCATATAAATAGGGAGATTTATCCGCATTCCTTTGATTTCTTTTATGTCCGGGCATATGGAATGGATAATAATCAGATTCGCTATATTCCTCCAGCTTTTCATATAAGGTTTCATATTCTTTATTATCAGTGCCGTTCATATATTCCCTCACTTATCTATTTTGAATAAAACAAAATGCTTACGACACCATAGTTTTATGAAAACTTCTTTGCACTTTGTTCAAAATACAGCCGTCCTTTCAAGAGCTACGTCATAAGAAATACGGAGTAATTTCTTATGAAACAAAAAATGCCCAGTTCCGGAATCGAACCAGAGACACGAGGATTTTCAGTCCTCTGCTC
>CAJTOU010000065.1 GCA_910577835.1 uncultured Lachnospiraceae bacterium | reverse complement strand
TATTTAATATTAATGCTACTGAAGTTGTAAGATATCAAAGTTCTTCATATGCAGATAATGTGTCTAAGGCTGGAATGGATAAGATATATAGTGCAATACTGGAATTCAAAGATGGCACGAATACATATGCACTAAAATTAGGTGATAGTATACAATCTGCAATGGAGGGAAGAAATTGCTATGATAAAAATGCACTGCTGTTTTATCAGAAATTATATAATCCAGTATTTACTTTAAGGGGAAAGCCAGGAGAGGGACTAGACTTTGCGTTTAATCGATTAACTGATGGAGGTAAAGTTAATCGACAATTATCAGTATATGGTGAAAACATTGATTATGGTAGTTTGATTGATAGATATGGTATATGTTGGAATATATATATCAGTTACGAATGATTTTGCAATGATACTTGCAAAGAAAGTCTAGATGTTAAGACAGCAAAACGTTTCAGATATAGATGATATAGAAACTGTTATAAACAGCTTGTGTGAAGAGTTAGTTGCCAAAGATACAGAAAATCATACAGATGAAAGGAATAGGATTAATAATTGTAAGTGGAATTGTAGCAAAACTGGAAGGAATCAAATAGCAATAGAATTCGAAACAGATGATAAAAAGGTGGACTTGCTTTGACAGAAAATAAATCATGGCAGAAAAAGGAAAAATGTCCATCAGTAAACGGAAACCCAAAGACCTTTGCAAGATTGTTTATCAGGCAGTTGTAGGAAAAATACAACCCAATGTAGCTTGTGATTGGTAAATTCATAAGGAACATTATTTAGCAGAGTGCTTTTTAATAAAAATCAAATATTTTTGGAGAATTGTCACACATTATGATAAACTGTTAATCTTATATTATGTTGTGGCAATCTTTATTTTGTCTAAATAATGCATAAAGAATAAATTTTCAGACATACTCTAGATATATTTCTTATCAAGGCTATTATTTTATCAAAAAATCTGTATATAAAGCAAATAGATTTAATATTACTGTATCAGTATTATTATATTGAAAAATTCAATTAATTCTCACTTGTTAGGTACAATCAATTTTTCTATTAACATTAGGATATTTGTTGAAACCACAACTTTTCTGCTGCTTTTTTGAATCACGAATATCGTATATCCTTTGGTTAGTCATTAAAGTTAAATTATCTCTTGCAATAATTATATTGAAACCATGATTTATAAAATTTACAACTTTAGTTATAGATTGTTGATCCTCAATCTTTACATAACATTCAATAGTAAATTCTATTTTATTACAAAATCATTATAAACGTGAACATTATGGGTATGAATAGGAGGTCTGAAATTATATACAATAATACCATCAAATAAAAAGGTGGTATTTTTTTATGCAAAGAAGAAAAAATTATGAATATTACAAAGAAATATTAGAAAGATTGAAAGCATATAGACTATCATGGGAAATTTCAAAAGCTGAAATGGCTAAAAAACTGGGAATAGATAGAAGTTTATACAGCAGAATTGAAAAAGGGACCAAAGCTGTAACCAGTGAAATACTGATTAAAATGTATAAATTAGGTATTGACATAGACTATTTGGTTACAGGAATTAAGTCCAAACACACTGAATTAAGTAGTTTATTTGAGAAATGTGAAGAAACTAAAAAAAGCAATTTTGTAAATATTATAGTTGCTTATATGAATGTTATGTTAAATAATGATGTGGATAAAAAGCTATATTGTAGAAAAGAGCTTGAAATATTACATTTTAATATTGATAAAAAGAATGGTGAAAGAGATGGAACGGTATGGTTATGTATTAGAGAAATCCACAATTATACTCAGGAACAGCTACGAAAGGTATTAGATCTTAACATAAAGACATACAGAAAGATAGAAAAAGGAAAGACAATGCCTACATTAGAAATATTGATGAATTTGTATCTGGAATTAGGGTATTATCCTTCATTAGTTCAAGAAATAGATTCAAATTGTCTGTTAATGATAAATAATGCTTGGATGGAACTGGCAGAAGATAAGCAGGAATCTATGCGAAATATAGCTGCAAAGACGCTTAAAGAATTGAACAGGATATAGCCTGTTTGAACACACTAGAGGAATTTACTTATGGAAAGAAAAAATGTTTTAATTGTTGAAGATGAGGAATATTCTATAAATATGCTGAAAAAATTGATTGTAGAAACTGCTCCGTATGTAAAATGTTATAAAGCTTCTTCATTGGAACAAGCTTATATGATATTACACAATCACGTCATTGACGTTTTTTTCATAGATATTATCTTAAATACAAAGAATTCAAGTGATGCTTCGGGAATGAATTTGGCAGAAGAACTGAGAGGTATTGATAAATATAGATTTACACCTATAATCTTTATAACTTCATTGGAAGATGCCAAGCTGTATGCTTATAAAAGATTGCATTGCTATGACTATATTGAGAAGCCGTATTTGGTGAGAGAAGTTAAGCGAACACTAGTGGAAGCGTTACATTACAAGACGCAACTGGAATTTAGTAGGACAGTTCATTTTAAGAAAGATGGTATCTTGGTGTCAATTGTTGAAAATGATATTATCTACATGAAAAGTGTAGTAAGAACTTTGTATATTTATACCAAAAACGAAGAGATTACTATACCATATAAAACTTGTGAATATATGATGAATGAATTGGATCAGAGAATGTTTGTTCAATGTAACAGAAATACAATAATTAATCGGAAATATATGGGTTATGTTGATAAAGTTAACAGATATTTAGAGGTTAAGAACTGTGTTACATGTACTAGACTGAGTATAGGAAAGAAGTATTTGGATAAGGTCCTTGAAGGGATGAAGATATGGTAGAAAAATTATATTATTTATTAGAAGAAATTACAATGATAGTATGTTTGTTTGGACTTTATGGTAAAAAGGTCAAGGGAGATATTTTGACAACAGTGGTGTTAGTAATGAATATGTTTATATTTAGCTTGACCCAGACAGGATATATAGGAGAAATATATCCTGTGTTGGCATTGGTAATGTTATTTGTGTATTGTTTGTATGAATTTAGGGAAAGTATAAAGCTTACTGTGGCAAATTTTTTTTTGTGTATAATATTAATTACTATACTTCAATTGATTAGTGTATTTCCGATGTTAGTAATTAGGCAGTTTATTACGGATGATGCATGCATGTTACTGATTGTAAATATTATGATTTTGGGATTTGTTATAATTGTTAAGGGGAAACTAGGATACATTTCTGGTTATATATCTAATAATAAGTTTTTATCTATATTACCCATATTTTTATGTTTTATAGAAATATTAGTGTTGTTAGTGCAATTTAAAAAGTATAAAATTTTGAAGTTTGATATGTATTTTATGATTACAACATTTACCCTGTTGGTAATATGTTTGATTCAAAAATGGTACGAAAGCCGAGCTGAAGCAGAATTGAAGTCACATGAATTGATGGTAGTCTCTATGTATAATAATACTTTTGATAAATTAATTGATGATATAAGAAAGAGACAACATAATATTAAAAATCATTTTAATGCAATTTTTAGTTTACATTATACATGTAGTTCGTATAAGGAATTAGTTGAATGTCAACAGAAATATTGTGAGTATATTATAAATACAGGAAGGTTTGATAAGCTTTTAACCATAAATATGCCTGTTTTGGCAGGATTTTTGTATTCTAAATTTCATACAATAGAAGAAAATGGAGTGAATATTGATTACATAGTAGAACTAAATGCAAAAGAACTTAATGTACCAATGTATGAAATGATAACTATTTTAGGGATTTTGTTGGATAATGCCAAAGAAAGGGCAGAGTTATTAGAAACTAAAAATAAAATTGTGAAAGTTGAAATTGTAGAGGATGATAGCTATATATATTTTAAGATAAAGAATATTAATGATTATATGAAAATCAATGACATTTTTATGTTTTTTGAAAAGGGATATAGCACAAAGGGCGAAAATAGAGGTATGGGATTATCTATAGTTAAACAAAAGTCATTAGAATATGGATTTGATATATTGGTAGAAAATGAAAAGGATAAAGAGTGTAATTGGATTGTTTTTCAAGTGCTAATAAAGAAATGATTAAAGGGTTATCTTGCTAACGTGTAGGATAACCCTTTGTAATGTTATGAAATATGAGGTTTTTCTATTTCGCCAAACAGTAACACACTTACTGAGTTTAATTCAAAAAAAACAAACCAGGCAAGGCAAGAAGAACACAATATTCCAAGTGTTTGATATAATTTTTTTCTCATATGTTACACCTCCTTTTGGTATTAATATAAGCAAACAATAATTGTAGTGTTTGCAGTATAATAACCCAAAAACCAATAGAAAGATAATGATTATTAGGTATTATGAATATTAAAATACAGTATATGAATATTATGATAACAGTGTTTCGTTTACTTTTTCTAATAAGTAGACTAGAGGGGGATTCTCTATAACAACTGACTATAGGACCGATATAATTTGTAATAATCATGCATATTAGTAAGAGAATTAGCATCAAACTGTTATCTGGATAGAGTTTAGGCAGCATAATAATACTCATTATAAAGAAACCAGCAGTAAATGTTAAGCAACTGATATATCGTTTAAAGTGTAAACCACCAGTTGATGTGCGTACGAGAAATAATATCACAGTTGCCATTAAATACTCTGAAGTGTAACCCAAAACAAAGAAAAATATCCCTAGAGGAATTAATTTACTTAAATCATATAGTAGGGATTTGAAGTAATATTTTAATAACTGTATGTCATAATTGGAATAATTGTAAGTATTTTTTAAATATGTTATAAAATCATTCAATAGTATCACCTCTCTTATGAATATTATAACTATTCAGAAAGAATAAGAGGGTGTTATTTCATGAAAATATCTTTTTTTGTCATAGAATTGTGTACGATACAATAAATTAAAGGAATAAGAAATAAGTCCTAGAAAGGAATTTTTTGTATGTTACATTACTTTTAGAGTTTCATTTGTTATATTTAGTATTTTTGTTACAGAAAATATTACATTCAAGAAATAATGTGCCATAAGGAAATAGATATATGAAAAAATATATATAACCTTTTGTGGATAAATGACAGAATTATAGTGGGTTTACTCAATATGTCAAATTATGTAGAATAATGTCACTAATAGGAAATATTATTATTATTTATAGTGAATTGGAGAAGGTAATGAATGATTTGTATGTACATGCAGGTGAAAGAATAAAAGAGCTAAGGATACTAAATAAATATACAGGAGAGGAACTGGCTGCTAAGGCTGGAATATCTGTGAAGTTTTTATATAATATAGAGCAAGGAAAACAAGGATTTTCATCAGAAACATTATTAGGGCTGGCAGAAGCACTTCATGTAAAATGCGATTACATATTGAAAGGGTCAAAAGAAAGTGTGTACAGTAATGAGTTAATTGAAGTGATCGATATGTTTGATGAATCTCAAATGATAACATTGGTAAAGGTATTAAAAGCTGTTTACGAAATGGGAGTTTATTAGTCATTATATTTTTTTAATAAAAAACACAAAGTATATAAAATTATGGTAAAAACTTAATACTGTAACTTTTATTGAACAGTAAAGATTGTGTAAACAAACTTTCTAGAGTTTTTCAGGCAATCAATACAGTATACCCCTAAACAGAAATCCAGCAGAGTATTATTCACCAGATTCGAAATTCCACAAAGTTTTTCTCCTAATAAAAACATCAAAAAGCTGATGTTAAATTTAAAACTTATCAATAACTAGGCAACCCATATCTATCTACTTTAAATACCAAAAAGCAGTATGCCAACTAATATACACCACAAATGCCATAGAAGGTTTTAAACGACAGTTAAATAAGGTAACAAAATCCGAAACAGCCTTTCCATCAGATGACAGCCTCTTGAAAATGTTGTATCTGGCAACCATGGATATTACAAAAAAATGGACTGAACGTCATCAGAACTGGCACAGATTCATTCTCAGTTAGAAATTCACTTTGAAGAATATGTGGAGGAAAGAAATTTGTAAAAACAAATCTGTCATAACAAATTTGTTTGAAATGGAAAAAATCCCTGTATAATACAGGGTAAGGGCAGAAACTAGAAAAACTGGCTCTGCCCATTTTAACTATTGATAAATTTTATATCAGTTTTTTGAGTTTACACAAAACTTAAAACGGTCGTATATTTTCATCTTTTTTATCTTATTTTCCCTGAAAACTCCGCAATAATCCGTTCACAAAATTCTTCATTATTTTTTGTCTTATCAAATAAATTCAACAGTGTTTCTACCGCATCATCCGCTCTCATGGAATTTGTTATCTTGCGTATAATTTCCACTGCACGCATTTCCTTTGGTGTCAAAAGTAAATCATCCCGTCTGGTTCCGGACTTCAGCAAATCAATCGCCGGAAAAACTCTTTTTTCAGAAAGCTTGCGGTCAAGAACCATTTCCATATTGCCGGTTCCCTTAAATTCTTCAAATACAACATCATCCATTTTACTTCCAGTATCAACGAGCGCTGTGGCAAGAACTGTAAGGCTTCCGCCCTCTCTCATATTTCTTGCAGCTCCGAAAAACCTCTTCGGCATATGAAGGGCCGCAGGGTCAAGACCACCGGATAGTGTACGTCCGCTTGGCGCTACGGTAAGGTTATACGCTCTTGCAAGCCTTGTAATACTGTCAAGAAGAATAACTACATCCTCTCCATGTTCGACCAGTCTTTTTGCACGCTCAATGACCATTTCAGACACACGCTTGTGATGTTCGGGAAGTTCGTCAAAAGTAGAATAAATTACCTCCACATTTTTGCCCTCTATGGATTCCTTAATATCTGTTACCTCTTCAGGGCGCTCATCAATCAGAAGTATAATCATTTTTATATCTGGATTGTTTGTGGTAATTGCCTGTGCCATTTCTTTGAGAAGAGTAGTTTTGCCGGCCTTTGGCGGAGATACAATCATGCCTCGCTGCCCCTTTCCGATAGGAGATATAATATCAAGGATTCTCATAGCCATATTGTGTCTGTGTGTTTCCATAACAAGGCGTTTATTTGGAAAAACAGGAGTAAGGTCTTCAAAATTTTTGCGCTTTATCACATCGGAAATCTGATATCCATTTACTGTATTTACACAGAGAAGCGCTGCAAATTTTTCATTCTGTGTACGCACACGAACCTTTCCGATAATAATATCCCCTGTTTTAAGGCCAAGACGTTTAATTTGAAGCGGAGATACATAAACATCTGCATCACCCGGCATATAATTATCACAGCGTATAAATCCATAACCGTCAGGCATTACCTCAAGAATTCCGTTTGCAATAATGCCACTGTCAAGAGATTCATCAGTTACAGGTCTGTTTTCACCAGTTTTTGTGTCATTTGTTCTGCCTTCTACATTTTTCATATCGCAGTTTCTTATATCATTGTTTTTTGCTTCGCTGCCTTTTATATCATTATTTTTGTTTTCACTGCCGTTTTTTCCCATACTTCTTCTCTCTTCCGACTTTGCATAAGTGCGTGACTGAGATGGGGTATAGGTGCGTTCTGTTGAAGTTTCATTTACAAATGCCTTTTCAGTAGATTCCTTTGCTGGTTCTATTGCATTTTTTTCACTGGTAACTTCAAGAATTTTATCAATCAGTGCGCTTTTTCTCATAGCAGTGACACTTTTAATATTGTTCACTTTGGCAATTTCGCGCAATTCGGTCATAGGCAATGTTTCTAATTTTTCTCTCATTATAAAAAATCCTTTCCTATTAAATTAAAATGTTTTGTGGAATATCTTTATATATCAAAAATTGTGTGATAGATAAAAGAAATAGTGAATTATAGTCAGATAATATATCAATTTATACTAAGAAATCAGAATTTCACAAATATAATTGACTCTTCTTTCTTAGTATACTATAAATTTTATAAATATGGTAGTTTTTTTTTTCAAAAATTTGTGATATGATATACTTTACTGCTGCTTTTTATTCCATAGGAAATTACTCTGTATTTTCTATGATAAGACTCTTATAAAGCGGCTCGGAAATCCACACAGACATTGGTTATATAATTTATAAACAAAGTGTTATAAGGTTTGTTACAAAAGAAAAGGAAAACAGGAAAATGTATATTAATGATTTGAGCTCATATCTAAAACAAAAATTTGGACATAAAGTTTATAAACTGGCTTTAAATGGTAAAATGACCTGTCCCAACAGAGATGGCACAAAGGGAAGCAGGGGATGTATTTTCTGCAGTGAAGGCGGTTCGGGAGAATTTGCGGCAGATGGAAATAAAACCATTTTTGAACAGATAGAAGAGGCAAAGCGGCTGGTTCATAATAAGCTGTCAGATGGTCATTATATTGCCTATTTTCAGGCATATACAAATACATATGCTTCCGTGGATTATCTGAGGAAAATATTTACAGAAGCCATAAATCATCCGGATATAGAGGTTTTGTCAGTAGCTACCAGACCAGATTGTCTGAATCAGGAAAATATAAAACTGCTGGCAGAACTGAACCGGATAAAACCGGTATGGGTAGAAATGGGGCTTCAGACAGTAAATGAGGAAAGTATAAAATTTATTCGAAGAGGTTATGAGAACAAAGTGTTCGAAAATGCAACAGAAAGCTTGATTTCTTATGGAATAGATGTTATAGTTCATATGATTATTGGACTGCCGGAAGAAGGAATAAAAGAAATTTTAAATACTGTCCGGTATATCAATCGTTTTAAGATACAGGGAGTCAAGTTTCAGTTGCTTCATGTTTTAAAGGGAACAGATTTGGAGCAATATTATTATGAGCGTGGATTTCACATTTACAGTATGGAAGAATACGCAGATATTTTATTTGAAGCAGTCGAACATCTTCGAAAAGACATTGTAATACACAGACTTACAGGAGACGGGCCCAAAAAATTGCTAATTGCGCCTTTGTGGAGTGGCAATAAACGCAAGGTGATGAATTATATTCGGGATGAGATGAAGAGACGAGAGATGATACAAGGAACAAAGATGATACAAGGGACAGAGATGATACAAGGGACAGAGATGATACAAGGAACAAAAATGAAACAGGAGGTTTGATATGTCAGTAGACCCGCTTACATTATATAAATTAATGACATTGTATATGCTGAATAAAGTAAATTTTCCGCTGACAAATGCACAGCTTTCCGGCTTTTTTCAGGAAAAAGGCTATACTTCTTATATTGCATTTCAGCAGGTGTTGACAGAATTGGAGGAAGCGCATCTGATTTCATATGAAACTATAAGAAACACTTATTATTATAATATTACAAAAGACGGAACAGATACAATCAGCTTTTTTGTAAATAAAATACCGGTTGAGGTTATAGATGATATGGATATTTTTTTGATGGATAATAAATATGAAATGAGAAATGAAGTATCTACCACAGCAGATTTTTTTCATTCCGCAAATCAGCAGGATTTTCTTGTGAATTGTAAAATCAAGGAGGGAAACAGCATGCTTATGGAAATAAATCTTACAGTTCCTTCAGAAGATGTGGCAGAAATTATGTGCAGCAATTGGCGCAGCGCCAGTCAGGATGTTTATTTAGCTGTTATGAAAAGACTGATGGGAGAAAAGAAAAAAGATAAATAAAATTTTAATAAAATAGCTTGCATATAAAGCGGGTTTATGATAAAATAAACGAGCTGTAAGAAAAGCCGGAATTGGTAAAGTCCAATTTCGCAGGAAATTAGAGAGGTGAGAAAGATGAAGGAAGGAATCCATCCAAATTATTATCAGGCAAAGGTAGTATGCAACTGTGGAAACGAGTTTGTGACAGGCTCAACAAAAGAAGATATTCACGTTGAAATCTGTTCAAAGTGTCATCCATTCTATACAGGACAGCAGAAATCTGCAAAGGCTTATGGACGTATTGACAGGTTCAATCGTAAGTATGGCCTGACAACTGATTAACAAGGATAGTGAAAATAGGTTGAGAAATTTTTCTCAACCTTTTTATATGTAAAGTGAGGAAAAAATGAAAAGAACATGCGGAATCGGAGGGCAGGCAGTTTTAGAAGGCATAATGATGAAGAATAAAGAAAAATATGCTGTCGCTGTCAGAAAGCCTGACAAAGAGATAGAGCTGATGGTAGATGAATATAAAGGCTTTAGTGACGGAAAAAAGATACTTTCTCTGCCGTTTATCAGAGGAATTTTCAATTTCGTGGATTCTATGATACTTGGAATAAAAACATTAATGTATTCATCACAGTTTTATGAGGAGGAAGAGGAAACAGAAAAAAAATCAGGGAGCAAAGCGGAAGATATTATAATGGGATTTACAGTGATTCTCTCTGTTGTTTTTTCAGTGGCGTTATTTATTGTGCTGCCATATTTTATTTCGGAATTTTTAAAAAATTCGCTGCATATTTCTTCCAATACAGTGCTTTCTATTGTAGAGGGTATAGTCAGAATTGCTATTTTTGTTTTATATATTGCCCTGATATCCATGATGAAGGATATTAAAAGGACCTATATGTATCATGGTGCGGAACATAAGTGCATCAATTGTATTGAAGATGGCAGAGAGTTAAATGTGGAAAATGTACGAATCAGTTCAAGGCTGCACAGAAGATGTGGAACCAGTTTTTTGTTTCTGGTAATGTTTATCAGTATTGCAGCGTTTATCTTGGTGTCTGCACTGTTGCCTCAGGGTACAGGGAAGCTTGTAAAAGTAGTGGTAAGACTTCTGCTGGTGCCTGTAATAGCAGGTGTTTCTTATGAAGTACTCCGCCTTGCCGGAAAAAATGACAGTCTGATTGTTCGTATTATCAGTGCTCCGGGTATGGCACTTCAAAAGCTGACAACAAAGGAGCCCGATGACAGTATGATAGAGGTGGCCATACAGGCGGTGGAGGCGGTATTTGACTGGAAGGAATACCGGAAAGAAATCGGGATGGAGCCGGAAAATTAAGAAATATAGCTGTTCTTTCAATGTTGTTTCCTAAGGGAATACAGAGTAATTTTCTGTAAAAGAGAACAAAAAGAAAAGAAAAAGGAAGAGAATATGCCGTTCAGAATGCACGAAATACTTGCCGAAGCGGAAGAGAAGCTTAAAAAAGCGAAGATAGATGAAGCAAAGACAGACGCATGGCTGTTATTTGAATTTATTTTTCAAATAGACAGAGCACATTATTTTCTGGAAATGACAGAAAATATAGCTGATAAAAAACACGGAACTGAGCTGTATGAAAAATATAAGGAGGCTGTCTCTATGCGCAGTCACCATATTCCACTTCAATATATCACAGGACATCAGATGTTTATGGGTATTGATTTTATGGTTAATCATGATGTTCTGATACCAAGACAGGATACTGAGATTCTGGCCGAGAAGGCTTTGAAGGCATGTCAGAGCATATTTGAAAGAAAAAAAGAAGTTTTGCATGTATTGGATATGTGCACTGGTTCAGGCTGCCTTGCAGTTAGTTTAAAAATGCTTTCAAAAGCACCGATAAATATGACAGCCGTGGATTTATCCAAAAAAGCACTGAAAACAGCAGCAGAAAATGCGAAAAAGAACTGCTGTGAGATAGAATTTGTAAACAGTGATTTATTTGAAAAGCTTGGAAAAAGGAAATTTGATATTATAGTGTCAAATCCGCCTTATATCAAAAGCAGAGATATTCCCCTTCTTATGGAAGAGGTAAGGAATTATGAGCCACTCATGGCGCTGGATGGTGAGGAAGACGGGTTAAGATTTTATAGAGAAATTACTGGAAAATCCAGAGAATATTTAAAAGCTGCTGGTGTCCTTTTTTATGAAATTGGATATGAACAGGCAGAAGATGTTATAAAAATTTTAGAGAAGAATGGTTTTGAAAATATTCAGGTATTTCAGGATTTGGCGGGATTGGACCGCGTGGTTATGGCAGAATATGCGGCAAAAGAAACATAGCTGCTTTTAAGGGCAGCGTTATAGGAAATACAAAGTAATTTTTTATAAAATAAATATATTTGGAAGGAAAATGGAGGAAAGTTATGTTTGACAGGTTAGAGGACCTTGTGCTTAGATATGAAGAATTAATGAATGAACTGAACAGCCCTGATATTGTAAATGACCAGACAAAATTTAGAAAGGTCATGAAGGAACAGAATGAACTTGCTCCGATTGTAGAGGCTTATAGCGCATATAAAAAGGCAAAGCAGAACGTTGAGGACAGTCTTGCCATTCTTGACGGGGAAAACGACGAGGATATGCGTGAGCTGGCAAAAGAGGAGTTAAATGAGGCAAAGGAGCAGATAGAGGAATTAGAAAACAAATTAAAGATTCTGCTTTTGCCAAAAGACCCGAATGATGATAAGGATATTATAATGGAAATTCGGGCAGGCGCAGGCGGTGATGAGGCTGCTTTGTTTGCGGCAGAGCTTTTCCGTATGTATACACATTATATTGAGTCGAGAGGCTGGAAAATTGAAGTGGTAAACGCTGATGAAACAGGGATTGGTGGTATGAAAGAAATTGAATTTATGGTAAAGGGACAGGGAGCATATTCGGTAATGAAGTACGAAAGCGGAGTTCATCGGGTACAGAGAGTGCCGGAAACGGAGTCCGGTGGACGTATTCATACCTCTACGGCTTCTGTGGCGGTAATGCCGGAGGCAGAGGAAGTAGATGTTCAGATAGATGAGAAGGATATTCGTATTGATGTTATGAGGGCTTCGGGAAATGGAGGACAGTGTGTAAATACAACAGACTCTGCGGTAAGACTGACACATTATCCGACAGGAATTGTGATTTATTCACAGACGGAGAAATCTCAGATTCAGAATAAGGAAAAAGCATTTGCACTTTTAAGAGCAAAACTGTATGATTTGGAGATTCAGAAGGCACATGATGCAGAGGCGGATGCAAGAAGAAGTCAGATTGGAACCGGAGACCGGTCAGAAAAAATCAGAACCTACAATTTTCCGCAGGGACGTGTAACAGACCACAGAATCGGACTGACGCTGTATAAACTTGATAAGGTGATGAATGGGGATATTCAGGAGATTCTGGATGCGTGTATCGCCGCCGACCAAGCAGCGAAGTTAAGCAGTATGAATGAAGAAGGATAGAATATCTGATTTATAAAATGAAATATATTATTAAAAACCGAGCTGATAAGAAGAAAATCAGGTCGGTTTTTGCTTTAAGGGAACAGATGAATTTCTTTAAAATAAAAGTTGTATTATATGGGAAGCAGAGCTATAATATAAACAATGCAACTGATTTTGAAAAAAATGATTTATCATGTATTTCAATAACATAGTATATAAGATAAAAAGTTAAAAGACGAAAAATGTAAAAGATACAGAAAAAAACAAAGCTAATTCAAACTGAAATACAGGAGCAATTAAAATTATGAAAACACTATATATTTCTGATTTAGATGGAACACTTCTCAGAAGCGATGAACAGATTTCTGAATATACTGCCAAAGTAATAAATAAACTTGTGGAAAACGGGATGCTGTTTTCCTATGCAACCGCAAGGTCTTATCTGACAGCGAATAAAGTGACTGCGGGACTGACAGCGCGATTTCCTGTGATTATCTATAATGGCGCTTTTATTATAGACAGCGTAACGCAGGAAATACTACTGCAAAATTACTTTAAAGAACAGGAAACAGAGCATATAATAAAGGAGTTTATACAAAGAGATATTTCACCCATTGTATATTCAATGCTGGAGGGAAAGGAAAAATTTTCTTATCTGAAAGGTGCTGAAACCAGAGGAATGAAAATTTTTCTGAACAGCCGGAGAGGTGATATAAGAGAAAATCCTGTAAACAGCGTAGAGTTTTTATATAAGGGAACCATGTTTTATTTTACCTGTATTGATAAAGAACAAAAGCTGAAACCTCTTTATGAGTTGTTAAAAACGAAATATCATTGTGTTTTTCAAAAGGATATTTACAGCGGCGAACCATGGCTTGAAATTATGCCGTATAAAACTTCAAAATCTCTGGCGGCACAGCAGCTTAAAAACTATCTGAAATGCGACAAAATGGTTGCGTTTGGTGATGGAAAAAATGATATGGATTTATTTGAAATCGCAGATGAATGTTATGCTGTAAAAAATGCACAGGATTGTTTAAAGGAAATTGCAACTGCAGTGATTCACGACAATAACCATGATGGAGTAGCAAAATGGTTACAGGAACATTTTGAAAAAGAAAAATAGAAAACAGTTACAGGAGGATTTTTTATGACAGCACAAATTGGTGACAGATTTATATTTCGGGGCAATAATTATTCAATTGTTGCAATCAGTACGCCTATTAAGTTTAACCCGATTCAGTTTGGAATTACTCCCTTGAGTCTAGGTACTGCCTGCTGGGCCGGATACTGGTGCGAATATGATATTTCTAAGGAGGGGATTGTATTAAAAAATCTCTATATTAATTCAAAAGATAACAATTATCCGCCAATTAACGGGGTAGAGGCAGAAGGAGGTGAAGATAAGGATTTTAAATATATGGGCCATCATCTCTATAAAAATATCGGGATTCCTGTAAAATATACTGGAAAAATTCTTGTAGGAAAAGATTTTTTACGGGAGTATTATATTCATATGGGATATCAGCGCGCATGGGCATATCAGACACTTGTGGAGTTTATTTTTGAAGACGGAAGTCTTTTAGATACGGTTGACCACAGTCAAATGGCGGAAAAATTGAGAGAAGAAATGAAAAAAAATACTGGAAAGCCAAAACCATATATAGAACAAGACATTCCACGCTTTGTCAAAAATAGTTTTTCACTGGATATAGATGTAAAAGCATGGTGGATGAAACCATATGCAGAACAAAAGATTCCTGATTTTTTTAAAAAGTAACCTTTGATAAAGCATAGTGTATAAAAAAATAAGTATGGAAGATTTGTAAAACAATTTTGTATAAAATAAAAATAGGATACAAAAGGAGGATATAAACGATGAAGTATGACATATCAGCAGCTGAATTATTAAAGATTTTTGCTGAAGATTATGAGCCGAAGGGCGCAAAAAAGACAATAAAACGGTTTGAAGAAGAAAAGAAAATTACCCTTCCCAACTGTTTAAAGGAATTTTTAGAAGCAGCGCTTTGGCATCCTTTTCTGGAAACAGCGGATATATGGGTTTGGAAAAAAGATATTGAATATTGTTTCTGGCATGATATTATACAGGAAATTCTTGAAGATAAAGCAGAGGATTTTAAAGATGGAGAGGATGAAGGGGAATTTGCCGATTTCTTACATAATCCGAGAGAAAAATGGGGAGAATTTGTTCCTGATTATCTGGTTCTTGGTAGCGATTATAGCGCAGGAGTTGTATTTTTTGGCGTAAAAATAGAAGATTTAACAAAGGAAAATCCTCCCGTTTATCTCAATCATGAAGCTAATCCGGTTACTCAGTGGAATCAAATACATAAAAGCCTCTCGGATTATCTTCTGACCACTGTTTGTGATGCAGTGCTTGGAGAATATTACGACACTGCATTATGGAAAATGATGGAAGATGGATGGGAATGCGAAACATATGAATATGCCGAGACAGAACAGGTAATCTTTGAGCAGTTAATGAAGGAATATGGAATCGAGACAGAAAAGCTTCATAAGATGGATTCTGAATGGACAGACTGGATTGCCTGCTGCTGCAATCAGGATAAGCAGGAGGTCTACTTGTTTGTATCAAAGGACTCTCAAATGGAAGTAAGAGTTTATTCAAAAGAAGAATAGCAAAACAATAAAAAATATAACAAAACAATAGAGAAAATGTGCAGAAGAGGTATGCAGATGAAGTATTTTAATACTACCGGAATATGCATTCCAAGTCAGCATTATATGGTCGATGTATCAAAAAAAATGGAACAGATTGAACCATTGATTCATCAGGGAAATTATTTTACCATAAACAGGATAAGACAATATGGAAAAACAACCATGCTGTCATTACTGGAAGAATATATGAAGGAAAAATATTATGTGATAAATATCAGCTTTGAGGGAGTCGGAGAGGAATATTTTTCCAGTGAGGCAGAATTTGTCCGCGGATTTATTCACAGTGTGGAGGAAATTATGGAATATACGCCGGAAATATCCAAATTATCAGGTATATGGATGAAAGATACAGAACAAATAACCCATATGTATGGTTTGTCAAAACACATTTCTGAATTTTGTGTAGAGTGTGATAAAAGGGTGCTTCTTATGATAGACGAAGTGGACAAGAGCAATGATAATCAGATGTTTTTAAGTTTTCTTGGTATGCTTAGAAATAAATACCTGCAAAGAATAAAAATACCGACCTTTCACACTGTAATTTTGACT
>CAJTOU010000064.1:8137-17039 GCA_910577835.1 uncultured Lachnospiraceae bacterium | reverse complement strand
CATCCAGACAGTCAAACAGAATATCTACTAATTCTGAAGTAACTGTCATCTTACCGTTTCTTATTTCAGAAAATACATTCTCCATAATATGGGTAAGGTGCTGCATTCTTTTATATCCCATTGTACCTGCCATTCCTTTTAAAGAATGAGCAGCTCTGAATATTTCATTAATGGTGTCTGCATTTTCAGGCTCCTCCTCCAGCACCATAAGATGCTGGCTCAAGTCCTGCAAATGTTCATTTGTTTCATCGATAAATATTTCTAAATATTGACTAACGTCCATGGATTAACACCCCCACGTTCTTAGTTACAGCATCTGCTATTTTTTCCAGCGGCTGTACTTCATCTGATAATTTGGCCTCTGCAACGGCTCTTGGCATACCATATACCACACTTGTTGCCTCATCCTGTGAAATTACATAAATATTGTTTTTTTCTCCCAATGCGCCTATGCCCATTGTTCCATCTGCTCCCATACCGGTCAGTACCACACAGGTAATTTCATCAAAGGAAGAACCTACAAGTGACTCATACATAATATTCGCACAAGGTTTTAACCCGTCTCTGTCAGGCTCGTCAGTAGTTACTATTTTATAATTTGTTCCCGATTTTTGAATACGCATCTGCTTTCCTCCAGGAGCGATATATACCCACCCCTTTTGCAGAATATCACCATCAGCAGCTTCTTTTACCTCTACCTGACTCATTTCATTAAGCCTTGCAGCCAAAGAATTGGTGAATCCCTTCGGCATATGCTGTACTAACACCACAGGTGCATCCAAATCTTTCGGAAGCTTTGGAATTACTGACTGCAAAGATTTCGGCCCGCCCGTAGAGCACGCCAATGCTACAAGCTTCGATTTGCCGGCTTTACTTCCCAGCAGTTTCTTATGTGGTGCAAAACTGAGATTTTTTGGAGGTCTGACGCCAATCTTTCCTGCACTCGCGGTTCCTAAATCAGACTTTGCCGGAATAGCGGTTTTCATCTCTGTCCTGCGAAGGATTTGAGAGGTTGCCTGATTTTCAGCAGCAGAAACAGTTTGATAAGGAATTTTTGTTGCCACACACAGCATTTCCAATAAACGACCTTTAAATTCTCTCGATTTAGCGTCAAGATAGTTTTCCGGCTTGGTGACAAAATCAAATGCTCCTCTTTCCAGTGCCAGAATTGTCTCCTTTGCTCCCGCTTTTGTAAGGGTGCTAACCATAATTACACATATCTTTATTCTGTTTTTCTGAAGTTGTTCTAACAGTTCAAGACCATTCATTCTCGGCATATTGATATCCAATATAACCGCATCGTATGCTCTGTAATTTTTTACAATAAGGTCCAATGCCTGCAGACCGTCTATTGCTAAATCCTTTACTTCAAATCGCTTATCTGATGTTATTATATCAGATATAAGCCTTCTCATAAGTGCAGAATCATCTACAATTAAAATATTTTTCATTACCACACAACCTTTACTTTTTTATTTTTTTCTCTGGCGTCTTTCTTCATCAAAGATGTATTTTATTAAAGACTCTCTTACCTTTCCGCTCATTTCTTTATATTCTATTCTGTGCTCATATCTTCCGGTCTGATTTGTCAGTGGTTCTGATGTCACCACTCTTGCATTCAACCCATATTCCTTTTTTTCATTCTCATACTGAATTTCAAGTATTACAAAAATACTGTCGCCCTTGGCAAGGCTCTGTCTGGAAACAAATCTCATACCCCCGCCGCTGATATCAAGTGCTGTGCCTTCTATAAAATCCTTATCATCAATAATAATATTATTTTTTGACAGGTCCTCGTATTCTTTTTCATTTTCCTCAATTTTTTTATATTTCATATCCATTGTACAGCCAAGCCGGTAATACTGACGTCTTTGAAATTTCACAAGGTCTGAAATCAGTTCCACCACAAGCATATAAACATTCTTATCCCTGTATCGGTCAACAATAAGGACTCTGCCCTGATACAGACCATTTGGCGTATAAAAACATGCATTATATCTGACGTTTACAGGCAAGAGCACAATTCTCCCTTTTTCCAAAGGCATGGTAATTTTGATACGGTTATTTCCCATCACCTCGGAAACAAGACTGTAATACGTTTTTACTTCACTATTCTCCTTTTTCTGGGAAAGCGATGAAAACCTTTGCAGTTCTACTTTGCTCCCCTCTGATATAATTCTTTGAACCATATTTCCTTGTAGCCTATTTCCTTGTAGTTTATTTCCTTGTAGCATATGTCCTTCTCCTGTCATTTTCCACATCAGCTCTTTTTATTTCGAAACATTTTCATAATTGCTGTTGCAATTCCTTTTTTCTCCCTGCTGTCATCTTCTCTTGTATGCTTTTTTCCAAGCAGATTTTCTGCAATCTTTGCAATTGCTCTTGCACCCTCCGAATCGGGATAAGCGATGGAAACAGGCTTTTGCTGCATAATTGACTTTGACATATTGGTATCCCATGGAACCATTCCCAGATATTCCAGTCTCAGTTTCAGAAATTTATGAACCACTACACTGAGCTTTGAATACAGATTTTTCGCCTCTGCTGCTCCTGAAACACGGTTTGCCACAAGCTTTACCGTAATGTCTCTCGATTCCTCACCAGCTCTGCTATTCAACGTTTTTAACAGAGCATAGGAATCGGTAATAGAAGTCGGCTCCGGTGTTGTCACAAGTAAAATTTCCTCACTGGAAAGCAGAAATTCAATCACACTGTCAGAAATACCGGCCCCTGTATCAATAATCAGTATATCTGTCATGGCTTCCAGTTGTTCTAGGGTTTCTACCAGAAACATCACCTGCTCCCTTGTCATGTTTCCCAGCCCATTAATACCCGAACCGCCTGATACAAAGCCAATATCCAACGGCCCCTTTACAATAATTTCTCTAATATTTTTTCCTTTAAATATCACATCTGATAAATTATATTGCGGAACTGCTCCAAACATCACTTCAATATTTGCAAGTCCGAAATCCGCATCAAAAATAATCACATTATTTCCAAGCTTTTTCAACTGAATGGCAAGATTAATTGACATGCTTGATTTTCCGACGCCGCCTTTTCCACTTGTAACAGTAATCACCTTTGCCTTTTTCTGTCGTTCGCGACCGACTTTTACAGCAATATTGTGAATGATTTCTTCCTGCTCCATATATTTTTCTTTATTCTGTTTTACTATATTTCTTAACTTTTCTGCCTGGTCCATGCAATAAAACACCTTTCATCTTTCCACGTTACACACCATATCACGCACTTTGTCCCATAATATTCTTTGCTATCATCTGGGGGTCTATCGTACTGATATCATCCGGTACGGACTGTCCGTCTGCAATATAGGATAAAGGAGCCTTTGAATATAATCTCAAGTTCAGTATATTTCCCAGACATAAGGTTTCATCTATCTTCGTAAAAATAATTCCATAGTCATCTACTCTTCCAAATACATCGTTTATCTTCAGTAAATCCTTATATTTCGTTGTTGCGCTCAATACAAGATAATTCTCTTTTTCAATATCTTCAGCCAAGGTACAGTCCTCAAGAAGATGATATAATTCACCACACTGGTCTTCATTTTTGTGCGAATGGCCCGCCGTATCTACCAGTATAAGGTCATACATGGAATAATCCGACACTGCCTGATTAAATTCCTCTATGGTATAAATTACCTTTAATGGTACATCTATAATATTCGCATAAGTCTTCAACTGTTCCACCGCCGCAATACGATAAGTATCCGCTGTAATTAATGCAACCTTTACATTTTTGTTCAGTTTAAAATGTGCTGCAATTTTAGCAATTGTTGTCGTTTTTCCAACACCCGTAGGACCGATAAAAAATACTACTTTTTGATGCTCTTCATTTAATGTAATAGTTTTTGGCTGTCCCAGTTTTAAAATAATCTTTTGATAAATGGAAGCAAGTATTGTATCCACATTTGTATCCTTTTTTATTGCAGGCTGTATTTCCGCAATAATCTGATTGGCATACTTTTCATCTACTTCATTTTTTATCATCTGATTATAAATCAGCTTGATAATCTGCTGTCTCTCATCCTCTTCCGCACTTCTCTTCTGCCGTTCCTCCCTTTCTTCTTCGCGGAAATCTTCAATCTCATCTTTTATTTTACTTTCAAGCAACAACTGGAGATTATCCAGCTTTTCTTCTATGGCGCTCGTTTTCTGTCCTTCTTCATATAAAATATCTGAAGAATTATTTTTTGCCATATTGGCTTTTACCGCATCGGAAATTGCTTTCTGTGGAATATCTCCCGTTACATACACTTTCTCTTCCAATGCTGCTGTAATCTCCACATAATCCTGCTTAAAAAGCTTCGCCAGTCCTCTGTGCTTAATTGTCTTTTCATTTAATACAACCGCATCGCTTCCCAGTTCTTCCTTTGCTTTTAAAATCGCCTCAGCCTCCGTAGGTGCCTGAAATTTTTTAATTACCATTTATACGCTCACCATCCCAACTGACTGTAATTCTACATTCGATTCAATTTCATTATAGGAAATCACAATTAAATCCTTCAGATAATCCTGTGTAAGACGCTTGTAATACATTCTTACAATCGGTGAAGTAACTATAATCGGATTCTTTCCCATATCCTCTAGCTTTTTCGCTTCTGCTTCCGTCGCCTGAATAATCTTTTGCGAACGGTCTGGGTCCAATGAAATATATGAGCCCTGTTCTGTCTGCTTTACAGAACCCATAATATCCTGCTCAATCACAGGGTCAAGTGTAACTACTGAGGTAATTTCATTCGGTACAAAATATTTTCCTGAAATAGCTCTCTTTAAGCTCTGCCTTACATATTCTGTTAACACATCTGTATCCCTTGTCATTGCAGCATGGTCCGCCAGTGTTTCTAATATGGTAAGCAAATCTCGTATAGATATTCCTTCTCTCAGTAAATTCTGCAATACTTTTTGTATTTCGCCGATTGTCAATAACTTTGGTATCAACTCATCAACTAATGTTGTATTATTGTCTTTAATATTGTTAATAAGATTCTGTACATCCTGTCTGGTAAGCAGTTCATCAATATGATTTCTGATAATTTCTGTCAAGTGTGTTGCTATAATGGATGGAGTGTCTACCACAGTATAGCCAAGTGTTTCTGCTCTCTCTCTCTGCCCTTCGGTAATCCAAATCGCCGGAAGATGGAAGGAAGGTTCAAAGGTCGGTATACCTGAGATTTCTTCTTCTACAATTCCCGGATTCATTGCCATATAATGGTCGAATAAAATTTCTCCCTCACTAATCTGCACACCTTTAATCTTTATAATATACTGATTTGGATTTAGCTGTATATTATCTCTCAAACGAATAATCGGAACCACAGTACCCATTTCAAGCGCAATCTGCCTTCGAATCATAACCACTCTGTCAAGCAAATCGCCTCCCTGACTGACATCTGCCAGAGGTATAATGCCGTAACCGAATTCCAGCTCAATCGGGTCAACCTGAAGAAGCGCTGTAACATTTTCCGGTCGTCGTATCTCATCTGCATCTGCTTCGGCAGTAGAGGTTTCGTCCTGAATTTCACGAATCGCCTGCTTTTGCTGTGTATTCTGTCCAATCATAATAAATACAATTCCAAGCGGAATAAAAATATAAATCGGAAGTGGTGTCATTACACCCAGGAAAATCAATACTCCGCCGACAATAGTCAGAACTCTTGCATTTTCAAACAACTGACCAAATACCATTCCAGCCATATCCTGGTCTTCTTTTGCCGCTTTTGTGACAAGAATACCAGTTGCAAGAGAAATAAGAACGGATGGAATAGAGCTTACAAGACCGTCACCAATCGTAATAACTACATATTGATTTAAAGCATCCACAAGGTCAAGACCGCCTCTTAACACTCCTGATAAAACACCACCAATAATATTTACAAAGGTAATAATCAGACCAGCCGTAGCGTCTCCCTTTACATATTTTACAGCACCATCCATAGAACCAAAAAAGGCCGACTCCGCCTGTATCTTATCTCTTCGCTCCTTTGCCTGTTCGTCGCTGATTGCGCCTGTATTCAAATCGGCGTCAATCGCCATCTGTTTACCCGGCATAGCATCAAGAGTAAATCTTGCTGTTACCTCTGCTACTCTTTCAGAACCTTTGTTAATAACCATAAACTGAACAATCAAAATAATAATAAAGATAACAACACCTACAACTGGGTCAGCCTGCCCTACAAATTCACCAAATGTCATTACAACCTTTCCCGGATTACCGGTAGTCAGAATTAACCTTGTCGAAGATGCATTTAATGCAATTCGAAATATGGTGGTCAACAAAAGTACTGACGGAAAAGAGGACATTTGCAGGGTATCTTTTGCGTAAATTGTATTAAACAATACAATCAGTGCAACAGATATATTTATTGCGATTAAACAGTCCAGCAAAAAGCTCGGCATAGGTATGATAAGAAATATAATTGCTGATAATACATATAATCCGAGACCAAGGTCTGCTTTTCTCATTTTTATCTCCTTTCCTCTTCTGCCTCTAATCTCTTGTCACTGGTTTATTCTTTAAATTATATACATAAGCAAGTACCTCTGCAACTGCCTGATATAATTCTTCCGGAACTTCACCACCGACGTCAACACTCTGATAAAGAGCTCTGGCTAAAGGCTTGTTTTCAACTATTTCAATATTATTTTCTCTTGCTTTTTCTTTGATTCTCTGTGCAAGAAAATCCTCTCCCTTTGCAATTACAAGAGGAGCACTTGCAACCTTTGTGTCATACATTAATGCAACCGCATAATGCGTCGGATTTGTAATAACGACATCCGCTTTTGGAAGCTGCTGCATCATTCTACGCATGGACGCCTGTCTCATTCTTGACTTCTGCTGCGCCTTGACCTTTGGGTCACCTTCCTGATTTTTATATTCGTCTTTTACCTCTTGCTTGGTCATTTTCATGTCTTCTTTAAATTTCCACTTCTGAAACGCAAGGTCAGCAAATCCAATCACCAGATAAATCCAACTGATTCTAATCGCAACATCAAAAATAAAATTTCCAACTGCTGTAATCGCATCTATAATTGATGACAGAGCATAGAGGTTAAAAACCATTTCCTTAAATCCACCCAGTGAACTTAAAAATACTGCAGTACAGATAATGACTATTCCCATTGATTTCAAAAGATTCATCAATGACTGCTTTGAAAACAGTCTTTTTACACCTTTTACAGGATTCAGCTTGCTTAATTTAGGTTTTAGCGGTTTTGTTGTCACCATCCATTTTATCTGAACAAAATCTGCCAAAAAGCTGATGACAAACCCTACCACCAAAAACGGAAGAATAATCTGAACAAGCTGTTTCAGCATTTCTCCGATAATAAAGGCCGCTGAATTTATGGTAATTTCGTTCGCATTTGAAGCATAGGTGGGAATCCTCTCATACATAATATGATAAAGGTTCATAAGGCTTTCGCCTATGCCTCCTATCATAGACCTTAAAAAAAAGAAGGCAAATATAAGAGTGACTGCATTTACAATTTCCTTGCTTTTTGACACATTGCCTTCCTTACGGGCATCATCCAGTTTTTTCGCTGTTGCCGGTTCGGTTTTTTCTCCACCCGGTCCATCTTTTGCAAATAACTGCAAATTATAACTTATGAAATGACTCATTTTTTATCCTGCCATATCGCTCTTTTATATTATAATCTACTTGTAACAAATTCTTTTGTATCCCATTCTTTGTATCAGGGGACAATATATCTGATTACTGTTACCATAATCTGCTTCATCTGTTCAAACAGATTTGAAGTAATATTTGAAATCACTGTAACTGTCATAAACATAATAAACAAACCTGCAAGAATCTTTATCTGCATACCGACAGAAAACATATGCATCTGAGGTGCAACTTTTGTCATAATTCCAAGCACAATATTTACCAGCATACTGCTTGCAAATACCGGCAGAGCAATTCGAAATCCGGTAATAAAATAATCGGAAATAAAATCAATAAATACGGTTATCAGACCAGCTCTTATATGAAGTCCGTCTAAAGGAACCGCTGTAAAAGAATCTACTAGTGCCGACAGAAGATACCAGTGCATACCAGTGGCAATAAATATCAGCATAAAAAGATTCTGATAAAGCTGACCGGAAACTGATACCTGTGTTCGAGTCTGCGGGTCATAAATAGTAGCCATGGTCAGTCCAATCTCCATGTCAAAAACATGACCGGCAAATAGAACAATGGAATTGCAGATAAATACGGAAAATCCCATAAGTACGCCCGCAATCGCTTCCTTTACTATAATCGTTGCGTAATCCCAGTTATTTGAATAAGCAAGCGTCTGTTCCGGTAGAACCATATAGACAAGAAAAGACAGAATCAACGCAAAACCAAGTTTTGTTCTCTGCGGTGTATTGGTCTGTCCAAAAAAAGGAGCAACATACATGAATGAAGTAATCCTCACCATTATTAAGATAAATGTTTCTAATCCATATTGGGAATAAGTAATTGTCAACACTAGATATACTCTCCAAAGCTGCTCCAAAGCCGTTCCATAAAGTTAACTATATTGTTTAAAATAAAGGAACCAAAAATCAGCAGTCCAATAAAAATTGTTATGATTTTTGGAACAAAGGTAAGTGTCTGTTCCTGTATAGATGTAACTGTCTGAAAAATACTGATAATTAATCCTACTACCATAGATAAAAGTAATAGAGGAGCCGCTGTTATTATTATTGTCCATAATGCATCACTTGCGATATTCAATACTGCCTCTACTGTCATAATAAGCACCTCCTCTATTATACTTTAATTGTTTCTAATAAATTCACAATAATAAGATTCCATCCGTCTGCCAATACAAAAAGAAGTATTTTAAATGGCATTGAAATTGTGGTAGGCGGCAGCATCATCATACCCATT
>CAJTOU010000064.1:0-7681 GCA_910577835.1 uncultured Lachnospiraceae bacterium | reverse complement strand
CTATAAACGGAATATAAATCAGAAATCCTATCCAAAACGCCACTTTTAATTCGTTTAGGATAAATGCAGGAATAACTACATAAATAGGTACATCATCTATACTTTCTACCTCTGTTATTCCTGCAATTTGGCACATTTTATCCAAATCTCCCTTATCGCTGATATTTTTCAGCATAAATTCTCTCAGGGGAGCGACTGCTTCCTGTACTGCTTCTTCACGGGTAATCTCTTCATTGCTTAACGGTACATACGCCTTTTCATAAATCTGATTAAAAACAGGTGCCATAATAAAAATCGTTAAAAGCAATGAAATACCGATTAGAACCTGATTAGGTGGAGCAGACTGTGTATTTATCGCTGCTCTGGTAAAGTGCATGACTATAAGTACTCTGGTAAATGAAGTGACCATAATCAGAATAGAGGGACACAATGCCAGTATTGTAAGGACAATCACTACCTGCAATGCTCCACTCAGACTTCCTGCTTTACCATTGGCAGAGATATCAATTCCAAAGAGAGAATCTCTGCCTTCATCTGTACTTAAATCATTTTCTGTCTGATTTTCTGCTGCTTCTGTTGCATATACATTTTCAAAAGACGGTATAGAAAAACAAAAAACAATAAACAATAACAAAACAATTTTAATTATTCTTTTTTTTCTCATATTCAATACCTATTCTTTATCCTGCTGATGTTTTCGATTTTTTAATTTTTCAAAAATCTGAGCAAAACTTTCGCTTACATTAGCAGGAGTATTTTCCGGCAAATTAATATCGTCTTCTTCCAGAATATCGATTTTATCTATTCTGTCCTTTGAAACTGACAATACATAATAATTTTTACCAATACGCACAATCTCAATGTACTTATTATTAGTAATCCGGTGTATTTCAATAACTTCAATATTTCCCTTGCCTATCTTGTTTTTCTGGAAATTTCCAATCCATACCGTCGCGATATAACAGACGATTACAACAAAGATAAACATAAATAAGGTTACTATCAGTCTGAAAAAACTTTCAAAGCCCGCTGCTAATATACCATTCATTATTAGCCTACTGCCTTCTTGACTGCCTCAAGAACTCTGTCTGCCTGAAATGGTTTTACAATAAAATCCTTTGCACCAGATTGAATGGATTCAATAACCATTGCCTGCTGTCCCATAGCAGAACACATAATTACCATAGCACCCGGGTCCTGCTCCTTAATCTTTTTCAAAGCCTGTATACCATCCATCTCAGGCATGGTAATATCCATCATTACCAAATCCGGCTTTGTCTCGGCATACTTTTCAACAGCCATTTTTCCGTTTTCTGCTTCACCCGCAATATTATAACCATTTTTTGTTAAAATGTCCTTTATCATCATTCGCATAAATGCAGCATCATCACAAATTAAAATATTCTTTGCCATATTATTTCTCTCCTATTCAATATATTAATATTATACCATTTTTATCTTATAATTTCGGTAACTCTTACACCAAAGCTTTCCTCGATTACAACTACCTCACCCTTCGCAACATACTTGTTATTTACAAGTACATCCACAGGCTCGCCTGCAATCTTATTCAGTTCGATAATCGTGCCGGGTGAAAATTCCAGAATATCCTGAATAGATTTGCTGGTTCTGCCAAGCTCTACAGTGACTTGAAGAGGTACATCCATAATCAGATTAATATTCTCTTTCTGGTTTACTGCTACGATATCTGGTGAAAATGTCTGGAACTGCGCCTGCTGAACATTAATATTCTGCATTGGCATTCCTGTCATCATCATACCCTGTGGCATTCCCTGTTGCATTGGCATACCCTGCATCATCATACTTTGTGGCATTCCTTGTTGCATTGGCATACCCTGCGGCATTCCTTGCATCATAGCCTGCGATGCATTCTGCATTGGCATTCCATAATTCATATTACCTGCCATTGGCTGCTGTTCCATGGCAGACATATTTGGTGCCGGCATATCCTGAACCGTTGCTGCTGCTGACTGCTCTGGCTCAGAGGTTGTTGATGTTTCAGATTGAGAGGAATCTTCTCCCATGCCAAATCTATTACAAAGAGTTTTACATAACTCGACAGGGTACAACTGCATAATTTCACTGTTTACCAAATCGCCAACAGTCATTTTAAAGGAAATTTTGATAAAGTTTCCCTTTAGAAAATCACTGTAATCTTCCAATGCAAAATCATCATTCAAATCAATCAGATTTGCCGTTGGAGGAGTGATATCTATTTTCATGCCCAACATAGAAGATAAAGAGGTAGATGAGGAACCCATCATCTGGTTCATTGCTTCACAGATTGCACTTAAATGAAGCTCTCCAATCTCGCCCTCCATATTTGTTCCATCACCGCCCATCATCAAATCGGCAATGATTTTTACATCAGTATCCTTTAATATAAAAACATTATTACCATTGATACCCTCTTTATAAGATATCTGGATAAATACGCATGGCCGGTCATACTGGTCCACTAAATCCTGCCATGTAGAAACCCCAACTTTTGGCGTTGTAATATCTACCTTTTGATTAACAAGTGAAGATAACGTTGTAGCCGCGGTCCCCATGCTGATATTAGAGAGCTCTCCCATAATATCTATTTCCATTGAGGTAAGTACCTCTTCCAGTTCTACCGAAACCTGCTCATCTTCTGATGAAACTGCTTCAGAAGAACTGTCATCGGAATCTATTCCATTCAGTAATGCATTTATTTCTTCTTGTGAAAGCATTCCGTCCATTTCCTATTCCTCCCTGATAACAGATGTTATTCTTATTGCATAATTGTCATTTGAGGAACCCGGTAACGCCATAAACTTTTTAATGTTTCCGACATACACTGTCAGCTCCTGCTCTATATCTGAATCTAATTTTATTAAATCCCCCGGCTGCAGATTCACAAATTCAGCAACAGACATTGAACTTTCGCCAAGTATCGCTTTAATTGGTATCTCTGCTTTTGAAATCAGCGTTTCAATAATACCATCATAATTTGTGCCGTCATCTCTGCTTTGCATAGTTGAATACCAGAATTTGATATTCAGCTTATCTATTACATCTTCCAATGTTGCATATGGAAGACAAATATTCATCAATCCTTCTACATCACCGATTTTCAGGTTAATGGTGACAATCGCCGTCATTTCCTGTGGTGAAATAATCTGGGCAAACTGCGAATTTGTTTCTATTCTCTCCAGCCTTGGCTGTACATTTGCCACATTTTTCCATGGGTCCCTTAAAAGGTCCACACATACATTTAAAACTCTTTCAACAATCGTCAGTTCAATCTCGGAAAATTCTCTTTTTTTCTCCAATGCAACACCCTCGCCGCCAAGCAGCCTGTCAATAATACAATAACCAAGGTTTGTTGCAAGTTCTACCAAAATGTTTCCCGGCAATGGTGAAAAATTAACTAAGCCCAGAAGAACCGGATTTGATAATGAATTGGAAAACTCCGAATAAGTGACAGCCTCCGCATTCATCACATCCACCTGTACGCTTTTTCTTAAATATGCAGGAAGATTCGTGTAGAGCAGTCTTCCATAGTGTTCAAATATACTTTCCAATGTTCTGAGGTGTTCCTTTGAAAACTTCGATGGTCTGCTGAAGTCGTAAACCTTCACATCTACCGTATCTTCATCTTTCAACGCCTCTGTATCCAGCTCTCCTGTGCTGTACGCATTGAGTAATTTGTCAATCTCGTCCTGCGATAATATCTCGCTCACAGAATTTCACCTCCATCTCATCTTATTGAGTCATGAAATCACCAAATCCAACACTGTAAATAAATGTAGAATTGTTATACATTTCCCGAAGAACTTCTTTGATTTCTTCAAGAATTGGCTCTTTGTTGTTGACTGCTTCTGTTTCTGTATATTTACTTACAATACTGGAAATCTTGGTTCTCATAAGCTCCTCATAATCGGGAAGCATTTCCTTATATTTTTTATAGTCCTCATTCGATGTATCCAGCGTCAGTGTCAGTTTAAAGACCGCCACATGATTTTTTCCGTCGCTGCCTGGATTCAACTCTACCGTAAATTTATCTGTAAATGTAAATACATCCGTATTGTCTATACTAATCTTACCATCCTCTGTATGCTGTTTCTGACCTTCCTTTTCCAAATCTATGGCTTCTGCCACTTTTCCTACCATTGCATTGGAGCTTTTCATGGCAGGAACTACTGCAAATCCTATTATAGCTGTTAAAACAAGATTTGTCACTATTAAAACCAATAAAATTATATTAAATAATCCTTTTTTCATAATTTAGCTTATACCTCCATGTTATATATTGGGACTTTTATTCTCCTATACAGTTTATCGAAGAACACCTGACGAATTAAATTCATTAAAGATTTTAATCTCTACTCGTCTGTTTTGTGCTCTTCCTTCCGCCGTATCATTCGATGCAATCGGAGATGCCTCACCACGTCCCATACATCCCATGGTAGCAACATCCATTCCTTTATTGTCCTTTAAATATGTATATACTGAATATGCCCTTCCCTGTGAAAGTTCCATATTATCTGAATATTTTGGATTGCTTGATGACTGTGGTACAGAATCGGTATGTCCGATAATCTGTATATCACTGCCATTATAATTTAAAAGTATATCCCCTATTTTACTGATAAAATCGTAAGAAGTTGACTTTATTGCTGCACTTCCCGAATCAAACAGCAGTGAACCGTTCAATGTAAGCATTACATATTGTGCTTCTATCTGTATTTCTACTTCTCCGCTGTCTATGCCATTTGCCTTCATCTGTGATTCTATCTCTTCCGCCATTTCCTCGGAAGCTTCAATCATTTGCTGCTCCTTTTGTTCCTCAAACTCCTCTATATTTTCTGCGTTTTCCTGATTCATGGCATCCTGTTCAGCCCCCATTGCCTGATAAAAATCATTCAATTCTATCAGCTGGCTGACACCGCTGGATATCAACGCACCATCTGTAAAAGAAGAACCTCCTCCATCAAAAATACTGAATGTACTCTGTATGGACCTTACCACTTCCTCAAACTTCGCTTCATCAATTGACGACATGGCAAACAGCATAACGAAAAAGCAAAGCAGCAAATTCATCAAATCACTGAAGGTCGCCATCCATGGTGCCAGACCGCCACCTTCTTCTTTCTTCTTTCTGGCCAAAACTATTCACCGCCTTCATTTTCCTCATTCATGCCCTCTCTCACACTAGGAGCTAGGAATGATTTTAATTTTTCTTCAATAACTCTTGGATTTTCTCCTGCCTGTATGGACAAAAGTCCTTCTATCATAATTGATTTCAGCATAATCTCTTGTTCATTATTTACTTTCAGTTTATCTCCTACCGGAGTTGCAATCCAGTTTGCAATCAACGAACCATATAAAGTTGTAAGCAATGCAACCGCCATAGCAGGACCGATTACAGAAGGGTCACTCATATCATTCAACATGTTTACAAGTCCAATCAGGGTACCAATCATACCCCATGCAGGTCCCATCGATGCCCACTGCCCCCATACCTTGATTACCTTCTCATGTCTGGAATCCATACAATCCAGCTCTGTTTCCATAATTCCCTTTACCAATTCAGGGTCGGTACCATCTACAATCAGAAGAATTCCTTTTTTCATAAAAGGGTCTTCTATTTCCTGTGCTGCTTCTTCCAGAGCAAGGAGACCTTCCTTTCTTGCTACATTAGATAAATCAATAATCTGTTTAATAGCATTTTCAAGATTTGCATTAGAAGTCTTGAAAGCCAATGTAATACATTTCAAACCATTGATAAATTCATTCAGTGTATTTGAAGCAAGCACACTGGCAAGAGAACCTCCAAGTGTAATCAATACAGATGGAGCATTTACAAATCCTCCGATAATGGAAAAATCCATTGTATCTACTACTATACCGAATATACAAAGTACAGCTCCCGCTATAACACCTATAAGTGACGCTAAATCCATTTTCTTTCACCTTCTTCTTTACCTTTAGAGACTATGAAATCACATAGTTCTCTTGTCATAAAACTATTCTACCACACTTTAACGTTTTTACCAACATAAAAATCAAATTTTTTTGTTTTTTTTACATTATCAAACAAAAAGAACCTACACATATAGAAAAACAGCCTTTTATATGCATAAATCCTTTTTGCTCAATAAATGATATGCTTATCGCTTCAAGCTTAATAATTCTTCTATCATGGAATCTGAAACTGTAATAACTCTTGAGTTTGCCTGAAATCCTCTCTGAGTAACAATCATATCGACAAATTCGCCCGCAAGGTCCACATTCGACATTTCTACAACGCCTCCAGATATGGATTCTCCTGCTGCATCGATGGTCTGAAGTGTTAAGTCACCTGAGTTGAGTGTCTCTCCAAAAAGATTATCTCCAAGCTTTTCAAGACCTGCTGCGTTGGAAAATTTAGCTGTAACGATCTGTCCGATTACAACGGTATCGCCGTTTGAATAAGATGCCACAATGCTTCCGTTGTCAGAAACGCCAAGCGAAATCATTTTACCAACAGCCTTTCCTTCTCCCTCATGAGTACCCAATGCACCCGTATTCGCAGCCATACTTGTTTTGGAGCCAAAGCTGGTCATAGTAGAAAAGTCTACATTAATAGGAAGCTGGAAGGAGTCCAGTGCTGCTCCTCCTGCATCTGTAAATGTCAGTTCAAAAGTAGCCGGGTCACTGACAATATGTCCTGTGGTTGGGTCAAATTCTATTGTAACACTGTCAGCACCATTAAACTGTGCAATTACATCTTCCGTAGGTTCTGTACCAATCATTACCTTTGCTGGAGTTAAAGTGTACTGATTTGGATTGCCTGCAACTGGTGTTGCATTAATCTGTACCCCATATTTATTTCCAAGACTGTCAAAAAGGAAAAGATTACAGCTTTTATAACCTGCTTTGCCCGCTGCAAAATCCTCATCTTGAGGATTAATATTACCGGTCATATTTACTTCTGTTGTCTGTGCAGGGTCTGTGGTGTCATAAGTTCCATATATGGAAATCGGTCTTAATTCATCCTGCTGAAGATAATAATCTCCTTCTTCATTTCTTGCCGCGGTATAGCCCATTACATAATTTCCGCTTCCTGTTACAAGATTACCGTTTCCATCTGTTGTAAAATTTCCTGCCTTGGTATAATAATTGGCTCCGTCTTTTTGTATTACAAAAAAACTGTCACCATTTATCATCATATCCAGAGCATTTCCTGTTGACTGAGAACCACCTCTGTCTGTGATATTAATTGATATCTGACTTACGCTTGCTCCAAGTCCTACCTGCTTTGCATTCGAACCACCTTTGGTTCCGTCAGCACTTGCTCCGCTGGCAATCTGAGTCGTTTGATAAAAAAGGTCGCTGAAATATACTTTCTGTGCCTTATAGCCAACAGTATTTACATTTGAAATATTGTTTCCAATTACATCCATCCTTGTCTGGTGTATATTAAGACCTGAAACACCAGAGTATAATGATCTCATCATAATAAAATGACCTCCTGTTTTTATTAACAATCAATGCAGGCGCCGGTGGCCCTCCTCCGTCATTCAGAGGGCTTTTGCCTCCAAACTGGTCCGGCTATATAATTACGGCGCCGTCAATATTTGTATAAATATGTTCTTCATTTTCTGCATGGTCCATCGCTGTAATCACTGTTTTATTTTTTATATTTATAATA
>CAJTOU010000063.1 GCA_910577835.1 uncultured Lachnospiraceae bacterium | reverse complement strand
GCGAGGGTTTTAACCCCATTATACAGACAATAATATCTTTATATACCAGCATTACTTTTCCCTGTTTTGGAACATGAACCTCTATTGTCTGATATCTCCGAAGTTTTGTCAGAGCATGTTCTAATCCCTCCTGCATCTCTTCTTTCAGATTATCCTTCTCAATAAACCGAAATGCCTCTACTTTATAACCTTCTCTACAATATTCTTTATATGAGGTTACAATCATAACAATACTCTTGGAAAACTGCGATTTATACTCTATTGTCGCTTCAAGACCGCTGATTCCATTTAAATAAATATCCATAAATACAATTTGATACTCTTTTCCGGCCTCTAAAAATTCCTCCGCAGAACTGTAAATTTCTATCTCTGTTTGCTCCTTCTTCATACCTCCTCTTCTGCAATTATAATATTTATTTTCATACTTTCTTATATATTATACAACATATTCCAAAAAAAGTTGTCAGGAAAATGTGAACATTTCATAATTATTCCATATTTTTTGTCTTTGATAATAAAATTTCCTGAATATGTTGTGATGTACCTGTTTTTCTGATATAATATTAAAATATGAGTTATACATCACTATACCATAATTAATGATTCGGAGGAAAACAGCCATGAAACTTTGGGGCGGACGTTTCACGAAGGAAACGAACGAGCTGGTGCATAATTTTAATGCATCTTTATCATTTGACCAGAAATTATACAAACAGGATATCGAGGGCAGTATTGCCCATGTGACAATGCTTGCCGCAGTGCATATCCTGACAGAAGAGGAACGAGATAAAATTGTTGAAGGTCTGAAAGGCATACAAACAGACATTGAAAACGGAACCTTGAAATTTACAGAAGAGCATGAGGATATCCATTCTTTTGTAGAGGCACATCTTATCGAAAGAATCGGCGATACCGGAAAGAAGCTTCACACAGGCAGAAGCAGAAATGACCAGGTAGCACTGGATATGAAACTGTATACAAGAGATGAGGTAATTTCTGTCAATGAATTGCTAAAAGAGCTTTTAAATGAATTACATACAATTATGAAGCAAAATACGGAAACATATATGCCCGGCTTTACTCATTTACAAAAAGCACAGCCGGTAACTCTGGCACATCATATCGGTGCATATTTTGAAATGTTTAAGCGTGACAGGGGCAGACTGCATGATATTTATGAAAGAATGAATTATTCTCCTCTTGGAGCAGGCGCACTTGCCGGTACTACCTATCCGCTTGACAGAGAACAGACGGCTTCTCTTATGGGATTTTATGGACCTTCTTTAAACAGTATGGATTCCGTTTCTGACAGAGATTATCTGATTGAATTTTTAAGTGCATTGTCAACGATTATGATGCACCTGAGCCGTTTCTGTGAAGAAATTATTGTATGGAATACAAATGAATACCGTTTTGTTGAAATTGATGATTCATACAGTACCGGCAGCAGTATTATGCCACAGAAGAAAAATCCGGATATTGCAGAATTAATCCGAGGAAAGACCGGACGTGTCTATGGGGCACTGATTTCCATACTTACTACTATGAAAGGACTTCCGCTTGCATATAATAAAGATATACAGGAAGATAAGGAATTTACTTTCGATGCAATTGATACCGTCAAAGGATGCATCTCTCTTTTTACCAGTATGATAAAAACAATGAAATTCCGAAAAAATGTTATGGAAGCAAGCGCAAAAAACGGTTTTACCAATGCGACAGATGCAGCCGATTATCTGGTAAATCATGGAGTACCTTTTCGGGACGCACATGGAATTGTAGGACAGCTTGTTCTGTTTTGTATTGATAAAAATATTGCCTTGGATGATATGAGTCTGGAAGAATTTCAGGCAATCAGTCCAGTATTTCAGAAAGATATTTATGAAGCTATCAGTATGAAAACCTGTGTGGATAAACGTATGACCATTGGAGCTCCGGGACCGGAGGCAATGCGGAAAGTGATTGAACTGAATGAAAAATATCTAAAAGAATAATTATTTATAGTAGATTAGTGCGATTTTTAAAACTGACCTTTTGACATCTCAATTCTCTTAACTAAAATACAGTCATACAAAGATATCTGCAAATGAGATAATTTGTATGACTGTATTTTAGTTATATAATTATTAACTATATTAGTTCTGTAATTTCCAAAAAGTTTTATTCCTTCTGTGTCACATGTACATCGAGCTGATTATATGGAATTTCGATTCCCGCTTTATCCAGCTCCTTCTTTAGCTGCTCATTCATTCTAAAATATGCATCCCAGTAATCTTGTGTTTTTACCCATACTCTTAGTACAATCGTAACCTCACTTTCCGCAAGCGCCTTGATTCCCACAAAAACATCCTCTTCTGCAAGCTTCGCAGGCTCCTGCATACCGACTGACCGAACTGTTTCCTTCGCTTTTTCCATATCACTTTCATAACTTATGCCAACTGTGATATCCACCCTTCGTTTTTCAAAGGCAGAAGCATTGGTAATATGCGTATTGGATAAATTTCCGTTTGGAATTGTAATCAGCTTATTATCCGGTGTTACTATCATGGTATAAAATAAATCTATCTTCTGCACTGTTCCCTCTGTTCCACTGGAGCCGTCTACAATATAATCTCCCACTTTAAAAGGCTTGATTAATAGAATCAGCACACCACCTGCAAAGTTGGAAAAGCTTCCCTGCAATGCAAGACCAATTGTTAAACTGGCAGTGCTTAACAATGCCACAAAAGAGGTTGTCTGTATTCCCACTTGATTGCAGAGGATAATAAACAATATAAAATATAAAATTGCCCTTATCAGAGATATAAGAAATTTCTGAACACTGATTTCAATATTTGCTCTTTTGAAAAACTTTTTTACGATTTTCATCAGAATGCCAATCACGATTTTTCCAACTGCAAAAATGGCAATTGCAATACAAACATTAATACCAAACGCAATTATTTTTGGAAGATATTTTTCCAATGACTGAATAAAATTATTTGCGTTTTCCACAGCCTGATTTAGATTATCCGTTATCTCTGCCTCTACACTGGAAAGCGCATCTAGTTTTGTACTTTCTGTACTCTCCGAAAAGGCAAATAATATCAGCGATTTCATTTTACTGGTCCTTCATATTTAAAGATAGATACCGATACAGGTCCCAGTTTAATCGAAATCGTATTTTCTCTTCCGTCACATTCCTCTGGTTTTGAAATTACTGTTTTGGAATTTACCATTCCGAACCCTCCGAAACTGTCATCATCGCTGTTTAAAATTTCTCTGTACTGCCCTGCCTCTAGTACGCCGAATTTATATCTGGCATGAGGTACAGTATCAAAATTACAAAATACATAAAGAGTGTCCTCCGGCTTTGTGCCTTTTCTGATAAATGCACAGATACTCTTTTCATGAGTAGAACAGTTTATCCATTCAAAGCCCTCCGGACTCTGGTCAAGCTCATGCAGTGCAGGCTCCTCTGTATACAATCTGTTTAATTCCTTTACATAATTCTGAACAAATTTATGTTTTTCATCTAAAAGGCTTTTCCAGTCAAGCTCTCTCTCCTCGCTCCACTCGCGGTATCCACCGAAGTCCTGTCCCATAAACAGCAGCTTCTTTCCGGGATGTGTAAACATAAAGGTATAGGCGGCTCTCAGATTAGAAAAGCGGATATCCTCATCAGCGCCCGGCATCTTGCCAATCATGGAACCTTTCCCATGTACTACTTCATCATGAGATAATACAAGAATAAAATTTTCGCTGTATGCATATACCATGCTGAAAGTTAAAAGATTATAGTTGTCTTTTCTGTAATACGGGTCACATTTCATATAATTGGTAAAATCATTCATCCAGCCCATATTCCATTTCAAATCAAAGCCCAGTCCGTCTTCTTCCGGTGAACCTGTTACTTTTGGCCATGCGGTAGATTCCTCTGCGATAATCAACGCACCTCTGGTACGTTTTTTAAACTGGGTATTTAACTGCTGCAAAAATGCGATAGCATCAAGATTTTCATGTCCTCCATACATATTTGCCACCCATTCTCCGTCATTTTTTCCATAATCAAGATACAGCATGGAAGCGACTGCATCCATACGGATTGCATCTGCATGATACTGTTCTGCCCAGAACAGCGCATTTGCTGTTAAAAAGCTTTTTACTTCCGGTCTTGCATAATTATAAATCAAAGTTCCCCAGTGAGGATGCTCACCCTGTCTTGGGTCCTGATGTTCATACAGGCATGTCCCATCAAATCTTGCAAGCCCAAATTCATCTTTTGGAAAATGTGCAGGAACCCAGTCAAGAATCACACCGATTCCCTTAGAATGCATATAATCCATAAAATATGCAAAATCCTCTGGATTTCCATAGCGGGATGTCGGTGCGTAATACCCTGTAACCTGATAACCCCACGAACCGTCAAACGGATGTTCCATTACAGGCATAAGCTCAATATGAGTATAATGCATATCAAGCACATATTCTGCCAGAAGAGGAGCAATCTCCCGATAAGTATAAAAGCTCTCTTTCTCCTCCACTCCTTCAATCTCCGGCTTTTTCCATGAGCCTAAATGAACCTCATAAATCGACATTGGAGTACTTTCAAGTTTCTTTTTCTCCCTCGCCTTTATCCATTTTTCATCTGTCCATTTAAAACCGCTGATATCTGCGGTTATTGATGCATTATCCGGCCGCTTCTGCGCCAAAAATGCATAAGGGTCCGCTTTTAAAACGACCTTTTCTCCATACTGTCTGATTTCATACTTGTACAATTCGCCTGTGGAAATTTCAGGGATAAACAATTCAAAGACACCCGTATCATCGATTTTGTTCATCATATGCCTGCGTCCGTCCCACTGATTGAAATCACCTACCACGCTGACACGTTCTGCAAATGGCGCCCATACGCCAAAGGTCATGCCTTTTACACCCTGTATTTCTGCCGGATGTGCGCCAAGATATTTGTAGATTTCATAATTCACGCCTGCATTGAATTTTTTCAGCTCCTCTATTGGAAGCACATTGTCAAACTGATAAGGGTCATAATATGTGACAGTACTGCCGTCTTCAAATTCTGCGATTACATGATACAGTCCTTTATTTGTCCCCGATACAAGCAGTGCAAAAAAATTCTCATCCATTTTTTCCATTGGGAGAAGCTTTTTTTCTTTGTCAAATCTGATAGATACAGATGTGGCATCCAATACAAATACCTGTATCAATGTTTTTTTACCCTTTCGCTCGCTTGGTCCCAGAGTACATCGTGGACAGTCAATATCTGCATACTGCAGCCCTTCAATATCTGCCCAGTTCATTAAATCGTTTAAGTTTTCTTTCATATAGTAAACCTCCAAAAAATATTTGCGCAGAGCATCATGCTTCGCTTAATGATATTAGTCATCAAACCTTGTTTGATGACATTATATCATGAAAACAGGAATCTGTCTATTTACTTCTTACAAAACCTTTCATAATACATGTTCTGCAATTCTAATCATTCATGTATTTTAAAGAAAAAATCTGCATACAAATTTCTCAAGATATGCCTGGTCCCATATTCCCATCATCTCCCTTGCGGAATGCATGGCAAGTACAGGAACTCCGATATCAACCGAGCGCATTGGAAGATATTTATTTGCAATTGTTCCAAGAGTGCTTCCCGTTGTGCCGTCGGAGCGAACTGCATATTTTTGATATGGGATATCAGCAGCCTTGCATATCTGTTCTGCAATGGCGATAGATTCGCTGTCTGTTGCATAGGACTGCGACGAAGCGCGTTTTATTACAATTCCATGATTTAAAAGATTGATATTTGTAGGGTCTGACTTTTCCGGCCTGTTCGGGTGAAATCCATGTGCGACGTCTAAAGACAGTAAAAATCCGTTTAAAATTTTATCAATATAGCTTTCTCTGTCCATTCCAAGAGTCAGATATATTTTTTCCAGCACCATGGATAAAAGTCCGGAATCTGCGCCCTGTTTTGTCCTGCTTCCAATTTCTTCGTTATCAAATAATGCGATAAAATTAATACCCGATACAGGCTGAGTGTTGATAATTCCTGAAAGGCATGCTTCTATCGAAGTTGTGTTGTCAAGTCTTGGAGCAGATATAAAATCATTATTCAATCCGAATACACAGCCCTCCTCTGCATTATATACATATAATTCAAAATCAAGAATA
This sequence comes from uncultured Lachnospiraceae bacterium, assembly GCA_910577835.1. Classification (GTDB taxonomy): domain Bacteria; phylum Bacillota; class Clostridia; order Lachnospirales; family Lachnospiraceae; genus CAG-303. Next base: position 11,073 of record CAJTOU010000063.1, on the reverse strand, counting down.
TCCTCTGTCTTTACTCCGGATTCTTCTGCAAGATACTCTATAAAAAACCGGTTTGTATTTATAGTTTCATCCAGCATTCCGCAGACTGGCAGCATATCTGTCTGTTTATTCAATTCTGTACCTTTATTTATTTCTCTGTTTAAATGAATCGCCAGATTTGGAATCGTAAAAAGGGGCCGTTCAAAATCTATGATTTTCTTTTTTGGCTGATACAGATTGCTGCTTTTCATTGTAACTTTTCCTGATACAGATAACGGTCTGTCCAGCCACGTATTTAGAATAGCACCACCATAAACTTCAGTATTTACTTTTTCATACCCTTTTACTGCTATTTCAGGATTTGGTTTGATATACAGGCAGGGATGGTCTGTATGGGCGGCTGCAATTTTTAACATTCCTTCAAAACTTTCTCCTATGGTAAATGCAAATAGTCCCGAATCATATATGTTTATAAAATATTTTCCTTCTTTTTCAAGAGTCCATTTTTCATTCAGGCTTAATTCGTCAAATCCACGCTGATACAAACGGTTTATGGCGTTAGAAACAGCAGTAAAGGAACAAGTTGATTTTGATATGGTATTTAATAAATTTTTGGCTGTTTTTTCTATTTTCATAAGATTTCCCTCCTAAAAAATATTTCTTGCTTCTCGATTTCTGACATAAATTCTGCTTGGTCTGTGGGCCCCTTCCGTTTCCATTTTATCTGTTTCCAATACAAATTCTTTGATTTTTTTTCTAAAATTTGCTTTATAAAGTGATTTTCCTAAAAGAATCTCATATATTTTCTGTAATTTGGGCAGAGTAAATTCTTCGCCTACAAAATGAAACGGCATACAGGTATATTCTGTTTTATTTCTTATACGTTCTCTTGCATACCTTAAAATTTCTTTATGGTCAAAAGCAATCTTTTTATCTCCCTGAATAATATCTTCCAAATCATAAAATCCAGCCCGAAGCACTCTTTTTCCCGCCTTTATATGAATCTTTTCAAAAGGAAGCAATGCCATATAAGAAACGGAAATCACTCTGGTGCGCGGGTCCCTGTCTATCGCACCCCATGTGTAGAGCTGTTCTAAATATACCTCATCCATAACACCGGCTTCTTCCCGAATTCCTCTTAACGCTGCCTCGTCCAAGGTTTCATCTACTCCTACAAATACTCCCGGCAGAGCAGGCATACCCTGAAAAGGCATCTCGCTTCTCTCTATCATAAGAACCTTCAATTTGTCATTTTCTATGGTAATAAGCAGAAAATCTACTGCAACACAAGGCTTTTCGTAAATATCAGACCGGTATTCCGATAAAAATGCTTCTTCCCTGTTTTTATCCATTTTTTTCCTCCTTTTTCGTAAATCAACAAAAGCAGACCTGCCTGTAACTGCAAATCTGCTTTTGTTAAATAATCAGTGTTTATATCAGTTGTGTTTGTAAAATCATATATTTTTATTCTACTGCTTTATTTTACAACGCGAACCTTTATTACTCCATTTATAGATTTAATTTTATCTATTGCCGCTTTTGTTACCTCAGAGTCAAGGTCCAGCAGTGTATATGCATAATTTCCTTTGCTCTTGTTTACCATCTCGGAAATATTTATATTGGAAGCTGCCATGGCACCGGTAAACTGTGAAATCAGATTCGGGATATTTTTATGGCAGACAGCGATTCTTCCGGCCTTTGTACATACACCCATATCACAGGAAGGATAATTAACTGAATTTTTGATATTTCCATTTTCAATAAAATCAACAATCTGCTTTACTGCCATTACTGCGCAGTTATCCTCCGATTCCTCTGTTGAAGCTCCCAGATGTGGAAACGCAATAACGCCCTTCATGTTTGCCGATTTGGCATTTGGAAAATCAGTTACATAATGTTTTACCTTTCCTTCGGCAAGAGCCTCAGCCATATCATCATCATTTACAAGAAGGTCTCTTGCGAAATTGATAATAATGACTCCCTGTTTCATCATGGAAATAGATGCCTTGTTAATCATGCCCTTTGTATCATCAAGCAATGGCACATGAACAGTAATAAAATCACACTGGCTGTATACTTCCGCATTGGTTTTTACAAGCTTTACTTTATGAGAAAGATTTAATGCGTTTGCAACGGAAAGATATGGGTCACAGCCGATTACCTTCATGCCAAGTGCTACTGCTGCATCTGCAACCAGCACGCCTATGGCTCCAAGACCAATTACGCCGAGTGTCTTGCCCTTGATTTCTGTTCCGGCAAATGCTTTTTTTGCCTTTTCCATGCTTTTATTAATATTCCTGTCTTCCTTATTATCTGCCACCCACTGCATACCGCCTCTTAAATCTCTGGAAGCAAGCAGCATACCGGCAAGAACCAGCTCTTTTACACCATTTGCATTTGCACCCGGAGTGTTAAATACTACAATTCCTTTTTCGGCACACTTCTCAAGGGGAATATTATTGACGCCTGCTCCGGCTCTTGCCACTGCGGTCAGACTGTCAGAAAGCTCCAGTTCATGCATGGATGCGCTCCTTACAAGCACTGCATCTGCTTCTGCAAAGCTGTCCGTTGTGCCAAACGTATCCGGCAGCAGACTCATTCCTGCTTTTGCAATCGGATTTAAACAATTTACTTTTACCATTTTTGTTACCTTCTTTCTTAGATATTATCATTTATTAGATATCACAGCACCAGAAACTATCCTTCACGATTCCCTGTCGGGAATCGTTCAATCGGCTGTAATATTTGACAAAAGGAAGAAAAATTAACAGTTTTCCACTTCAAACTTTTTCATAAATTCTACTAATTTTTCAACTCCTTCTATCGGCATTGCATTATAGATGCTGGCCCTCATTCCACCAACAGTTCTATGTCCCTTCAGATTTTCAAAGCCGGCCTCTTTTGCTTCTTTTACAAACTTTGCATCCAACTCAGCATCTCCTGTAACAAATGGAACATTCATAAGAGAACGGTCCTCTGGAACAACTGTACCTTTAAAAAGCCTGCTCTCATCCAGATAATCATAAAGAATCTTTGCTTTTTTCTCATTCAGCTCTTTCATGGCCTGCAATCCGCCCATTTTCTTTATCCATTTAAATACCTTGCCACAGATATAAATTCCATAGCATGGAGGTGTATTATATAACGAATCTGCATCTGCATGAGTTTTATATTTCATCATGGTTGGTGTACCCGGAAGTACATCTTCTGTAATCAAATCTTCTCTGACAATCGCAATTACAACACCGGCAGGTCCGATATTTTTCTGTACACCACCATAAATTACACCATATTTTGAAACATCTACGGGCTCTGATAAGAAACAAGAAGAAACATCCGCTACCAGCGTCTTGCCTTTTGTATTTGGAAGTGTTTTATATTTTGTACCATAAATGGTATTATTTTCACAGATATATACATAATCCGCATCCTCTGGAATATCAAGGTCCGAACAATCCGGAATATAGGAAAATGTCTTATCCTCCGAGGAGGCAACCTTTACAGCCTCACCATATATCTGTGCTTCCTGATATGCCTTTTTCGCCCACTGTCCTGTTACAATATAAGCAGCCTTTTTATTCTTCATAAGATTCATTGGAATCATTGCAAACTGAAGAGATGCGCCGCCCTGAAGGAACAGCACTTTATAGTTGTCAGGGATATTCATGATATCTCTTAAATCCTGTTCAGCCTCTTTAATAATTGTATCATATACTTTTGACCTGTGGCTCATTTCCATAACAGACATACCACAGCCCTTATAATCGAGCATTTCCTCCGCAGCTTCTTTTAATACCTCTTCCGGCAGAACTGCGGGTCCTGCTGAAAAATTATAAACTCTTCCCATTTCAAGAGCCTCCTTGTATCATAAAATTTCCTTGTATAATATTTCCTTGTATAATATTTCCTTGTATAAAATTTCCTTATTTTAAATTTTCTTACTTTATTTTTCTAAATCTTCCGCACTAAACGCTTCTGAAATAGCGGCTCCCGGTGCAACCATCGGGAATACCTTGTCATCACTGTCAATCTGACAGTCAATTACAACCGGCGCATTTAATGAAATGGCTTCTTTTAATGCATCTGCTACTTCTTCCTTCTTTGTTACCCGAATACCCTTTGCACCAAGACTTTCGGCAAGCTTTACAAAATCTACGCCGTCTCTTAAAGTAGTATTTGAATATCTCTGTCCATAGAACAATGTCTGCCACTGACGAACCATGCCCAGTACATGATTATTAATCACCACCTGAATAATCGGAATATTGTATCTAGCAGCAGTTGCGATTTCATTCATATTCATCCGGAAACATCCATCGCCTGCAATATTAAGTACTGTTTTGTCCGGTCTTCCAAGCTTTGCTCCCAGAGAAGCGCCAAGTCCGTAGCCCATGGTTCCAAGTCCTCCGGAAGTGATAAGCTGTCTGCCTTCTTTATATTTATAAAACTGAGCTGCCCACATCTGATGCTGTCCAACTTCTGTTGTAATAATAGCATCTCCCTTTGTAACATTATAAATCTGTTCCATAATATATGGAGCTGTCAGACCTTCATGACTGTATGACAGAGGATATTTTTTCATACTTTCCAGAATTTCCTTCATCCATTCGGATTTATCCTCAATTTTTGCGCTTTCAAGCTTTTTATTTAATCTCTTTAATATCTCTTTGGCATCTCCGATAATGCTTGCGTCAGTTTTAATATTTTTATTTATTTCAGCCTCGTCAATATCAATCTGCACAATTTTTGCGTTTGAGGCAAATTTACTTGTATTTCCTGTTACTCTGTCGCTGAATCTCGCACCGATAACAATTAATAAATCACATTTTGATACACCGAAATTCGATGTCTTTGTACCATGCATGCCAAGCATTCCGGTATAATTCTCTTTTGTACCGTTATAAGCACCTTTTCCCATAAGAGAATCACATACCGGCGCACCAGTAAGCTCTGCAAAACGGACAAGTTCTTCTTCACATTCCGATGCAATTGCACCGCCTCCGACAAAGATAAACGGTTTCTGTGATTCACAGATATATTTTACAGCCTCATCAATGGCATTTTCCTTAATTGTATCAATAACTGGAAGTATTTCTGGCGGCTGCTCTGGTGTATATTCATATTTATTTTTCGGGTCGGTTACATCCTTTGTAAAATCCACAAGAACTGGTCCCGGTCTTCCGCTTTTTGCTATTTTAAATGCTCTTCTAAGCGTTGAAGCAACATCTTTAATATCCTTTACAATAAAGTTATGCTTGGTAATCGGCATTGTGATGCCTGCAATATCAATCTCCTGAAAAGAATCCTTTCCAAGCAGTGTTTTTCCTACATTTGCAGTAATTGCAACCAACGGAATGGAATCCATATAGGCTGTGGCAATACCTGTAACAAGGTTTGTTGCTCCCGGACCGGAGGTCGCCATACATACGCCCACCTTTCCTGTCGCCCTTGCATATCCGTCGGCAGCATGTGCCGCTCCCTGCTCATGTGATGTGAGAACATGCCTGATTTCTTCCGAATGTTTGTATAATTCATCATATACATTCAAAATTGTACCACCCGGATAACCGAATACAGTATCTACGCCCTGTTCCTTTAAGCATTCAATGATTATTTCTGAACCAGATAATAACATATCCTTTCCCCTTCCTTTTCTATAAACTCTTAAGTACCGCGCCTCTGTCTGCTGAAGTGACAAGTGACGCATATCTTGCAAGATAGCCGGATACTTCATTTTTCCGCGGTTTCCAGTTTTCTTTTCTCTTTGCAAGAACTTCATCAGAAACATTTAAATTAAGAGTATGATTATCAATATCAATACTAATCATATCTCCTTCTTCCACAAATGCAATCGGTCCGCCCACAGCAGCCTCCGGTGAAACATGCCCAATCGATGCTCCTCTTGACGCTCCTGAAAATCTGCCGTCTGTAATCAGTGCTACGGTAGAGCCAAGTCCCATTCCGGCAATCGCCGAGGTAGGATTTAACATTTCTCTCATGCCCGGTCCGCCTTTTGGACCTTCATAACGAATGACTACAACGTCTCCATCAACAATTTTTCCACCCTTAATTGCGGCAATTGCATCCTCTTCGCAGTCGAACACTCTGGCAGGCCCCTCGTGCTTTAACATCTCCGGTGCAACAGCAGAACGTTTTACAACAGCAGAATCCGGTGCAAGATTTCCTCTCAGCACGGCGATTCCGCCTACTTCACTGTATGGATTTTCCACAGGCCGGATTACTTCAGGATTTTTATTCATACAGCCTTTGATATTTTCTCCAACAGTTTTTCCGGTTACGGTCATGCAGTCAGTCTCTAAAAGACCTTTTTTATTTAATTCATTCATAACTGCATAGACACCGCCGGCCTCATTCAGCTCTTCGATATAAGTATGCCCTGCCGGTGCAAGATGACATAAATTCGGTGTTCTGGCACTGATTTCATTTGCAATGTCAAGATTAATTTCCACACCGGCTTCATGTGCAATTGCCGGAAGATGAAGCATGCTGTTTGTACTGCATCCAAGTGCCATATCTACCGTAAGCGCATTGCGGAATGCCTTTTCTGTCATAATATCCCTTGGCCGGATATTATTTTTTAGCATTTCCATTACTTGCATGCCGGCATGTTTTGCCAGCTTGATTCTGTCAGAATAGACTGCCGGAATTGTACCGTTTCCTTTCAGTCCCATGCCAAGCGCTTCTGTAAGACAGTTCATGGAATTTGCTGTATACATTCCCGAACAGGAACCACAGGTCGGACATGCATGCTCTTCAAAGTCTTTTACATCCTCTTCTGTCATTTTTCCTGCTGCATAGGAGCCTACGGCCTCAAACATACTCGAAAGAGAAGTCTTACAGCCCTTTACATGCCCTGCAAGCATAGGTCCGCCGCTGACAAATACAGTTGGAATATTCAAGCGTGCAGCCGCCATTAAAAGTCCCGGCACATTTTTATCACAGTTTGGAATCATAACAAGAGCATCAAACTGGTGGGCCAATGCCATACATTCGGTAGAATCGGCAATCAAATCCCGTGTGACCAGAGAATATTTCATCCCTGTATGTCCCATTGCAATCCCGTCGCAGACCGCAATCGCTGGAAACATGACAGGCGTTCCTCCTGCCATTGCAACACCAAGCTTTACGGCATCTGCAATTTTATCAATATTCATATGTCCTGGTACGATTTCATTATAAGAGCTGACAATACCAATTAATGGCTTTTTCAGCTCTTCCTCTGTCATTCCCAATGCGTTAAATAAGGAACGATGCGGCGCCTGCTGCATTCCCTTTGTTACTGCATCACTTCTCATAATCTCTACTTCCTTTCAAGAAATTTATTTTATTTCTATATTTATAATCTATCACAAATTCTATCACCCATTTCAGAGCATGTAACCTGAGTTATCATATCTTGTGACATGTCCTGTGTCATAATATCAACAGTTCTGATACCGTCCTTTAATACCTGTGCTACTGCCTGTTCCACTGCATCAGCTTCTTTGTCAAGGTCAAAAGAGTATCTTAACATCATGGCCGCAGAAAGAACGGTTGCAATAGGATTTGCTATATTCTGTCCGGCAATATCAGGTGCTGCTCCATGACTTGGTTCGTAAAGACCAAGTTTTCCTTCACTCAGACTTGCAGAAGCCAGCATTCCAATAGAACCTGTCACCATACTTGCCTCATCAGAAAGAATATCGCCAAACATATTTTCTGTCAAAATCACATCAAACTGTGCAGGGTCCTTTACAAGCTGCATGGCACAGTTATCAACAAGCATATGAGAAAGCTCCACTTCCGGATAATCTGCTGCTGTCTCTGCTGCTATCTTTCTCCAAAGTCTGGAAGAATCAAGGACATTTGCCTTATCTACACTTGTAACCTTTTTTCTTCTCTTCATAGCGATATCAAACGCTTTTTTTACAATACGCCTGATTTCATTTTCATTATAGGTTAAGGTATCAACTGCGGTCATCACTCCATCTATTTCCTTTGTCTCTCTTTTACCAAAATAAAGACCACCAGTAAGCTCTCTTACTACAATCATGTCAAATCCCTGCTCTGCTATGGATTCTCTTAGCGGACAGGCATTTTTCAATTCAGGATATAAATATGCAGGCCTTAAATTAGCAAACAGTCCAAGTCCCTTTCGAATAGACAGAAGTCCTGCTTCTGGTCTTAAATGAGGAGGCAGCTTATACCAGCTATCCACTCCAACCCGTCCACCGACAGCTCCTAAAAGCACAGCATCACTTTTTCTTGCAGCCTCAAGAGTTTCCTCTGTAAGCGGCTCTCCATATTTATCTATTGACACGCCGCCCATCAGCAGTTCTGTATATATAAATTCGTGTCCGAATTTTTCTCCGATTTTATTTAACACTTTTTTTGCTTCTTCAATGATTTCCGGTCCGATTCCATCACCCGGAATACATGCGATTTGATACTTCATGCTTGATTCCTCCTGCTTTTTTAATAAACTGCCCTCCTATTATATAATATAATTCTGCTTTTTTCAACAGAAAAATATTAAGGTAAAAAAGCTGAACTATTTTAAGTCTTTATGTAAAGATAAGAAAATAAAAAAAATATACAAAAATACAGATATGTATAATAAATTTTAATCATATAACAAAAGTAACGTATCATAAAAAATCTAGTTCTATTTCTTATGATACGTCATGTGCAATGTTCTGACCTGTAATTTGTATTTTATTCTTCTTCCGGAGGATTTTTCAGACAGTATAAAATTTCTTCCATTTCAAATCCTTTTCTGAACAGAAATCCCATCTCCCTGTTTTGTTCTTTTCTGTCAGCGTCTTCAAACTGATACCTTCTTTTTTTCAGCAGAGCGTAAATCATTTCCTTTTCTCCCATATCTTCTGTTTTATCATAAAACATCGCAAAGACTTCCTCTGTTATTTCTTTGGAAATTCCTTTTAGATACAATCCCTGCTGAATATTTTTGCGGCTTTTTCTGCCTGTACAGGTGCGGATATAATTTTCTGCATATCTCCGGTCGTCAATATAACTGTATTCTTTCAGAAAATCAATGGCATAGCTAATTAATTCTGTGCTGTAATACCCTTTTTTCAATTTTGTTCTGATTTCTTCTTCTGTCCGGTCCATTGATTTCAAAAGATATAACGCTCTTTCCTTCACGCGTTTTTTCAAAATTTCCTCCTGAATCTGAAAAAACACTTTATCAGACAGCTCTTTGCCTGCTTCGATTTGAAAACGTCTGATTTCTCCATTGTATAACACAATCGGTTCTTTCTGCTCAAAAACTATTTTAGACCTTTTTTTATCAATTGAAGTTATCTCTGTGACTGTCATAATGTCTATTCGTTATTTTCCTCTTCAGCAGCTTTTGTTTCCGGTTGTTCTGCCTGTGGTTCTTCCTCCTCACCGCTGAAATACTTTTCGCGGACAGCCGCTTCCACTATTTCACAGATTTCCGGATTGGCCTTTAAGTACTGCTTTGCATTTTCCCGTCCCTGTCCAATCTTATCACTGTTGTAAGAATACCATGAACCGCTCTTATTAATAATTCCACATTCTACTGCAAGGTCAAGCAAATCTCCAATAACAGAAATTCCTTCTCCAAACATAATATCAAACTCTGCTTCCTTAAATGGCGGCGCGATTTTATTCTTTACCACCTTTACTCTTGTTCTGCTTCCGATTACTTCTCCGCCTGCCTTTAAGGTTTCTATCTTTCTTATATCCATTCGAATGGAAGAATAGAACTTTAATGCACGTCCGCCCGTAGTAGTTTCCGGATTTCCAAACATAATTCCGATTTTTTCTCTGAGCTGGTTGATAAAGACTACAATACAATTGGTTTTGCTGACAATTCCCGTCAGCTTGCGAAGTGCCTGAGACATCAGTCTTGCCTGTAATCCTACATGGCTGTCTCCCATCTCTCCGTCTATTTCCGCCTTTGGAACCAGTGCTGCCACAGAATCCACAATAACGATATCCACAGCTCCGGAACGCACCAGAGTTTCTGTGATTTCAAGCGCCTGCTCACCAAAATCCGGCTGTGAAATATACAGATTGTCAATATCCACACCTATATTCTTTGCATACACAGGGTCCAGCGCATGCTCGGCATCGATAAAGCCGGCGATTCCGCCCTGCTTTTGAACCTCTGCAATCATATGCAGAGCCACAGTCGTTTTACCACTTGATTCAGGACCATAGATTTCAACCACACGTCCTCTTGGTATTCCTCCAAGTCCCAGTGCAATATCAAGACTTAAAGAACCTGTCGGCACAGTTTCAATATTTATATTTGCCTTGGAATCTCCCAGTTTCATAATAGAGCCTTTTCCATGAGCCTTTTCAATATTGGCCAGCGCTGCTTCTAATGCCTTTAACTTTTCATTCTTATCCATTTATAAATCCTCCATAAAATAATTTAGCTTTTCTAATAATCGAAAATAAGTTTGTGAATATCTGTTCGATTTGTATATATCATAGTACATACAAAGTAGTTTGTCAACTTATCTATAATTACAATATCATTAAATTTATATTATGTCAATATTGTTTTTGTTAAATTTTTATTACATCCAAAACCAGCTTTACAGCATAATCTGCCGCCGCTGTTCTTATCTCTGTCCGGTTTCCCGAAAACAACTCTTTTTTTATGGTAACCTTCCCTTTATAAAAACATGCAAACCATACAAGACCTACCGGAGTTTCCTCTGTACCTCCTGCCGGTCCCGCCACTCCTGATGTTACAACAGTCACATCGGCTTTTGTCTGCTCTGCACATCCCTGTGCCATTTCATATACAGTCTGGCGGCTTACTGCGCCATATGCTTCAAGAGTACTTTTCTTTACCCCCAGATATTTTATTTTTGCCTCATCCGCATAGGTAATAAACCCTTCTGAATAAACTGCGGATGCACCTGCTGTACGAATAATTTCCGCTGCAACCAGCCCTCCGGTACAAGATTCGGCAGTTGAAATTTTAAGCTTTTTTTCAATTAATAAATTTACCAGTTTTTCTGCATACATTTTCATTCCTGCTACTCAAAATATGGACATATATACCCATATCGAGATACTGAAAGTTTTTAC
>CAJTOU010000062.1 GCA_910577835.1 uncultured Lachnospiraceae bacterium | reverse complement strand
CAAATGCAAGAATATTCTTCACCTGCCGCACAAGTAGTCTGACACCCGACCGCATATGTCTGTTTCTGACCGTGCGGCACAGTTTGCCCCGTTTGCTGCTCTTACCGGATATGATTCCGCCATACAGGAAACAGCACGATTAACCGACAGAAAGCGTAAATTGAGCGAAACGGAACTTGATGAACTGGACAGAAAGCTGAATTATATCGTGGAACATTTAGACCAACCATTTTCCGTTACGATTGCTTATTTTTGGGGCAGATAAAAGAAAATCTGGTTGCAAATACTTTGACTACACCGGATTTATGAAGAAAATTGATGAATATGAGTAGACTGTCACTATGCAAAGCAGTGATGAAATCTTTATCCTGGACATATCAGATATTGAAAGCCCGGTATTTGATTCCCCCGGCGATATATAGAAAACACGAAAGACCGTCCCATGGGTGAGCTTTCTGTTAAGTGTATTATTTTTCTTCGGTGAGCTGTTCTTTTTGTTGCAAGTAGAACATCATTTTCTGCGTCTCGATTTCTTCTCTCAGTTCATCCTCTGTCGGCAGGTAGAGCTTGTACTTAGAAGCAAATAGCTGTTCGTTTCCGTGCATAACTGAGTATCTTGCAATATCCTCATCGGTTTCGGAACACAGTACAATCCCGATTGTCGGATTGTCGCCCTCGCTCCGCTTCAATTCATCATACATCCGGATATACATATCCATCTGCCCCACATCCTGATGTGTGATCTTCTGTGTTTTCAAGTCAATCAGCACAAAACATTTCAGGATATAATTATAGAAAACGAGATCGATGAAATATTCTTGCTTTTCAGTATGGATATGCTGCTGCCTTGCGACAAACGCATAACCCTTGCCAAGTTCCATTAGAAACTTCTGCAAATTTGTCAGGATACTCTTTTCAAGATCGCTTTCCGTAAAATCCGTATTGGAAGCCAGTCCTAAAAATTCTGCCACGACCGGATTTTTAATGAACTCCAGTTTGTTGCTCTGATATTCTGCGGTTGTTTCTTTCATTTCTTTTTCTACAAGCTCTTGCTTCTGCGTCTGAAGCATACGATAATAATATTGTGAGGAGACATTGCGCTGTAAAGTTCTGACGTTCCAAGTCTGTTCCCATGCTTCTTTTTCATACCAAGCACGAGCTTTTGAGTCTTTGACCTGTAACAGTACCACATAATGCGACCATGAGAGAAGTCCCGCAGATTTTCCAGACGGCGTCTGGAAAATCTCAGGATATGTTTTATAATAGGAAAGAGGACTATCAGGGAATTGCTAAGAAAGGAAACAAAAAAGACAGGGTAAAACGAAATAGGACACAAATAAGCACCTTTTTCAATTAGCAGGGATTTTGGTAAGAGACACTATCAGAAAAATTTTGCAGCAGGATACGAGGGAAGAAGGAACAGTATCAGATTAAAACTTTAGAGAAAAATAAGAAAAGCCAAAAATCCTTGAAAATAGAGGGCACTGAAAAACTCCCACTTTTTTGTTGGGAGTTTTCTTATCTCTATATAAACAGCATCTGTGTACAAATTTGCTCTAAAGCATGCAAGGAAAAGCGTTCCCTTACTGCATAACCGACTCCGTCAGCCTCGTGATTCTCTTGACATTTGCCACAAATGCTGTGATATACATTTGCAGTTCCATGGCAAACAGCCCTCTCGAATCCGCTCTGCGTAATCCGTGGGCTTCTTTTAATTCCCCATTCTTTTCTTCAATCCGATGCCGGATCTTCATCCGTTCCCTGAAATACTCACTTTCCTCAAATTTTAGTCTTTCCAGGTTCTTTTCGCTTGCCTGGGTAATGCTGTAACTCCGTTCTTTTGATTTCCCTCTCCCTACACGGCAGCTTTCTCTTAACGGGCATTTCCTGCATTTTACTTTGCTGAATATATATCTTATTTTGTGAGAAGGCTGGGATCGATCATTTTGGCTTCCGGTTCCAGGTCCAGAAAAAATTTATATGCCATATCTGTCTGGGCGCTGCTGATCAGGGTCTCATCCGACAGGTCGTAGAGCTTTTTCAAGAACAATAGTTTGAACATCATCTCTGGTTCTTTTGCTGGGCGTCCGAAATTTTCACAATACTGTTTCCGCAGCATAGGATTTACAAAACTGAAATCGATGTTCTCTTTTATCTTCCGCAAAAGATGATTTGCAGGAATGATCGCATTGTAAATCCCCTGATAAGGTGATAATGGTAATTTCAACTGTGAATGATCTTTCAGCATTTCGGAGTCCTCCTTCCCTATATTTCTATTATAATGCCAACACTGAAAAAAGCCCAATTCTTTTTCTTAGAATCAGACTTTTTCAGTGCCCTTGTAAAACAGGGGATTCTGCTTAGTCTATTTTCATTTCAGCGGGTTTTCAACGCCTGGAAGCTAAGTAATATTACTAAAAGGCAGGAGGACGCTTCTATTCCTGCAATGGCATGGGTTTTATGGAAGTGTTTGTCCGGCACATGAAGAGTATTTTCAGGAATAAAGCACTTGGCTTCAGGTCCGGCGGCTACCGTGAAATGACGACAGCAATCCGGGCGAGGGAGGAAGCGGAGAGAAGGGCGGCAGTAAGAAAGATGAAAGAGAAGCAAAGGCAGATATGGAAGCAAAAAGCAAGAAACAGGATAGGAAAAATGATATAGATAAATATACGAAAAAACGAAAAGAAAAGCGGAAGAAAAAATACATAAAAGTAAATTTCTGATGGCTATTTGGAATACCTTGTGTTATACTGTAGGTACGATCAGGAAAGGGGCGGGTTCATATGTTGATCGGAAGCGATAAAGCATGGGACTATGATGTTGGATGTTGAAAGCAGATGGCCTGGAACCCACAATGGAGATGATAGAGAAAGAAAAGTGCGGCGAGATCACCGCGGAAGAGATTAGGGAGGCATTTGACGGACAGTATAGAAAAACGCAGGCAGGAAGGAATTGATATTATGATAAAAATGGAAGTCCGTATGGATGATGAAAAGATACTGAGGGAGAAAAAATACAGGCTGGAAGCAGTTCATGAGGCTGTTGACAATGCATTTGGTTATTGGGATTTTAAAGGAGAGAAGACCAGCTCCGGTTCTGTCATTTATAAGGATAATGGAAGTGACAGGGATTTTGGAAGGTTTGGAAGTATTGTGAACGCCTTGAAAAAGAAGGAGTGGTTTATGGGGAATGTTGCGACATGGATATTATATGACAGTGACGATTCCGATTCACCGGATGATTTTGCAACGGAAGACCTGATAGCGCATTATGCACAGAAGAGGGATGTGGGTGCATAATGTTCCTGTGCCAGCGGGCAGCAGATGAGGAAACAGCATGGAGAGGAAATATCGGAAAGCGATTAATTTTGATCTGAGTGTCCATGAGCTGGAGAAGTACTATCCAGATTACAGGAAGGCGTACTATGATGTAAAAAGTTTCTTTAAGAAACAGGGATTTGAACACAGACAGGGTTCAGGATATGTTTCAAAGGAAAAGCTGATACAGGCAGATATCATAGACCTTCTGGATGTGATGAATACAGAGCTTCCATGGATGAGCAACTGTGTTACAAAGATTGATGTGACAAATATCGGGGCGCAGCATGACTTAAAGGATCTGCTGAAGGATATCGCGGTTGCATCTGAAGAAGATATTCTGTCGCCTGAAGAAATTTAGCAGAGGGAGTTAAAACACACTTAAAAATAGCTTTAGGTGTGTTTTTTTTTGTGGAAATACTCTATTTCGATATTTTCATACACTCAGCTTGCTGTGGAATTGCTGACAGGGATTGTTTGAAAAGTACATTTGAAAAAATAACATAATGGACAATCAGAAAACAATATAGTGGAATAAGGAAAATGGAGGAATAGTATGTGGAAGCAGATGAACTTGAGGAAATGAAAAAGGTAGATATCCGGACAGTGGATATCAGTACTTTGGTGGATATAGGAGAAATAAAGATTAACAGAGAATTACCAAAGAAAGAGCGTATGCTTTCATTTATAAATGAAGTAAAAAACCCTTTTTGTTTTATATGTAATGGAATGGTGGTCAAAACATCTTATTCTGATACAAATGAGAGCCTTGAGAATAAACTTGCAAGGCTGTGTATTGAGATGGCAAGAGAATGACGAAATTTAGAAAATGTTTAGCCTTTCTATGGATAATTTTCTGCAGAATGATATACTAATTATGGACGAGGCAGAACCCCAAATAGAACAGGTTTGACAGCAAACATGACTATTTGAGGGGAACATATGGAAACAAATCTAAATACAAAAATTTATAATGCTGACATTTATCTGCGCCTGTCAAAAGAGGATGGAGATAAAGAGGAAAGCGACAGCATTACAAATCAGAAAGAACTCATTTATGAGTATCTGAAATCCAGAGACGATATCAGAATCCATGAAGTAAGGGTGGATGACGGTTACTCTGGTGTTAATTTTGAGCGTCCGGCATTTCAGCAGATGTTAGAAGATATTAAATCCGGGGAAGTGGATTGCGTGGTCACGAAAGATCTTTCACGGTTTGGCAGAAATCATATCGAGGTAGGAAAATATCTTGAGAAAATCTTTCCGTATTTGGGTGTTCGTTTTATTGCCATCAATGATAATTATGACAATGTTTTGAACGAAGGACAGACAGATAACATTATCATCCCGTTTAAAAACCTGATCAATGACGCATACTGTCGTGATATCAGCATTAAGATCAGAAGCAATCTGGAGGTCAAGAGAAATAAAGGGGATTTTGTAGGCGCATTTGCTCCGTATGGTTATCGGAAACTGGAGACGGATAAAAATAAGTTGGAAATAGATGAAGAAGCGGCTGAAGTAGTCAGGCATATTTTTCGGATGTACCTGCAGGGCAAAAGTGCTTACAAGATAGCGGAATCATTAAACAGGGAAGATATTCTTACCCCAATGGACTATAAAAAAGAACATGGTAGCGCTTTTTATACGGGATTCAAGAAGAATCCGAGAAGCGAGTGGAGCCATGTTCATGTTCTTCGGATTCTGAGTAATCAGGTTTATACAGGAACTCTGATTCAGGGAAAGGATACTACGCCTAATTACAAGGTAAAGAAGAAAGTGAAGAAGGAACAGAGCAAATGGAGTAAAGTGGATGATGCTCACGAAGCCATCATTCCTGCAGCTGATTTTTGTAATGTTCAGGAACTTTTGAAGATGGATACCAGAACCGGCACCGCGCAGGAGAAGGTATATCACTTGTCTGGCGTGGTACGGTGCGGTGATTGCGGCGGAAATATGGTCAGGAAAACAGTGCCGTCCGGTCATAAGAAATTTGTCTATTATGTGTGTGGGAATCACAAGGCAGATAAGGAAATCTGCAGTTCCCACAGCATAAATGCGGGGAATTTAGAGGAAAGCGTGCTTTTACTTTTAAATAAACAGATAGAAAGTGTAACGGATATAGACAATATTTTGAGAAAGTTGAAAGAAATACAGCATCAGAATGGCGAACTGTCCAAAAGAAACAGACAGGTGGTGAAGAAGAAGGAAGAGATCCAGAAATATTGCAATCTGAGGCTGGACTTGTATGAAGATTATAAGGATGGGCTGATCACGAAAGAAGAATATATGGAGTTAAAGGAAAATTATGGAAAGCGAATACAGGCTGCAGAACAGGGGCTGGAGGTATTGGAGGAAGGAATTGAACTGCTTATGGCAGGATCGGGCCATACATGTAGTTGGATTAATGAATTCAAAAAGTTTGGGTATCTTGAAAGTCTGTCAAGAGAAGTAGTGGTATCCTTGATTGATAAGATATTTGTATATGAGAAAAAGGATAAAGAACGTTATCCGAGAATAAAAGTTTGTTTTAAGTATATGGAGGAGTTTGAGGTGGCTTTAAGTCTGATTGAAGATATATCCTCAAACACGGCTCAGGGGACGGGGGAAAAAGGGGAGGCTGGACATGGCAAGAACAAGCAGGAAAATTGATAATACTTTACAGCAGAACAGGGTACCATCCGTAAAAGCCGCTTTATATGTCCGGCTGTCCAATGAGGATAATGGAGGAAGAGGGAGTGACAGTATCCATAACCAGCTGGAATTGCTGCTGAATTTTGCAGAAGAGTTTGAAGAGATGGAAATCGTGGAGACCTATACGGATAACGGAAGGACAGGGACGGATTTTGACAGGCCGGAGTGGGAGCGGATGCTGGCGGATATAAAGGAGAAGAAGATTAATTGTGTCATTGTAAAAGATTTATCCAGATTCGCAAGGAATTATCTGGAAGCAGGAGATTATCTGGAGAAAATCTTTCCTTTTCTGGGAGTCCGGTTTATTGCGGTGAATGATCATTATGACAGTGCTGGGGGGATATTTAAGGAAAAGGATTTGATAACAGATTTTAAAAATCTTGCAAATGATTATTATTCAAAAGACATATCGAAAAAAGTCATGACAGCTTTTCAGACAAAAAAAGGACAAGGACAGTTCATCGGAAGCCAAGCTCCATATGGATATGTTTTGCAGGAGAACTATTTTGTTATTGATGAACCGGCTGCAGAGGTTGTCCGGCGGATTTTTTCTATGAAAATGCAGGGAAAGAGTTTTCATGAGATCGCGAAGATTTTAAATCAGGAAAACATACCTTCTCCAAGCAGATATGCGGGAGAACATGGGGCGAAGAAATATAGGAATTGTGCACATATTCTATGGCAGCCACAGGCGGTCAGCAGGATCTTATATAATCGGACGTATGTCGGGGATCTGGTACAGGGAAAATATAACAGGTCTATATATTCAAAAGAAAAGCAGGGAAAAAAGAAGGAAGAGTCATGGGAGGTAGTGGAGAACAGCCACCCTGCAATCGTTGACAGAGATGTGTTTGAACAGATACAGAAAATAAGAGAAAGAAACAGAAAAGCACGGAGAGATAAGCAAGGGGAACCGGGGTACAGCAATATATTGGAAGGAATTCTGGTGTGCGGTATCTGCCAGCATGTAATGAGAAGGAATAAAGATGTGAGGAAAGGGAAAGTACAGTACTACTTTTATTGCGGCTCTGCTTATAATTATTCTCTGACAAACTGTGATACATCGGCCATTGCAGACTATAAAATTTTTGATATTGTATTCCGTCAGATAAAATTGCAGATAGATTTAGCGGTGGAGGCAAAGTCATTAATCGAGCGGATGAAAAAATCCTGTGGTTATTCTTTAGAGCTTAAGGAGAAAAGAAGAAAACGGGATCAGGCAAAAGAAGAGCTGGAGAGATATATTTATTTAAAGACAAGCATTTATGAAGACATGAAACAGGGGATTTTGACAAAAGAAGAATTCCTTACAGCGAAAGAAAAATATTCTCAGCAGATTTTAGATCTTGAAGAGGAACTTAACAAGAGAGAAAAGGAACTGGAAGACTTTGAACAGTGCATGAATGGATCAAACCGTTGGATGGAAACATTTCTGCACTTTCAGGGAGAAGAAGCACTTACAAGAAAGATGGCAGCAGAACTTTTGGAAAAGGTAGAAGTGTTTGGAGATAAACGGATACATATTATATTCAAGTTCAGAAATGAGTATGACTACTTGCTAGCACAGTTGGAAGCAGAAGATAAAGGAAGGGGCAATATCCATGAAAGAGCAGTTTGTGGCTGAGTATTTAAGGCTTTCCGTAGAAGATGGAGATGTGGTATCTGATGATAAAAAAGTAGAAAGCGACAGCATCCTGCACCAGAGGAACTTGATTGACCGTTATTTGAATGACAGGAATCTCTATCCCGGAATGCAGACATTGGAATTTGTGGATGACGGATACAGCGGTACGAATTTTGAAAGGCCAGCAGTAGAACGGATGTTGTCCATGGTAAGGGAAGGAAAGATATGCTGTATCATAGTTAAGGATATTTCCCGATTTGGCAGGAACTATCTGGAAGTGGGGGACTATCTGGAACAAATTTTTCCTTTTCTGGGGGTACGGTTTATTGCGGTGAATGACGGATACGACAGTAATGACTATGAGGGAACCACCGGAGGGATTGAGATTGCATTTAAGAGCTTCCTATATGATATGTACAGCAAAGATCTGTCAGTAAAGATGTGTTCCGCTTTAAAAGTCAGAAGAAAGAGGGGCGATTTTATTGGTCCGAGACCGCCCTTTGGATATCGTTTTTCTGATAATAAGAAAGTTTTGGCGGTGGATGACGAAGCGGCGAGATATGTTAAAAGAATTTTTGCACTTGCCTGTATGGGGTGCAGTACCGGAATTATAGCAAAAAAATTAAATGAAGAGAGAGTGCCGACGCCTGGGCAGTATAAGAACCGTGAAAGAATGCAGTATCACATTTTGGATGATGAAGGTTACTGGAACAGCAAAATGGTATTGAAGATACTGGAAAATAAAGTGTACCTCGGGATGGTGGTAAATGGAAAATACAAGGTAACGAAAATAGGTGGAAGCCAGTTTAAGAGAGTAGCGGATGAGGACAGGGTATGTGTTTCAGGAAAGCATGAGGCAATTGTTACAGAGCAGGAGTTTCTGAAAGCATCGGAAGTGATAAGATATCGGGGATGCCAAAAAGGGAAAGAGCATAAGGGAAAACAGGAAAGCATTTTATTGGGCAAACTGCGGTGTGGGAATTGTGGGAGAAGTCTTAACCGGATTACCTGTATGAAAGTGCCGTGTTTTGTTTGTGAGAGAGCAAGATATGATGCGGGTAGTGGATGTTTTCGTGGGAAATTGAAGGAGCCAGAAGCGGAAGAAGTTGTTTTGAAATGTATTAATCAGAGATTGGAGCGGCAGCGGGATGAGGAAGAATGTAGGGAGAGGGAATTGCAGGGGCAGGGAGAGGATTCTTTAAAGCTTGATAATGAACAGAAGAAGAGTAGAAATGTGCTTTTGGAGAAGAATTTAGATGCTTTAAAAGTGGAAAAGCAGTATTTATATGAGCAGTTCAAACGGAAGCAATTATATAAAGATGTGTATCTAGATAAAGTGGGGGAGTTGAGGGAAGAAGAACGGATGTTAGTTGAAGAGATTCGTAGGGCGAAGGAAAAGAAAGATGGGGATAGAGAGCAGCAGGAAAGAGGAAATTGTCAGAGAAAAGTTAGATGTCTTACGAAAGAGATAGTAGAGCAGATGGTTGAGGCTATTTATGTTTATGAAGAGAAAAAGCTTGATGTTGTTTGGAAAGAGAAAGAATAAATTATCAGATTTATATTAGGAGTGTCTTTCTCAATTAGTGTGGAGTAGTGTATGTTTAATGTATTCAACAACGGATTCGAAGAATAAATCGAACGTAAGAACAGTTTTCACTTGAGAAGGAGTATGGAATCAATACTTATTATAGATTGGGTTTAAGGTGCTCGTGTAGGTTTGAGAAACATCAATACAGTTGATTATTTTGGATAAAATATAGCAAAGCATAATTGTATATTGGTGGAGCAAGAGATTTTTTTGAACAATAATAGTGTATGAATAATATGATTCGGAATAAGGTGGTATTATTTGAAAAGTGAAGGACTCAATTTGGTGATTCCCATTTGGAACTGTAAATATGGGTATACCTACTCTATTTTTATAATTTTATAGCTTTGATTAAAACTTGAATATACTACGTGAATAGTATATAATAAGTATTGCAGATAAGTAAATGTATTGTGTCTATAATTAGTTATTAGATATGGGGGAAGGTTCATGAAAAAGAAGTATCAAATATTTATTAGTTCTACATATAATGATTTGCAAGAGGAAAGAAGGAAAGTACAAGATATGATATTGTCCATGTATCATTTCCCAATTGGTATGGAAATGTTCAGTGCTGGAGACGAGGAACAGTGGGAAATTATTCAAGATACGATTGACAGTTCCGATTATTATATTTTAATTATAGGCCATAAATATGGAAGCGTGATTGAAGATGGAAAAGATAAGGGAATAAGCTACACACAAAAGGAATTTCGATATGCTCAAAAGAAGGGAATTCCAATTTTAGCTTTTCTAATTGATTCCAGTGCTGAAATTACACCTGATAAGATGGAGCAGGATGGTATTAAGAAAAAGAAGTTGGAAACATTTAAAAAAGAAGTTATGAAAAATAGGATGGTGCAATGGTGGAAAAATAAAGATGATTTGGCTGGTAAAGTTATGGGAGCTCTAAATAAACAAATAGAAAGAATTTCGAGGCCAGGATGGATAAGAGCAGATTCTATGATAAACCAGAAAGAGGATAAGACAGAAGAAATATTGGATAGAGCTTCTACTATAGATAATCCCCAGTATAAAAAGAAGGATACTGACAAAAATGAAGCAGAAAATGAGGAACTATATGTAGTTTCAAAAAGTGGAATGGGGGAAATAGATTATTTTGAAAGATTTAATATTTTGAGGAAAGAGGTTAATGAAAAACCATCGGATTCGGAAAAAAATGTTTTCATATTAAAAAATTACGAACAAATAGTGGAATGGCTAATCAAGGTAGGAGAGCAATATGAAAGAGAAAATGAGAACATCATATTGCGAATGGACAAAGCTAATTCTATGACAACTTTTTTTCGTTTCTATAAAGATAGAAAATTGATAAGAACATTAAAAGTCTTTGTAGATAGTTTGTTTGGAGATAGTGAAAAAAGTATCATGGTTTCACAAAATGAAGTAGTTTCAGCAGGGATAGCTTCTTATGATGGTGCATATAATGTAAAATTTGATGAGGGAAAAATGAAATTGTTTGCTACTGTTTCTATGTTGCATTCAAAAAAATACATGACGGCGGAAGAGGTGGTTGCAGATATATGGGAGAGTTATATTCAGCCGTATCTATAAAATGAATAGGTGAAGACATAGCCAAGATGAAAAATGAACGACAAAGGGGGGATGGGAATGCAGATACCTGATAATTGTCTGTTTTGCGTATATGGTGTAGGGGCAATTATAGAACGAGTTATTAACGAAGAAAGATTTGTGTTGATACAGAATCGCATTAGGAATGGCAAACAGTTTGGTTTAATTGAGGTTCCATGTGGGAAGGTTAAGGCCATGGATAAAGCAGTTGATGTAATAAAGCAAAGAGTCATGGAGGAAACGGGATTAAGGATAACGAATATAAATGGCATAAAAGAAAACAGAACAATAGAAAGAAATGTACAAAATTGTCAGCCGTTTTACTCTTGCCAGAGCATAGAAAGAGATTTTCCGGTTGTAATTAATTTTTTTATTTGCTCTGCGGAGGGAATTCCTAAGGAACATACAGAAGCTGCGGATAACATAAGATGGATTTCGATTAGTGAATTATCGGGAATGTTAATAAATGAAGAGGAAAAGTTTTTTCCTATTGTAGTAGGGGCACTTAAAGAATATGTAAGAGATTTAGAAGAAAGAGAGAGAAAGAAATGGAATTTATGAGCAAATTTAAACCAGACGAGAATACGATTAAAGAGTTTGAAAATTGGATCGTGGTAATACGTGAAAAGCAGGTAACATTAGGGGCATGTGTTATACTTCTTAAACGTCAAGTAAGTTCTTTGAGTGAAATGACAGAGTCGGAAGCGGGTGAACTCCCAAAAGTAATAAATTGGTACGAGAAAAAATGTCAAAATTGTTACGGGGCAGAAAAATTTAATTATGTTGTTGCAATGATGAAGGATAATTTTGTTCATTATCATGCATTCCCTAGATATTCCTTTGTTATTAATAAATATGAAAAGGAATGGGAAGATCGAGATTGGCCTAAGGTTGTTAATTTTAGAGATGTAGATATAAAAAAAGAAATTCTTGAGAAAATCATACAAGATATGAAGGAGTGAGATGCTAACAGGAAATATTGTTTTTAATAGGAACGTTGAAAATGCATTATTATTAGAATATGATTCTACGCATGAGGATTTATTTCATAAGGGATGTTTGATATATACGGAGCAATTGACAAATGAAGTGGCACTTTTAGCAATAAAAATACATGCCGCAGGTCTTTTAACGTGTAGTTCTTCATTTGCCACACATGGAGCAAATATATTAAGATCATATTTCAATAGATATCATTGTCAGTTACTTTGGATAACGAATATAGAAAGGACAGAACTTGATGGATACATAGGAAAAAGAATCAGTATTATTAATGGTATAGTATCTTTTCCATTATATGAATGGCAGGATAGTTTTGATCAAGACATAACTCTTAAACCAATAAAAAATAGAACAAAAATAGATTACTGTGTGCCTAAAAGAAAAATAAATGTATGTTACTGGCCACATCGGAAGTATGATATTTTTACATTTTCTATTATGAAAAAAGGGTTGGAAAAAAACTGTGAATGGCTATTCGGTAAGAAGAATGATGTTATGTTGGATAGAGAAGGCTGTATTTGGTTTTCAGATGGTGTTCCACTCCGGATTATTATTGATTTGGCAAGAGACTATGAAGCTAGTGACTTATATCTGGATAGGCAAGTGGCAACATATCACAAAATCGTTTCAAATATTTCATCACAAGTGATATTCTCAAGGTGTGTTGAATTATTGATTGAATATTTTTCGGTGTTTATTTTGTATCATAATACGTATGAGTACGTTTTGCTTGATATATATCAAGAGGTTAAGAGTGCTTATGGAACAGGATTCGCTATCGAATGCATGAATGAATTTTTATTTTGTCGCATAGACGAATGGATGCTAATGCATTCATTGGCACTAGAAAAGAACAAAAGTCTTTTTGCGTGTGAACCATTGACTCCAATCCCAGATTTTTCAATATATGATGATATTAAAAAAAAAGAAGAGGATATTTATCTTTTTTTTGAAAGATCAGGGGAATTAACTTTTTATAAGAATAATAGTAAAAGAATTCAATATTGGGTCAAGGTATTTGTTACCAAAGAATGGAAGTTTGTAATTAATAAAATCTTGTTTACAAGATGCGGAAGTAAGATACGAGAATTTTGCGTGGATCATAAGTGGTCGTTAAATCAAATACAAAATATGATGGTTGAAAAAGTGTTAGAAATAGTAGGGGATATAAATGAATACGTTTAAGATTACATTATTTGGCAGTAATGATATTACAGAAAATTGTGGGACAAAGGCTCTTATGCTTTCGGAGTTGGCAAAAAGGGGAGTATATGTCCCTGTATTTTATGGGATTGGGGTAGAAGATTTCATACGATTCTACCAAGGATTTAATAGTAAATCTCTTTCGGACTGGAGGGGGGAATTGTTTTTATCAAAAAAATTGCCAGAGGGTAAATATATGGTTAGATCTTCAGTTGTGCCAAAGGATAAAGAAAATTCGGATTTTGGCTCTGTGATATCTGGGGCATTTGACAGTTATATAGCCGATAGTTCGGTCGAAGTTCCTAAAAAAATTTTGGAAGTTTGGAACTCTTTTTTTTCAGAAAAAGCGAAAGAGCAATGTGCTTTGTTTTTGGAGGATGACTCTATATTGGGAATGGGAGTGTTGATACAAAAATATATTGAACCAGTGATTTCTGGTGTTTTACATTCTGATAAAAATAGATGTAACATTAATTGGACAAAAGGACATTTGGCGGAGATTGTTTCGGGGAAAATACGCGGAAATATAATTACTTGTTATCAAAATGAGAAAAAAGAGACTATTTTGCGAGGTGTGGAAGCTAATATTTTAGAAATTATGGACTGTGGATATGAATCTGTTTTTATAGAGTTAGAACAATTAGGAAGAAAAATTAAACAAGAATTAGGTTATGAAATCGAGATGGAATGGCTTTATGATGGAAAGCGCATATGGGTCGTTCAATGTCAGAAATTGATAGGAGAGGTTGTATTATGATTGGGATAATGTTTGTTGGATTACTGGGTGATAATGCTACAACAGTTATTGCAGGTAGCATGGCAATGAAATATGGGCATGTTCCATTAAAATATGGCATAACGGAGTATAGTAAGCTGTTTAAACAAGAGTTTATCGATGTACATGATATGGTTTTTTCCGGTTGGGACTATATGAAAAGGAGTGTGCTAGAATGCGTTACAAATAAAGGTATTATTTCTCACCCAATAATTAATCTTATTCCAGAGTTAGATGAGATCGTACCATACAAAGGGATTCATACAGATAAGGATATCCCATTGGAGAATCATTTTAATTATTATTATGAACCAGAGACTGTGGTACAAGCGATTCAACTTATAAAAAATGATATCTCAGATTTTAAATCAAAGAACCATTTAGAAAATGTGATTGTATTATATATGGGTTCACCGGCTAAAGTGGTAGATGAAAAAAAATTGGAATTATCCTATGATGATATTATGCAGTTTGAAATAAAACAGTTGCCAAGTTCACTGCTATATGCGATTGCGACTATTGAATCTAATGCGCATTTTGTAGATTTTACACCAAGTCAAACATTAGAGTTTCGTTTTTTGGATTCTTTTGCAAAAAAGTATTGTGTACAAATTTCGGGAAGAGATGGAAGCACTGGACAGACGATGTTAAAATTAGTGATTGCGGATATGTTGCGAATTCGAAATTTGCATTTAAATGCATGGTATAGTACCAATATTATCGGGAATCATGATGGCTATGTATTGTCAATGCCAGAGCACTGCGTAACGAAGATTCAGGATAAGACTAATGGAATTAAGGATTTACTAGGTTATGACGATTTTGAGCATAAAGTAACCATTGATTATTTTAACTATAAAGGGGATAAAAAAGAATCATGGGATGCTGTGTACTTTAGTGGTTGGCTTAATGAACCTATGTCATTAAAGCTTAATTGGCAAGGAGAAGATTCTATGCTTGCAGCACCAATTATTCTTGATATTATCCGTTTGATAGTGCTTGGGTGTAAATATGGATTATGTGGTTTTCAAAAACAGTTAGGATTATTTTATAAACATCCTTTTTTGTGTGAAGGGATGTCTTTTACACAGCTATATGAGCAATTGATTAATTTTTATGCGAAGTAATCATAGAATAAGGTGGGGTATGAGAACAATAGTAAAAGATGTGTTATATTATAAATGTAATCGTGAACAATTAAAGGTCGTGACACTAATTAGGTCAGAATATATACTATCTGAATCTATCTCCAATGATCTCATTAAGTCTATACAAGTAAATGATTATAAAGCAGTGTTTATTGGGGCACAGAATATTTTTTCACATTCAATGAATGTGTTGCGTAAAGTAGTAAATGAAAAGGACATGATTATTGTTATTGGAGTGAATAGTATTTTAAACAAACTAGCAATAAGTAAGGAATGTACTTTAGAATTAAAGAAAAATAAAGTTATTGTAGACGATATAGAATATATTTTTTTGAATTTTGATTTTGGGTCAGATACAGATGAAGAGATCGAATATAATATTATTTCTAAATATATCTGTTATAAACCTGATTATTATTATAGTCAAGAATTGGCAGAAATTGTTAGAGAAGGATTTGAAAATTCTAGGGTGAAAATGGAGAAATATCCGAGTTCTGTTATATCAGAAAAAAGAAGAATATGGAGCTATGGAATTGGATTTCCAAAAGAAATATATTCAATACTTATTTCCGATCGAAAATTTTTGTATATTTCTCTTTTAGAATACACTGATATTCTACAGGATATCTTGGGATTTTGTAATATAAAACAAAAAGATAGAAAATTAGTAGATTTATTGATTAGTCATTTTTCATATTCCACAATTTTTTCATTTTGTCTAACAAATGCAAGCTTGAGTTTGTATCAGGAATCAAAAGAAAGTCGATTATTTGAAAAATGCTATGAGGTTTTTACATTAATTTCACCTATTACAGATAAGGAAAATCTAACTCTTAAAGAATTACAGCGTGTAAAAAGATGTCTTCAATATTTAGTTTATGATAAAGAGGAAAAATTTATAACTGTTTATCCGGAGTTTGAAGGAATAGAAATAACAACAAAAGTTATTATTTTTTTTATTATGCATTTATTTTCAGACATACGTAGATGTGTCATTGGGAAGCTAATTGAAGAAAATGATTGGTTTGAATCAATATGTACTCATAAGAAGAGGAAGAATGAGGTCTATTAGATGTCTGCAAAAGGAAAACAGAAGAAAAGAAAGAAATTAGATGTAAAAGAAAATATTGAAAATATTTCTAGCTTTATTAAGGCCGATATAAGATTATCCATGTCACCAAAAGATTATAAGGATCTTATTTTGAAAATGGAGAATGGTTCTAAGGAAATTTTGTTATTGTCAAAAAGGCTGACAGTGATGTTTAAGTCTGAAGAAATGATAAAAGAGATGGCAAAAAGACGTTTTGGTGAGGGAAGTCCTCACATTGAGGCATATATTGATGAACATACTCGTAGAAAAAACTCTTTTTTTTCGGCTTTGGCAAGAGGCTGTAAAATTTATGAGATACATAACAAAGTGGAATTGGAAAAATATCTGCAAGAAAGATTACATGTTGGTATTGGACAGATGGGTTATGAACATATCATACAAATGGTTGAAAATTGGAAACGGACCATGCTTGAGTATCCAGAGCAATATTTTGTGGCGTTAACAGAAGAATCTATCCCGTTTAAATATGAATTGGTTAATAGTGAGTGGATGGTGATTCATGAATCTGTAGGGGCACAGAGTGATCAGAGAATGAATGCCTTGTTTATTAATTCAAAAGAAATTGTAGAAGATGTTCGTAAAGATTTTTTTGCTATTTGGGAGAGAACGAGTGTAGCAGATAAAGATAAAAGAAAAGTAATTGCATGCGTTGATAAAATGATTGAAGAAATCAAAAGAAAAAATGAGATAAGCGAATAGGATTAAAAAATATGGAAAACAGATTGCAGAAGAAAGAGAATATTGTAGAGCATTTTGCCAAAAGATCAATGCAATACGATAGTACTTCGTTATGGGTTACAAATGAAACAATATTGGAGAAAATGTCACTTTTTTTACCGGAAGAGGATAAAAGATATAAAATCTTAGATTTAGGGGCTGGAACAGGTGCGGTGTCTAAATATATTTTAAATGAAATAGCTAATCCCCCAGCTATGCTGGGGAGAATAGAGTGAGCTGTAGCGAAGAGGATATCATAAAAAAGCCTCCTATGTTAATATGAGAAAGGTGTCGCAAGCCAATCTCAAGAATAGGAGGCGGTTCATATGAACAGCAAAAGTTTATCACATACAAAGTGGAAATGCCAGTATCATATTGTATTTATACCCAAATACAGAAAAAAGAAATTATTCGGGCAGATGAAGCGCGATGTACGGGAGATATTAAGTACATTATGCAAATACAAAGGTGTAGAAATAATAGAAGGAGCAGTGTGTGTCGATCATGTACATATGTGCGTAAGTATACCACCGAAGATGAGTGTATCAAATTTTATGGGATACTTAAAAGGGAAGAGCACGCTGATGAT
>CAJTOU010000061.1 GCA_910577835.1 uncultured Lachnospiraceae bacterium | reverse complement strand
TTCAAAATCTACTTGACTTTTAATAGTTGGTCTTTCCTGTTTCAATTTTTTATTTCACAAAATGCAAAAAGGTACACGAACTATTACGTGTACCTTTTCATATATGTTACCATATTTTTAAAATTATTTCAAGTTATTTTCTTTATTTTTCAAATTTTAGCTTTAATTTTTCATATTCTTTGTTAATATACAACACTGTTGTCTCATCCCCATTTTCATTATCGGGATGATAAATCTTCATTAAGTCTCGATATCTTTTCTTTAATCCTCCAAGGCTTGACACTCCCATGAAAAATGTTCCGCTTTTTATACCTGTTTCGCCTGGCACTGCCTGTCTCATTTTCTTAAGCTCATCCCGTTCTCTCTGGATATACGCCCGCTCTTTGGCCATTTTATCCTTGTCCTTGGCCATACGTACAAGCTCTCTTTCCACAATTTTCCATTGCTTTTCAAATAAATCTTTTTCTCTTGAAAGCTTTTTTTCCTTTAATTCTATTTCGCGCCTTCCACGCATTTTTTCGCTTTCAAACTCAGCCTTTTGCCTGTTCAGGTCTTCAATTTCACTCTCAAGCTGCTGTTTCTGTTGGGTTAATTTTACATTTTCCAGAAACAGCCAGTGCTTTAACTCGTCCACCGAATCATCCTCAAAATCATAAATAAAATTTACCTGACTTTTCATGTCTTCTACACCCTTTCACCTTTGCTCAAAGCTACACTATTTCCCGAATCCATCTGATACAATGTTCTACCCATGAAGATACATACTCTGCGCAGGGATGCAGATGTTCTTTCACATCTGCAGTAGTTTCCTCACATATGGCAAGACCATGAGGTCCCTCCGGATAAATATGAAGTTCAAACTGTATTCCCTGTTCTCTCAATGCCTGCGCCATTTTCAAAGTATTTTCCACCGGAACAAGTTCATCCTCAAAGGTATGCCACAGAAAAGCTTTCGGAGTATTCTGTGTTACCATATTTTCCAGAGATACTTTTTTTCTTTCCAAAGGAATCTGATATTTATCTTCGCCAAGAAGAAATTTTATGCTGTCTTCGTGAGTGAATTTTCCTGATGTAATAACCGGATAGCATAATGCCATACCGTTTACTTTGTTTTCTTCCACTTTGCTTCCAAGAATATCACAGATAAAGGCTTCCTGCCACTGTACCCCGACTGTCGCTGCCAGATGTCCGCCTGCGGAATAGCCCATTACTATGATTTTTTCTGTATCAATATGCCACTTCTGTGCATTTCTTCTTGCCAGAATAACAGCGGCTGATACTTGAAGAAGCTGCACAGGATAATGTCCTCCTTCCGTACCACAGCTATATTCCACTTTAATTACCGCCATACCTGCACCTAAAAAACGAAGCACAGTAGGCTCGTCTTCTCTTTGGGAGCGGACTGCATAAGCTCCACCCGGACAGAGAATAATACAGGGAAATACTTTATTATAACCTATTTCTTCATAAGTATCAGGAATATACAGCTCTGCTACTGCTGTCTTTTCTGTTTTGGGAAGTGAGGGAAAAATTTCCTCTAAATTGATTCTTTCATGTATCATAACATTCCTCTTTTCATAACATTCCTCTTTTACAAGGTTTTTTTATTACGTTTATCTTTGCATATACCTTCCGCATATAAATTCTGTAAATTGTCTTTCAAAAATTGACAAGCCTATTCTACTTTATTTAAGAGATTTTTTCAATCAGTTTTGAACAGAAATTTTTTAAGAACAAATTGCCTGCGGCACATGCAGTCAGCCAAAGACTGATTGTTCACTATAATAAAGGTAAAATTTATTGTGAGCAGAAAATACTGCTTTATCCCTCTATTTTCAAACTTTCCCCAAATTTCACCGAATAAATGATTTTATCCTTCACTTTTTTTCCTGTTATTCTCTCTACTGCATATCCATAATAAATCAACTGCATGCGATATCTCTTCTCCAGCTCTTTTATATTGTCAACATGGTCTGTCTTATAATCCACCACATACATTTTTCCATCTTCTTCAAAATAAGCATCAATAATTCCCTGTACCAGTACTGTCTCTTCTCCTTCATAACCTTCATTGACCATAGCGGCCGGAATTCCCATTACAAACTGCTGCTCTCTTTTCAAAGTTCCATTTTTCCATGCATATGCCATTCTTTTTCCAGTTTGAGAGTTTAAAAAGTTCAGGATATCTTTATTTCTAACAGATTTTCTTATTCCTTCTGTAATCAGCTTTTTTTCTAAAAGCTCATCAAGATATGCTTGTACTTTTTGATAATCGGACAAATCCCTTCCATAATCAAGAAGCTGAAATACTCTGTGGTAGGCATTTCCCCGGCTTGTACTGGAAAAAGCGCCCGCTTCCTCTTCTATATTTAAAAATCTAGGCTGTATCACTTCCATACTTTCTTGTGGCATACCCTGTATTTCCTCTGTAACCTCCGGTTCCATATCATACATCTGCATAATACGCTGCTTAATATCTGTTACACTGACTTTTGCCTTTAATTTGATATCCTCCTTGTATGGATACTCATAAGAAAAGCTTTTTTGTATCTCTTCTTTCATAGTTTGATTATATACATATTGTGTATTCCAGTTATCAAGACTTTTCTTGCCCTCAGCTTCTTCATGCTGAGAATGTACCAGTGTTTTGGCAAGCTCCTCGGCGGTCTTTACCTGAATAACATAGCCTTTATCCGGTCTTCCCATATGCGCTTCTCCCTCTAACAGAGACATAAAAAGCAGGTCCATATAGCTTCCGGCGCTCAGTATTTGGTTCATATGAAAAGGATGTTCCTTTGCACGTTCCGCAAGTCTTTCATATTTTGCCCATTTATTTTTCATACGACCGCTGCATGCAAGAATCAATTTTTCCTTTGCTCTTGTCATTGCCACATATAATACTCTTAATTCCTCTGCAAGATTTTCCATAGTAATCTGTACGGAAATACTGCGTTTCATAAGGGTGCTGCTTTTCATACTTCTTTCTACATCATAGCGGTCCATACCCATACCATAGGTCTGATGAAGAACTACCTTTTTTGTGGCATCCTCGTTATTAAATTTTTTTCCAAGCGCTCCCACTGCAACGACAGGAAATTCCAACCCTTTGCTTTTATGGATGCTCATAATTGTTACCGCATTTTCTTCTCCTGCACCACTTATTGTTTCCTGAACAATTTCATACTGCTCGTTTTTTTCAATATAACGAATAAAATTAAACAAACCGCTGTAACTTCCCTGTTGGTAAATGGAAGCACGCTCCTTCAGCATGGCAATATTGGTCAGACGCATGCTTCCATCAGGAAAAGCGGAAATAAAATATTCAAAACCAGTATCCTCAAGAATACGGTTAATTAAATCATAAATAGTAAGATAAGTTTTTTTCTTTCTGTATTCCTGAAGCAAACTGAAAAATTTATGCAGCTTTTCTTTTAAAGCTATTTCAGAACTAATGTTATTTAAGCTGTCAACGTCATTAACCGCATTATCTGAGCTATCAGTACCGGCTGCATTTACTGCCAGAATATTATCATACATAGATGTACAACCGCCGAGAATCTTGATTTTGGCGATTTCTTCATCTGTAAAACGGAAAATATTTTCCAGCACTGCTACCAAAGGAATATCCTGTCTCGGATTGTCAATAATAGATAAAAATTCCAGCACGCTCTTCACTTCAAAGGAATCAAAACATCCATGTTTTACCGGACATTTCACAGGAATCCCCTTGGATTTTAAAACTCTTTCATATACTTCGCCGCTTTCTCCCATACTTCGCAAAAGAAGAACAACATCGGAATATTTCATATCTCTTTCCTGTCCTGTAACCTTATCTTTTACCTGAAAGTGCTGGTCATACAATTCCCGAATACGAAGAGCAACCATTTCTGCTTCCAGCTCCTTTGCATTTACATCATTCTCCAGCTCTGTTTCCTGACTATCCTCCTGCTCATACTCGGAGATATCTGCTGCCAAAAGCTCCACAAAAGCATCTTCACTTTCATAATCGGCTCCATAATACAATGCATTTGAGCTGTCATACTCAATTCCGCCAAGAGCCCTTGTCATAATTTTTCCAAAAACCAGATTAGTGACATCCAGAATGGTTTTCCGGCTTCTGAAATTTTTTGATAAAATAATTTTGCGGTCCGGCCCCTCTCCAATCCGCTCAAAACGATTGTATTTTTCAAGAAACAATTCCGGTCTTGCCATTCGAAACTTATAGATGCTCTGCTTTACATCTCCCACCATAAAAACATTGTTTCTTCCCTTTGCACCGGAAATAGACATTAATATCATTTCCTGAACATAATTGCTGTCCTGATATTCATCTATCATAATTTCCCCTATATCCTCCGCCAGTGCCAGCGCTGTATCCGTAGGCACAACAGTTCCGTCTTCCCGCTGTTCTACCAGTATCTGAAGCGCAAAATGCTCCAAATCATGAAAATCTACAAGATTTTTGTCTCTTTTTGCGGCGGCAAATTCCTGCATAAAATCAAGTACCAGCTCAGACAATACCTTAATATTTTTTCTCACCGCTTCCATATCAGACATAACTTCTTCCTTTGTCTTTGAAAAATATTTCTCCCCTATGCCCCGAATCAGCTTTTTATAATCATCTCGAATGGCCTTTACCATTTCTTTTTTCTTTTCGTCTGCCTCCGGCTGTTTTTTTCTTGAAAGTGCCTGAGGAGAATAGGAGCAGAACAATCTTCGCCGCTCTTCATAGCTCTTTGCTTTATCTGCCTCGTCCATAAATACTTTGTCTGAAAGGATAGCCGTTTGGTATGCCCATGGACCGTCTGCCTCATCTATAATCCTCAGACATTCTTCCACATCCGAGCGAATCATCTCAATCTGCCTGTCCAGATAGGCGCTTAATGCCTGATACCAGTCCGTCTCCTCAAACAGAGCTCCCTTCTCTTCATAACCCGCAGCACATCTTTGAATCCACTGCGCCGGATAAGGATAGCTCATGGCAAACTGATAAAGAGTAGAAATCATCTGTTCTACATCTGCATCACTTCGATTCGAAGAGTAAATATCAATAAAATTCAAAAAGTCTTCATCTGCCTCCTCGTAATGTTTTTCCATAACCTTTGCCATTACATCTGCACGCAGCAGCGTCAGCTCTCCTTCCTCGCCGATTTTAAAGGCAGGGTCAATATTGATTTCTGCAAAATTTTCTCTGACTACATCCATGCAAAAGCTGTCTATCGTTGTAATTCTTGCATTATGAATAAAAGAAAGCTGCCGCTGCAAATAATGAAAACGTTCCATACATTCCCCGCCATGATTGATAAGCTCCAGATATTCATCCGACTTTTTCTGCAGCGCCTTTAAAATCCTCTCTCTCATTTCTCCCGCCGCTGCTCTTGTAAAAGTAACAACCACAAGCTGGTCAATATCAATTGGATGTTCAGAATCCATTACAAGCTGTAAAATACGCTCTGTCAAAACTGCTGTCTTTCCTGAGCCTGCTGCCGCAGAAACCAGAATATTTTTATTTCTTGTCACAATTACTTCATTCTGTTCCTCTGTCCACTTCATTTGAATCCTCCTTTTCCAGTTCCTTTATTACCTGCTCTGCCTTTGAAATTTTTACAAGCTTTTTATAGCTGTTCTGAAACTCCCTGTCGTCAAAATTACAGATAGATTTATAGCTGCAATAATTACATGGGGAAATACCCGCTTTTTTATAGGGATTTTTATCAATTTTTCCCCCAAGTATTTCCTCTGTAAAACCATCCATCATTTTTTCCACTTTTACAATCATTTTGCGGAAATTTGTTCCATTTAATCCCGATGCTGTGACAGCACTGCCCAAATCTTTTGACTTTAACGGAATAATCTTTGATTCCGCCTTTTCATTTTCCAGAATATTGTCCATTGCAATCGCCGGCTTTCTCATATCATTTACCAGCCCTGACATCTTATATTCCTTTAAAAGCAGCTCTTTAAGCTCCTCATCGTCCATCTTCTCGCTGCATTCAATATAAGGAGATTTAATATGAAAATAAAAGGTTCCTGCCGGTATCACCTCTTTGCCCTCCAAAAGACCTTCCTTTATTTTCAATGCCTCTCCCATATAATAGACAAGCTGAAGCTGTAAACCATTAAAAACATCTGACATATCAAACTTTTTATTTCCTGATTTATAATCAATAATTTTTACATAAAGCTTCCCGTCTTCCTCGTAGGTATCCAGACGGTCGATTCTTCCCTCCCGGAAAGCAAATTCAAAATCCTCCGGCTGAAAATTACCGCGTTTTACATGCTCACACATTGCCCATACAGTCTTTTTGCAGACAGCCTTTATCTTACGAATCAGATATTCATTTCTCTTTGTACTTTTTAATACAGTATTTCCATAATTTTCCGTAATTTTTTCCACACAAGATTCTATCAGCCTACTTCGCTCTTCCTCTGAAATCGTTCGAAAATCGTATCCCTGCCTTGTCATTTCTCCTGAAAACAGCTCTATACACCTGTGATACAGCGTTCCCATATCTGCTATGCTGACCTGATATTTTTCCCTTTCTACCAGATTCAGCCCATAGCTCATAAAATGTGCATAAGCGCAGGCTGCATATTTTTCCAGCCTTGACACACTTTTGACCATACCGTTTCCCGCGAGCTGTTCTGCCACCTTACGGCTCAATGCCGTAGGATTATTGTCAAAAAAGATGCCTTCCCGCACCTTGGCAAGAATATCCGCATATTCTTTATTTTGATAAAAATAAGAATACAGCTCTTTGATAAAATCATCCATCTGTCCGATTTTATTTCTATTTAAATGCTCAGAGAGATATTTCAGTGCAAACGCTTTTGAAGAAAGCTTCAGATAGTTTTCAAAGCCCTCTGTTTCCTCTTTTTTATCTATTCTGTTATACAGTCTGTCTATTTCCCCGATTAAATAGGACGGACGCAGCGCCGAACCGTCCATGCCACTTTCTGCAAAGGAAAGCAGAAGCTCCTTCGACGGCTTTGTAAGATTCAAATAAAGATAAAATTTCTGAATAAAAATTGTTTCCCTTACGGTTGGTGACAGCTCTATTTCCATTTTTTTCAGATAATTTCTGTCACTCTGGGACAAAAGGCTGCTTTTCTTGCTGTGCTTGGGGATAACTCCATCATTTGCGCCCAACACCATAAGAACCTTAATATCATTTAATCTTGTTCTTTCTATATCTCCCACAATCACCTGGTCCATGCCGAGAGGAATGACTCCTACTTTAATTTCCTCAAAACCGGCCTCTAAAATTTCCCGATACTCCTTTAAAGAAATTTCTTCATCTCCGAGCAGACTTACAATTTTATCAAATAAATCAATAATATAAGCAAAGGTCTGTCCATATTCCTTTCCCAAAGACAGTTCACCTTCTTCAGTAAATGCCTCTTCCATTTCTTTTAACTTGTCCGCCAGATGAAACCTCTCTATAAAATAATAGAGCTGCTCTGTCATTTCACGCACTGTCAGCTTTTTTGCTTCCTTTTTTCCTTTGCCTTTAAACGCCTCATAAATATCCTTTGTTACATCCTTAAACTGTTCTCTGATTTCATTGATTCTTATATACTCTTCTTCTGGCATGCGGCGTCTTTTTGCCAGAAAAGTATTAAAATATCTTTTATGTCCTCTGATTCCACAGGCAATTACATAATTTTCCAGAATATCGACCATATCAATATCCAGAACTTCGATTCCGCTTTTTAAAAATTTAAAGACGCTCTCATAAGAAAAATCACTGTCAATAACTTCCAGAATCGACCGAAGAAAAGTAACTCCCGGATTTAAAATAAGACTTCTCTTGTTATCCATAAAAAATGGAATATCCCGAATCAGAAGCGCATCAGACAAAATCTTTCCATAGTCCTCCATATCACCGGAAATAATGGCAAAATCCCGGTACCGCATACCTTTACGCACCTGATAGGCAATATAATCAGTCATATATTCCACTTCACTGCGGGGATTGTCAAATCTGAGAACCTGAAGCTGTCCGTTATTTTTCTGCTTTTTTCCATTTCCACGGAACAGATTTTTTTCCAGAAATTCAAGCACAGGATTGTCCTGAAATCTTCCGGCCATCTCTGTACCCGTAAATATGGAATGTTTGCATATATCTTCCAGCCCTTCCTTCCCAAAGACCTCAATATAAAGATTTAAAATAGTGTTAATTGTCTCCTTTGACATTTTAAACAGCTCTTCTTCACTGACTGGAATAACCCCCTGTTTTATGCCCGCTTTCATATCCTCCAGTGTTTCCCGCCCCGTAGTCACAGTAATGGTAATCCCCTTGGAATATTGCAAAAACAGGCGAATCAGACGATTTTGTACCGGAGTAAAACCTGTAAAGCCATCAAAATAAAGCTCACTCTCCCGAATAATTTTAGAATCTGGCACAGCCTGACAAAATCTGTCCAATAACTCTTCTTTTGTAATATATTTATCCTGAATATATTGATGAAATCCCTGATAAATAACCTCAATATCATTTAATTTTTCTGTAACAAGTCTGTTTCCTTTTACCTGTTCTTTGATTTCCTTGTATTTTTCAAGACCAATCCCATACATATAAAGCTCTGAAATTACAGATTTCATTTCCTCTACAAAGCCGTGCATATGAACCTTATCTCTGTAAATATTCAAATTCCGGCTTTCGCTAGCAATCACTTTTCGCAAAATCAGTGATTTTCCCGTATCATCAAGAATATCAGGATTACCGATTCCAAGCTCCTCAAATACCCGAAAAGACAGGCGGTTAAAGCTTACAATATCAATATTGGCCACAGCTCCGCACTTATGCATGGTCACTACCTTTTTCTGAGTTTCCAGTGTAAACTGTTCTGGTACAAGAATAATATAATTTTTGTTCGGGTTGTCCATGGCTTTGTCTATCAGCTCTCGAAACAGAATTTCTGATTTTCCCGAGCCGGAAGCACCCAGAATAAAACGCAATTTATTTTCCATCGTTCCTCCTTAAATAATCATATAATTTCTTATTATATCATAGAATGGAATATAAAGGTATCCTGATTCGGAGGTAATATGCAATCTACTCCAAAAATTATGGTTCTTCAGCTAAAAGAAGTGATTTATACGGTTATTTTTGTAATACTTGGCATACTGCTTGTGCTGCTTCTTATTTTTATGTTTCTGCCGGATAAGAAGGAAGATAAGAGTGAAGAAAGCGGAAGTTATAATGCCGGAACTTACAGTGCATCGCTGATTTTAAACAGTGTGCCTGTGGAGGTGTCAGTGTGCGTAGATGAGAATTACATAAAAAGTGTTGAACTGGTTAATTTAAGTGATTCTGTATCTGCAATGTACCCGTTGCTGCAGCCGTCGCTGGAGGATATTGAAAGCTTTCTGGTAGCAAACCAGAGTCTTGAGAATATTTATTTTGAAATGGATAATGAATATACAGGGACAGTACTTGCAGAGGCTATAAAAACAGCACTTGGAAAAGCGGAGAAATAAAAGTAGAAAAATATGCTGGTAACACCTGCATTAATTACACAAGAAAAAGGAAAAAGCACCGAATTTTATAAAAAACGGCGCTTTTTCCTTTAATCATTTTATCATTTTAGCTATTTTATCTTTTTTCTTTCTACTCTTTCTTGCCCCTTCAAACAGATACCACCCTGAACAGCAGCACAGTACAAATGCAAAAATAATATACGAAATATCAGGACACTGAGACTTTACAAAATTCTGCGTCACGGCCACAATAGAAAGCACTGTAAATACTATAAGATATACTGCATTTCCCATAACTGCAATAAGCCCTGCTGTCAGCAGTTCATTCCGGTTCTGCACAAACTGCAAAACACTGAGTATCACTGTAACTCCAGCCAATATAAGTCCCACGATAAACAATGCCATATAAAATCCTGAAAATCCTTTGTTTGACTCCACCAGTGTTCTGTCAAAATACTCAATCATATTGCGAAAATAAAATGCCAGAAACGCAATTGCCGCGTTTAAAACCGCCGCACATAAAAGGACAATCCCCTGTTGAACTCTTACTGAGCGGTCTGCCTCTATCTCCGGCACATCCTTTGCCAGACGGCTGTTTTTATCATAATATTTTGTACCATTATGGCTATATAAAAATGTCGCAACTCCAAAAGCAACCGAAAAAACACTAACTATTACATATAATATTGTCATAGCTCTTGTTTCACCACTCCACTCTATTTTATCATTTACAGCCACATAGACACTGGTAATACAGGAAAAAAACATAAGTGCTGTAATCAGCAGAGCAATTAATCTTGAAAAATTAAAAATCCCTTCGCTTTGACTTTTTACTCCTACAATTCCTGCTATCAGAGAAAGAATTGTAAATATCAAACCTGCCACAAAAATAAAATACAGTCCGTTTAACATCACAACTCCTGTTCCCTCATCTACATCCAGCTCATCAAAATCTGCTATATAAATGGCAAGGCAGGAAGCCACAAGTACAAAAATTGTATTCATAAGACTTAAATATCCCGCACATTTCCTATAATAATTTCTTATTTCTATTCTGCTTATCTGCATAATCCACCTCTCGAATCTCTATCTGTCAACCGGCCTTTGTTCTTTCATAGAATTTTCACAAACTTATAGTATCACAGGCACTTTGTTCTTTTACAGGGAATCCAGCTGTGAAAGCCACACATTGGCACAGGCATCACTTGGCATCCTCAAATCCCCTCTTGGTGATACTGTCACACTTCCCACCTTAACACCATCTGGTATACATGAGCGCTTAAACTGCTGCGCAAAAAATCTTTTATAAAATACTCTGAGCCATTTTAAAATCACATTTGGCTCATAGCAGTTTTTAAACGCATGGCATGCCAGATAATAAATCTTCGCCGGTTCATAACAGTTTCTAAGCATATTATACAGAAAAAAGTCATGAAGTTCATATGGTCCTACCAAATCCTCTGTCTTTTGTGCAATTTTTCCGCTTTCATCAGGAGGCAGAAGTTCAGGACTAACCGGAGTATTCAATACATCATAAAGAGTTTCTTTTAAAGAAATATCTCCACATGTGTCCGCATAATATTGAACAAGATATCTTACCAATGTCTTAGGTACAGAAGAATTTACCGCATACATGGACATATGGTCCCCGTTATAGGTTGCCCATCCAAGCGCAAGTTCAGATAAATCACCTGTACCCACTACCATCCCATTTACTTTATTGGCCAAATCCATCAATAACAGAGTTCTTTGTCTTGCCTGTGAATTTTCATAGGTGACATCATGCACCTTCTCATCGTGGCCAATTTCTTCAAAATGAAGCCGCACCGCCCTGCTGATATTGATTTCCTTTAATGTAGCTCCGGTTTTCTGAATTAATTTCAATGCATTATCATATGTTCTATCAGTAGTTCCAAAGCCCGGCATAGTGACAGCCAAAATCCCGCTTCTTTCTATTTTCAGCAAATCAAACGCCTTTACAATGACAAGAAGCGCCAGTGTAGAATCCAGTCCGCCGGAAATCCCAATCACAGCATGTTTGCAATTTGTATGTTCCAGCCGCTTTTTCAATCCCATTGCCTGAATCATAAGAATTTCCTCACAGCGAAATTCCCGATTTTTTGTATTTGACGGAACAAACGGCATACTGTCTACAAAACGCTGCAAATCCATTCTCTGATTGTGTATTCCTATTTCTACTGTCAGGTAATCAGATTTGTCTCCGTATTCCTCACATGAATTTGCTGGATAGGTGGTCATTCTTCTTCTTTCATTCACCAGCTTTTCCACATCAATATCTGCTGTGACTGACTGGTTTAAAAATCTTTTAGTCTCTGCCAGAACATTCCCGTTTTCCGCGATAAGATTATGGCCTGAAAATACCATATCCGTAGAAGATTCTCCTTCTCCTGCAGATGCATAGATATAGCCACAGATTAAAGAACCGGAATATGATGTTACAAGCCCTTTTCTGTAAGCTGCCTTCCCTGTCGTCTCATCTCCGGCAGAAAGATTTGCAATTATCGTGGCTCCTGCTGTGGTATGCCTTATACATGGTGGAAGCGGCACCCACAAATCTTCACAGATTTCCACTGCCAGTATCAGATTTTCTATTTCAGAAAAGGTAAATAAAATGTTCATACCAAAAGGAACCTTAGAGTTTCCAAATTGCACGCTATTTCTTGCTTTTTCAAAACCTCTGTGAAAATGTCTCGCTTCGTAGAATTCTCCATAATTTGGCAGATTTCTTTTAGGAATCAGCCCTTTTACCTCTCCTTCTGCAAGCACTGCCGCTACATTATACAGTTTTCCATCATACATAAATGGCAGTCCTACAAGCACAACCAGTTCTTTTCCTCTGGTATATTCTGCAAGCTCTTCTGTACAGCTTACAGCGGATTTCAGAAGAGCGGTTTGCAAAAACAAATCACTGCAGGTATATCCTGTGATACATAATTCAGGAAATACAGCCAGTCTTACCTGATTGTTTACTGCTTCATCTATCAGTTTTTTTATTGCTTGTGTATTATATTTTGTATCAGCAACCTTTATTTTGGGTGTAAAGGCAGCTGCCCGCACAAATCCATAATCCATTTTATAAATCTACTCCATTTTCTTTCAGCAATGCCCTTGCACTTTCTACCGAATCAACACCTGTCTTATTTTTAATTGGCGCAAATTCTCTGTTTCTGACCACCTCAAACGGAAGACAACTGTCCATCATATGAATCATATCCAGTACAAGCGCTTCAAATTTATATCCATTTGGAGCCTCCGGCTTTATAAATGCTCCTTTTTCATTTATATATGGAACTGCTTTTTTCACAATATGAAACGGCATTTTTTTTGACGCGATTTCCTCTAAATCCTTCACTCTGAATAAATAATTTAAAATAACACCAAAATTATAAACCGGATTTCCATCTTCATCTCTGGCATCTCTCAATTCTTCTGTAAGTTCATAGTATTCCACAATTGACGGTTTTCCATCTTCTAAACACATTACGCCCACTTTTTCATCCGGCGCTGCCTTCCTTACTACCTTGGCGCCGACAGCACAATTTTTTTCGAGTACGGCACCGATAAAAATCGGGTCGGCAATTCTCTGTAATACATTATCAACTGCAAATACATTTAAAAATTCTATTCCTTTTTTATGAATTTTATTCAGCAGTCCATTTCTTATAATAGAGGTAAACCATCCTCCATTGCCGTTTGGAGAAGTAGACATTTTTGATTTTGATTCCATAAGAATTTTTCCCTGATAATCAACTGCAGGTGCCATATCCTGCTTAAAAAATGTAATATATTCTCTGTTATATCCAAAATAGTTTTTTTCTTCAAAAAAACGGGTAGTCTGTTCATGATTTTTATCACTTGTCATAATAAAAAGATGAATATATGTTCCTATCTGTTCCACTACATCGAAAAGATTTTGAATAATTCTTTCAAAAATATAAACCTCTCTGGTAATTCCAATATTATACATTCCCTTTGGGTCATCAGAACCAAGTCTTGTGCCCATGCCTCCTGCCAAAAGAACAGCTCCTATTTTTCCGTTTTTGAGAGCACTGCACCCCATATTGAAATAATATTGTCTGTTTTTCTCTATCTCGTCAAGCTGCATTGCTGCAAGAGGAGTAATTTTTCCTTTTTTCTGGAGCTTGTCTTTCTGTTCACACAGGGATAAAACCTCCATATCTACTCTCTCTATCTGTTCGATAAGCTCATTTCTTTCTCTGTCGCTCAGTTCATCATAATATTGAAATACATGCTCCTGTCCATATTGCTCCAGCTTTTTCCTTGCCTCTTGATTATTCATTTTCTTCTCCTTAGGCATTGATTAAAAATGCCTCGTATCCTTTCTTAGTTTCGTATATATCGGCCTTGCTTGTAAGTTCCCATGGAGCATGCATATTCAAAACCGCCACTCCACAGTCGATAACCTCCATTCCATATAAAGACAAAATATATGCAATCGTTCCGCCTCCGCCTACATCTACCTTTCCAAGTTCTGCTGTCTGAAAGGAAATATTGTTTTTTTCCATAATACTTCGAATTTCTGCAATATATTCTGCATTGGCATCATTCGAGCCTGATTTTCCTCTGGAACCGGTAAATTTATTAAATACCATACCCTTACCGAAATAAGCGGCATTTTTTTTCTCATAACTGCCTGCAAACAATGGGTCATAGCCTGCGCTGACATCTGAAGAAAGCATTTTTGAAGCCGCAAGACATCGCCTTAATATCAGTTCATTATATGTTCCTGTTCTGTCTAAAAGCTCCGCCACAGTATTTTCAAAAAATCTGGATTTCATTCCGGTTGCACCTACGCTTCCAATTTCCTCTTTATCTACCAGAAGGCAGCAGGTAGTTTTCTGTGGATGCTCTACATTCATCATGGCAATAAGTGAGGTATAAGCACACACTCTGTCGTCCTGTCCATATGCCAGAATCATACTAGAATCAAGCCCTGCATTTCTCGCCTTTCCAGCAGGAACAATTTCAAGTTCGGCAGAAAGAAAATCTTCTTCCTTTATCTGATATTTTTCTTCCAACAGTTTTAAAATCCCTGCTTTTACTTTTTCTTTTTCCTCTCCCTTAAGAGGCTTGCTTCCTACAAGAATATCAAGCTGCTCACCTTCAATTACCTTTGACGCTCTCTTGTCAAGCTGCTCGCCTGCTAAATGAATAAGTAAATCCGTTATGCTGACTACTGGGTCTTTAGAATCCTCCC
The DNA here is from genome assembly GCA_910577835.1 of uncultured Lachnospiraceae bacterium. Classification (GTDB taxonomy): domain Bacteria; phylum Bacillota; class Clostridia; order Lachnospirales; family Lachnospiraceae; genus CAG-303. The sequence goes on along the minus strand of CAJTOU010000061.1, from coordinate 2,919 downwards.
CAATCACTATTTCTACTAAAGTTTGGTCTTTTTTTGCAATTACACCATGAATAGCCAGAGGAAGCGCCACCCACTGATATTTTTTAATTCCACCATAATAATGAGTATCAAGGTATGCAAACTCTGTATCTTCATACAATGGATTTTGTTTTACATCCAGTCTTGGAGAATCAATATGAGCTCCTAAAATATTCATACCCTGCTCCATTGGAGATTTGCCAATAGTAAAAAGTGCTATGGATTTTTTCATATTAACTGCATAAACCTTATCTCCTGCCTCCAGCTTTTTCTGTTTGGAAATAATTTTATTTAAATCCTTATATCCAGCCTTTTCTGCTATTTTAATAATTTCTTTGACACATTCTCTTTCCGTTTTTCCCCTGTCAAGAAATTTTCTGTAATTATTACTTATATCTTCTAATTCTGATAATTCTTTGTCTGAATATTTGTTCCATGCATTTTCATATTCCATATTCCTGTTTATCTCCTATTCCTGTTTTTTTAATGTATTTTAAACACACTTTGTTTTTTATTAAAAGAGAAAAGTAAAACTGTTTTAATTTGATAAAGAAATATTTCAAATATACTTTCCCTTTTATTAACTGCATAATGTTATAGACAAAGCACAAAAACATAATGGAGAAATGATTGAAAGTCGAAAGCACTTTGTCCTATGAATATAGTGTGAAAAAATACCTCCGGTATTATAACATATTTTATATAGAATAGCTACAAAAAATAGTGTAATTTCCTGAAATCGTTACTATTTCATAATTATTATTTCTCCCTTTTATTTTCTCCCTTTTCAGAATTGTGTTCCTGCTGTATAAGATTTGAAGTGTAATGCATATTCCCGTATATGATTACTGATTTTGCACTCATTTAACAGCTCTGCGAACTGAAATTTATCGCTATTGTGAATGTTATTTATACTTTATACCATTATAGCAATTCTCTCATATTAGATGAAATCAGCCAACAGTCTTCAAATTCCTGTCCGATACAAGACCAATATACTATCGTATCCCTATGCTTATCATCTATCAAAATCTCTTTTACTTTAGACCAAAGCATATTGATGTATGCCTTGTCTTCGGATTGTTCCATTAAATCTTCAATTCCTTGAACAATCATATTGATTAAAAGGTGTTTTTGCCAATCGTCAATGGCAGTGGCATAAAATTTATAAAACTCAATATAGTCGTTTGTACGTGTGTAATCACCAGCACACCATTCCCAATCCTGTTCATTTGGATACGGAAATCTTACATCACATTCTTCATTTAGTTTTTCATAAAAGTTATCCATAATTCATATCCTTTTCGCTGCCTTACTTACATAAATTTTTATTTGCTCTGCTCAGTCAATTCCGATTCATATATTTGACTATAAAATATTTTCCAGCCACTTGCAATGCATATTTATTGCCTCATTTCCAGTGGGTACACAATTCCGAAAAGGGCGTTTATTTTCTGTAAAAATAAAAAGGAGCTATTGCGTTAAGTGGAATACATGTAATAGATAGTATATATCAAAATAAAAAATACTATATATCATATGAATTATTCTTGGTATAATAATCTCTTTTTGTTCAGTTCTTTGGGAGTTTAACACTTAATATAGAGAAAAAATTGTTATAGACTATATACATCCGTCTTTTACACTTAAGAAAAAGCAAAGCAGTACAATCTTTTGATTTTATAAGGATTGTGCTGCTTTACAAGTATTTTATTAATTTTTTATAATTTCCGCTAAAACAATGAAAGGCTTTTTTACATCTCTTTTTAACTCTTACTTTCCATATTTATCTAATATCATTATCATATATAACTTTATGTATCATAAGGTCAATTCATGCTGTCTGACAGAGACATCAGATAAAAGCGTTTTTTCGTCTTTACAAAATACCACACGGTTTCGTCACCACCATGCCGATTCATTCGGACAATCTCACAATCTCCTACGTTTTGGGCAAGGTAACGTAAAACATATTCCAATATAGGGTAATTTTTTGCCACTGCGGCAAGATATTCACGATTGTTTTTATCCCACGCATCGTATCGTCTCTTAGACTCCACCAGCAGGTCGGAAATTTCATCTAGCCACTGCTCACAGGTCAATTCCCAATAACCTGATTTTACATAATAATCACGACCTAGCGCAAAGAGAAAATTTTCCATTTTCACTCCGGCATCTGCCAATAGTTTGCGATAATCAGCGTCGAAGCCTCTAACAATAACCAGAGCTGTCATGCGGTATAAATATGCTGTCCAGTCTGCTGATTCATCTGGCAGGCACAGCTCACACACATGTAATTCCATGTTCCACCCATGTATGCCGACAACATAAGCACGTCTCTCCCACAGCAAGAACTCGTTTTGCCACTGTTGGCACTTCTTATACAGACCATACCATCGTGCAGTATCATTGCTGCAATCGGAAAGCTCCTGCTTTTGCAAAAAAGCGGGCACCCGTATATTAGCATCTGTTCCAAAGGCATGTTCAACGCACTTTTTCAATACCAATGATTCCACCTCTCACTAATCAAATAGTTATTTTTTATTTTTCTAACTCAAACTAATAAACTTCTCCTGTATTAAAAAAATAAAGAGCATTTCTACTCTTCACTTTTCAAGCTCCCCGAGTAGGACTCGAACCTACGACAACGCGGTTAACAGCCGCGCGCTCTACCGACTGAGCTATCGAGGATTATCTTTTTAAAAGGTTTACACCTTCAAAACTGCACATCAAATATCATCTATCAATTCATCCTTGTTCCTCTTCCTAGCAACCAACCAAAGATTGATTGTATATCTTCCAGCTTCTTTTGGTCAAGCCCTCGACCGATTAGTACCAGCCAGCTCCATACATTACTGTACTTCCACCTCTGGCCTATCTACCTCGTCGTCTTCAAGGGGT
>CAJTOU010000060.1 GCA_910577835.1 uncultured Lachnospiraceae bacterium | reverse complement strand
GCATTGTAAGCGGAGTAATCTCCGCCTACATAGTCAGGTTTCTTGATAAAAGACACAAAAATGACCGCCACGCTGAATAAATAGCAGTCATTTTGTGTGTTAATAGATATTAATTTATTAGCCTCATAGTGTTCAATTATTTGGCTCAAACCGTCTAACGGATTTCTGCTTGTTTTTTAGATTATTTCTATATTAGTTATTCTAATTCAATTTTGTAATCTTGTCAATAGTTTTATTTTCTCTCAATTCACAACTTGACATGCGCAGTTTTTAAGGCTTTGAGAGACATGCACATGAAATTGAAGATTTATAGGCTGATAAAAGCCTCATCCGATTCATCGTCTGCATCGTTTTTAATGATATAATGGTTTTTCATGGTTGAAACATCATTATGCCCTAATAATTTCTGTGCAACTTCCGCAGGTTTATGCTCATAGACTACTATATTCGTAGCTCTTGATTCTCTGAACAAATGTGGATGCACCCTGCGCCCGACAATTTTTGTAAACAGCCTTTCACACCATCCATTAAATGTATCTTCCTCAACTTGACGGACATTGTATTTCCCAGTTTCTTTATCCTTTGTTTTCACAACAAACATATAAGGGCAGTCATCTTCCCCGCGGACTTCAATCCATTTTTTTCAGCCACGCCATAGCATCTTCTCCAAACTTTAATTTCCGCTGTTTTCCAACAATAGAAGCGCCTTTGCATCGGATAGTGTGTGTCAGATAGGATTTCGATACTGCTTTCTTTTCCGTTCCGTCTTCGTCAATAATGGTAATCTCTTTTTCTTTTGGCTCATAACCCACAACCTCTTTTAAAAGTTGTCTTGCCTCCGCACGTCTGCATCCTGTACTGTAAGAGAACACGAAATAAGCTAATTTCTGCCATTCCTCACGTTTTTCCAGCTCTTCACAAAGCATAACATACTCATCTGGTGTCAAAGGTATTTTTTCATGGACATACCCAGTCTTTACGACCTTCATATCCGAAGTTACAAAACTTCTGAAGGTAGGGTGTTCTTCTTCGTACATCATCATAATGTAATTACAAAACGCGCTTACGCATGACTTTTTAAAACGAATGGCAGAATCAGAAAGCCCCCTGTTGGTAAGCCAGTTCAGATACCTTACAAATTCTTTCTTTTTAATGTCCAGACAGCTTTTATTATTCAAGTTTTGCTTTACCCAATAGAAGAATATCTTCAGTCCCGACTCATATCCGATTTTTGTCTTTACTGCAAGCTCTGCCTGGTTATCAAGATATTCCTGCACCATGTTGCGGTTAAATTCAAGTACTTCATTCCACATTTCATCTGTTATATCATCGCTGCGTTTTGCGATTTACCATTCATAATCCCACCGTCCTTCCGTTCAATAAGTAGCCTGCCACATCACAGGCTGACTGGTTACTTACACCACCAATATATCTCTAAAACCTTATTTCATCAAGTTTTGAACCCATTTGTTATAGTTTTCTGTAATCCATTTTCTGCCCCGTTCTGTCCATTTTAGGCAGGGTTTTGCTTTCTCGGCTCCGTAGCTTTGGTAATCTGCATAATTTTCTGTAATCAGCCATTCATACTCCGCATATGGACACCATGTACCAGACTGGTTTTTAAAAATGATATGGTTTAAATTCATAACCTGATTTAATTTCGTAGCACTTTTAAACCCTGGATAGGTTACAATAAACTGGACAAATTTTTTAAGGTCATGTAAAATAAAAGCAATAAGTAAAGGAGCATCCAATATGACCGAAACAAAACAGAAAAGAAAACCACGCAAGTACACAGATAAATTTAAGCAGCAATTAGTAGATTTATACCGTTCTGGCAAACGCAAGTGTGATATCTGCAGGGAATATGATATTGCCCATTCCTTGTTTGATAAATGGGTGAAACAAGCGGAAAACTCTGGCTCTTTCCATGAAAAGGATAACCGCACACCAGAACAGGAAGAACTGTTAAAATTGCGGAAGGAAAACCAGCAGCTGAAAATGGAGAATGACATTTTAAAACAAGCGGCGCTGATCTTAGGACGAAGGTAAATGTGATAAAAGCAAATGCGCACAAGTACCCTGTATCAGCAATGTGCCGCGTCCTGCTGGTAAATAGGAGCACTTATTATTATGAATCAAAACAGCACTCTGATGAATCAAGGCTGGTATCTGAAATCAAAGAAATTTTCCGAACAAGCCGTAATAATTATGGCACACGCAAAATAAAGAAGGAATTGATGAACACAGGAAAACAGGTATCCAGACGCCGAATCGGGCGGATCATGAAGCAGGAAGGGCTGGTTTCTAATTACACAACTGCACAGTTCAAACCACAGAAAGATATCTGTAATGAATCAAAGACGCAAAATATCCTAGGCCGGCAATTTCATGGGCAGGGATACAGGGATGTGGTGATAAGTGATCTGACATATGTAAGAGTAGGTGCATGCTGGAATTACATATGTGTGCTTGTGGACCTTTATAACCGGGAAATCATAGGTTACAGTGCAGGAGAAGATAAAACGGCAGAGCTTGTAAAAGCAGCCTTTCAAAGCGTTGAAGGAAGTCTTGAAGATATCCGACTGTTCCACACAGACCGCGGAAATGAATTCAAAAACCAGACAATTGAGGAACTGCTGGAAATATTCCACATAAAGCGTTCTCTGAGCCATAAAGGAGGCCCTTATGACAATGCAGTGGCTGAGGCAACATTTAAGATCATAAAAACGGAATTTGTATGGAATGAAACATTTGCAGATTTACGGGAGCTGAAACTAAAGTTATGGGATTATATACACTGGTATAACCATCACAGGATACATTCCTCTTTGGGATATCAAACCCCTGTACAATACAGGCAAAACAACCTTAAAAAAGTTGTCTAAAAAAGTGTTGACAATCCATATCCTGAAACTCATCTACAAGCACATATTGGAAAAGGTTCCTGTACATCTTGGCGGTTTCTGGGTCTGTGTCGAATACTTCATTTGTCATGTTGAGGAAATCATCAAACTCAATATATCCCCTTTGTTCTTTCTCTTTTTCGTAAGCAACATAGACAGCCTGCATATCTTTCTGTTCAAATGGCAGTTCATCAGGATATACCAGTATTTCAGTTGGTTTTCTCATATTTACTTTTTGTAAAGCGATAAATGAAAAAATATCATTGTATGGGACATCATCAGAAGAGCAGAGATGTAATGAAATACAGATATCTCCAACAATTTTTTCTCTTTCCCACTGTGCCGTCCATACCTGAAACCTGTTTGTCCCATAAGCAGAGAAAATCATTTTCAGGGCAAGGGAGTGGAATGTTTCCACATGGACTCCGCCAATGCCCAATTCCTCTAATTTGTATAAAATGTTGTCCTTCGCCTTTCTGCTGAATGTAACAGCAAGGATAGAAGAAGGAGAGATGCCATGGTTCTCTGTCATATTTTTAATCCTGTGTGTCAGCATCGTCGTTTTTCCACTTCCCGCTGAAGCGATTATGGAAATATTTCCTTCAATACTGTTTATTGCTTCCTGTTGTTGTCTGTTAAAAATCAATTCTTTATACTTTCCTTTCTTTGTTAGTATGGTTAAATGATAGCTGTTGCCAATTCTTCTTTTTCTTCATTTCTCTGGTTTTGTTTCTTGGAGTATTCAGTAGATACTTCCCTGTTTGGTTTATAAAACGATATTTATATCTGCAGTTCTATGTACAACAGTTTGTCAATAGAAATATGTCATAGCTGTATACATAGAACTGCATTTTCTGTCTGCACATAAAAAATGCCTGAAAACGTTGATTTTATAAGATTTTCTGAAAAAATGGGATGGAAATTTGATAACCTTGTTTTGCATGATAGGAATAGCAGTTTTGTCCTATTTTTCAACGTTTTTTGAATCTGGCAGATGGAAATTTGATAACCATGTATAGAATGTATTATATCCTACGGAGTAGGATACCCCCTGTATAGGGTATGTAAGTATATATAATAATACTTGTTTATACTTAGTAAGATATAGCAGGATAGTCCTTATGCTATTAAAGTTATATTTAATCCTGATACCATATCATCTGATTTATCTGGTTTGTCTAATTCTATATTTGTAACATCATTCCATCTGTCTGTATCTGTTGGGTAATACATGTTATGCTGTTTATCATTAGCATTGGGAGGTAAACGGTCTACCCTTAACAAAGAGGCTATTTCTAAATTCTGTATTGCTTTTAATATATTTCCTTTTTTCATATCAAGAGTTATACTTATTTTTTCTAATGTACAGCTTTTACTGTCTTTTAGGTTATTCAAAATACATAAATATATCTTGTATTCATTCTGTGTAATCTGATGACAGATAAATGCCCTAGCTACGGAATAATAGAATATTATGTATTTATCCATGTCAACATCTTTTAACCCTCTGGTAAGTTTGATTACCTTATCATCAAAAGAAGGGTTTTTCTTTTTGCATTGTGCCTGTGTAGGCTCAGTTACTTTGATACACTTGTGATTCTCTAAATCTTCCAGTGTTTTTTTCAATGTGGAGATATCCATACAAAACTGCCATTTACCACTTCTTTTATACTGCATACAGTATTTCAGGTCTTTTATGGTAAATACTGTTCTTCCTGTCTTTGGCATATATTTGTCCAGAACTGTCAAAATCAGATATTCATAGCCTGACATTGTATTTTTGCCTTTAATGCTTAATTTACTGTCTGTTAGAACTTTTTGATTTATTTTTACTCCTACATCCTCTAATATGCTCATACTTTCATAAGGGTTTATAGCTTGTCTGCAATGGAATTTATCACACTGCTTACGGACTATCCCGCTGGTTCTCTCCTCCTTGATGTTCCACCAGCATCCACCGACAGCCATGCCATGCGCTGAAATCCATTCATACCATCATTCTATTTCTGACTGTGTTTCAGCGGTACTTTTCGGAGGCCTGCATCTCAGGTTCCATTCCTGACATTTCTGTTCAATTTGATAATCCATGCAGCGCTGTCCTTTCAGCCATACGATTATCCTGCCAAGCCAAGTATTTCTTTCATGTTCATCCGCCCCTTCATGGAATACTTTCTCAGTACAAAGACAGTTATGAAGTTTTACGTCAAATCCTCCAGTATCATATTTCCATTCTGTCAGTGGAAGTTCTGGTATATTTTCTGTTGTAAACTGCTTTTTGACATTATTTACAACTCTCTTTAAATTTTCTATATTAAGCGGATGGAATTTTGCTGCCTGTTGTGGATGTTTGCGGTAGTGGTCTATTTCTTTCACGAAAGGAAAAGCCCCGTTTTTATCTGTGTATTTATGGTTAAAAGTACAAGGAATCCTTGCCACCTGTGTGACTTTACAGGCATTGGTATCTGCTCCGACTAAGGCACAAAGTTCTTTGTTGAAATCACATAGTTCTCTGATTTTAAACGTTGGTGGGATAATTATGTAGTAATGGTATCCATGCCCTGAATCATAATAGGCATGAAGGAATACGTTAGGTAATTTACTTTTTATCATTTTGGTAAAATCATGGGCGTTTTTCAGATCAGGATAATCTTTCTTGTCAAAATCTATGAACAATACTTTCTGTTGGTACATATTGTTTTCCTGCCTGTGGAGTTCCCCATCTGCATCTGGCTTCACAGTTGCAAGAGCGTTATATACATGAAAATTGTGCTTGTACTTGTTTATGTACTTTTGATATTCCTCAAAGTTTTTTACAAATCTGTGAAATTCTGCTTTTTTATTGTTTTCATTAATAACTACATTTCCATTTTTATCCGTTTTCATAAAAAATAAAGCAATATACTCATTTTCTTTTAATTGTTCAGGATAAAGCATGTCGTAGTATCTCTTTAAAATATCTGTCTGTGTGTTGCTGTTAATCATTAATACATCACTCCTTTGGTTTTTTGTTTGCTGTATATTTTTTGCAATGTATCCAGTTATTACTTCTCTGTTTTATAATCAGTTGAATCTAAAAGTTTTCTTATTCAGTTTTAAGCTGGCAGAGTAGGGGAGGGTGGCAGGAATAAAGTAATGTAAATGTATCCTCCCTTTCTTTATTCTTCCTTTGGTGGGAAGATATGGATTGAAGCACTTTACTTTTGAAGGGAACGTGAAAGGGGTTAAAATCGACCCCTTTAACATCATTTCTCTTTATGAAAATATTTTTTGAAAGATGTAAAGGAAGGGATTTCACGTTTTAGGTTGATTGAGCTATATGTGTGTAAAATTTTTAGGCTGGTTGATAAGTTACAAAAATTTGTGGAATTTTAGGTCGTAAGAATTGTATGTTGTGGGATAGTTATTACTTCCACATTTGATTGACAAAAAAAGAAAGAGTAGCACATATTAGAATTGTTATTGTAAAAGGAAACATTTTTTTGTATAATTGAGATGAAGCTAGAGTGATTTTTGTAACGATACCTTGTTAAAATTGTGAAAAGTGAGGTGATAGAATGGCGGAAAGTATACCAAAACGCAAAATAAAGGACAGTGTGTTTACAAATTTGTTTCAGGATAAAAAATATCTGCTCCAACTATATCAGGCGCTCCATCCAGAAGATTGTGATGTGAAGGAAAATGAGATTGGAGATATTACCATTAAACATGTATTGATTGATGCAGACTATAACGACTTGGGATTTTCTGTTGGTAATCGGTTAATGGTACTTGTAGAAAGTCAGTCAACATGGACAGTGAATATAGTTATTCGTGCATTGATGTATCTGATACAGACATGTCACGATTATTTTAAACGTACCAATCAAAATCTGTATGGAAGCAAGAAAGTGAATGTGCCAAAACCCGAATTGTATATGATATTTACAGGGGAAAAGAAAAATATTCCTGATACCATATCACTTTCAAGGGAATTTTTTAATGGGGAAAAGATTGCCATTGACGCAGAAGTGAAAGTTTTGTATCAGGAGAATGAGAAAGATATTATTGGACAGTATATAATTTTCTGCAAAGTGTATAATGAACAGAGAAAATTGTATGGAAGCACGAAAAAAGCAGTAACAGAAACAATCCGTATCTGTAAAGACAGGAATGTTTTGAAAGAGTATCTTGAGAGCAAAGAACAGGAGGTTGTAGATATTATGATGACATTATTTGATGACGACCAGATTTTAAGGGCCTATACAAAGGATATTGAAGATAGTACTGTGCATAGAGAGGCCACAGAAACAGCCAAAAGAATGATTAAAAAAGGTAAGATGCCACTTGATGAGATTGCGGAGTGTGTTCCTGCTTTGTCGCTTGATGAATTGAAAAAACTTGAGGCTGAGATTATGCAGTTAAAGTAGCTAAACAATATTTGGTTCAAGACATAGTAATAAAGGACTAGACAAATACTTAAATGAGACATATTGAGTAAAAACATTCAATATGTTTCTTTTTTTGTTATTTATGATGGTAGAAAAATATGAGAAAATTTTTCAATTCTGGGCATAAAAATAAGACCAGTATGTTAATTTCCCTTGATAATATAAGGTTTTTGCTTGATATTTTGAGGAGGGGTTCGGGGAGAAGGGTTTTTGAAAAAGGTATAGAAGTACCAAAAGTATTGATTTTGCTGGTGATTTTCGGGTTTTTGGCATAGATTTTTAGGTTAGAAATCAGTGTTTTTTCTTTATTGCAAATGAGTTTTTCGGGAGTTCGGTAAAAGATTGATTTTTCAGGCTTTTAAGGAGGTCAAGGGCTGGATTTTGGTAGTTTTGGGGTTTGGTTAAATTGTCAGATAATTTAAAAAGTGCTGATTTTTACTGGTGATTTGGAGGGTAGTCCCGAACCAGTTACCGAATATCTTTAGAGTATTTTTGAAAATTGTATGTAAATTTAATACAATTATAAAATAATTTTTAAAATGATTTGAATATTTAAAGTTGGTATGTGGATGGAATAGATGACCACTACAAAAGAACAGTATCTTTGTTTTAAAATGTAAACATACCCCCATAACAAAGACACCATAATACTGCACTATTACAGTATGAAAAGTAATGAATTGCACATAAATGCGACTTTTCCGGTAGTGTCTGCCCGTCTGGTATGCTCTGCTTTTATGTCAAGTGATTATACTTGACAGTATTATTTATATACATATACTTGTTATATATATTTATATTACTTTGATGTTATGCTGATATGTTCGACTTATGTCTTTTGTACAAAGATATAAGTAGTAAAATGTCCGTTATATAAATACACGACAAACATATCTAATATGTCCGTTAATAGCGTACACTAGTAACGATTTGTCTGCACACAAAAGACACAATATCTTTATACAAATACAATTCCCTTGCATACATATAGACTATACCCAAAACAAGGCATAAATCAACTAAAAACGCCCCTATTTTGCTTTAAAATCCCTTTGCCTATACTTTATACCATCCACACAAAACAAGCCCAAAACACCCCTATTTTATGCAATAAATGTAACAAATCCAAATAAGGCATTAAATACCTGCATTATTATCTTTGGTCCGCGTCGCCTGCTGCCTGTTGCGTATCTGGTAACATAGAGCTAAGCAAAGCACTAGCAAGCATTAACAGGCGTAGCAGCAAGAGCCACACAGCACGCCCAAAATATAGATATACATATATTTTATACGCGTCTATATCCTCTATACTGTCTGTATCTTTTGCATATGTATCTGCTCCATCTGGTAATACAAACCCCTTATTATCTAAATCCGCCTTTATTAATGCCTTAATGTAGCTATTTGCACTTTGTCCCGTTTGCTCCAAATATGCCTTTATCCTTTGCCCGTCTTGTCTTTCTGGTGGTTTATAAGATACTGCTAAATTAATACTTTTAGCGTTGTATTTTTTTGTCCCTTTGCATTATACGCCATATTTTATACTATCCTTTTTATCTATTTTGGTTGTATGTCTATGTGCAATTTATATCCCATAGCATCGCAAATCCTCTTTATATCTGCATTATTAATATTAGCTTTATTAAGTATGTTATTTAGTTGTTGTGGGTTATTAAGGCCCATTTTATCTGCAATATAGCGCTTTTTTAGTCCACTTGCCTCTATAATACTATTTATATAGTCCTTTAATCCATTATTGTCTGTATACTCCATATATAATAATCCTTTCTTTGCTCTGTTAATGTTACATTAATACATATATTCTATATTCCTTTTGCTTATCTGTCAATCTCTTTGAATTGTCTGACAATTATAATAAAACAATATAAATTATTAAACTTTAAAAAAATAAACAAAAATACTTTACAAAAAAACAAATTGTTATGCTATAATACAGACAAGCTCGGAAGAGAAAAGAACCCACTGCCCAAGCGAACGGCTAAGGCGCGGCAAACTCCGATGGCGGCAGGTGGTAGGGCATAAAGAATCTTAAAGCTGACAGTAACTAGCAAATAAAAGAGTGCTCCTTGATAATTGAATAGACTTTACATCTGAGTTGTGATATACTTATCTTAAAATAACATAGTAATAATACATCACAACAAAGGAGTGATATAATATGACAGATAGTGAAAAACTTGATTTATTACTTGAAAAAGTAACTGGGATTAATGAAAAGGTAAACGCTCTTGATGAAAAAATAACAGTACTTGAAAAAGACATTGTTGATGTTAAGGCTGATTTAAGACGTTTACAGCGTGACGCAGATTTCATTCTTGATGAAGTTGAAAGAGTGCACGGTATCTTAGATGAGCATAAAGCCGATAAAGCAGTACATACAGCATAATATTTAAAATTACATAGTAATCACAGTAAAGGTGTAAAGTCTATTGAATTATCAAGGCTTTACACCCTTTTTAATTCAGAAAATCTTACTAAAAAATATTTTTAAAATTATAAAAAAACTAATTGAAAAATTAGATTTTTGGTGGTAAGATAATAACTGTAAGGAGGAAAGCGAATGGCAAGACAAACATTTGCCACTCTGATAGACAAACCTTTACAGGATGCTTTTAAAGCAGAATGTAAGAAACAAGGGTATAAACAAAACGAAGTTATAGAAACATTAATGCAAGGCTTTGTTGAGGGGAATATCCGAATTGAGAAATCAATTTCTTACAAGGTAATTCAGAGTGAAAAATAAAAGAATAGCGGTTCAGACCCTAGGAAAGTTGAAAACCGCTACTCACAACCGCCAAACGCTAAAAAACGATTGAATGACAATCTAATTATATCATATTCTTATAGATTGTTCAATCGAAAAATTCCTTTTTAAAAGTAGAAAGAAATCTATTATATAACCTTAATTGGTTATTCAAGCTCTTAATTGTAGCTTGCCGGATTTTATCTGCCCAGTGGATGAACCTTGACAACTGAATAGATAAGTATGCTAGAAAGTATTGGTTTACATAAAAACAAAAGCACCTAGCAAATACTAAGTACTTTTGAAGATCAATGTTATTACTATCAAAACAATATAATAGTGTATTATTTATAATATACTATTATAGTATATTTGTCAAGTTATTTTAACATATTTTTCGTTTTTAAATAAAGAAGAATATATTGTAGTAGAAATGCGAGTCAAAATCTGATATAATACAAATAATAATATATTAAGGATGGTGAATACATGGAAATAAGAACTAATCAAGAAATTGCTCAAGAAATTGAAAATGCCATTGAAAAATCTGGATATAAAAAGATATATATCTGAACAATTAGGAATAAAAAGCCAAAATTTAAGAAGATATATACATAAAAATAATATGTCCTTAGACGATGCTAATAAAATATTAAAAATGATTGGGTTACAAGCTACAATTACTATCTCGAAAAAGGATTAAAAAAATAATCAAAAAACGATTTATAAATTCCTTTAACTGTGATATCCTATAATCAAGTTAAGGGAAACAAGAAAAGCGGTTTCCACTCTACCAAAGTAATCACCGCTTTTCCACATCACAAAAGCATATAGCCATTGCACTTTCTATTATACTTATCTATTCAGGCTATGTCAAGCGTGAAATCCCAAAACTTTAAAACAGAATATCCCTATAAAAGTTCCTTAATTGGAGCCAAGAAATCTTAATTGATTTTATCAGGGATAATTCTACCCGCGAACCTTGAAAAATGAATAATGAAGTGCTAGAAATTTATACTTAAATGTGATATAATATATTTATCATATAAAAAGGCGGTGATAAAATGATAAAATGTCGTTTGCGTGTATTATTAGCAGAACATGAATTGTCGCAAAAAGAATTAGCAGAAATGACTGGTATTCAGGCGATGACAATAAATAAAATGTATAATAATAGTATTGTAAGAGTACCACTAGAGGCAATAGATAAAATATGTGAGGCTCTACAATGTGATGTTTCAGATTTATTCAAAAGAGAATAGATAAAAAACATAAAAAATATATTAAAAAGATATTGACAATATCTAAAAACTATTATATAGTATAATCACCGAAAGGGAAAAGGAAATAAGAAAAGCCGCTGACAGGCTGGACACCAACGAAGCGACTTTTCACCCAAACACTTAGAAAGTGATTGTACTAAACATTCTAACATTTCATTATTCATTTTTCAAGTGTTTTCGCACAAAAATTCCTTTTAAATGTAGAAAGAAATCTATCATATAACCTTAATTGGTTATTCAAGCTCTTAATTGCGGCTTATCAGATTTTATCTACCCAACTGAACCATGACAAATACAGAATAAAGTAAATGATAAAGACTATTTCTTTATGAGATCTACCAGTTGCAAGTGTGAAAGCTGCCTATGTGATTATAAGTTGCATAATATCACTTTCTAGGGTAATAAGTTGAATAAATAGAGTAAATAGACATTGATTTGAAATTGGATGTCAGACGTTGATCTATCTGGAATATTCTTTCCTCCTAATTGCATCGCTCAAGCAATTAGGTAACTGATAACACAACAGGGAGTGTTACCATAAATAAAGGGTGAATGAAACGCATATAAAACCATGTAGAGTACATAGGAACTGCAGGAAAACAGATAGAAAGAGAATCAACAAAACCGCTAATGCAAGCAACGAGGACTTGCAAGAGAAAGCGGGATAATAAGTATATATAGAAAAATTTTCCGACTTGTCAAGTAACAAGTCACTTTTACTATAAGAACGGCACACATCACAACATAAAGAAACATATAGAACAAAATTCAAAATGAAGCCGAGAACTGATAAAAGCTGTATGAAAAATGAATATGCTGTGATTTTCTGACCTATCAAGTAACAGGTCATTTTTTTATACAAAGAGGACGGACAGACACCAAAAGCAGAACATCTAATACTCATATGTTATTTAAAGGTACGAAACCAGCGCGGTGTTTAACTACGGAGCGATGCCAAACAAAAAGCGATAAGCAGAAAACATCGACGGCAAAGAAAATCATGGAACAGGTACAGGCTGCCACTAAGAAGATGTTCTCTATCTCAACTCAGAACACATATACAAAGAAAATCAATGTCAAATTTAACAAGACCGACATGGGGATGCTTCATGAGTGTTTTGTTAGGGGCGTAGATGTCAATATCAATAAAGACAGCAAAGGAAATACTTCTTTTGGCGGTTATACTATGAAGACTGCTATCGCTAAGTATAAAGACAGAGAAGGCAATATCAGATATGAAGGAAAAACTTTCAATGAACTGCTTGCAAAGCTAGCTTTTCAATACATTTGTGGGTAATCAGTACATATTTAGAATTTCAGAATTTTCAGGGCTTGCACTTGTCAAAGGGTGTGAGCCTTTTTATTAAACAAGGAAGAAAGAGAGGTCAAAGACTATGACAAGATTCAAATTTTTCAACAATATCAATTCATTAGAGCAGTTAAGAAAAGAGTACAAAAGATTATTGAAGCTTCATCACCCTGACAACGGAGGCACGAAGGAAGCAAGCCAAACAATCAACAACGAATACGAGGCATTGTTCAAGATACTGAAAGACAGACACAACAGCAAAGAGGCAGCAGATACCTCAGACTACAAGTCAAGTACATATGACTTTGAAGATGATAAAGCACTCAGAGAAGCCTTACAGAAAATCATCCACCTGCAGGGAATAGAAATTGAAATCTGTGGTTCATGGATATGGGTATCAGGGAATACATACCAACACAAGGCAGAGATAAAAGCAGCAGGCTACAAATGGAGTAAAAATAAGTCCATGTGGTACTTCCATAATGGAGAATATCGCAGAGGCAGCAGAAAAACTTATACAATGGATGACATTCGCTTTAAATATGGAAGTACAGAAGTAAGCGGAAAACCGCAGGCAGCTTTAGCATAGGCTGTCTTTTCTATTGCCTGTATCGGAGTATTACAATACTTGTTGTAATAAGTCTGTAGTCTCAAAAGCAGTACAGGTTTTTGTCACAAAAATATTTTAATTAATGGAGGTATTACAGAATGAAAGTAAAAAATATTCAACAGGCATGGCTTGAAGCGTGTAAATTGGTTGATGAGGATAGCCTCATCAAAGATTATGAGGCGACAGAGCGCGCCGGATATGATATTTACAGAGATTACAATGAGTATTACAATTACATCTGTATTTTAGGTGACAGATTAGAGGTCAACCTTGCGAACGGCAAGTCAATCAATATCTGGATTGAGCAGCCGGAAAACATCAAAGAATATGCTGATTGTGAAAGTGCTACAATTACAATTCGTACATATGAAAATGGAAACAGCAGGGACACAACAAGAAGTTCAACACCAGAGGAAAAGAAAATTATTCAGGGAATCTTGACCGGCGCATTAAACGCAATAGAAGCGGGAAAGGATAAGCAGACAGTAATGGATGTGGCAGAATATATTGGCTTAAATCTGTTAAAGAAATCAGGAGCTAATACATACGATAGTATTTATAATAGGATTCGCTTTTGCACATTCATAAAGGATTAAGGAAGGGAGAAAAACATTATGAAACAATTATATGTATTATGCAGTAGAGATAATGGTACAAATAGACTTGTATATTATACAGGGAAAGAAAGTTTTCACGGCGGATTATATTATGGTGATGTTTTAGAGTCCAAGCGGTTTGATAACTTGCAAGAAATTGCAGAATTGCTTTCTAAAATCAAGCAATGAATTTTATCTTGGTATAAACATTATCGGTATAGCGGATGTGACTTTTGAAAAATTGGAAGAAAGTAAAAAATCGGACAAAAACTTATACGATAAATTTCACGATCCAAATTATGCAATTAGATAATGAAGGGATATTTAAAGGAGGTCTTGACAATGAAAAAGAAATGGGAAGCAGTCCATGATTGTGACGAAGAAAATGGCAATCCTACTTGTTGGGCTTTAGAAGTATCAAAAAGTGTTTTCTATTGGATTAATGAAACATCAGATGGAAAATTTGAGATAATCGACCATGATGCACATACAGTTTTAATGAATTGCAAATCACTAACAAGCGCCAAAAGATGGGCAGCAATGAATTTGTTAGTATTAACATAGGAAGGGAAACAGAGGATTTTTAACTGAGTTTCAATCCGGTACATAGGGCAGATAGAAAAACGGCTTGAAAAAGATGCAAAGTATGGTATAATGAAGAAAGACAGGAGGGAAAATATTAAGTGAATCAAAAGATATATAATGATGTAATAAGTGGAAAATCTGATAATAGCATAAATTTTAATGATTTTCGCAACTTAATAGTCGATCTTGGTTTTACTGTAAAAGGACAAAAAGGCTCTCATAAGTCATATTATCATAGTGGAATAAATGAACGTATGACTATACAAAATGCAGGCTCAAAGGCTAAAGGTTATCAGGTCAGACAATTAAGAAATATTATTATAAAACATGGTTTATAATAAGGAGGTTTTAAAATGGCAGAATATTCTATATTTATACAATATGACCCACAAGATAAAATTTATGTAGCAAGTATTCCCGAATTACATGGATGTATGGCTCATGGAGAAACAAGAGAGGAAGCATTAAAAGAAATTGATATAGCAAAAGACTTATGGATTGAAACAGCTATAGAAGACGGGGAGATTATACCAGAACCGGATTTATTTAAGGATGTAGCAGTTTAAGGAGGCGAAAGAAATTACTATACAGGAACAAATAGAAACAGCATTAATTCATAGTGGATTAAGCCAAAAAGAATTTTGTAAAAAAATTGAAATGTCTCCATCATCATTGATACAAAGAATGAAAACGGGGAAATTTACAAAACAAGAACTTGAAAAAATGGCAAAGGCGATGGGATGTGACTATATTTCTTGTTTTCGATTTCCGGATGGCAGAGAGTATTAGGAAGGCATTGTATAGGCAGTGCCTTTTTTAATACAAATAAATTCATGATTTCATAAAGAAATTTAGAAAACACACTTGACATATAAAAACAAGTGTGTTATTATATGCTCACAAAGTTAATGAAAAAATAAATTAAATAATAAAAACATAAACAAAACTATTTCCCGCCCAGTAGGAGCAAGCAACACACACCGGATTCGATTTCCGGTTTGGGCGTTTACCGGCTTAAAAATAGATTAAGCCGCTTACATAGAAATAATTATATGTAGAAATCCGCAAGGCGTAAAACTGGAAGAGGGTTAGATAACCAGAGTGTGAATCACTTTTCCATATTGAAGGGTTGCGTATAGTTCCCACCACTTCAGGCTCCGTGTAGAAATATAAGGAGGTGTATGGTGTATGTACTTACCCAAAAGGGATGGCAGTATTGCCGATAGTGGCACGGTACACAAAAACGGCGGTTAAGAGTTTTATAAGACAAGAATCTTTAATGCAGCTTGAAAAGAAGCAGACAAGCGCTTTTCAAGCGGTCACAAGCCCGTATAAATCGCAGAGTGGAGAAATCAAAGGCAAAGAAAGGTTAAAAGGTAAATTTAATGATGAATGAATTAAAAAAGAGATTGGAAGAATTAACAAGGCTTGAGGAAATTGCAGACAAGGCAGATGCGGAATATGAAGCGGAGCCAATGAGCGAAGAAAAAGAAAAGGCTTTTGAAAAAGCATATCAAGCCGAATACAACGTTTTTGCAGCAGTTTCAGAGCTTATAGTCAAGATGACAGGCGGACAAATTGACATCAAGACCGCTAAAAGAATGATAAAAACCAAAAGAAACGAGATTTTGAATCTTGTAGCCTGAGAGGGTGTATGG
The DNA here is from genome assembly GCA_910577835.1 of uncultured Lachnospiraceae bacterium. Lineage (GTDB taxonomy): Bacteria > Bacillota > Clostridia > Lachnospirales > Lachnospiraceae > CAG-303. The sequence goes on along the minus strand of CAJTOU010000060.1, from coordinate 1,516 downwards.
CGGTTTAATACTGCCCTGTAATACACTGCAGAGCAGTTCTAAATCTGCCGGAAGAAGCCAGAGGATAGAAAAATAAAAGAAAGGTAAAAGGGTGAAGATTATGGCAAATCAAAAAGAACTGAAAGAAAAATACATGAATGTTATTTGTAGTGAAGTCTGGAAGAAAGACGAGCGTATGCAAGAATTTGCAAGAAAAGAATGTGCCTATGTTGTAGAGTTGTCAAATGGGAACATCATCAACATAGATAAGCCCGCAATTCAAAAAGACTTCTGCTTTGGAATGGGGGAATATGGAAGATGTACACAGGAAGAATTTGAAGAAGCGCAGGACTTGGCGGAAAAGGCAAATGAAGATGTGAACTATTTTATTAATAAAAATATGGAGCAGATAACCGATGAAATAGAAGCATTGAAAGAATGTCTTGAAAATAGAAAAGAATGTTACACAATGACACATTACATAATGCAGCCGGAAAAGAGTATTTTGAAGGGTTATAGTGTTGTCAGAATATGTGATAATCCAGAGTGTGAGCCGGGCAGATGGTCAAGCTGTGCAGACCTTAAAAAGCTGGATAAGAACGATATACAAATAATCATTGACGGACTGGAAGAAGTGGGGAAGAAATTTATGAAGCGTTTGAATACTTACCTGAAAAAATATGGACTGGGAAAATTACATGTTTGGACATATTACAGGGATTAATGGAAGGAATCATAAATAAGATAAAAAGCGAACAATATAAAATTTTTACCCTCTCCACTTTCAGGTGGCGCATGGTTCATGACCATAAGAGGGCTTCCCGCGGATAAGCGGTGAAAAATACCTTGAAAAACTTATAGGATTTGGTATAATATGAATATTAACAGGAAGGAGGCGGAGAAAATGGATTTGCAGATATTAGATATGGCAGGAGCCAGACCAGAACATTCAACTGTAATTGTAAATTTTGTAGCTGCTATACGGAAACAATTAAAAAGTAGTACTTGTTACGTTTTTTCTGATAATGTACAATATAAATGGAAGACAAAGGATGGAGAAGAAAAGATAGTTATTCCTGATGCTTCGATTAACTGTCGTGTTAAGACAAGAAAAGGCAATACATTTCTTGATATTCCACGTCTTGTAATGGAGGTTTTAAGCCCATCAACAGAAAAATATGACCGTGGAGATAAAATGGAATTATATAGACAACAGGAAATTGATGAATACTGGATTGTTGACTGGCAAAAAAAGCAGATAGAAGTTTATAATCTTGACTATGATGAAAACAAAGAGCCACAATATTATTTGTGGGACATAATAACAGAAGATAACAAAGAAAAACTAAAAATTGTGCATTTCCCACATATAAAAATTACTTTTGATGAAGTATTTGATGAAGTGGATTTGGAATACTAAAAATAAAGATGGATTGTTTGAAAGCATTTACTGATAAAAAAGTAAGTGCTTTTTATATTTAAAATAGGTAATTGCGAAACTCGTTAAGCTCGTTCACAATCTTGATTAAAAACAAGG
>CAJTOU010000059.1:9754-18014 GCA_910577835.1 uncultured Lachnospiraceae bacterium | reverse complement strand
CGTGTGGATTATTCAGGGCGTTCTGTTATTGTGGTAGGACCGGAGCTTAAAATTTATCAGTGCGGTCTTCCAAAGGAAATGGCAATTGAATTATTTAAGCCTTTTGTTATGAAGGAGCTTGTAACCAACGGAACGGCACATAATATCAAGTCTGCCAAGAAAATGGTGGAAAGACTTCAGACAGAGGTCTGGGATGTGCTGGAAGATGTAATTAAAGAGCATCCGGTTATGCTGAACCGTGCGCCGACACTTCACAGACTGGGAATTCAAGCATTTGAGCCGATTCTTGTCGAGGGTAAGGCGATTAAGCTGCATCCGCTGGTTTGTACGGCGTTTAACGCTGACTTTGACGGTGACCAGATGGCGGTTCATCTTCCGCTTTCAGTCGAGGCACAGGCGGAATGCCGGTTCCTTCTGCTTTCACCAAATAATCTTTTGAAGCCTTCTGACGGTGGTCCCGTTGCGGTTCCATCTCAGGATATGGTACTTGGTATTTATTATCTTACACAGGAACGGCCGGGTGCAAAGGGAGAAGGAAAAACCTTTAAAAGTATAAATGAGGCTATACTTGCCTATGAAAACGGCGTGATTACGCTTCATTCCAAAATCAGTGTCAGAGTGACAAAGTTTAATGAAGAAGGAAAAGCATTTACCGGAATTATAGAATCAACGCTTGGACGGTTTATCTTTAATGAAATTCTTCCACAGGACCTTGGTCTTACAGAGAGAATACAGGAAGAAGATATTTTAAAGCTGGAAGTAGATTATCATGTGGGCAAGAAGCAGTTAAAGAAAATTCTTGAAAAGGTTATTAATATACATGGAGCTACAAAGACGGCAGAGGTGCTTGATGATATTAAGGCAATGGGTTATAAATATTCCACAAGAGCTGCCATGACAGTTTCCATTTCCGATATGACAGTGCCTTCGCAGAAGCAGGAATACCTTGAGGATGCGGAAAAGAAAGTGGACAAAATCACAAAGAATTTCCGTCGTGGTCTGATTACCGATGAAGAGCGGTATAAAGAAGTAATCAAGGTATGGCAGGTAGTAGATGATAAAATTAAAGATGCGCTTCTTGGCGGTCTTGATAAATATAACAATATTTTTATGATGGCGGATTCCGGTGCCCGTGGTTCTGATAAACAGATTAAACAGCTTGCTGGTATGAGAGGCCTTATGGCTGATACCACAGGGCGTGCTATCGAGCTTCCAATCAAGTCAAATTTCCGTGAAGGTCTTGACGTGCTGGAATATTTTATTTCCGCACACGGCGCCCGCAAGGGTTTGTCAGATACCGCGCTCCGTACGGCCGACTCTGGTTATATGACAAGACGTCTGGTTGATGTGGCGCAGGAATTGATTATTCGTGAGGTAGACTGCTGTGAGGACAGAGAAATTCCGTTTATGGAGGTTTCCGAGTTTACAAACGGTTCCGGCGTGCTGGAAAGTCTGGAAGAGAGAATTACCGGAAGATATGCGGCAGAAACGATTGAGGATGCAGACGGCAATGTGATTGTAAAGGCAAATCATATGATTACGCCAAAGCGCGCAGCCGAAGTGATAAAGACAGAAAGAGAAAAAGTAAAAATCAGAACAATTCTTTCCTGTAAATCAAAAATCGGTATCTGTGCAAAATGTTACGGTGCAAATATGGCTACCGGTCAGGCAGTACAGGTCGGCGAGGCAGTTGGTATTATTGCCGCGCAGTCGATAGGTGAGCCGGGTACACAGCTTACCATGAGAACCTTCCATACAGGTGGTGTTGCCGGCGGCGATATTACTCAGGGTCTTCCTAGAGTAGAGGAGTTATTTGAGGCAAGAAAGCCGAAGGGACTTGCAATTATCGCAGAATTTGGCGGTAAAGCTGAGGTGACAGATACAAAGAAGAAGAGAGAAGTAGTGGTAAGAAGTCTGGATACAGACGAAGAAAAGGCATATCTTATTCCATACGGCTCAAGAATCAAGATTCAGGACGGTGATATCCTTGAAGCGGGCGATGCGCTTACAGAAGGTTCTGTAAATCCACATGATTTGTTAAAAATCAAGGGATTGCGTGCTGTTCAGGATTATATGCTGCATGGTGTTCAGGATGTATACCGTATGCAGGGTGTGGAAATTAATGATAAGCATATCGAAGTGATTGTAAGGCAGATGCTGAAGAAAATCAAGATAGATGAAGGCGGTGATTCCGGTTATCTGCCGGGAACTTCTGTGGATGTTCTGGATTTCAATGAAATGAATGAAAGATTAATTGCGGAGGGAAAAGAGCCCGCAGTCGGAAATCAGGTTATGCTTGGTATTACAAAGGCATCCCTTGCAACAAATTCATTCCTTTCAGCAGCATCCTTCCAGGAGACAACAAAGGTTCTTACAGAGGCTGCTATTAATGGAAAGGTAGACCCTCTGATTGGATTAAAGGAAAATGTCATTATCGGTAAACTGATTCCAGCAGGTACAGGTCTTAGAAGATACCGCGCTGTAAGACTCAGTACAGACAATCAGAAGATGAAAATCGATGAAGATGATATTCTGGAAAATACAGAGGAAGCTGAAGGTGAAGAAGCTGCTGTGACAGAAGGAGAAGAGATATCTGAAGAAGTTCTGGAAGATGAAGATTTTTTAGAAGATGAGTTTTCAGAAGATGAAGATTTTGATGAAGAATTCTTTGAAGAGGAACTGGAAGATGAGATTTCTGACAAGGATAATGTTGAGGCGGCAGAGGCTGTCAGTGAGATTTCTAAATAAAAAGCTGAAATTTTTTACAGACAGAACAGATATACACTAGAAGAAAACTTTCATGTTTAAATAAACAAAAAATCTCCAATAATTAAAGTATTAGTTATTGGAGGTTTTTTATGCGAAAAACAGGTTTTCAGTATATAATTATTTTTTTTGGTGCCATTCTTTACGCTTTTTCTGTTGCAGTGATTTTAGAGCCAAACAGACTGGCTCCGGGAGGAGCCTCCGGACTGGCGATTATTATTAATTCCTATACAGGGATAAAAACGGGAACAATTATATTTGTGTTAAATATTCCGTTGATGGTTATGGGAATAAAAAATTTCGGCATAAAATTTCTGTATACCACGATTTTTGCGATTTTTATAAATTCTGTATTTGTGAATATTTTTGAATCTATACCAAAGCCCGTAGATGATATTTTTCTTGGGGCAATCTGTGGCGGAGTACTAGATGCCGTCAGTCTTGGTATTATTTTCCGTCAGGGTGGAACTTCAGGCGGAACAGATATTGTGGCAAAACTGGTAAGAAAGAAGATACCACATTTCGAGATAGGAAAAATATTTATCGCAGTTGATATGGCTGTGGTTCTTTTATCTGCATTTGCTTTTAAAAATATTGAAAATGCAGTTTATTCTGCTATCTGTGTGGTAATTACAGGTCAGATTCTGGACAGGATTTTATATGGAGGACAGAATGCAAGAATGTTATATATTATCAGTGATTCCTCAAGAGAAATAAGCAAAAGGCTTCTGGAGGAACTGGATACAGGAGTCACATATTTAAAAGGAACTGGAGGCTATACATCGAGAGAAAAAAATGTTATAATGTGTATTATCAGAAAAAGACGTCTTCCCCAGACCTTAAAGGTCATAAAGGAAGAAGATGACAGCGCATTTATTATAATTACGCTGGCAGATAAAGTAGTTGGAGAGGGATACAGAGAAATTGACAATGATTGAAAAGGATATTGTTACATCAAAGATAAAAAATATGATTGAAAAGGATACGGTTAAACCAAGGATAAAAAACATAATTGTAAGTATATGTACAATTGTAATTATAAGTTGTATAGCGGCATTTGCATTAATTACGGTAAATCTTCTGTCAAAAGAAGAATTTTCCTATGCGGATTCACTCAATGATACAGTTCTTACTGTGGAAAAGGAAAATATTTCTCTGAAGGAAATTTCTTATTATATATTGGTAGCCGAAACCAATTATAATGAAGCTGCCAATATCTACAATGAAGATAATCCTCATGCTTTCTGGAACATAGCTTTAAATATGAAATATTTCCGTAACAGAATAAAGCAGTCCGTAATCGATGCCTGTACAAGAGACAATGTCTATTATCAACAGGCATTAAAGGAAGGATATACATTGAAAGAAGAGGAGCTCCAAGAAATCAGGGATAAGGCGCTGGAGGAAATCAGCAAAATGACAGACTGGCAGATGAAGATTACTGACTATCAGATGAGCGATATGGTAAATGTGCTTACAAAGATTGCCTATTCCAGAAAATATGCAGAAAATTTGATGGCAGAGGGATATACGGCACAGGAGCTGGATGTAGATGGCTCTAAATATGAGGAAATAAAAAAGGACTATGCTGTTTCAATCAATCAGAAAATATGGAAGAATATTACGCTTGGAAAAGTAACCATAAATAATGAAGATGCAGCACGCTGATATGTGCAGTGAAAAAAGTGAGTTCAAATACAGATTAATTGCAGGCATCGTGAGCCTGTGGGAACTTTCCTGCATGTTGTTTTACAATAGCTGCTTTATAAAAACTGTGTCATAGAAAATAAAATATTACCAATGAAAGGGAACATAATTATGCCGGGATATGATACACATTATCTTTTTGGGGTGGAGGCGTATAGAAAAATACCGGATTCCAATGTGAAGACGGCAATCAAAAAGGGGAAGAGGGCTTATGTTCTGGGAATGTTAGGACCCGATATTTTCTTTTATTATGCAACAGAGGTAGCTGCGCCGAGGAAAAATATAGGCTCTGTCATGCATACACAAAAAACGGATTTGTTTTTAAGAAGCATGATTGATTATGTAGAAAAGCTGGACCAGAAAAGAAACAGCGTGGAACTGGCCTACTTATGCGGTTTTCTCACTCATTATTATCTGGACAGAGAATGTCATCCTTATGTTTACTGGAGAACGAATTATCTGAACAGGAAAAAGGATTATCTGGAGAAGCATTATCAATATGAAAATGATATTGATGTGGCACTTTTAAGAACTATGAGAAATACTACACCTTATGAGTTTTTAAAGGTAAGTCAGATAAAAATAGACGGACAGGACAGAGAAAGAGTATGCAACATGCTTTATTATGCGATTCATAACACTTATACAGATTCAAGAATTACTTTAAGAGGAATTCGACTTGCGATTATCTCGATTCAGAAGGAACAGAGATTTTTTAAAATGTGTTCAAACGGAATAAAGACAGCAGTGGAAACAGTGGAGGAGTATTTTATAGGGCAGGCGTATCTCGCTTTACTGATTCCGGGAGTGGATAAGGAAATCAGTGAGGACCCGTTGAATTTGCGGCATGACATGTGGCGTAATCCGTGGAAGCCGGAGAAGTGTTCAGATGCTTCTGTACCGGAGATGATGGAAAAGGCAGGGGCTCAGTTTCTGGTTGCAACACATTTGCTGGAAGATTATCTGTATGAATTTAAGGGGGATGAAACGGCCTATCATATGCTTTTGGGGAGGATAGGGAGAGCTTCTTATCACAGCGGGCTGAGCTGCGATATTCCAAGTTAAGAGAAATTTATCTCTGTTACATACTTTGAAGATAAAATCAAAGTTAATATTTATGGGTTGAATTTGGATATATGAAAATGTAAAACAGGTAAAAGAGTATTTGAACTGTTTTGTAAGAACTGTATCATAGAAAATATGGAGTAATTTTTTAGAAAACAGAAAGAGGCTGTCGCATGAAATATCAAACATACAAAATATAGCAATTACCATGGTCTGCAATAGTTTGTAGTGACATTTTTCAGTGCGACAGCCTCTTTTGTCTCGTTTTACAGGAAATCACTTTGTAGTGTATTCCCGTTCTATTGTTAAATCCATAACATTAATAAAGTTATTTTCAGGCTTGTTTTTCTGCCTTTCCTGATGGCCTTACCAAAAACAGTGAAAGCAGCAGTGCAATAATATATAACACAATTGTTGCATACAATACACATTGATATCCGGTAGGATTTACTGTAATTAATTCAACGCTTCCATCAGAAAGTGCATGTTCAATCACCTTGGATTCTCCAAAATGGTTTACAATCCATGTAGCCATCTGATTTCCGGTCAGGCCGGCAAATGCCCATGCGGATAATGTAATACCATGTATTGCGCTGATATTTCCCATACCGTAGTGGTCGGAGAGCAGCGTCGGTACATTGGAAAAGCCTCCGCCATAGCCTGCGTTTACTACAAAAATCAGTCCTAGAACAAGGATAATTAAAAGAGTGCTTCCTTCTCCGTTTTTAATACCGCCGGTTAACATGACCAGAGCTGTAAATGCAATTGACAGAACAAAGATAATTTTATAAATGGTATTTCTGTCTTTCATGGTATCTGCCCATGCAGAAAATCCAAGTCTGCCGCCAGCATTAAATATTGCGGATACTGTGGAGATAATACCTGCAAAACTGGCCAATCCGATACATTTCACAATCATCTTTTCCTGAGAAATCAGAGCCAGTCCACAGGTGATATTAATGTAGAACATCAGCCAGATACCGATATAATTTGCCATAGGCCGGCTTTTAATCACGGACATAATACTTTGTCCGGCTTCCTTTGTCTGTGGTTCATGCCAGTCATCAGGTTTCTTTAACAGAAGATGTCCAAGAAACATCATAATAAAGTAAACAACAGCCAGAATCCAGAACATCTTGTAGATGCCGCCATTTCCAAGACTGTCAAGCATTGCTTGCATAATTGGGCTAGCGATTGCCTTTGCGGCACCAAAGCCCGCAACAGCCAGTCCGGTTGCCAACCCTTTTCTGTCTTTAAACCACAGCATTAATGTTTTGACTGGCGACAGATATCCGGTTCCCAGACCAATTCCCATAATCAAGCCATAGCATATGTAAATGCCAATCAGGGCAAGAACGCTTCCACGATGTGCTCCGCCATAGTAAATAAAGAAGCCGGTTCCTGCCATGCCCGCTGCAAAACAGATGGTTGCAATCAGAGAAGATTTGTGAATATCTTTTTCGACAATGTTTCCAAGAAATGCTGCGGACATTCCAAGGAAAAATATGGCGAAGCTGAAAGCCCATTCTGTCGCTCCTTTGGAAAAGCCGATATAATCAGCAATTTCCTGACTGAAGATTGACCAGCAGTAAACAGTACCGATGCTGCAATGAAGCAGAAGTGCAGGAATAGCGGCACGAATCCATTTGTTTGTACGCCACCCGCCGTTTTGGGTTGAATTTTTTTCCATATATTACCTCCGTTTTTTAAATTGTAAAAGTTATCTTTTTATTTTACAATAGATTGGGGTAAATTTCAATCAGATTTTGGGGAAAAATGGAGTTATTGGGAATAGGAAAGCTAGAAATTGGAAAATAATTGACAATAAAAGATTAATAGATTATAATATTTATAAAATAATAATAAGTAAATATAAAAAAATATTATTTATGTTATAACAAAAAGGAGGTAAAAGGTTATGAAAATTGGAAAAAAGCTGGCTGCTGCCAGTCTTGTGGCAGTTTTTTCCGTTAATCAAAGCTTTAGCGCATTTGCAGCGACATTTACGGTGAGCAATCCTGTATTAATTTCGCAATCTGTTAAAAATGGAACAGTAACCGCAAGAATAAAAGGGGTAATAAACGCAAGTCCAAGCAGCTTTTGTCTGGGATTGACAGAATTTTTTAGATATAAAACATCTTTTGGTGAGGTGCGTAAGTCTAAGGAGATGACAAATCAAACGACTGCAACAAGCGCAAGCTTTACCTATGATCCGACAATTACAGATGGAGAATATGCGGTTTCCTTATACTCCATAGTATCACAGGGTTTTGCGAAAAACAGTCCGGCAGGAAGCAATATTTTCCTTGAGACAAAGACGGTTAAATATGATAATTGATGTCTGACAATAAAACAGGTATTTGAAATCAAAAAACAAATACCTGTTTTTGATTCTTATAATAGGTAATTGCGAAACTCGTTAAGCTCGTTCACAATCTTGATTAAAAACAAGGACGAATTCGTACAAGGTACGAATTCTGGAATGAAAAGTGGATAATCGTACATTTTAGGTGCACTTTATTAAGCCTCTGGCTTTATGGAGTTGGTAAGCCCTAAGCTATGAAAGATTTTAAACTTCTGATGTGTTGACGCTGATTGATTTTATCTGCTACAATTACAGTTAATAACTGAGATATACCTGCTAAAAGTAAATCAGCGTGAATTGTTCTCTCGTTGGTAGTTTTACGATTAGCGACACAGAAACAATCTTTGAAGTGGTTTA
>CAJTOU010000059.1:0-9744 GCA_910577835.1 uncultured Lachnospiraceae bacterium | reverse complement strand
CCATTATACCACAAACCGTGAGGAGATTTTTATTTTTAGCAACAAAAAAATGCCGTATTTATGCGGCTTGTGGCGTTTCACAAACGCCTACTTATTATAAAAACAGAAGGAGAAAAACGACAGTGAAAAAGAAAGGGAGCATTATTATTATTTTGGATTTGGAAGGAATGGCAATAAAAAATTTTCTGTATATGTTGTCAAAATATCAGGGAATTGAGAATTATGAATTAATTCTTTCTTATCAGAAAAATGAAAAGAGATATTTTAAAGGTATTATAGGAGAATGTCTGGAAAATCAGGAAATTTTATTTTATGAAACAGAGGATATCAGTAATCGTGGAAAAGTTTATAACTTTGCATCAGAGCTGGCACATACGGATATTTTGATTTTCTTGGATACGAGTATTGCATTAAGAGAGCAGTGTCTGGATGAAATGGTATATTCACTGGTGGAGGAAGATGTGCTGGCAGTACAGCCTATGATTATCCGGTTTGGTTCACCGTTTGTGCAAAGTACAGGCTATGTATTTTCGGAAAGTTGTACAGGCCATGCGCTGAAAAACAGAAATATGGAGGAAACTATCGTAAATCAGTCCTTTGAGAGAAGTGCTCTGGTAAGCTCGATTCTGGCAATTAACCGGTTTGCATTTGAAGAATTGAAGGGCTTTAACGAGCTGCTTCCCTGTGAATATATGGGGAAGGAAATTACGATGAGAATTACAAAAAGAGGATATAAAAATTTTTATAACCATCGGGCAAGAGCCTATTATATGGCAAAAGACAAAGGGGAAAGCGAGTACGAAAACAGAATCGATTTAAAATGCAAAACAGAGAGAGAAAATATAGATAAAGAATTTCATGAAATAGAGGAGTTGTTTCAAAAGCAGATAGATAAAAATCAGCTCAGCAAAAATTATGTGGTAATTAATTTTTCAGGACTCGTACAGACAATGGAGGTTATGAGAAAAATTAATGTGAAAGTATCAAGAATTATAAACTGCTTTGGATATTCCCGATATCATGCCATTCAATTTGAAAGGGTACTTCCTTTCTATCTGACAGAGGAAAGCTGTGACTATATTTATTTTACAGATAATTTCTGTCAGGTTAAAAATAATTATGTATGGTTTAAAAGAAGGCAGGAGTATGAAGATTTGATTGTGGATTTATCAGGAAATGTGCTCAAAGCATCTGAGGTATATGAGGGATTTTAAAGGTATAAATTGTAAAAAGAAACATAAGATAAATGGAAGTTATTTTTCTGTATGTGAGGATTGGGATGCTGAACTGGATTTGGGGAATTATGATTACAGCGGGTACGGCGTATGGAATCGTGACAGGAAATACGGCATCTGTGGGAGAGGCAATTATGGAAGGTGCAGCAGAGGCGGTATCTCTGGCAATTACTATGGCGGGAGTATTAGGTCTTTGGTGCGGACTTATGGAAATAGCAGGCAGGTCTGGACTGCTGCGGGCTGTCACAAGGCTTATGCAGCCATTTATCAGATTTTTATTTCCGGATATTCCTGTTCATCATAAGGCATTTGAATATATTTCCATCAATTTTGTGGCAAATCTGTTTGGATTGTCCGGCGCAGCCACGCCGTCGGGAATTAAAGCTATGCAGCATCTGTCAGAGTTGGAGGAAAAAAAGCTGTGTGACAGTGGAAAATGTGGAAAAGTATCAAGAGCAAGCAGGGAAATGTGTACATTTCTTGTAATTAATGTGTCTTCCTTGCAGTTGATTCCCATTAATATGGTAGCATACAGAAGCCAGTATGGAAGTGTAAGCCCGTCTGCAGTGACAGTTCCTGCGATTATAGCGACTCTGGCCAGTACGGTAACGGCTGTGATTTTTTGTAAAGTTATGTGTAAAATGCGCAAATAACTGTAATGAACGGTACAAGTTTCGTCTTTATAAATGCAGTTTCAATGCCGATATAAACAATAAGATTGTATCATAGCATCATGATTTAGTAGATTGTGGTTTATAAGGTTATAGATGATAAGATTATAACCATAAAGTATTGTGATAAAAATTGTTATAAGTTATTATCGTAAAGTATAATCATAAGATATGATGTGGCATCGAATATGCAGAAGGAGGAAAAATGTATGTCGTTAATAATACAAAAAGAAAATAATTATGAAAATTATGGTATGAATGCTGCGGAAAAAGAAGAAACAAAGACAAACAAGCAGGAAAAAGCGGAGGGCGTAAAAAAGAGTGACAGCATATTTGCAGGGGATTTAAACCTGATGGAAAGTCCAATTGAAAAGAAGCGAAAAGAAGCAAAGAAACAGGCAATGAAACTGATTCAGGATGCATGGGCAAATGAACAGAAGATTGACGAATCTGTAAATGAGAGAAAATACCACTATGAGAGAATGAAGGAGCAGAAGGGCAGCGCTCAAAAAGAGTTGAATGATATTAACAGCAATAGAGAAGAACTGAAGGAAGCATACGGGGTTACGGATGATTCCGAAGAGCAGAAGGATTTGGAGCTTTTGGAAAGAAGACAGGATGTAAATAATGGATTTGGACCACCGCTCACTGAAGCAGAAAAGGAAAAATTAAAGGAGATTGATAAAAAACCTTTGACAGAATATCAGCAGAGAATGCTGGAATATAATGATGTGTCCGCAAAGTTCAGAAAAGAAGTAGAGGAAGCGGATGCCGGTATGAAAGATGATGCGGGGGATATGAGGGCTATTATGATTGAGCGGTTGAAAACTCATCCCATGGTGGATGCACAGAAGGCTGCAGATAAAATTATGAAGGCTGCCAGCAAAGAGATTGTGGGTATGATGGTTGATGAGGCAAGAGAAGAAATGGATAAAAAAGCAGAGGAGGAAAAAGAAAAAACAGAAGAAAAGAAGGAAGAGAACAAGGAGAAGGAAGAAAAGTTAGAGGATTTGAGAGAAAAGATAGCCATTCAAGAAGCGTTAATTGAAGGAACAAAGGAGGCTATGGAAGATGCAAAGAGGGAAGTTAAGCGAAACAATGAGCCGGAAATAGATATGGATGATATGATAGATATTGCCAAAGGTTATAAAAATCCAGAGGAGGTTCAGAAAGGACTTGCTGATATTAAGAACAACATGAAGATTCTGGAGGCCGATTTAAAGGGAATAAAGATAGATGAAGAAGTTTAATTGCAAACATGAAATCTGAAAAACAGACAAAGGGAATATAACAAAGATTTACAAAAAAAGCAGAAAATCTCCCACTTTAGAAGCGGGGGATTTCTTGCTACAAAGGGTTAAGTATGAATAATTTTTCAAGCTTCCTCCAGCCGTTTTTTGCAGATTCGGATACATCTGAAATATGCAGGAATAAGAAAGCAGTCTGCAAACAGCCATGCAAGGGGGTCCGCAAGACAGACACCGATATATCCCAGAAACGGAACAAGTCCAAAGGAAGCTACGGTTCTTGCAACCATTTCAAGAAAACCTGAAAGTATGGCAAATTTTCCGAAGCCAAGTCCCTGAATGGTGAATCGTACAATATTTACCAGAGACAGCAATATATATGCAGCACTTCCAAACAGAATGTACAGACCTGCATCTTTTATAATCTTTGTACTTTCAGCGCTTACAAATAGCAGTAAGAGCTTGGAAGAAAACAGATTCAGTACAATAAAGATAAAAACGGAGTAAACAAGGGCAATTTGAAAGGCTGTTTTTACTCCCGGACCAACTCTTTCTGTTTTTCCTGCGCCAATATTCTGTCCGGCATAGGTGGCCATTGTAGTTCCAAGAGCATCATATGGACAGCAGAATATAATACTGAGCTTTTTAGCAGCGGCGACAGCAGTTACATAAGATTTCCCAAGACTGTTAACAGCAGTCTGTAAGGTGACACTTCCGATAGCAGTTACAGAATATTGCAGTCCCATTGGTATTCCCATACCACATAAGCTGAGCGCCCAGTTTTTATTAAAAGACAGCTCTTCTCTGGAAATTTTGAGTATAGGAAATTTTTTCTTCATGTAAATCAGACAGCAGATTCCTGAAACAGCCTGTGAGATAACAGTTGCATAGGAAGCTCCTTCTACGCCTGTGTGAAAAATACAGATAAATGCAATATCCAACACAATATTAATTACAGAGGCAAGCGCCAGAAAATAAACAGGTGTTTTGCTGTCTCCAAGAGAGCGGATAATTCCGGCTGTCATGTTGTAGAGATAAACAACAGGAATTCCGGCAAAAATAACGACTATGTATTTATATGAATCGTCAATCAGCTCTGCAGGAGTGTTCATAAAAGAAAGAATATTTCGGCAGAACACAACTGTTATAATTGTCATTATTACAGAAAAAATAATGCAGAGCCAGATGCTGTTGGCAACGACACGCCTTAAATTGGATTCTTTTTTTGCGCCGAACTGGTGGGCAACCGGTATGGAAAAGCCGTTGCAGACGCCCATACAAAAGCCGATAATTAAAAAGTTTAAGGAACCGGTAGCTCCCACTGCGCCTAGGGCATCTTCACCTAAAAATTTTCCTACAATCATGGTATCTATCATACTGTAAAGCTGCTGAAAGAGCATGCCGAGGAAAACCGGAAAGGCAAAGCTCAGAATCAATCCAAAGGGACGGCCTTCGGTCATGCTTTTGGTAGTATCTTTTGACATGGTTTTGGTCCTTTCTATCATAAAATAGTATTTAGAATATTTGTACCCAAGAAATGTATTGTAACTGTTTTTAAGGGAATTGTAAATAGGGAAAAAAATTATTTTGAAAATTATAAAATGAATATTGTAATTTTAGAATATGTATGATAAAATATTAGTTGGAGAAAAACAAGATGCATCCAAAGCGACACAAAAAGCGAATCCCTGAATGTAGTGTCAGTACATTCAGGGATTCTTCTTCTTTTTTGGTGAAGTCAACCATTTGGGCTAGGTTACCGTCTTATTTTTCTCCGTCTAACCACTTGCATATGTAGTAAGCAATTATACTTGCCAATACGGAAAAAATAAATGAGGATAATGCATCCAAAGCGGCACACCCCCTTTCCGTTGCCAGTGTAGGGGCGGTAAGAGGAGAATTATACCATACATTTATATAAGATGACAACCATTTTTTAAAATATCTAAAACAGCAGATTATTTATAAATCAAGCTTTAAATCATTTTCTTTAATCCATCCAATTTTTCTGAAAAATAATCCAAACAGCCATGTCAGCACTGCTGGAAGAATAAAGCAGACAAGCAGCATACCAATCCAGTCAAAGGCTGTAATCGCAGATTTTATACCAGAGGCTACATCATTTGCCCAACCGGTATATACACCAATTTGTCCGACCAGTCCACAGGTACCCATACCAGAAGCAACTGCGGCACCATTCATCTGCAATTTGAAAATGCAGGTGGAAACAGGACCAATAACGGCAGATGCAAGAATAGCCGGAAGCCAGATGCGTGGATTTTTTACAATATTTCCCATCTGCAACATGCTTGTTCCTATTCCCTGAGCAAATAATCCGCCCCATTTGTTTTCACGGAAGGACAGAACAGCAAAACCTACCATCTGTGCGCAGCATCCGGCAAGAGCAGCCCCTCCGGCAAGACCTGTCAGGCTTAACGCGGCACAGATAGCGGCGCTGCTGATAGGAAGAGTGAGTGCAATTCCCACAATAACAGATACAATCATACCCATAAAGAACGGCTGAAGCTCGGTTGCCCACATAATAGCGCGGCCGACAGCGCTGGCAGCAGTACCGATAGCAGGTGCCCACCACATGGCAAGAAAAATACCTGATATAATAGTTACAAATGGCGTTACAATAATGTCAATCTTTGTCTCTTTTGATACAGCTTTGCCAAATTCAGCCGCAAATATGGTAACAATCAGTACCGCCAGAGGTCCTCCTGCCCCTCCAAGTTCATTGGTGGCAGCTCCGACAGCAGCCAGTGAAAATAAAACAAGCGCGGGACAATGCAGTGCATATCCAATCGCAATTGCCATAGCAGGTCCGGTGGCAGCCTTGGCATATGTACCAATTTTTATTAAAAACTCCAGTCCCGCCTGTTCGCCAATAGTGGAAATAATAGTTCCAATTAAAAGTGAAGCAAATAATCCCTGTGCCATGGCTCCCAATGCATCGATGCCATATCTTCTGGCAGATAATTCGATATCTTTTTTCTTTAGAAAGGCTTTTAGTTTATCCATTTTAAATCCTCTTTTCTATCATTGATATGATAAATATTGTAAAACATACATTCTGACAAGACAGATGTATTGTCATGCAGGGAGTAGTTTAGCACAATAAAAAAGGATTTGCAACTAAATTTTACGATTTTTTTAGAAACTTTTCATTCTGTGGCAAAACAGATATGTAAATGTGAAAATATAGATATGGAAAGTATAGACCAAAGTACAAACAAAATATAAACAGGAAAATATGGCAAATTATAATTGTTTTTCCATAATGCATATGATAAAATGCTGTTATATTTTTTATAGAAATCAGGAGGAAAAACATGTCATTTGAAATTATTCCAAAAAAAGATACAATTCCTGAATTTGACCATCAGGAAATAAAATTGAAGCATATTTTATATTATCCTAATGGTGAAGAGTATGAGGAAGATGAAATTACAGAAGAGGTTATTTCCAGAATATTAAAAGAAATATCGGAGGGAATAGAGATTTATTTATCTCTGGATTCCTATGGTGAAGATGACTGGTTGGAAGTGGTGTGTGACGGGGAGTGGCTGTCGCTTGCCTATACGTCCGAAGATGAGTATTGTAGTTACAATGCTGATTTTCCTGATACATATAATGCTGATTTCTCTGATACAGAGAAGTGGACGCCGCTTACAAGCGGAGGACAGTCACCAATAGAAAAGTGCTTTGCGATTCAGGATATTGATCTGGGTATAAAAGCGGTAGAATATTTTATTCGAACAGGAGAGCTTTATCCGGGGATTGACTGGGCTGTTTATCAATAATCACCAGAAAGCCCCTTTGTGAAAGCTTTTCCTCTATCATGTCAAGGATTTCTTCCGATTCAGCTTCTATTGTGTGGTAGTGCTCGCCGTTTGTCAGAATATTCAGGGGATTGGAATTGTTTTTTAACAGTTTTTCCATAAAATCATCTACATCTCCACGATTTTTTAAAAATAAATCCGCGGTAATCTGGCCATAGACCTCATGCTCTACCACAACATCCAATACTTTGCCGCCATAGTCGACAATGGTGTATAACTCTTCTCTGATTCTGTCTGAAGTGTGGAAAACAGGGAGGATTCTTTTTGCGCCGGAGGGAGGATTTTTGGGATTGTAAAGTATGTATCCTCGATTGGTGCTTAATATATTTTTATTTGTGGCGCGTAAAAGCGCTATGTCCTGAACGATAACCTGACGACTCACATGAAAGTTTTTCGCAAGCTCTGTGCCGGATATAGGCTGAG
This sequence comes from uncultured Lachnospiraceae bacterium, assembly GCA_910577835.1. Classification (GTDB taxonomy): domain Bacteria; phylum Bacillota; class Clostridia; order Lachnospirales; family Lachnospiraceae; genus CAG-303. The sequence continues at coordinate 2,323 of CAJTOU010000059.1, read as the reverse complement.
TCGATTTAGTCAGACAGGATATGATTTCTTCTCTTCTTTTTTCACCTTCCATTAGGGACCTCCAAGATTCATTGATTGTATTGTTTCTTAAATAATAAATCAAAAAATGAAAAGAATCAAGGGGAGAAATGAATTTCGTTGGTTATAGGCGATTTTTGATTGAAGAGGAGATATTTTTTTGATATACTTTGGAATACAGCATAATAAACAGACGGAAGCCGCTCTGTAAGAGCTGCGTTATGGAAATGCAAAGTTGTTTCCATATAAAATAAAAAAAGTATACTGACGAGTTTGAGCTGCTTATAGGTTTGGCTCATCTTACTTTCTGTTATACAGATGGTACAGAATCCGTTATAACTTTTGGCGAAGAGCTATATAAGAATGGTAATATTTATACAACAAAAGACAGGCAGTGTTATATTAGTACAATACTATCCGAAAGAAATACCCGTGATTTTGTTTTCTCTGTCAATCCGGATTTCTTTTATTGCGGACCGCCAGAGCGCACACTTATATTCATGGGTTAGCATTTCATAAAGTTCTTTGAAATTGTTCTGTGGTAGAACTTCAACAGCGGAGAAATTTGGTGGTTTTTCGTCCACAGGTTCCTGCAGTTGATTTAATGTTGATGTGTAAATTTGATAATCTTTTCTGTATTCTTCAATTATTTCATCATGCTTGACAGCCTCAATCATACGTTGAAATTCAGTTCGCTTGTGCATATTCTTCCTTGCAGTTTTGGCAGCGTCAATATATACGCCTACAATTAACCAGGCACGTTCCTTGGCATATTGTTCAAGACGTTCCTGTTGAGCTTCAAGACTTAATCCTTTTATCTTTTGTTCTTCACCTGATACACGAATATATAATGCAACCCGTGTAAGTTGCTGATTCGTATTTGTTTCTTTTTTTCTCATAAAATTTCCTGCCAGCAGCGCTTTGATAAATTCATTATAAGATATTTTAATACCTGAAAACCAGCTTTTTACCATCTGCTGGAACATTAGCCTGACTTCCTTGTTGGTTAGTACAAGGTCATACTCATAGCCAGTGTTTTTCCAAACCTTCTTGGTCGGGTAATTAACGTCACTATATCCTTGTTCTCCCACTATTTTTTAATAAAGCCTGTTTTGTCAACATAAAAGCAATCGTTCTGGATGAGCTGTTCAAAATTTTGATATCCAATTCCAATTGTTTTTGCCATATTTTTGGAATATGGCGTTAAGCTGCTCATGGGTAATTCTTCCTTCGCTGTAAAGATTTTTCGTCATTGCCTCTACCACTTCCAGTAAGTCCATAAAAGCATAATAGTTATCTTCATCATAATATTGTTGCAGTTCCTTAATTAAAGCTGCGCAGAGAGGAGCAATTCTTGAAGGCTGCCTCTTCCACAGTTATTGTTGATTCTGTAGGTTCCTCTACGGTTGCGACTAATTCAGCAGGTTTCTCTATGGCCGTGATTGGTTCCACAGATTTATTACAGACAGTGGTAAGCCGTTCTTTGAAGTGTTTCACAAGCATTTTTCTAATATCTGGGTTCAGTTCAAAATACGCTTTCATGGCTTCAAGTTCCAAATCAGTCCCGTCGTGGTCTTTAACAAATTTGTCAAGGCTAAAAGTCGGTTCTTGTATGTACATAGGTTCTATACCATGTCGCAACCAGTTTTCATTTAAGTTGTAAGCCATGCAGATTGATTTTATAGCTCGGTTGGTAACAGTTGCGCCATCTTGTTCCATGCTGCTAACACCGGTTTGTGCCATACCTAAATCTGACGCAAATTGCCTTTGGTTGATATGTAGAATATTTTTTCTGAAATGTCTGATACGTTCATTGACAGTCAATTTGGTTCACCCCCTTTCTATGGTGTAAGTAAAGAATAACGTTTATCGTTCAAAAAGTCAATAAAATTTTCAAAAAAGGCTTAATTTTGAACGTTAAGTATTATATTATGCTGATAGATAAACGATAAACGTTCAAAGTAAAAACACTAACCGTTATAATAAGCACAGGAGGGAAGGCAGATGGAAGAAAATAAAAGAACAGAAACCATGATTGCACAGACCAGTAGGGAAGAGGTAGAAGAATTGAAAAACTTTACGAATACGCTAGACTTATACGAAAAAAAGAATGGGGATATGCAATGTTGGTTTAAAACTGTACTGAAGGGCTTGCGCGAAAGAGATTGTGAACGAGGAAATCGTTTTCGCATAGGCAGTCAGTGGCAGAGACGAAAAGCTCTGTCGCTTTTCTTTTCGGAAAGTTCATATTTGAGTGATTGATATAATTCGTTTAAACGGCTATAATGTATATACAGTACACAGC
>CAJTOU010000058.1:17650-18296 GCA_910577835.1 uncultured Lachnospiraceae bacterium | reverse complement strand
TAAAAGGCACTTTTACCAATCGTCAGTGGCAGTGGCATAAAATTTATAAAACTCAATATAGTCATTTGTATAGGTATAATCACTGGCACACCATTCCCAATCCTGTTCATTGGATACGGGAATCTTACATCACATTCTTCATTCAGTTTTTCGTAAAAGTTATCCATAGTCATTATTTTTTTTGCTACATCACTTACATACACTTTTGTTTTTCGTTTGCTCTGCTCAATCATTCGCATTTGATTAAATTGTTCCGACTAAAGTATAACATAAAGCCAACCAGCGTTCAACTCCATTACAGATCCAGGTTTCTCATCTTTATTACTGTCCTTATGTTCACTCCTATGGCATTCCCCTTTCCTGCTTCTTCATACATAGGAACATATCAACTATTTACTTTTATTATCACTTGGTAACATTTTTATCCGCATGATATCCAAAGTTCGTTTATTCCTCTGCATCCAATATTTTCATCAATTCGTCTTTTTGATTTTGAACACAGCTTTCAAGCGCTTTCATGATTTCATCTTCGGATATGCCCGGCGGGAACATCTCTCTTGGCACTCAGTGACCAAACATCGCAGCATATTTTTGTTCCAATTCAAATTTCTTATCATCAAAGCCATTGATATCATCATCAATTAAT
>CAJTOU010000058.1:0-15526 GCA_910577835.1 uncultured Lachnospiraceae bacterium | reverse complement strand
TGTATAAGAGACAGGCTTCTTACAATCCATGTACTGGAATCAGTTTTGCAGATTACACCACCCTTGATGTCTGTGATAACCATAGAATCCAACAGAACAGAGTATTTCGTGGGACAGCCATGAGAGGAAAAGCTCTACTGGCTGGTTTTATGGCTTTAAACTCCACCTTGTAATCAATGAACGGAGATAAAGGGTATATTTCCCAAAAATTGTTTAAGAAGCTTTGGGAAAAGGATTAACAAAGCGTACAGTGATAGAATCTGTGAATGATTTTCTAAAAAACACCTGTCAGATAGAACATTCCAGACATAGAAGCTGCTGCAATTTTGTAATCAATCTGATATCTGGTATTTCGGCATACTCTTTTCTGCCTGAAAAACCTTCTCTTCACTTTGAAAATGCCGCTCTTGTGTAGATTTTTTGTCGAACTCGCGTTGTTTATTTATTTCAATACAAAAATCCTGTATTTATGGGATTTATCAAATCTAATAATTTTATAAATTCCATTCCCTTTTAGTTTAATCTTAATAATTTCCTATTTGTTTTTGTAATTCACGCCTCTTTAATCCATTTGCCCTAGTACTAGGATACCAGAGTAGCTGCCTGTATTCTCCAAAGAAATGTAGGCCAGTTTACTAAAAAAAGTATCTTGTGCGTTGCTGTAAGTTAGAACATTCTGTGTCAGCAGCTTTATAATGTAACCTAAATTCTTTTTGAGACCATAACCCAACAGAATACTTTGTTTCCGTAAAAATAACACCTCCAATCTTTACACTAATAAGATTGTATCATCAAAATTTATCAATATAAAGGATAGAGAGGCTGATATTATCAAATTAATATTGATACTTTTTTCTATGTTTTAGAAACATTGCTGCTGACAGGCAAAGCGCCATAAACTCTGCTGTCGGCGTTGCAAGCCAGATTCCATTTACTCCAAGAATGGCAGGCAGTACAAGCATTGTAATCAGCATAAACACAAAAGACCTTGAAAATGCGAGAATCGCTGAAACTATCCCATTAGATAATGCAGTAAACATTCCGCTAACAAAGATATTAAACCCAATAAAAAACAACGCAATTGTACAAATTCTGTTTCCAATGACAGCAAGCTCATGTACTGGATTATCTGGACGAACAAATACAGATACCAGTGGTCTTGTCAATAAAAATGACATGACCGCTGTCACAATAGATATAACTGAAATTACCTTTATACTGACTGCAACCAGTTTTTTCAATTTTTGATGGTTCTGCTCCCCATAATAAAAGCTGAGCATAGGTGCCACTCCATAGGAATATCCCGTATATAAGGAACTTGCAAACATCAGAACATATGTAATAATTGTGATGGCGGCAACTCCATCTTCTCCTATATATTTAAGCATTGTCCAGTTAAACATCATTGTGATAATACCAGTAACAAGTGCCGTCGCCATCTCTGAACAGCCATTTGTAGCAGCATTTGCAAGAACTTTGAAACGGAAAACTGGCTTTTTAAAGTGAAGCAGGCTCTTTTTACTGCCGAAAACGAACAATCCGACAACTGCAGTTACAGAATATCCTATGCCTGTTGCAATTGCAGCACCGCTGATTCCCATATCCAATACAGCTATAAGCACATAGTCAAGCACCATATTTAAAACGCCACCTGTTACTGAGCAAATCAGTGAAAGGGAGGCTTTCTCGCTTGCAATCATGTAGAGTGTAAAATTGTTCATTAATAAAATAGGTACAGTAAATAAAAGATAACGACTTAAATATTGTATACAGTAATTTTCTACATCTGCGGTCAAATGCATTCCCGAAAAAATATGATTCATCGCCAGATATCCAAGACTACACATAATAAGACCAACCAATACATTTACCAGAATAAGGAAGGTAAAATCCTCCTTTGCCTCCTTGCTTTTGTGCTCTCCCATTTTTTTCATAATCACTGCACTACCACCAGTGGCAAGCATGGTGGAAACCGCGGTGACAAGCTGAATAATCGGTGCTGTCAGATTAATTGCAGATAACGCGTCTGTTCCAATCAGGTTGGATACAAACAGACCATCAACCATTGTATAAAATGACATAAAAATGGTCATAGCGATTGTTGGAACTGCAAATTTTAAGATATTTTTCAAGGTTACAGGCTTTTCGTATGTATTTTGATTTTCCATAGATTTTTTCTCCTTTTGACTTGCTTTTCTTTTTTGTATATAGTATCTTTATACAAATCAGCCTTTTGCTGATAATATTTATCATAAACCATACAGTTGCAGTACGGTCAAGAGGGAATGAAAAAAATACAAAAATTTGAAAAACTTGATAATCTTTTAAAGCTTATTTGTGTATTGGAAAGGAATATAGAAAAATGAATGAAAAAGAGAAGTTTCTTACCATTGGTCAGTTTGCGGCCATGCATGGAATTAATAAAAAAACTTTGATGTGGTATGATGAAATTGGACTGTTTAAACCTGCTATTATCAATCCGGAAAACGGTTACCGCTACTATAATTATCACCAAAGCTCCGTCCTAGAAACGATTTTGCTACTGCGAGAGCTGGATATATCTATTAGCGAAATACAAAGTTTTATGCAAAACCGTTCTGCTGAAAACCTGAAATGTCTTTTGAGCGAAAAAATATCAGATTTGGATAAAACGATTCTTCATCTGCAGGCAGTCAGAAAAACTCTATGCAACCACCATCAAAATATGGTTACTTTACTGACAATGGACTTATCAGAAATCCGTATTGTAGAAAATAAAAAACGCTGTCTTGTGACAATAGATATAGACAAACATATTTCTTTTGAAAAAGAAGTAGAAATGATTACGTCGGAAACAGCAAAATATCAGCTTGGACGCCTTCACGATGCGTCTTATGGCTCTATGATTTCTGTTCCGAACCTGTTAAATGGCAATTTTGATAATTATTCCAAGCTGTTTATTGAAATTCCTTTTCTCACTCAGAAAACCGGACTGCACATACAGCCCGGTGGAAAATACTTAAGAGCTTTTCATAAGGGCGACTGGAACGAACTGCCTCTGCGGTATCAGGAAATTTTAAAATATGCTGACAAGCATGGTCTGACGCTGTATGATTTTTCCTATGAAAAAGGAATAAACGAAACTGTGATTGAGCGGATTGAGGATTATATTGTGCAGATTGAAATTCCAATCTTGTCATAAAAATTCTTTCCTAACTCAAAAATTTGCTATTTATCTTCTTTAATATATTTTAGCAAAAAACGATACTTTACATTATGGGTCAATAAATCCTCCTTCCACATAAAATACGCCATTTGTCAACGGCTTATTGAAATCAGGCTTTCTCAATGTCCCTCTGCGAATGAGTTCGTCTATCACATACCCGACAATCTGAAACAGATATGTTGAAACCCATTGATTAATCTGAGCCTCCAGACGGACAGGAACAAACCTTACAAAGTTTTTTCTGACAGCAATAATCCATTCAGCCAATAAATTGTCAAGATGTTCATCACTTATATGAAACAAAGAAATAAATTCCTCAAACTGTTCTTCGGTAAAGCAGGCAAAATTCAGTTTATAATCATCTCCTGATTTCACAAGAAGATTATTTTGGATAAGGTATTCGGCATCTTCAGAAGATAAAGCTCCTCTTTCTACAACGCCATCCTTACTATTCTGAGGAATCCCATTAACATACAGCCAGCGTATTCCCTTTCTATAACTGTTAGTAAACTTTCTGTTACTTTAAACCGTCCATCTTCTGGTTTTCTCGCGTCTGCTGGAATCATCCAACTGCGACCTTCACGGGTGACACCGGAAACTTTGCCTTCTGCGCATAATATGCGCACACGCCTGTCGGAAATCCCCTATTTCTTTGCAGCCTGTTTTACCGTCATATATAAATTGTAACCCTCGCTTTCCAAAACATTGTATCCCCTTTTTCGGAACAATATTTTTCGGAATAAAAAAGATTCGAAAATACAATTTCTGCTTTCCGAATCTTGATTCCTACTTTTTAATAAATGCACCAGGAATTCCTATCGTTAAAATTTGCACCCAAAAGATTATTGCAATTTCTTAATCATCCCTATCAACCGAACGTGTTCTACGTATATAAACCAAATCTGTTATTCCATTGTATGTTTGCGTTTTAAGCAATTTCAGCTTTATTTCGTTTTTCAGATTTCCAAACAGTCGAATACCAGAGCCTAAAAGAGTTGGAATGACAGAAATATAATATTGGTCAATCAAATCATTATGCATTAACTGTTGGACCAAATTCGCCCCACCACAAATCCAAATATTTTTTCCGTCCTTTGATTTTAATTTTTCCACCACATCAATAGGATTTTCATTTATAAAACGGATTTGTTCTGTGGAACTTATCTCGTTGTGCGTGATTACATAAGTTGTAAAATCACTGTATATCCATTCTGTTGGCGAAAGTTCCGTAGTAACCTGATAGTATGTGTTCCATCCCATTAAAATTGTATCAATATTTTTCACAAATTCGGAATACACATCAATATTTTCACTATCGCGGTCTTGTCCATTTAACCAGTCTACTCCACCACGGCTATCCGCAATGTAACCATCAAGACTCATTGCAATAAATAAAACAATCTTTCTCATACCAATTTACCTCATTACGTTATCTATGGATATACATTCTCGTCATATCAGGGTCGCCATTCCCCTGAACCATGCATAAAAATTCCCAGCCATATCTTTCATAAAAACTTGTATGGTCAGTGATCAAATAGATTGGCGTTATCCCTTTTGACCTCATATCCTCCACAGCTATATCAAGTAAATGTCCTGCAATTCCCTGACAGCGATATTCCTTTTCTGTATATACTGCACATACATTGGGAGTAAGGTCTCTTCTGTTATGAAAATCATTTTCAATAACCCCGAGGCCTCCTGCAATTTTGTCTCCATCTAAGCAAAGATACCAGCCATATTCTGTTTCATTATTAAGATAAGCTTCCATACATTCAAGATAAGCTTCTTGTGGAACTTCCCACTTATTATGAAACCACATGGCAGCTTGTTCTTTTAATTGGGGGCTTTGTCTTAAAGTAATATAGGTATATTCACTCATATTTTTATCCTCCTAAATTCCAATTTTCCAGTATAACAACCGGAAGTTGTTTTTTAATTATCTTATCACTTTTGCCTATGTTTCCCCGTCAATCTCTTTCAGGCGCTCCAGCCACCTCTGTATACTCCCTTTTTGGAAGAAACCAAGCAGCACCCCATCACAGAACCTTTCCGCCCTGACCGCACCCAACAGGAGGGCCATGACACATATCCCACCCTTGTCCGAAACATCCACGGCATCCATGGAGGCACTCCCCCACTCAATCCCGTTCTGTTTCAGAATATTTCTATATTGGTTCAGGCCGTATTCCGGATGATTTTTTGCAAATGAGAACACCGCATCCATGAATTTTCTCACAAGTCCTGAATATGATACAAAAGGCATCTGGATTGGGTGTTCTGGACTCTCATCATTTTCATAATCCATTATCCAATGTCCATATTCCCCCTGCGGAAATTCTCCTAAAATCTCTGTAAGTTCTTCATACATTTTTATCTTCTCCATTTTACCCTTGTGTGGTAGCTTTTCTGCTTTGTGGATTTATAAATAGATTTACTTTATTACTTTCTGCCAGTTCCTTAACCCTTTTGATAATACCTGCATCCGCATCCTGCGACTTGTCATATTTGAACCTCGCATACGCATCCAGTTCGAGCCGTTTTGTCGTTTCACTAGCATTCAACAAAACCGTTCTCCCTTGCATAAAAGTTTGCCTTGGCAAGCTGCTTATACCTCATTTATTCGCAAATTTCCATACACAGTAATGGATATTTCGGAATCATTTATTAATGGATAAAATATAACTTTGATGAGACGCCCGAACAGATACAAAAGCATATTAACGATACTATCGCCTTAGCTCAAAACTAAAAACAGGCAAGGCATATTCATCTCCACGACCAAAATATGATCCCATAGTCATTCTTTCTCCGAAAAATTCTCCATAGTTTCCTTTAGCTGTTTTCTATATGGAATAAACAAAACCAGTGCCATACCCATCGCAAGGCTGTCCGCAATCGGAGTTGCCCACGGTATGCCATTTGCGCCAGCCGCCGCATTCATAAGGAACATAAAGGGAATATCCAGCCCGCCCTTACGCAGTAATGACAGAATTATTGGTCTCGTTTTTTGCCCGGTAGCCTGAAAAACAGATATAATCATCATCGTTACAGAAACTGCCGGGCAAGTAATACAGATAATCCTAAGAAAATGTTGACCGTATGCAACCGTCTCTTTATCGTCAATAAATCCTTTTACCACCGGAACTGCATAGACAAATAGCAATACTGCTCCTGCAAGAGCAACAGCCGCACTATATATAAATGCCGTTTTAATCACAGAATGCATACGCTTCCATTTGTTTGCAGCATAAGTATAACCAATTAGCGGAAGTACTCCCTGTGTCATTCCATTTGCAATGGCAAATGCAAGCATATCAATCTTTTTCGCAATCCCCATACCTGCTATCGCCTGATTGGAGTATGAAACAACAATCCTATTAAGTACAGTATTTGAAAAAACCCCCATCAGCATCATTACAAAACTCGGAAAACCAACAAACAGTATTTCTTTTGGAATCCTCTGCTGCAGGGAATAATCCCGTAAAGAAAATTTGATGACCGTCCGTTCTGTGTTTTTATGCAAAAGAAAAATAAAATACGTCATAGCAATCACGTTGGAAAGCATCGTGGCAATGGCAGCTCCTGTCACACCAAGTTTTAGTGGGAAGATCAAAATCGGATCAAAAATAATATTCAAAATCCCACCTAAAGCCACACCAAAACTGGCTTCTTTAGAATACCCTTCTGCCCGGACAAGGTGTGCCAGACACGCATTCAACACAGTAGGAATCCCGCCAATCGTAATCGTCCATAGTACATAGTTGGAGCAATAGTCATATGTATTCGCATCTGTGCCAAGCAACGGGAAGATAACCGGACGTATCAAATACATTACAATACCATACAAAAAGGAAACGACAGCGGCACTCCATATGCTGAACACAGCACATTTTTTCGCTTTCTTCCTGTCTCCGATTCCAAGACTCCGTGAAATCAGGCTGGAACCCCCTATTCCAAACAAATTTGCAATTCCCGTAAGCATGACAAAAGGCGGCATTGCCAGCGTCGCAGCCGCCACCTGATTCGGATTGTTCATCTGGCCGATGAAAAAAGTATCCGCCATGTTATAAATGACCGTTATGATTTGGCTGATTACCGTGGGGATAATCAGCGTTATAACCGCCTTTGAAACCGGCATACGTTCAAAAAGCTCCATATTATCTGTTTTCATGGGTAACATCCTCCTCCGCTTTCATCCGAATGGCAACACATTCAATGGCAAATCGGTAACTGACATCCTTATCAATGTCAGAAACAGAAAAAGCGCCACTATTTTCATGTGCAAAGAATCCGTGCATGACACTCCTTAACAAGCGCTGATAATGAATCTGCCGGTTTCCTTTTATTCCATAATCGGAAATAACACGCAGGATTGGCTTTACAATCTTTTCAGCCTCCGATTCCAACAATGGAATGTCAAGTGTATGTACGCCCATGATAATACGGTAAAGCTCTGTATGCTCTCTGGCAAATCGGCGATATGCATTCGCAAGTGAAAACAGTGCTTCGTCCCGTAACTTATCTGCAATTGATGCCTCTTCCAGCCCAGTCAGCATATTGACAGCACAAATTCCAACCTCAGCCAGCAAATCACTCTGGCCTTCAATATGATTATACAAGGATGAGACCTGTACGCCCAAGGATGCCGCCAGATTGCGCAGGGAAAAAGCAGACAATCCATTTTTCTCAATCTGCTCTAATGCTGTGTTAACTATGATTTCCTTCGTAAGTCCTTTTTTTGCCATTTTACCCTCCAAACGAACAGTGTTCATAACAATTCTATTTTAAGCGAACACTGTTCGTTTGTCAACATTTTCTTTTTCACAATATCCCAAACCTTTGACAATTATTCTGTATATTTTGCTTTCAAGGGAGGCAAATGGAAAAACCGTCCTTAAAATTTTACCCCGTTCCTAGAAACAGTTCCTTACTTCAATGCAAGACTTCTGTTACTTTTTACAGAAGAATATCATCCGCACCAAATAGACGGAGCAGCTGGTCATCAAAAACAGTGAGTCCGATCCAACAGACTACCGCTATAACCGAAGTGAGAATCAAGGACAAGGTAAAGCAAGCGTTTGCCTCGTCGGTCTTCCCCTGTGCCTTGTAATATGTATATTTGACAGAACCTCCGCTGCCGGTCAAAATCCCCAAACTATACAAAATTGTCCAGATTGGCGCTACAATGGACAATGCCGCCGTACCCTGCGGACCCTGATACTGACCAACTACGGCAACATCCACCAGCCCGTATATACAGGAAATCATGGAACCTCCAAAGGCTGCGCCAAGATATCTAAAGTAGTGTTTTTTAATACTTCCCTGTGTTAAATTCTTTTCCATAATAACTCCTATCTGAACTTACTCATTCTCTGGGACAGGCTGTCTGAGTATTTCGCAAGTAATTTCATTGCAAGTTCTCTTTCCGAGGCATCCATATCTTCAAAGGCTGCAATTTCTTCCGCAAGAACCAGATCGACCGTTTTTCTGGAAAACTCCTCGCCTTTTTCCGTCAGTGTGACATACTTATGACGTTTACCGTTGTAATCCCCAACCTCAATTAAGCCGTCTTCCACCATCTTTTTCAAGGCAGAATGGACCGTCTGCTTTGGCTGGTATATAAAACTGCAGATATCCTTTTGGGTGACTTTTTCTTCCGATTGGCGTATGTAATACAATATCCAAAATGCACAATCAGATAAGCCAAAAGACTTGGCGACACCCCGGTAGATTTCCTCATATCCATTGATGGTTGCATTGAAGGTAACAAGAACTTCTTTTGCAGTATACATAGATTTTTCCTCCTTTCAGTCTGAAAACAGACTTATTCTATCTTATTTTTCTCAAGTTTTCAAGAGAATTCACAAAAAAATAACATTTACCTGCAGAATTTCCTCCCACTGGCGATGTGCTGTCTCATCATCTTGAATTCTGTTTTCAGATATGCTCAAAAAAATGCTGATGTATCAATGTTCTTTCATCCTCTGACAACAGAGGAATTGCCTATCAAAACTTATCCAGCATAATCCGGTCTGCCACAATCTCCACAACGTCCTGAGATTCTAAGCGTTGCCTAACTCACATCGGTCACAAAACTCCTCATAGGACAACTCTATGTACTCGCCATCTTCTAAAATAAAAACCTTCTTTGGTGCATATTTCATCTGTATTTACCTCCAATCAATCGTTTTTAAATTGTTCAAAACGGCTGATTTGGAGAACTGCGGCATCCTATAAGAACAGTGGAACCCGCATTACAAAACGAGCTGCAACTCACTTATATGAGTGCAGCTCACCTTTGTATCAGTAAAGACGGATGTTTTGATTAAGCTTAAATCGGACAGCCGTCTTTCTTTATCAAAAAAGCCGCAAAACTTAGAATCTGCATCATCTGCAAATCCATTAGCTCTGCGACTTAGCGGCTGGCTCCCAAACAACGATTGTTCAAAATGGTCGAACGGCTATTAAAGTTTCTTGTCAAATTATAACAAAACTTATATTCTTTTTGCTTTGTTCAATATCTGCTGCCTTTGCAAATGAAACATTTGTTTTTACAGCGTTTCATAAATATGCGACAACAATGTAATAATTTCATCTGCACTATTATCTGCCACATTCATACAATAATTGTAATCTGACGGCTTTCCCCAGTCATGCCCGGTATAAAAATTGTAGTATACACTTCTTATCTTATCCGCTTTTCTTATCCTGGCTGCTGCCTCTTTTTCGCTGAGATGGTCAATCTCCATCGTCTGCCTGATTCGGTACTCCATAGGAGCAGTGAAAAAAATACTTTTTACAGAATAATCCGTAAATTCTTTCAAAATATAATCTGCACACCTTCCAACGAATACAGCATCGCTTTTTTTTGCATCCTCCAGAATAATTTCCTTCTGTGCCTCAAACAAAATATCATTAGCATTTTTCCCATAATACTTTTTTGAATTTCCTTCATAATAGATTGGCTGCCAAAGCGGATGTGCAGCTCTTTCATCTGCATGCTCCAATATCTCTCTTGCAATACCACTGGCTTCAATGGCACGTTCCAGTATTTTTCTGTCATAATAAGGAATTCCCTCCCGCTCTGCAAATTTCTTGGCAATAAAATGTCCTCCACTCCCAAACTGCCTTCCAATACAAATTATTTTTCTCATAAGATTAATGAACCTCCTTTTTCTTTTTTACCACAAAACGGTCTAATACATATGCCAGAGCCGGTAACAGGAAAATAACTAGTATTACTGCACATAAAGCTCCATATGCAATGACCGAGCAGGTCTGTGCAATGATTTCCTGAGTCATGATAAAACCTACTGTCAAACAGCAGCTAATCAATATCAGTGAAGACGTCATAATGGTTTTTATGGAATAATTCATGGCAGAAGCCACCGCTTCCACTTTATCCTTTTCCTGCCGCATTTCTCTATAATTGCTGATAAAAAGGATTCCGTAATCAATAGTGGAACCCATTAAAATACACTGCACCAGAATCAAAGCAATATAATTGACCGAAATACCCATCACTGCTACAATCGCTGTCACAATATATACCGCCGCCTGAATGACTGCCACCAGAGTTGCCGAGCTGACAAAGGAATGAAATGTAATAATTACCACAGCCAGAATTGCCACAATGGTAAGAATCGTTACAAAATTCAGCTCATCCGAAAATCCCAAATCCATCTCATACCCCATGGTAGAATCCCCTACGAGCCATACCCCACCAGCAAACATATTCTCTGCTTTTTCCGACATCTCCCCTATAAATGTAAAAGTTTCATCCCCTTCCAATGGCAGTGCAAGGGATACCATCATTCGGTTATAGGTTTTACCAAGCATAAGTTCTTTATTATCTGCAATTTCCTTCTGCCCGTCCGCAAGCTCCTTGCGCATATCATCTGTAATGGCTTTTGCATATGTTTCCTTTGGCAGGACTTCCTTCGTGATAAATTCAACAAATTCTTCCAGGCTCATCCTGTCATTCTCTACATCAATCATGGACATCTTCCGGATTTTAAGCATTTCTTCCACCGCAGACGCATCTTCTTCCATGACCTCTGCCAGTTCTTCCACTGTCATTGGCTTCTCATAAATATCTTTACTTTCCTCCAATTCCTGTTTTCCTTTTTCAAGTTCTGCCCTGCCGTCCGCAAGCTCCTGCTTTCCTTGTGCAAGCTCCTGTTTCGCTTTCTCAATCTGGATGCGCCCATTGGCGAGCTGTTCCCTGCCGTCCGCCAGTTCCTGTTTTCCTTTTTCAAGTTCTGCCCTGCCGTCCGCAAGCTCCTGTTTCCTTAATGCAAGCTCTTCTTTTCCTGCCTCTAACTGCATTCTTGCTACTGCTAATGCCTGTTCCCGTTCTGCAAGCTGACCATTGATAGTTTCTTCAGTCATTCCCATGTCAATCATCTGCTGCCTTGCTGCCGCAATCTGTGTCTCACCATCTGCTACCTGTTTCTCATTTTCTGCAAGGTCAGCTTCGGCCGCTGCAATCTGCATTTCTCCATCTGATATCTGCTTTTCACTCTCTGCTATTTTTGCCTCTCCATCTGCAAGTTCCTTCTCGCTTTCATTCAAAATCTGCTCGTTTTTGACAATCTCTGCCTCTCCGTCTAAAAGCTCAGCTTCTCCATCCGACAATTCTTTTTCACTATCTTTGATTTTCTGCTCGGCATCTGCCATTTTAATTTTTCCGTCTTCTAATTCTTTTTTTGCATCTTGAATCTGTGCAATCTGTTCCTCTGTCATAAACTCCGCATAGGCAGGATTCCCTGCAACATCTTCCGCAAGGTAACAAATCAAGTCATACATCGTAATTTTTTCATATGTAGAGCCATTTTTGCTTTCCTGGTACATCTGATACATCATTTTTGCCTGTGCTTCCGTCATATCCATGTCTTCAGCCAACTCTTTATATGTATATTCCTTACCAATAGTATTGGAATAGTCCTGTACAGAATTGACATTCTCCTGTCCTTCCAGCCAACGGATATATTCTGCAAGCTTTTCTGGTTCCTCCGAACGATCATAAAGCAGCACAACCTGATTATCTATGCCAAATACGTTTTCTATCTTCTTCTGGTCTTCATTATCAAATGTTTTGACATAGCCGATTCCCAGTCCCCCTTTTAATGTGACGGCAAAAATTATGACAACTGCAACAACTGGGATTAAAACGAATCTTGCTTTTGTAACAGCCCTCATTAAAAAATCTACCTTAAAGTTCAGGGATTTCTTGTGCGTTTTCATAATCAGCTTATCAAAAATAATCACCAAACCCGGCAAAATAGTAAAAATACAAATCAGGCTGATAAATACACCCTTAGCAAGAACAATCCCCATATCCTGCCCAATTTTAAAACTCATAAATACAAGAGCAAGAAGCCCGACAATTGTTGTTACTGAACTGCTTGTAATTGCTCCAAACGCATGGAACAGCGCTTTTTTCATTGCTACTGCAGGAGTTGGATTCTCCAGCTTTTCCTGATTGTAACGATTTATCAGCATAATAGAATAATCCATAGACAAGCCTAACTGAAGCAGCGCCCCAACTGCAAAGGTCATAAAAGATACCGACGGCAGCAATGCATTGGTTCCCATATTGATTAAAATAGCAACTCCAATACATCCCATAAAAAGAAACGGCTCAATCCATGAATCGCAGAGCAGAAATAAAATCATAAAAATAATAATAACTACAATTACTGCAATGACAGGTATCTCATCCGCCAGAGTTCTTATCAACAGGTCATTATCCACAACAGCGCCACTGACTGCGATATCATAATTCTGATATCTGTCTTTGATTTCCTTCAAGGTTTCTCCTGCTTCTTTAGAATAAGTACCTGCCGAAACTGCTATCATATATTTGGAATGGCCATCCTTTTGATAGGTTTCATCCTCCTGAAGATATACTACGCTTTTCACATTCGAAATCGATGCTAGATCCTCCTTCATACGTAACTGTTCTGACTCATCCAAACCGTCAAACATAACAGTAATGCTCGCCAGATCCCCATATTCACTGCTCATCTTTTCCATTCCAAGCTTCGTAGAAGAATCCTTTGGAAGATATTTGGACATGTCATAATTAACATTTACATGAAGCATGCCCACAGCACTCAGAACCAAAATTATCAAGTACAACATCATAACGTATTTTCGTTTGTCAACAATAAAATCTGCTATCTTTTTCATCCGAAATCCTCTCTTTCTTTTACTGTTCAACTGTCTTTTAATAAACAACTGTTGATTTTTTTAACACGATATATTATAATACACATAGAAAGAAAATCAATCATCAGAAAACAGGTGATTTGACTGTTCTTGAACACTCTATACATAAATTGTATAAGAAAAGAGGAATTTATGAAAAATTTACATTTGGACAGGCGAACAAAATACAGCCTGCAGGTAATCCGCTCCGCACTTTTTGAATTATTGGAAACAAAAGATCTGAAAAACATTACTGTGACAGACATCTGCAGACTGGCAGATGTAAACAGGGGGACTTTCTACAAATATTACGATGACGTCCCAGATTTGTTCTATAAAATAGAACTATCTATTATGGAAGAAGCCGGTGAAACCATAAGACAAAACTGTCTGGAGCATTTTTCTGTGGAAAAGCTGATAGCAAACAGCTTAAATATCATTGCAACAAACAGGGATTTTACTCGAATGCTTGCCAAAAATCCCGCCGAAACACGATTTTTACAGGGAATCATCTCATCATTCCGTCCGCAGTTGATTGAAACCATGCTTGCAAACATACCAGACCTTACAGAAGAAATGTCTGATTTATACTTTGACTTTATTCTGGGCGGTACCGTGAACATCCTGCTTCAGTGGATTAAAAATAATATGGTAATTCCTGCCAGACAGATGGAAACCCTTTCTATCCAATTTATCAATTCTGTCCTTAACACAAGACTTTGTTCTTTCACAGATACTTAATTAACAATTGCACAGATAAATCTTTCATTTTACAAGGAGGAAACAACTATGTTTCAATTTATTATTTGTTTTATTGCCGGCATAGGCGCCGGACTTGGAACTGGTTTTGCAGGCATGAGTGCTGCTGCTGTCATCAGCCCAATGTTAATCACCTTTTTAGGGCTTCCGGCATATGAAGCCGTCGGCATTGCATTGGCAAGCGATGTTCTGGCAAGTGCCGTCAGCGCATATACCTACGGAAAAAATAAAAACCTCGATATCCGTAATGGATTGGTTATGATGGCTACTGTTTTACTGTTTACATTAGTTGGAAGTTTTATCGCCAGTCTGGTTCCAAATACCACAATGGGCAGCTTTTCTGTATTTATGACATTGCTGCTTGGAATCAAATTTATTGTAAAACCTGTCATGACAACCAAAGAATCCATGGAAGCAGCTAATTCTGGAAAACGTATCCTCCAATCCATTATCAGCGGTATCATCGTCGGATTTATCTGCGGTTTTGTCGGTGCAGGAGGAGGAATGATGATGCTTTTGCTTTTGACCAGCATTTTAGGATATGAGTTAAAAACAGCCGTTGGAACAAGTGTATTTATCATGACGTTTACTGCTTTTACAGGAGCAGTCAGCCATTTTGCTATTGGCGGTATGCCGGATATATGGTGTCTGTTTTTTTGCGTCGCATCTACACTGCTTTGGGCAAGAATTGCCGCAAAATTCGCAAACAAAGCTAGTGCGGCAACCCTGAACCGGGCAACGGGTATTGTACTTGCCGTTTTAGGCGCTGCTATTCTTGCAGTAAATTATTTAAAATAAATCACATTGCTTATAAGGGAAAACAAAATAGACAATTACCACTGTTATGTTCCATGTCAGAGAAAATTCGGTAAACTGTCTAACAAAAACAACTTGTTAGATGCTTGTCTGAAATTGCCTATTGGCTTCTTTTGTTAAAAAATATATAATAAAAATTATTCAAACATAAAATAATGCTGACCGAAGAAGCTATTGATGTAGTAAAGCATTTTTATCTGCTTGTGGATTATGAAGACGCTATTCACTTTATCAAGCTAACTTGACTCAAATATCGTATCTCTGTAACTTTTTATTTCTTTTCCATTATATTATCTATGCATTGTTATGGACTTATGTTCCACTCAGACAGGGGAACTCAATATACTGCATTTTCTTTCAGACAGTTACTAAATTCTCTTGATATCGTGCAGTCATTTTCAAAAAGGGCTATCCTTTTGACAATGCTGTATGTGAATGTTTTTTCAAATATCGAAAGGATTGTAATGATTTTCTCTGCATAGTTCAGATACCTTCTAAATTTTTTTCCAATATAATTTCAACGTAATCAGA
>CAJTOU010000057.1:18483-18731 GCA_910577835.1 uncultured Lachnospiraceae bacterium | reverse complement strand
GGCTTTTCCATCCTTTATTACCAGGACGTGGACTCCCTCGTCTATTGGGCGAATCAGGCGGCATACCGCTGGAAACTGCGGGGGATGTGTATGTGGTCGCTTGGGCAGGAGGACATGAGGATTTGGGAGTGGCTCCCAAAGCAGATATAAAAACTTTATATTTCCTATTGGAAACTGGCGGATGTCCATTGCGGGCAGCCGCTTTTTTCATACAACAAATCTTTTTAAGGAGGGTTTCACTATGAAGG
>CAJTOU010000057.1:0-16653 GCA_910577835.1 uncultured Lachnospiraceae bacterium | reverse complement strand
ATGCAAAGACTGGGAAATATACGGGAGCCGGCACTTTCACGATAGTGGAGGAGGCAGACGGCGAAGGCGCATCCAGGTGGGGATTGCTGAAATCCTACCAGGAAAAGAGAGACGGATGGATTTCGCTGGATTACGCAAAGAGGGTATAAATGGTCTGACGCCTGCAGGAGTTCCTTTTGGGATTCCTGCAGGCGTTATTTTTTTGTGAAAACACCCCGCCGAACTGCGGTTCAAATCTCCGTATAGTGAGGAGGCGTTTTTATGACTGACAGGCAAAAAGACCGGATACGGCAGATGAGGGCCGCTGGCTATGGATATATGAAGATTGCGCAGGAACTTGGCATTTCAGAGAACACAGTAAAATCATTCTGCCAGAGGAAGGGACTGAGTGCGGGGAAAATAAAAGCAGCAGTGCCGTCTGCGGATGGGGATAAGGGTATCTGCCCGTGCTGTGGGGCGGAGGTGAAACAGAATCCGGGACGGAAGGTTAAGCGGTTCTGTTCCGATAAATGCAGGAATGCGTGGTGGAACAGTCATCCGGAACAGGTGGAGCGGAAGGCACGTTATGAATTCGTGTGCGCTTACTGCAAAAAGCCGTTCACGGCCTACGGCAATGCCGGCAGGAAATACTGCTGCCATGCGTGTTATGTGGCTGACAGGTTCGGAGGTGGCACAGATGAGTGAGGAGCAGTTCCGGAATGAAAAAATGTACCACGCCACCATGAACATAGCGAAATCCCTCATGGAACAGGGGGCAATGACGGCAGAGGAGTACGGTCAGATTGATACAATTTTCCGGGAAAAATACCGCCCGATTTTGGTTAGTTTACAGACCGAAATGAGTGGATATAAAGCTGGTTCTATGGCATCATGTGACACTGACAAGGAGGGATGATATGCCGAGAATCAGCGTAATCGGGCAGGTTCTGCCGGAACTGAAAAAGAGGAAGAGGGTGGCGGCTTATGCCAGGGTGTCGATGGAGACGGAAATGCTCCTCCATTCCCTTTCCGCGCAGGTCAGCCATTACAACGGATTGATACAAAAAAATCCTGATTGGGAGTTTGCGGGCATATATGCGGATGAGGGCATCAGCGGAAGGGACACAAGCCACCGCGACGACTTCAACAGGCTGCTTGCGGACTGCGATGCCGGGAAGATTGACATGGTGCTGGTAAAGTCCGTCAGCCGTTTTGCAAGGGATACCGTGGACACCCTGACGGTGACGAGGCACCTGAAGGAGCTTGGAATCGATGTTTATTTTGAAAGGGAAAACATCCACTCCATTTCCGACGAGGGGGAGCTGCTGCTCACCCTGCTCGCGTCCTTCGCACAGGAGGAATCGCGCAGCATTTCCGAAAATGTGAAGTGGGGCATCCGGAAACGGTTTGAACAGGGCATCCCGAACGGGCATAAAGCGCCATACGGATATGAGTGGGACGGGGAAATGTACCGCGTCATACCGGAGCAGGGGGAGGTCATAAAGGAGATTTTTGCAAAGTACCTTTCCGGCACATCTGCCTATGGGATTGCAAAGGAGCTTTCAAAGCGGGGCATCACGGGGCAGAAAGGCGTGCCGATGGACGACTCCACCATCAAGTTCATCCTCACGAACCCGTCCTATACGGGCTCCATGCTCCTGCAGAAGAATTATATTTCCGAGGGGCATACGAGGAAAAGGAATAAGGGCGAGCTGCCCATGTACATGGTGGAGGGTATGTTCGAGCCTCTCATCCCGCAGGCAGATTTTGAAAAGGCGCAGCTCATACGGGAGCAGCGGGCGGATGCCGCCGCCAATAAAAACCCCACGCTCACGGCTTTTTCAGGACTGGTGAAATGCGGGGAATGCGGCCGTTCGGTGAGCAGGCGCACCACAAAATACGGCAAGAAATGGAACTGCAATACCAGGGAGCGCAAAGGGAAAGATGTGTGCGGGCTCCGGCCGGTCTATGAAACGGAGCTGGAGCAGGCGGCGGCCGCCGCACTGGAGCTTGCCGCCTTTGACGGGGCGGCAGTCCGGAGGGAAGTCGAGCAGATTGTCATAAATGCAGACCGCATTGAGTTCCGCATGAAAAGCGGGAAGGCAAGAGAGGTCATGCGGGCATACCAAAGAGGTCGCAGCGCCTTTTCGCAGAAGCTCACCTGCGGGTGCTGCGGAAAGAAGCTGGAATGCGATTACTGGAAAATGGGCCCGGAGGGGAAAAAGGAGAGGCAGAAGGTGTGGGTGTGCCGAGGCTGCACGTTCCGCAGGCTGATGGATGACGAACTGCGGGAG
The DNA here is from genome assembly GCA_910577835.1 of uncultured Lachnospiraceae bacterium. Taxonomy (GTDB): domain Bacteria; phylum Bacillota; class Clostridia; order Lachnospirales; family Lachnospiraceae; genus CAG-303. The sequence goes on along the minus strand of CAJTOU010000057.1, from coordinate 14,380 downwards.
GCGGCAGCGGCAGTCCTCGGCAGTAGGGACTACGAGCCGAGGTTCGTGAAGGAGGTTGCGGACGTGGCAGTGTTTGCGGACAGGTTTGAATTCCGCTTTACGGAAGGGGGCATGGCAGAATGGCAAAGAAAGTAACAACCATACCCGCCACGCTGAACCGGTTTGACTCAAGGCCAATTGCGGCGGCGAAAAAGCGGAAGACGGCGGGGTATGCGAGGGTATCCACGGATTCCGAGGAACAGGCGACAAGCTATGAGGCGCAGGTCGATTATTACACCCGGTACATAAACGACCGGGAGGATTGGGAATTTGCCGGGGTATATACGGATGAAGGCATATCCGCAACGAACACCAAAAAAAGGGATGGATTTAACCAGATGATTGAGGATGCCCTGAATGGGAAGATTGAGCTTATCATCACAAAATCGGTCAGCCGGTTTGCGAGGAACACGGTGGATTCCCTGACCACGGTAAGGAAACTGAAGGAGAAGGGCATCGAGGTTTATTTTGAGAAGGAGAACATCTACACGCTGGATTCCAAGGGGGAGCTGCTCATCACTATTATGAGTTCCCTTGCGCAGGAGGAGTCAAGGAGCATTTCGGAGAACACCACATGGGGCAAGCGGAAGCAGTTCGCGGACGGCAAAGGCAGCCTTGCCTACAGCACCTTCCTCGGATATGAGAAGGGCGAGGACGGCAGCCTACAGGTGAACCCAGAGCAGGCGGAAACGGTAAAGCTGATATACCAGCTTTTCCTGCAGGGATTAAGCCCATATGCCATCGGCAAGAAACTGACGGGGCTTGGCATTAAGAGTCCTGCCGGGAAGGACACATGGCACCAGAGTTCCGTCAAGAGCATCCTCACCAACGAGAAGTACAAAGGGGATGCGCTCCTGCAGAAGCAGTACACGGCGGACTTCCTTACGAAGAAACGGAAAAAGAACCAGGGGGAAATTCCGCAGTATTATGTGGAGGGGAGCCACGAGGCGATCATCCCTCCCGGAACATGGGAGCTGGTGCAGGAAGAATTGGAACGGCGGAAACGGATGGACACGAGATACAGCAGCGCCAGCATATTTTCCTCAAAGATTAAGTGTTCCGAGTGCGGGAACTGGTACGGCTCCAAGGTATGGCATTCCAAGGACAAATACCGCAGGGTAATCTTCCAGTGCAACCGCAAGTTCAAAAACGATAAGAAATGCCGAACGCCGCACCTTACTGAAGATGAGATTAAGGATGCCTTCGTGAAAGCCGTCAATGAGGTCATCCCGGAAAAGGATGAGCTGATAGCGAACACCAAGGTGATGATGCGGACATTATGCGACACCACGGAGCTGGAGGTGGAGCAGAGCCGCCTGTTTACCGAGATGGATGCGGTGGTCGCCATGGTGGAAAGGATTGTGGCGGAAAACAAAGCCGCAGCCATGGACCAGGAGGAATACCAGAGACGCCGCAATGAACTGGTCGCAAGGTACGAGGTGGCAAGGGCAGGGCATGAAAAGGTATCCGATGAGATTTCTGACAGGCAGGGGAAGCGGAAAACCTATATGCGGTTCATCGGCGGTCTGCAAAGGCTGGACGGTTTCTGCACGGAGTTTGATGAGGAACTTTGGGCGGCGTTGCTCGACCATGCCACGGTCTATGCCAGGGACGACATCCGCTTCACTTTCAAAATCGGAAACGAAGTGAAAATTAACTGATAGGTTAAAATGTGTATGTTTTGCTATTTATTATAGAAGAAAAAATTTTGACGAGTCGGAGAATTTGGTGTTCTCCGACTTGTTTTTTTATGGAATTTTGACGATAAATATAATGAATTTAAATACAAAGAACTTATTAAGAGGTAAATATGGACTGGAATGAAAAAGTAGATTTAAAAAAATATATTATGGATAGATATAAAATTTTTTCAGCATGTGGTATATTTTTTATAATTGGAATCGTGTTATTAATTAGTAAAATTGGAAAATTAGAGACTGAAAATAATAATATGTGTTTAGCTGTTCAAAAATGGTATAATCAATTACCAGAAGAGCATTGGATAAAAGACGGAAATAACAAATATTTTGGACAGAATTTTTTCGATGATCAGATGATAGAATTATATGAGCAGCTAAAAAGCTATTCATATACTTTTTTGAAACTTAGCAATGTGGCAATGAGTCAGGAAGGGAAAGCGGGCCGTTTTTTTGCGAAAGCTATGGAAACAGTTGATTCATGTAATCAGAAAAAGTATCATTTGAAAAACAGTGAAGGCAAAACCATAAAAAGTGATATAAAACTTAAAGTGGGAGAAGATTTTACTGTTTTTTTCTATTATGGTGAGACAAAAATGTTATTAGATTTTTCAGAAGAAGAATATATTAATGAAATTTCGCATTTTGAATCTAATGCTTTTTCTTTGGCTAATCGTATAGTTTTTTCTTATAGTGATAATCCTGAAATAGCAACAATTTTTAATGGACGTATTACTGGTGTAAGTAGCGGAAGGACAACGATTCATTTTGCTTGTAATGGGTATTTTTTTAGTTACAAGATTAGGATAAAATGAAATTAGCTTTGAAAATTAAACATGTGTTTGTAGAATATAGTATTTATTCGTGAGAGGAATAGTCGGTAATAAGATGTTTTCGCAGAAAGTATGATAAGGACTATTGAGATTTTTTGAGTGAGGCGGCTTGAGTGACCGAGTAATAGTGTATGGAGAAAGTCGACTAATTTCAATCTAACTGATATAAAAACTTTTTGATGCACACTTGAAAGGGTGTGCATTTATTGTGTAGAAATGCCGATTTCAAACCGTTTGTAAGGGGGTGCATTTGCGGGTGCATCGTTGAATTGTATCAATTTCGTTGTACCGATGAATCCCTGTAAGTGTGGATATTATCCGGATAGAAGCAGATGCTGCTGTTCAGAGCACGAGGTACATAAATATATCAGTCGTTTAAATGGTCCCATGATAGACAGAATGGACCTCTGTGTTGGAGTTCTGCCGGTAGATGCAAAGGAGCTTATCTCAAATAAGAAAGCAGAAAATTCAGAACAGATAAGAAAGCGTGTGGCTGCTGCCGTCAGAATTCAGAAGGAACGCTGTCAGGGAAAAAGTTTTCGATTTAATTCAGAATTAAGCGTAGATGAGATACAGAACTGCTGCCGTATTGGAAAAAAGGAACAGTCACTTCTTTTTCAGGCGCTGGAAACCTTTCGGATGAGTGCCAGAGGATATTACAAAATTATACGGGTGGCGAGAACGATAGCTGATTTGGAGGAAAGTGCATGTATCAGGGAGGAGCATATTTCGGAAGCACTTGGTTTTCGAATGGTACTTTGATTTTACAGGAAGCAGTTTAGCAGAAGGCTGCCGACACAATCAGAAGAAAGATTCAGGAGGAAAAGATTGGTATACGATGATTATATGTTATGGCTGTTCTGTGTAAAAAATATGTGGCAGAAAAAAATAGAAGCTTTGCTGACATATTTTCAGACACCGGAAAATATATATAAAGCCAGTGAAACAATTCTGGAAAAAAGTAACTGTATAAAAGCAAAGGATATTGCAGAAATTATGGAGAGCAGGAAAAAATTTGATATACAGAAGGAGCGCAAAAAACTGGAAGATTTGAATATTCAGTTTATCACAGAAAAAAGTGAACTTTTTCCCAAGCGTCTTTTGAATATTTCCGACAGACCAAGAGCTTTATTTGTGCGGGGACAGGGAATTGAGTTTTTAAATGGTCCTTCGGCAGCGATTATCGGAGCCAGAGTCTGCAGCCCGTATGGCATATATACTGCTCAGAAATTTTCCAGAGAGCTGGCATGCTGTCAGGTAAATATTATCAGCGGACTGGCAAGAGGAATTGATTCTGCCGCACATGCGGGTGCTTTGGAAGGCGAAGGAAGAACCTATGCGGTGCTTGGATGTGGTGCGGATATCTGTTATCCGCCGGAAAACAAGGAACTATATGACAGAATACAGAAAACGGGAGCGGTTTTGTCAGAATATCCGCCTGCGACAAAACCGGCTGCATGGCAATTTCCACAGAGAAACCGGATTATCAGCGGACTGTCGGACTGTGTGGTGATTACGGAGGCAAAACAGGAAAGTGGTTCTCTGATTACCGCAAATCATGCACTTGAAAAAGGAATAGATGTATGTGCAGTTCCGGGCAGAATTAATGACCCTCTGAGTCAGGGCTGCAACAGATTAATACGGGAAGGTGCCATACCTGTTTTAGACACATCAGACCTTTTGGCAATTTTAGGCATAAGTTATAAAAATTTGGAAAAAAAACAAATATTTCTTGAAAAAAAAAATGAAGTGGTGTATAGTATTTTAGGTTTTTATCTACAAAGTATAGATGAAATTGCACAAAAAACAAATCTGAAATCGGGCGAATTACATTATATTTTATTGCAGCTTCAGCTTGCAGGATTGGTCGAAGAGCCTGTGAAGAACTGTTATATAAGAAAAAAATAGAAATACCATTACATATGGTCAAGGCTTTCTAGGAGGTAAATATTAGGAGGTAAGTATGGCAAAATATTTAGTGATAGTAGAGTCACCTGCCAAAGTAAAGACAATTAAAAAAATATTGGGGACAAATTATGAGGTAACAGCTTCAAACGGACATGTCAGAGACTTGCCGAAGAGTTCCATGGGTATTGATATTGAGAATGATTACGAGCCAAAATACATTACGATAAGGGGAAAAGGGGACAAGCTCGCAGAGCTTCGCAGACTGGTAAAAAAGGCAGATAAAGTCTATCTGGCCACGGACCCTGACCGCGAAGGAGAAGCCATTTCATGGCATCTTTCTATTGCCTTAAAGCTCGATGAGGGAAAAATGAAGCGGATTACATTTAATGAAATTACAAAAACCGCAGTAAAAGAATCATTAAAAAATTCAAGAAAAATTGATATGTCACTTGTGGATGCACAGCAGGCAAGACGTGTTCTTGACCGCATGGTAGGATATTCCATCAGCCCGGTTCTGTGGGCAAAGGTAAAGCGGGGCTTAAGTGCAGGCCGCGTGCAGTCAGTGGCGCTTCGAATGATTTGTGACAGAGAAGAAGAAATCGAGGCTTTTATACCGGAGGAATACTGGACACTGGATGCGATTTTAAATGTAAAGGGAGAAAAGAAGCCTCTTTTGGCAAAATTTTATGGAGATGAACACGGAAAGATAAATATCAGCAGCAGAGAAGAGATGAATCAAATTGTTTCGAAGCTTGAGGGAGCCGAATATCAGGTAAAGGAAATGAAGACCAGCGAGAGGGAAAAGAAATCTCCTCTTCCATTTACTACCAGTACACTTCAGCAGGAAGCATCAAAGACATTGAATTTTTCCACTCAGAAAACAATGAGAATTGCACAGCAGCTCTATGAGGGTGTTGATATCAAGGGAAAGGGAACAATTGGTATTATTACTTATCTTCGTACTGATTCCACAAGAATTTCCGAGGAGGCGGATGCCTCTGCAAAGCAATATATTCTCGATAATTTCGGAAAACAGTATGTAGCTGATAAGCAGACTGCCAAAAAGAAAGCAGGAAAAATTCAGGATGCCCATGAAGCAATTCGGCCGACAGATATTACACTTCATCCGACAGTGATAAAGGAAGATTTAACCAGAGACCAGTTCCGGCTGTATCAGCTTATCTGGAAAAGATTTACAGCCAGCCGCATGAGCAGTGCAAAATACAGCACTACTTCGTTGAAAATTCAGGCAGGACCATATTTATTTACAGCTTCTGCTTCAAAGCTGGCTTTTGACGGTTTTATGTCTGTCTATATGTCCAATGAAGATGAAAAGTCAGAGGGAAGTGCGATTATAAATAAGATAAAAAAGGATACTGTGTTTTCCTTTGGAAAATTTGAAGAAAAGCAGCATTTTACACAGCCACCGGCGCATTTTACAGAGGCGGCACTGGTAAAGGCGCTTGAGGAGCAGGGAATCGGGCGGCCGAGTACCTATGCCTCGACAATTACCACGATTATTCAGAGAAGATATGTGGCAAAGGAAGAAAAAAATTTGTATATGACAGAGCTTGGAGAGGCGGTAAACAATATTATGAAAACAGCTTTTCCAGTGATTGTGGACACCAACTTTACCGCAAATATGGAGTCGCTTCTGGATAAAGTAGAGGAAGGAAGCGTGACATGGAAGACAATTGTCAGAAATTTTTATCCTGACCTTGACGAAGCAGTAAAAAGTGCAGAAAAAGAATTGGAAAAAATAGAGATAAAAGATGAAGTCTCTGATGTTCAGTGTGAGGAATGTGGAAAAATGATGGTGATAAAATATGGCCCTCATGGAAAATTCCTTGCATGTCCGGGATTTCCGGAATGTCATAATACAAAACCATACTTTGAAAAAATAGGTGTTGCATGTCCAAAGTGTGGAAAAGAAGTTGTAATTAAAAAGACAAAAAAAGGAAGGCGGTATTTTGGATGTGAGGATAATCCGGAGTGTGATTTTATGTCATGGCAGCGGCCTTCCAATGAAAAATGTCCGGAGTGTCAAAGTTATATGTTGGAAAAGGGAAGCAAACTAGTATGTTCAGATAAAAACTGCGGATATGTAAGGGATAAACAACAGACAGAGAATAAATAACAGGAAAGCAGATATTATATAGAAATAATTTTTCTGAAATTGTCTGAAAATAAATGGAAACTTGTCTTAAGTTCTTGAATACTGTAAAAAAATATGTTATAATTAAATGAATTTTTTGAATGTTCAGTGGATTGAAACAAAGGCAAAATTTCAGGAGGAGAACATGAGCGTACAGCTATTAGACAAAACCAGAAAAATAAATAAGCTTCTTCACAATAACAATACTCAGAAAGTGGTATTTAATGATATTTGCAGTGTTCTTAGCGATATTCTTGAGTCAAATATACTGGTGATAAGCAAAAAAGGGAAGATTCTTGGGATTGGAAAAAGGCCGGGGGTAGAGGAGCTCACAGAAATGATTCAGGGCAGCATGGGGGTTATGGTAGATAGGCTGCTGAATGAAAGACTTTTAAGCGTACTGTCTACAAAGGAAAATGTAAATCTTGCAACTCTTGGATTCTGTGATGATAATATCAGAAAATTTCAGGCAATTATTGCGCCGATTGATATTGCAGGGGAACGGCTTGGAACCCTGTTTATCTACAAGTGCGACAAACAATATGAAATAGATGATATTATTTTAAGCGAATACGGCACTACGGTTGTAGGCCTTGAAATGATGCGTTCTGTCAATGAAGAAAATGCTGAAGAGGAAAGAAAAATACAGATTGTAAAATCTGCTATTGGAACTTTATCTTTTTCGGAGCTTGAAGCGCTGGTGCATATTTTTGAAGAACTTAACGGGAACGAGGGACTGTTAGTAGCAAGCAAGATTGCTGACAGGGTAGGAATCACAAGGTCCGTAATTGTAAATGCACTCAGAAAATTTGAGAGTGCCGGAATTATTGAGTCGCGTTCTTCTGGTATGAAAGGGACTTATATAAAGGTATTGAATGATGTTGTTTTTGATGAAATCAGAAAGGTTCAATACTGATTTTCAAATAGTATATTTTTTCGAAGATTGAGAAATAGGACTTGATATTTTAATAGAAAGTTATTATAATAAGAAATGGACTATATAGATTTTATATAAAAATTGGAATAATACAATATGAAAGAAGGGAGAAAACCGTAGATGATTAATTCACATGCATTTGATTATATCAATATTCTGGAAAAGGCAGCAGATGCCTCGTGGATGAGATATAATGTGATTTCAAATAATATTTCAAACAGTACTACGCCGGGATACAAACGAAAAGACGTAAATTTTGAGGACTATCTTGTTCAGGAGCTGACCAGTGGAGGTACGCAGTCGCTCAGACAGAAAATTGCAGGTGTGGATTTGGATAATATCACACCGACTACATATGTGGATTATTCTCAGTTATCTTACAGATTGGACGGAAATAATGTGGATATTGATACTGAGAATGTAGAAGCGGCATCTGCACAGATAAAGTATAATACACTGCTTGACAGCATTACGCATGAGTTTAATATGTATAAGGCGGCGCTGGCAAAATAGTAAAGGAGAATAGAAATGGGATTATTTACGGCGTTTGATATTTGCTCTTCAGGAATGACGGCACAGAGGCTTCGCTATGATACAATTGCAGAGAATCTTGCAAATGTTAATACTACACGTACAACAGAAGGGGGACCATATAGAAGGAAAACGGTAGTTTTTACGGAAAAACATTCCAATGCTTTTAATAATCTTTTGCTTTCCAATATGGGGGTAAAGGGTAGCGGAATCAGTGGAACGGGTGTAAAGGTTTCACAAATTGTAGACGATACTGAAACACAGATGAATATGGTATATGACCCTGCACATCCGGATGCGGATGAAAATGGTTATGTTACATATCCAAATGTAAATCCGATTACAGAAATGACAAATCTGATTGATGCTTCGAGGTCTTATGAAGCAAATATTACAGCTTTTAATGCGTTGAAGGCAATGGCGATGAAAGGACTTGAGGTTGGTAAATAATGCCGTGAAATTGGCAGATAGGAGATAAAAAATGGCAGATTATACAGCAGGACTTAGTGGAGTAAGTCTTGATTTTTATAAAGATGCACTTGAATCAGTTACAAGAGGTTCCTCTATAGATTCGGGCAGCGGCAATAGTAGTTCATTTTCGACAATTTTAAATTCAGCAATGAAACTGGTAAACGATACCGACAGCCTCTCAAGGGAAGCAGAACAGGCAGTGACGGATTTTGCGCTGGGAAATGCAGATAATACGCATGCACTTACTACGGCACAGCAGAAGGCATATCTTTCGTTACAATATACAGTAGCTATTAAGAATGCTTTTCTGGATGCTTATAAAGAAATTATGCAAATGCAGATTTAACTGTCAGGTTGTTGATTACCATTAATAATGAAGAATAAAAGAGTGAAAAGATTATGAATGAGAAACTAAAGGACGCACAAACGAAAGTCCGAGACTTTTGGAACAAGTATGATAAAAAACAGAAAAGACTGATGGTCAGTATTGTCGCAGTAGTAATTATTGCAGTGGTGATACTGGCAGTTGCATTGTCGGCGCCTAATTACGAAGTATTAATTGAATGTGAGGATACGGTATCGGCAGCGGGTGTGGCAGATATTTTGAAATCAAACACTATTGACTATACAACGGAAAACAATGGACTGATTATTAAGGTTCCAAAAAATGATGTTGTAACAGCTACATATTTGATTGCTCAGGAAGGATATTCTGCCAAGGGGTATGGAATTAAAGATTATATAAACGATGGAGGATTCAGTACGACTTCTGAGGATAAAGAAAGGTTATATCAGAAATATCTTGAAGATAAGATGGTGTCGGTACTTACCTCCTTTGATTATGTAAAAAATGCCCAAGTAATGTTTTCCATACCAGATACGAGTTACAGCGTGCTGGACACAAAATCAGGTCAGGAAACTTTTGTCAGCGTATATCTTTCCCTGAAGGGCGCCATGCCTGACGGGGCAGCGGAAGCTATGGCAAGATTCTGTGCTACCGCAGTGGGGAACGATACGACTTCCAGAATTGAAATTCTGGATTCGGCGGGAAATCCTTTGTTTTCAGGAGATAGTACCGGCGAACTGTCAAGTGCTTCCGTCAATGCAACAGAAAAGCAGAAAATTCGTCAACTTTATTATGATGAAGTGGTAAAAAATGTTACAAATCTGCTTATGACTACAAATTTGTACAGTACTGTTACTGTATCACCAAGTCTTGATATTTCATTTGATAAAGTGGATACTGTGGAAGAAAATAATTCCAATGAAAATGAAGTGAAACTGAATGATTATACATACAATCAGGAAGGTGGAAGCACTGCGGGAGGTATCCCGGGAACAGACTCTAATGATGATGATACTACTTATGATATACAAACAGGAGATTCCAGCAATACTAGCATTACCATAACAAAAAATGAATATGCTCCAAGCAAGACAATTACACATACAGAAGGTGAACAGGGAGCACTGAATAAAGAGACTTCACAGCTTGCCGTATCTGTAAAGAGATATCAGGTTTATGATGAAGGTCTTTTAGAGGAAGCCGGAGAACTGGACGATATGAGTTGGGAAGAGTATCAGGCAGCGAATAATAATGTAACTGCCATAGATGCTGATTTTCAGCCGCTTATCGAAGCAATTTCCTATGGTACCGGAATACCGGTAGAAAATATCCGAATGATTGGCTATAATGTGCCGATGTTCAACGATAAGGTGACAGACACCAGCTTTACCACAACAATTCTTCCAATTGTTCTTGCAGTATTAATTCTTCTGCTTCTGGCATTTGTCGTATGGAGAAGTCTGAGACCTGTGGAAGTGGCAGAAACAGAGCCGGAGCTTTCAGTGGATGATATGCTCAGCGCTACTAGAGATAGAGAAACAGTAGACGAGATTGAATACGATGAAAAGTCAGAGGTAAGAAAGGCAATCGAGAAGTTTGTAGACGAGAATCCAGAATCTGTTGCGCTTTTGTTGCGGAACTGGTTAAACAGGGATTGGGAATAACGATTAAGATATAAAAGGAGGTTGTGCAAATGGCAAGAGGACAGGAACAGGTAGAAGAGCTTTCGGGGACAGCCAAAGCCGCTACACTGCTGATATCTTTGGGACCAGAAAAATCAGCAAAAATATTTAAACATTTGAAAGAAGAAGAGATAGAACAGCTTACGCTGGAGATTGCAAATACAAGAAGCATTTCTCCTCAGATGAAGGAGGATGTTCTGAATGAGTTTTATCAGGTATGTCTGGCGCAGCAATATATTGCAGAAGGCGGTATCGGATATGCAAAGGAGCTGTTGGAGAAAGCACTTGGTTCCGAAGAAGCAGAGCAGGTAATCAAACGGCTTACCTCATCTCTTCAAGTACGTCCTTTTGAATTTGTCAGAAAGACAGACCCAAGTCAGCTTCTGAACTTTATTCAGGATGAACATCCACAGACTATTGCGCTGATTTTATCTTATCTGCCGTCTGCACAGGCTTCAATGGTGGTGTCGGCGCTTCCGACCGAAAAGCAGGCCGATGTGGCGAAGCGTATTGCCAAAATGGACAGAACCTCACCGGATGTTATTAAGGAAGTGGAGAATATACTTGAAAGAAAGCTTTCTTCTCTTGTTACACAGGATTACACGATTGTCGGCGGTGTAGATGCGATTGTCGATATTTTGAATACCGTAGACCGTGGAACAGAAAAACATATTATGGAAACTCTTGAAATCGACGAGCCAGAGCTTGCAGATGAAATCAGAAGAAAGATGTTTGTATTCGAAGATATTCTTTCTCTTGATGATAAGACAATTCAGAGAGTTCTTCGAGATGTGGATAATAATGAACTCAGTATCGCTTTGAAGGGTACAAATGAAGAAGTTCAGAATGCTATATTCAGCAATCTTTCCAAGCGTCTTGCAGAAATGATAAAGGAAGATATGGAATATATGGGACCAGTCAGAATGAAGGATGTAGAAGAAGCACAACAGAAGATTGTAGGCGTAATCAGAAAGCTTGAAGATACAGGTGAAATTATTATTTCGCGCGGTGGAGGTGATGAGTTAGTTGTCTAATGTATTTAAATCCATGAGTTATGTCGCTGACAATACAGATAAAAGAGTAATAGATTATAATGAATTGATTTCGCATAAGCTTGAGATAATAAGGCAGGGCCTGTCCTCTGTTTCTGAAGACGGGTTTACGCCGGGACTGAACGCTGAAAATGTAGAGGTGCTGCTGGGAGAAGAAGAGATAGCAGCTTCCGCCGAGGAACAGGCAAATGAAATGATTGAAATGGCAAAGTTTCAGGCAGATAAAATTCTGTCCATGGCAAAGGGGGATGCGGACCATATTCTTCGAAAAGCAGCTGATGAACGTATGGAAATTATAAAAACTGCTCATCAGGAAGGCTTTAACAAAGGATATCAGGATGCACTGCAACAGTGTCAAATGGAATATGAGGCAAAACAGGCAGAGCTGGAAAAAAGAAAAGCGGAACTGGAAGAAGACTTCTGCCGGCAGAAGGACGAGCTGGAACCGCGTCTTGTAGATACCATTCTGGATGTTTTTCAGAATATTACACATCTGCTTCTGGAGGATAAGCGGGATTTAATACTGGAAGTAGTAAACAGCACCTTTGAGGATATTGATGTAAGCAGAAATTATCTTGTTCGGGTATGTCATGAAGATGCGTTGTTCCTGAAGGAGAATAAAGATAAAATCATATGTTTGTCCAGCGACTCCAATGTGGAGATTGTGGAGGACCCGACGATGAAAAAGGGCCAGTGTCTTATAGATGCGGATTTCGGCATTGTGGATTGCAGTCTGGATATGCAGATGGAAGAGCTGGTTAAGGATATAAAGATTATATCCTGTATGGGAAGACACGCAGATTAAGTATGGTGAGTAGAATGTTAAATGTTGACTTAAACGAATATCTTACATTAAAACAAAAGAAATATTATAGAAAACTTGGTAAGGTTTCCAAAGTGGTCGGACTGACAGTGGAATCCATAGGACCAGATGCAAAGCTGAATGATGTATGTCGAATCAGTGCCAGTGAAGATGGAACACCTCCAATTTTGGCAGAGGTGGTCGGCTTTCGAGATAACAGGCTTTTGCTGATGCCGTTTGAAAAGGTTGACGGAGTAGGTCCGGGTTCTATTGTGGAAAACACGGGAGATTTACTTCGGGTAAAGGTCGGTGCCGAGATACTGGGAAAAATTGTAGACGGACTGGGAAGACCGATAGATGGCAGTGAGCTTCAAAATACGCAGGCTTATTCTGTGGAAGCACCGCCTCCCGACCCTATGTCCCGTGAGATTATCAATGATGTTCTTCCTCTGGGAGTAAAAGCGGTTGATGGATTGATTACGGTTGGAAAGGGACAGCGTATTGGTATTTTTGCAGGAAGCGGTGTAGGAAAAAGTACACTGCTTGGTATGTTTGCCCGCAATACAAAAGCAGATATCAATGTGATAGCATTAATTGGAGAACGCGGAAGAGAAGTGCGCGAATTTATTGAGCGGGACCTTGGTGAAGAAGGTATGAAAAGAAGTGTGGTAGTAGTGGCAACTTCGGATAAACCGGCGCTGATTAGAAATAAGGCGGCAAAGACGGCTACTGCGATTGCAGAATATTTCAGGGACCAGGGAAAAGATGTACTGCTTATGATGGACTCTTTGACAAGATTTTCCATGGCGCAGCGGGAAATTGGGCTTGCATCGGGAGAACCACCCGTAACACGAGGTTATCCACCAAGCGTATATAGCGAAATGCCCAAGCTTCTTGAAAGAGCAGGGACTTCTCCGGCTGGTTCTATTACAGGTCTGTATACAGTTCTTGTAGATGGCGATGACTTTAATGAGCCCATTACGGACACTGCCCGAAGTATTTTGGATGGGCATATTATGCTGTCAAGGAAACTGGGACATAAAAATCATTATCCGGCCATAGATATATTACAGAGCATTTCGAGAGTAATGTCTCAGATTGCAACAAGAGAGCATAAACAGCTTGCCGGAAAATTGAAAAATGTTATGGCTACCTATAATGAGGCAGAAGATTTGATAAATATCGGCGCATATAAAAATGGCTCTAACAAAAATATTGATTTTGCCATATCAAAAATAGATGAAGTAAATAACTTTCTGATACAGGGAGTAGAAGAAAAATTTGATTTTGAAGAGGAACTGCAGCTTTTGGAAGCTATTTTTCAATAAATAGATAAGATATGACAATAGATAACATATTATAATAGGTAACGTATTTATAATAGGTAACATATTTATAACAGGTGAGATAGCTAATAGGTGAGAGATGACTAAATTCGTATATAGAATGCAGAATGTTCTGGATTTAAAATTAAAGCTGGAAGAACAGGCCAAAATAGCTTTTTCTCTTGCAAATAACAAACTGAGAGAGGAAGAAGCCCGACTGCAGCGTATTTATGATGGAATACATATATATGAAAATAAATTGAAAAAGTTTAGAAACGGGAGACTGAATCTCCTTGAAATGAAGCGATGCAGCGAAGCTATCAAAATAAAAAAGGAACAGGCAGAGGCCCAGAAAAAGGAAATTAAAATTGCAGAAAGAAATGTTGAAATTGCCAGAAAGAAGTTAAATGATGTGATGGTTGAGAGAAAGACACAGGAAATTCTGCGGGAAAAAGCTTTTGATGAATACAAAAAGGAATTTGACAAAGAAGAAAACAAAGTAACAGATGAGCTTGTCAGCTATCGGTATAACGGCAATGGAAAGGAAACAGACAATGCCTAGAAATAAGAGAAATAATAATGCGGGTGACGCCTGTCTCTTA
>CAJTOU010000056.1 GCA_910577835.1 uncultured Lachnospiraceae bacterium | reverse complement strand
CTCGGATATTCTTTGACTTTGGTAAAGGTAAATAACTTATTGATAAAGCAAGTTGCAAATCCTGATGGGAATCCCAAAACTAAGGTGGATTTTACATACCGATTTGAGAGATATGAAAATATTTCTGTTACAGATTATAGGTTTTATTCGATGGCAAATGGAACATTGTATAATGAGGCATATTTGGTTGTTAGTATTGGAACTCCTTATAAAAATAGATATTATAAATTTGTTTCAGCTATTTATGTCTAAATAGCATGGTGCTAGCACCATGCTGATAAGGCAAATAAATGAACAGAATTGGTTCTGCATGGCTCTATTTTGGCTCTAAAAATTTTGACTGGCACAAAAACGAGAGCGAATTTTGAAGAATATGGATAATAAAACCATTAAAAAGCAGAGAAAAACAGTCAGTTCAAGCTATCCGCCGAGGAGTTCGAATAGGGTAAAAACAGCGGGAAGCCAGTATTTATGCGGCTTCCCGTTTTCTGTGCTTGCAAAATGCTTGCAGTTTTGAGAATCATTCATTCATCATTCCATGTTCTTTTAGATATTCAATATGTTTCTTCATTCGTTCTTCTCTGGAAAGTTTGGGATATTCTTTCTTGGTCAGTGGTAGACTGTAATAATCTATCATTTTCTCTTTTTCTGATTCATAACTTTCATTAGAAAGAGTATATGACATCAAATCACTGATATTTTCATGTACCTTACGAATCATTTGGCATACATCGCCATTATATTTATAATTTCTATCATTACCATAAAAAGTAAGTCTTGTCCACCAGCGGAACCTATCATCCGTTTCGCCTTCTTTTTCCATATCCAATCCATTTTCTATATGGTCATGCACTATGATTTCACAACCAACTTCATTCGTTTCAACCAATTGATAAAGAAAATCTGCGATATCGGACAAATCGGAAAGAGCTGCTTTTGATTGTCTGCCACAGAGCCAGTCTATGGACACATTACATTTATCCGCTATATTTATTAAAACTTCGATAGTAGGATTATTTTTACCATTTTCATATGCAGACATAGATGGCTGTGGTATGCCTATAAATTCTGCAAATTCCTTTTGCGATTTACCAAGTGAGATCCGAAGTGTTTTGATACGTTCTCCAAAATCTGATGATTTCATAGGATGCCTCCATTTCTATTTAATCTAGTATTCATTATATCAAACTTCCTACAAAATATAAATAAGAATTTATTAAAAAAATTAGAATAATAATATTGACAAACTGATAAATATTAGTATAATAATATTTATCAGAGATAGTAATTTGCGGTTTACTAAATTATCAGTGGAAAAAGAAAGGAGAAAAATATCTGTGAACAAGAAAATGTATGTGGATGTTACAGAAGTTTGCGAAGACTGGGGTGTGAGCAGAGCGCAGGGTTACAAGATTATTAAGCAGTTAAATGAACGGATGCTTGCAATCAACCCAAATCTCATTGTCCTATCAGGCAAAGCAAATCGGAAGTTCTATGAGGAGAACTGCTATGGTATGGCAAAAAAGGTATAAAAAAGACCTTTCCCCGGCAAGAGAAAGGTCAGCAACACATCAGAAGCTATGATATGTTACCTGAGCAAATTAACTATATCACAGCTTCTGGATTTACACAATAAGGAGGATGTGAAAATGCCTGTATTTAAAAATAAGACACAAGGGCAATATGTGAATGTTTATAAAGAAATTCTGAAAAATAAAACTCTTAGTCTTAGGGACAGAGGAATGGTAGTAACACTATTATCGCTGCCGGACAATTGGGATTTTAGTATTGCTGGTCTTAGTAAGATTATCCCAGATGGTAAAAGTGCTATTAGAGCAAGTCTTGCACGTTTAGAGGAGCTTGGCTATGTATCAAAGGAGCAGGAACGGGCAGAGCATGGCAAATTTGGAAGAAATATTATTGAAATTCACGAAACACCAGTTGCGCCGAAGTCTGGTTTTCGGACGACGGGAAATCCGACAGCGGATAAGCCGAAAACGGAAAATCCGTTGGCGGGAAAGCGAACGCAATATATTAATAACCAATATAGTAATAACAGAGTAAATAACCATCCATCTATCAATCATCAAGATGTGGATGAGAGAGGGATAGAACTGGAAAAACTTAGGGAATTTGTTGCAGAGAATATTCGTCTTAAAGAATTTTATGAAGTGGCAGGAAATAACACCAGTGAACATGAAATGATTCGGGAAATATATGACACAATCTGCGATGTGGTGTGTTTTCCAAGAGAAAATATGACAATCAAGGGTACAAGTTATCCTTGGCAGGTTGTTAAGAGCCAATTTATGAAGCTGAAGCCAGTTCATATTTCCAATCTGTTAGAGAGGTTGATAGATAACAGTTTAGAAATCAAGAATATGGAGGCTTACTTAATTTCAACATTATATGCGGAAAGTTTATCTGGTGTATTAAAAGAACAGGCGGATTTACATGATGATTATTTAAGATATTTGCGTGGAAATCCATATGAAAATATTCGGTAAAGGAGGCAGTGCGAATGTCAGCAAGTAAAGATACCAAGAGAGGCACATGGAAGGTGTATATCAGATACAAGGATTGGCAGGGAATAAATCAGGTGCATACCAAACGAGGGTTTGCTACGAAAAGGGAAGCGTTAGAATATGAACGGGAGTTCCTTTTAAAGAAAGCGAAGGATGTGAATATGGGATTTGTACAGTTTGTGGAAGTTTATATGGAGGATATGAAGCCGAGGTTAAAACTGAACACTTACCTTACAAAGCGGCACGTTATGGATTCCAAAATCATTCCCTATTTTAAGAACAAAAGTCTTGCCGAAATTACTGCAACAGATATTATTCAATGGCAGAATCGGCTTCTTAGCATGAGGGATGAAAATGACAAACCCTATTCGCAGACCTATCTGAGAACGGTGCAGAACCAACTGAGTGCCATTTTCAATCATGCCTGCAGGTTCTATGGATTGACTGTCAATCCGTCCAAACAGGCAGGGAAGATGGGAAAGGCAAAAGGAAAAGAGATGCTTTTCTGGACAAAAGAAGAATATTTGAAATTTGCAGAAGTAATGAAAGAAAAACCGATTTCCTATTATGCGTTTGAAGTCCTTTATTGGACAGGCATCCGAGAAGGAGAATTGCTTGCCCTTGAAAAAGGAGATTTTAATCTGAAGGACAGAAAACTTAAAATTAACAAATCTTATCAGCATTTGCAGGGTGAAGATTATATCACAAGTCCCAAGACGGAGAAAAGTAACCGAGTGATTGAACTGCCAGAGTTCCTTTGCCGGGAAATGGAAGATTATTTTGGAATGCTTTATAAGTGTGAGGAACATACAAGGTTATTCACATTTTCTAAAAGTTATCTGCATCATGAGATGAACCGGGGAACAAAAGCAGCAGGGGTTAAGTGTATCCGAATCCACGATATCAGACATTCGCATGTAGCGCATTGTATAGAACTTGGATTCTCTCCGGTTGCTATTGCGGAACGAATGGGGCATGAAGGGATTAATATTACCTACAATTATGCACACCTTTATCCGTCAAAACAGAAAGCATTGGCAGAAAAATTGAACGAGGACAGAGAAGATACAGAGGAAGAAGGAATGGAGGATGAATAATTATGGTAGAAGGAAGACTGGGCTATAACTTGGAAAATGACAGATATGGACTGCTGGTGTCTGACTTATGGGAGAAGGTTGGGTTTCATTGTGGAGAAAGATTAGAAGTTATGGTGGATGGAAAGTGGCAACAGACAAGAATGGAGATGGGAATTGACCGTCAGTGGTATTTGACAGGGACACCATATTATGGAAACCTTGAATATATCAGAGCAAGAACAGGGAGGTAAAAGAATGGCGAAAATCTACAGACGAGATACGCTTGTATCGGGTGTTTCTCCTAAGAAAAAGAATGAGAAGAATCGAAAAAGGAATACAATCGTTAATTTCCGAGTGACGCCAGAAGAAAAGCAATTATTAGATGATCGGATTGCGTTGTCAGGGTTGGCAAGAGCAGACTTTTTTATACAGAGTTGTCTGCATCAGAAAGTGGTCACTTTTGGAAACGTGAAAACCTTTGATGTAATGAGAAAGAAGCTGGCAGTTGTTAATAAGCATTTGCAGGAAGTATCGAAATCAGAAGAACTTGATTTGGAAGTATTAGAATCTCTTAGGATGATTTTGGAACTGTTTGATGGATTAGAAAGGAAGAATGAAGCGGATGAGTAGAACAACAAAAAGTTATGAAGAGCGATTAATGGAAATGGAAAAACGTGAGCAGGAAAGTCTTGAAAAAGCAAAGCGGTATGCAGCACAGAAAAGAGAATTGCAGAAGCGTCAGAAAGCAGAGGAGAGCAAGAAACGTACCCACAGGCTTTGTGTGATTGGTGGGGCAGTGGAATCGGTGCTTGGCTGTCCGATTGAGGAAGAAGATATTCCAAAGCTGATAAGTTTTTTAAAGAAACAAGAAGCCAATGGAAAATATTTTTCCAAGGCAATGCAGGAGGAATAGGTTCCTGAAGCGTAGGAAGTGTAATGGCGGAGGGGTTAGGTTTTCTAATCCCTTCCATGTTTTTAGGAAGGGCGCACTTATAGACAACCAGAGGTCGTCTTTATAAGTTTACCGCAAGCGGCAACCGGTCTGCGCTTTGCTTGCCGGGCTCGTTCCGTCGGCGGGCATTTCATGCAGACCAACTTGCGCAGTTGGATCGCGCCATTTCATGGAGACCTGCTCATGCCGCAGGAGGCACTCTTACGCAGAGAGCGTACTTTTGCAAATATTTTACTAGTCTTGCTTCACTGCAAGAAATGGAGCATCAAACTTGTGATACAGCAGAGCGCAAATACATCAAATATGTGAAGGGTATTTGACCCTCGCAGCAGTCGCCAAATATGGCAAGGAGAAAGAAACTATGGCTATCTTTCATTTTACAGTCAAGATTATCGGAAGAAGTAAAGGAAAATCTGTCATATCAGCATCGGCTTATTTGAATGGAGATGTCATGAAGAATGAGGAAACTGGCAGAGTAAGCTATTATACATCAAAAAAGGAAGTTGTCTATACGCAGCTTATGATGTGTGAAAATGCGCCGCCGGAATGGGCGGAAGTTCCAGAAGAAACGATAAAGGGTTTTATAAAATCTGTTCGTTATAAGAGGGCAGAGGATAAAACGACAGCATTAGAAAAATTTAAACTGACCTATCGAAAACAGAAGTTATGGAATGAAGTCCTAAAGGTTGAGAAGGATTCTGACGCACAGCTTGGAAGGTCATTTGAATTTGCTCTCCCAAAAGAATGGGGCAGGCAGGAACAGATTGCATACACAACAGATTATATTCAGAGAAATTTTGTAGCAAAAGGAATGTGTGCTGATTGGAGTATCCATGATAAGGACGATGGAAATCCCCATGTTCACTTATTGGTTACTATGCGCCCATTTAAGACAGACCATACGTGGGGAAACAAAGAAGTAAAGGACTGGTCATTTATGAAAGATGACCGTGGAGAGGTTGTCATAGATACTGCTCATCCGAATTGGTGGCAGGATAAAAAGAATCCAGAACGACATGGAATCCGTATGCCGCTTATAGACGCTGAGGGGAATCAGAAATTGGATTCCCGAAACCGAAAGCAATGGAAGCGGGAACTTACAGATGCAACAGGATGGAACAGTCCTAAGAATTGTGAATTATGGCGAAGTGAATGGGCGAAAGAATGTAATCTGCATTTACCAAAAGAGCAGCAGATTGACCATCGTTCTTATCAGCGTCAAGGAAAGATTGCGATTCCAACGATTCATGAAGGGGCAGATGCAAGAAAGATCGAAAGAAAGTATCAAGACGGAACAGGAGATGCGCCATCATGGAAAATAGAGGAAAATCACATTATTATAAGGCAAAATGCGATTTTGCAAAAGATACAGATATTAATAAGAAATGCTGCGGGGGTAATGCAGAGATGGAAGGAGAGATTATATGACATTAGAAGAAAGCAGGGAGGTTATTCCCATAATGGAGGATATGATAAATCAAATCGAGAAGCAGCAGGAGATTGTGGCAGAAATGTTTCAGGAAATGCAAAATCGGGATGTGCAGTTAATAAGGTGTCAGGAACAGAACAAAGAGTTGCAGAAATTAAACAGCGAGCTGCAAGAGCAGTTGAAGATATTACCAAGTACAGAAGAAATGTTGTTTGTTTTGGAAAAGCAGGACAGCAGGATCAAGGAACTGGAAACAGAAAATCAGCAATGGAAAGAATTAGCAGGGAAACTCAACAGAGAGAACGCCGTCTTGCAGAAACAGAATATAGAATGGCAGAAACTCGAAAACAGATAGAGAAAGTGAGGGGTGTAGATGAACGAATTCGTAATCTCAAGGCAAGACGAACAGATACAGGAACTTTTGGAACTGCTGGAAGATATGCAGAAAGAAACGGAACAGAAGGACGAGGTGATAACGGAATTACAGAGGCAGTTAAGCGAATCTCTGAAATTAAACGAGAAAATCAACAGCGAGAACAAAGCAGAGAATATTCAAGCATTAAAGAACGACTTGAAGCGAAAAAACGAATTGTTGCAGAACGAGAAAAAGAAGCTGGAAAGAGCCGAAAGCGCCATCAGGAAACTTCAAGATAGTGTTGTGAAGGCGGAGCAGGAAAAGTATTATGCAGAAACACATCAGAAAACAGTGGAAATATCAGTTGAAAAACGAGTTCTTTATGAAAAATGCAGGAAATGTGACAAAATCGCTTACCAAAAGGCAAAGGACAGATATGAGCAACATAAGGGGAAGCTAGATAGAAAATATCAGGTGAAAATAGCAATGTATCATATGACAATCACAGGATTTCTATTATATTTCTTATTAGTAATGATTTTTACTGCAATACAGACAGAGGTGTTTATAAACGATTGTAAGGCGTTTTTTCTGACAATATGGAATGGGATATATACTCTGGCGGAATGGCTGATAGTGAAAGGGAAGTATATTGTACAGGCAGCAAAATGGATACCAAATGAGAGGATAGCAATGATTGCTTATTGGATATTTCTATTGCTTATCGTTGGAGGCACTGCGATTGGAGCAGTAATGATTGTATTTTTTTGTATAATTAAATGGAAAGAACTATATCAAAAGAACTGCTTAGATATAATCAGTGTTATAGTCGCAGCGGTCAGTTTGGCAGTTGTTCTATATTTTGGAGAGTGGTTAAAAGAATTTATAAAATGGAATCTTATGGTTATTCTGTTTGTGGTACAAATGGTGTATGTTGCCATCAGATGGTATGTAAAAGGCTGTAAGAATGTCAGATGGAGTTAAGATAGATTTTTGCACTCCGCTACCAAGATTGCAAGAACGTGATTCAGGAGTGGAAATTCCTATCACCAAAAGCGTTTCTTCTAATGGATTTTTGTATATAACAGTGAAAGTATATGAAATATTAAAGGATATCTGTTATCGCTTAGATGATTTCATGCCAGCAGAAAATACTCTGCTGGCATGATTGATGTTTACTGGCTTGCATCAAAGGACAACTGCTCAAATGCAGTTCTGTACGCCATCAAATGATTAAAACTGGAATTCAAACGTACTTCGTCATGGGCAATAATGGCATACGCCCATGGTTTTCCGCCATTTTTCAAGTTCCACTCCGTCACAGCTTTGCAGTATTCGGTGGCTGCCTTTGCTTTTTCCTGAACAATGGTATCATCAGTTTCGTTGCTTGCTTTGGTTTCAACCATAAAGATGCCTGTTTCTGTTTCAACGATGAAGTCAGGCTCATAACGTCTGACACCTCCTGAACCATAGTAAATATTAAATTGCTTTGGGGCAGGGCGAAGCCATTTCTGAACGGTTTTATCGTTTTCCAAGACGATAGCAAATTTACGTTCTGTATCGCTGTCAAACTTATAAAGTGTATGACAAGCCTTTGTAAAACCGTTGAATATTTTTTTCCTTACTTCACTGGCAGGAATATTAGCACGTAAATCATAAATCTCATCTGATTTATACTTGCCTCCATATCCGATTTCCAACTGCGAGAAAGGACGCATTTCAGAAGCGCGGAATTTAATTTCCTCCTTGTAGAAATGCTGGTTCATCTGTGAGTAGATAATATCTGCCAGCGTTTTTTGTCGGTCACGGATTACTTTCTCTGTTTCCTCTAAAGTCAGGTATGACAAAAAGTGCAGTTTGGCATCATTCATAAGAGAATAGAGGAGATCCCTACAAGCCATATAATCAACATTATCATGAACAACGATATGACGGATCACCTCGTTCTCGGCAGTGTCAACAGTGGCTATTGCTTTGAAATCGGACTCATATTCAAAAGTTTTTCCGCCTTCTTGGAGTTCTGTGCCAATGAGGGTATCATCGGAAGGATGCCAATTCAGGCTTGTGGTATTAAGCTTAAAATCATAGAACCCCTGCTTAATTTCCGTAAAGGGTTGGATAATTGTCTGAGGAATAGGGATTACTTTGCTGGTCAGTGCCTGCACACAGGTGTCGATAGCTTTTTCGACAATCCGACTTACTTCCTCTTTTTTGGAAGCCATTTCTGGAAATTGGCGGATTGTTTCAGCAACAACTGTGTTTTGTACAAAAGTTCTCGTTTCCTCGTCATGGATAGCATCAAAGGTTTTAATCTGTCTGTTTAAATCCAATACGGATTGAGAAGTGAATTTGGTAACAAATTTAGCAACTTCTACAGCTTGCTCGGTTGGTTTGTGTTCGGGTGTGTTTATTGATGTAACCTGGGGTTCAAGGTCAAATGCCAACTGCTCTGTAAAACTGTAATCAGTGGTAATGTCATCATAAGCAGTCGGCAATTCAACCGTTTCATGCTGTTCGTCCTTCCATTCCGGTTTTGATGCTTCAATATAGTACACTTTACGAACAAGGGAGTTTGGATCATTTGCCAGATGAATAATTGCCTCATATTTATCATGACTGACAATAGAGAGCCGGTCAACTTCTTCCACATTAGTACGAATACCATAGGGAAGTCTAAGACCTCGACCAATCGTTTGCTCGGTTAATGTTTCGGATGCAGAAGCCCTCAAAGGAATGATAGTATAAAGGTTTGTTACATCCCAACCCTCTTTCAACATATTTACATGGATAACGATTTCAATGGTATTGCCCTCTTTTTCGAGAGAGAGTAATTGTTGTATGTTTTCGTCCTTTTCTGCACCACGCTGTGATGAGTTGATTTCAATCACTTTATTGCTGTAATATCCTCCAAAGAAATCATGAGAGGTTATATATTCATATATCTGCTTTGAGTGGATGGTATCCTTTGCCACAACTAAGACAAATGGCTTTATGATAGGTTTACCATGTGTACGGGCATAGACTTCCAAGTGGCTTTTGGTTTCTTCGTGCAAACGGATACCATCATTTAGTTTTTCACGGTCAAGTTGATCCGAGGTATATTCCTCTGGTCTAAAATCTTTTCGGGTAAAGACAGCAGGAACCTTTACATACTTTCCGTCATTTAAAGCATGAGCAAGGGAATATTCGTAAACTACATTTTTAAAGTCCACTTTTTTCGCACCTTTTTGAATTTGGGGAGTGG
Organism: uncultured Lachnospiraceae bacterium; assembly: GCA_910577835.1. Lineage (GTDB taxonomy): Bacteria > Bacillota > Clostridia > Lachnospirales > Lachnospiraceae > CAG-303. Next base: position 9,243 of record CAJTOU010000056.1, on the reverse strand, counting down.
CAGTTAATTCCACGCCAAGAATAGGCTTAAGTTCGTTGATGACTTCAAAACTTTTATCAGCATGGTAGTGATGGCTCTCATCCATAAAAATGCAAAGGTCAGGCAAGGACTGGAGATAGGAGAAATAGGATTCTCCAAGCACCTCATTCAAACGCTTGATGCGGGCAGGTGCGCCATTTACTACCTTGCTGTCGGAGTTTAGTTTTGCAATATTAAACACATTGATAACAACATCATTGATACCGAAAGTCCCCTGCCGAAAATCGGCATAGTTGTCCCCATCAATGATTCGGGGAGGATTGGAAAACTTGTCCAAACCACGGAAAATATACTTCTTGTTTGCCGGATTACCCAAATCGTCTTTCAGCTTGTTATAGATGGTGAGATTGGGTGCCATAACGAAGAAGTTTTTGATTCCCTTTTCATAGCGGAGATAGGCAATGCAAGCGCCCATTAGCCGGGTTTTCCCGATTCCAGTTGCCAATGCAAAGCAAAAAGATGGGAAATCACGTTCAAAGCTGCTGAGTGTGGGGAACAATTTATTGACAGCTTTTAATTCCTCATTCAAGTCTGGTTCTTTAGAGAGAGAAAGCACATCGCATAGATGTGCAAAAATTTCAAGGCTTTCATGCTGCGGCGGACGCAGGGCGAGGATATTGCTGATATATTTTGAGTGGTAGGTATAAAATTTTTCTGTATATGGTTCTTTAAGCATCTTCGCAATCCTCCCATTCGTCTTCGTCAAATTCTGGCGGATTTATAATATTAAGGTTGTAATTATCAACACCATATTCGCACTTGGAAAGAACAGACTGCGGAATCTTACGAACATTGATATTGTCATAGCGTTTACTAAGACCAATATCGAAAGCCGGAGCGCATATCAATAGGTTCTCCATGCTGCTGACTTCACAGGAGATATTGTCCAGCATTTCTGCAGTCAGGTATTGCGTGGTGACATAGATATAGCTGTTATCTTGACTGCGACCTTGTTTCCAATATACATCCTTATCTGGGGCATAGAAAAATCCGTTGATTTTTGCTACTGCCGCAGTCAGCATGGCGGCATTATACTTGTCCGAAAATACGGGATTGCCATATTTATCTTTGACGATAAGGGTAGGTGCAAGTTCGTAGAACTTGTATCCGCCGCCGCCTTGCCAGTCCACAGATGGTGTTATTCCACTGTTATCTTTTCCGTCAATTACAGTGCGTAATCTTGGTATACAATGGCTATAAGCGTGGTTTCCCATTTCAATTCCAATCCAATGCCTACCCAACTTATGAGCTGTTGCAGCTGTGGTTCCTGAACCAAGAAACGAGTCAAGAACAAGTTCACCAGGAGAGGTAGTCATCTCCAATATTTGTCTAACAAGCTGTTCTGGCTTCTTTCCATTAGGAAATGTTACACCACCTTCGTGCGTTATATTTTTAATGTATGCATTCATATCCCAGTATGTTCCTTGTAGATCTTTCTTGTATAATTCGCCGTTTACTATCTCGGATGTGTCTCTCAACCAAACAAACAAGTTACATTTGTCATCTTTGTAAAATTGTTCGTATATGATACCACGGTTTTTACCAGTGCGTGGTATATATTCTATTGAAAGAATACAATCAGTGATATTATTCTCTTTACGAAAAGCCATCACTCGACTTCTTATAGAAGTTTGTGCATTAGTTGTCCTAAAAACATTAATGCCATATTTTTTATATGCTTCCTTAGAAGTAATTCCATCACGCCGTGCAATCTGATTTATTGACATCGTTACGATATTTTTTCTTGCATAGACTCTTATTTCATTTCCTTCTCCATCTACTGTTGATCCTATATATTCTTTTTCACCAGGATCAACCAATACTGTGGTATATTTCCAGCTTTTTCCTTCGTCAAGGTACTGTTGAATGAGTTCAGACATCTCGGTATATTGATACGGTCCATTAAATACTGGAAGTAGGCTATATTCTTTTGCATATGCTAAGATATATTCACAATTCTTTTTTAAACGTTTATCTTCACCGCCACCAGAGGCACCCGCAACATTCTTCATATTGACAGAAATCATGTTGATAAAGTTATTTCGTCCAAAAACTTCATCACATATAATTTTCAAGTAGGCTTGTTCCTCATCATCAATCTGAATCCAGATAGAACCATCTTCAGCTAAAAGATTTCGGAGGATTTCAAGACGTGATTTCATAAGGCGGAGCCAAATAGAATGCTCTAAATTATCGTCATAATATTCAAATGCTGCTCCTGTATTATATGGTGGATCGATATAGATACACTTGACCTTTCCTGCATATTCCTGCTCCAGTGCTTTCAGTGCAAGAAGGTTATCTCCATGTATCAGCATATTTTCACTGTTCGGGTCTCCATAATCCTTTGACGGGTCATGGAGCAGGATACGAGGCTCAACCTGCGGGTTCTCGCCTTTTCCAACCCAAGTAAGCTCTAACCGTTGATTAGCCATTTTTCTGTCCCTCCAAGAGATTCTTTCCAGCAAGATAAAACAGTTGTTGATTCAGATTTCCAATAATAACATTGTCTGGAGCGAGTTCTATCTGGATAGCACTTCCGCTTGCCTTTGCACCTGCCTGCATGGGCAGAGCATATTCGGGATGGCTATCGTTGAATTTCTTGAATTTTTTAATTGCATCGGTTCGATCCAGATATCCTGTTTGTAAATAATGTAATATAATATACTCATGCTCTATCGCAGTTTGTTTATCATCAGATGGCTCGTTTAGATTATTGTTGAACATATATTTCCTCCTAATATTATACAATCTCAAATGAAATAGTCATTATGTGTTCTGTCACAATTTTACCATTTAATTTTTCTCTGATTTCATCCTGCAGACGCTCATTGTCAGCGTCAATGGCATCCTGTTGTGCATATAAGTCACGCTGCATTTCTTTCCTCTTGGTTTCAAGTTTATTAATCTCGTCACGCATGGCGAGAATCTCATCTAATGGTTTGTCAGTGCTTGCCTTGCATACCTTTTTCTTCTCAGCTATGATTTTACGCATTTCTGTGATTTCACGCTCCAAACCGTCTTTCAATTCTTCATAGTAGGCATCCAGTTTTTCACATTCTTCAAAATAGTACTGTCTGTTGGCATTTTCGATTTCTATCCGTTGCGCCTCAAGCCTTTGGTTGCGCATATCAATCAAGTCTGCTGATTCTGGAGGACAATCACCATCCACAGTCCCTGGCAGTTCAAGAAGACGGTTTACCAAATCGTCATCCAAGTCTGTTTTGTTATCCGTGATTACCGTATAGACAAGATGTTCTTCCTCGCCAATGCCGTTATATGACATTTTATCAATGGAAAGCACGCCTTTTAATCCGAGATTATTATCGAAGAATGAAATCCTCCTATCAGACCCAGTATGATTAAATATAATGTGAGAGGACGGAAGATTGGTTGACATAGCTTCTTTTAACCACTTTTGAAAGAAGTCATCATCCTTGCGGAGAAATGACTCGCCTTCTTCCTCGGCATCTTTCCATTTAAGGTTGTATATCTTGGTTGTCCCATCATCGTCCGAGCAGCAAAATCGCTGCATATCCAGCGGAGTGACACGTTCTGCACCATGAATGAGGAAAAAATAGTACATCCACTGATTGAATTTATTAAGGCTGGCGGCTGTGTCGCTTTGGCAGTTGGCAAGACGGTTAGCAACATCTTCATCAAAATTTTCAAGAATGGACTGTCTGGCTGCTATCATTTTTTCATTTATCTGTTCTGACAGTTGTTCCTGTAATTCATCAAACTCACGCTGTATATCTTCTTGTGTCTTACATTTCTGGTATATCCCAGCAATGCGCCTTTCAAAATCAACTCCAGATTCAACAGAGCCAAGGACTTCATCGGAAGAACCAAATACACCGTCGAAGAGAGTGAATTTTTTATCAAGCAGTTCATATACTCGTTTGTCAGCAGCATTCTTATTATTCAGGAAGTTGACGACCACAACATCGTTTTTTTGACCATATCTGTGGCAGCGGCCAATCCGCTGTTCAATTCTCTGTGGATTCCAAGGAAGGTCATAATTGACAACAATACTGCAGAACTGAAGGTTGATGCCTTCAGATGCCGCTTCCGTACCAATCAGGATGCTCGCTTCATTTCTGAAAGCTTCCACAATGGCAGCTTTGATATCAGCGGATTTTGATCCAGATATTTTGCCGTCATCCTTATGTCGTATTTTCCACTCATTATATATTTTTTTTGAAATGTCATCGTTATTCATGCCGTTCAAGAATACAATTTTCCCTTCGTAACCATTGCTGGAAAGTAGGGTAAAGAGATAATTCTGTGTTCTTCTGGATTCAGTAAATATTACTGCTTTTTTCTCTCCGCCAAGCTGTGCTGTTTTATCAAAACCTTTTTGCAAGGCAATAAGTAAATTTTCTCCTTTTGAGTTCATGGTAATACTTTTGGCAAGCTTGGCAAATCCACGCAGAAGTTCCAGTTCTGCTTTGATTGCATCCAAGTCATGTTTCATTTCAGTTTCAAGAATATCTTCGCCAGATTCCTCTTCATCCTCATATTCTGAAAATGTGTCAAAATCATCAAGGTCAAGTTCTTTCTCATATCCGACAACCAGTCCGTCAAGCCTTGCAATCAAGGAGTCCAATGTTCCGCTGATAGCAAAAGAAGAAGATGCCAGTAGCTTTCGGAGAACCATGGTAATGAGATTTCGTTGTCCTTCCGGAAGGGCGTATAGCTTTTCTGTCTGCAGATATGCTGAGATATCATTGTAAAGTGTTTCTTCATCTTTTGTGGGCGAGTACTCCTGTAGTATGGCTATCCTGTTTGTATATCTGACATACTCCGTTACATCTGAGCGAAGCGTCCTTTTGCAGAAATTTCGTAGCCTTGCCCTGAGAGAACGGTTGCGTATATCTGGATTAGTTATAGTAACATACATTTCACGGAAAGTTTTCTCATCGCCGAAAACATGGTCATCAATTAGGCTTGTCAGTCCATATAATTCCATAAGGTTATTTTGGAGCGGGGTAGCTGTAAGCAGCAGCTTTTTTCTTGCCCCGTTTAAGGCAAGCTTCAGCTTGTTTCCAGTAACATTTGTTTTCTTGTATACATTCCTCAGTTTATGTGCTTCATCCATGATTACCAGATCCCATGGAACATTATGTAGATCGCTGCTTTTCCTGGATGCAAAATTATACGAGCATATGATAACTTTATCTGCCATATCAAACGGATTAACCTTGCCCTCTTTTTTAGATTTATTATACATGGCGGATTCCATGATTATGGAATCAATAAAGAATTTTTCGCTTAACTCGGAACGCCACTGCATACGGAGTGACGCTGGGACAATCAAAAGTATATGTCTTTTGCGTTCAGACCAATACTGTGTAAGCACAAGACCTGCTTCAACTGTTTTTCCGAGACCAACTTCATCAGCAAGCAGAACCCCATTGCTTAATGGGGACTTCATGGCAAAAAGGGCAGCCTCAACTTGGTGGGGGTTTAAATCAACCTTGGCTCCAGACATAGCAGATGCAAGACCGTCCATTGTGGATTCGGACCGCTTTAATGTAATCTGTTCGGCAAAGTATCGTGCCTGATGTGGGGTATAACGATTCATATTAAAACACCTCAATTCCTTGTATTTTCTGTAATTTCCATAATATCTGCCACATCGCAGTTCAATGCCAGACAGATTTTTTCTATAATTTCCATATTGACATTTTCATTTCTGCCCAATTTGGTAATTGAGGCAGCACTGACTCCGGATATCTGTTGGAGGTCTTTTTTCTTTAAATCCCTGTCTATGAGAAGTTTCCATAGTTTCTTATAACTAACCGCCATTTTTCACCACTCTACTTTTTCATTCTTTTATCATTTTCAACATTATACTGGAAAAAAGATGAAAATGCAAGATTATTCGTGAGAACTCGTCATTTTGGTTTGGATTGAAGAAAAATCTACAAACTGTTTCCGTTCTGCAACTCAGTTTGTCATATAAAAAGTGTCGAGGTGACTATTGACAAGAGGTTCTTTGAAGTGATATAATAAATTCGCAAATTAGCGTATCTGCTTAATAACGAAAAGGAGGCATGGATAATGGCAGGAGAATTTGGGACATACATTAATGAAAAGCGCAAAGGGCGTGGTGTGAATGGTGCTGATATCTTGTTGCGAGACCTTGCGCAAGCTATGGGAAATATGTCTGTATCTTATCTGTCGGACATTATGAAAGGCAGGAGAAACCCTCCCGATATCAATTTGTTAGAGATTATGGCAGAAGTGTTGAAACTGTCTGCTGATGAAAAGGCTGAGATGTTTGATTTGGCAGGTCGGGAAAGGGATGAGGCAGCACCTGATTTGCCACAGTACATTATGGATGAAAATATCCCTCATGTGCGTGCAGCATTAAGGAAAGCAAAGAAAAAGGGATTGGGTGACGATTTTTGGAAACATATCAATGATGAAATTGATAAGAAGGAGTAACAGTGAATGGGGAATAATTATATTGAACAAAAGTCACTCGTGCCGGTGATTAGCAAAGCAAAATTCGATGACGTTGCTGCAGAATTTTTAGGGGATTATTATCCAGAAGCCTTAGCAAGGCCGATGCCTGTTCCTATTGTGGATATTGCTAGGAAGATGGGGCTGCGAGTCATAACAAATCACCGCTTGTCGGAGGATTTCAGTATATTTGGGCAGATGTGTTTTACCAGCGGTCTTGCAACTATCTATGACAAAGATGAAGACGAATATAGAGATATTCGAGTTCGAAGAGGAACCATGTTGATTGATCCAGACACCATTAATCTGAGAAATGTTGGATGCATGAAAAATACTGTTGCACATGAATGTGTGCATTGGTACAAGCACAGGAACTATCATCTTTATGAAAGAGGCATTGGAGAAACACCAAAACTGACAAATAGATGTCCAGTGGAAGAGAAAGACGATAGATTTCGAGAAGAATGGACTGATATAGATTGGATGGAATGGCAGGCCAATGCAATTGCTCCAAGAATCCTAATGCCAAAGCAGACATTTATAAAAGCTATTGGTGATATTCTTTTTGATTCTACTTGGGAAAAAACACCTGAATGGTGGGTAGTCAATAAGGTAGCTGAATTGTATGAGGTATCCAAGCAATCTGCGTGGATACGTCTGCATGAATTGGAAATCATGATATAAAATTTGTGTACACATTTTATTCCATGTTTTAGTGGCGTAAATTTTTACAATTAAGGGGCACTATAAAGTGTGAAAGTATGTTTGAATAAGGAGATAAATTATGGAAAATCGTAAAAATCAGGGGTTCGCTGAGTTTGCATTCGAATGGAATCGCGAAAACAACACCATAAACATTTTAATTAATAAATATGTTTTATTGTATATTTGTGTTAAAGCAAAACAAACAACAGGAGGTGTCTATGGGCTATAAAACAACAGATGCTTTGATGCGGCATTTGCGTGATAGTGGAATTGCAATAAATGGAAGTAAACAGAAACAGCAGCTTATCAATACAGGATATTTTCATGGGTATAAAGGATATCGTTTTTTCGGGAATGCACACAGGCGGTTGCCTTTTGTTTCATATGATGAGGTGTATGCAACGATTCAATACGATTCCGATTTGAAGGCATTGCTTTACGGGAAAATGATGTATATCGAAACCGCAGTGAAAAATATTGCTTTAGAAAGCATATTGATAAAGGCTAACTCAGAATCTATTCAAGATATGTATGATAAGGTTGTCAGCGGATATCATAATGCGCCATCAACTGCAACTCCAGAAGAAAAAAGGAAAATGCAGCAAAATAAACTGAGTTTGCAAAATACGATTCAGTCCAGCCTTGCATATGCTTATAAAAAGAACAATCCAAGAATAACACATTTTTACAATAATGTAGGATACTCAGATGTTCCGGTCTGGGCTTTGTTTGAGATTATGACCATGGGGGATTTGGGATATTTATTATCGTGTCTTACATATGATGTCAGGGATGATATTTCTAAGAGGTTAGGGTTCAATGTGTCTTGCGATACGGACAGACAATTGATATACAAATACATTTATACTCTAAAAGATTTGCGGAATGCCATTGCGCATAATGCGGTTGTATTTGATACCAGATTTCGTAACATTGATCCTAATAGTGCAATGAAGCAGTGCCTCAAGCTTGAGATTGGTTTACCTTATGTAAACTTCAAAACAATAGGGGATTATATCATACTTATGTGCTATTATATGAAACTGCTCAAAGTATCAAAGACAGAAATAAAAGCATTCATTCGGGAGTTTGAAAGGATAACGGATCATTATAGGCAGTCTGTTAATCCTAATGTGGCAGCGATTGTGATTCATCCGGATTTGCCGACTCGGATGAATATTTTAAAAAATTTCATTTAAAACTTGCATATTTTTAATGTTTGGTGTATAATATAAACACTAATTGGGGTATGTATTTGCGGATACATACTTGAGAGAGTCGGAGTAATCCGGCTCTCTTGCGTTATATAGAAGATGTGGTTGTAAAATGCTTGCAAAAACTTCAAAAACGATATGAAATATAGAGAATATATGAAATTATTATACAATATAGTGTGATTGAAAGATTGATTAGACACAAGATATAGTTTGTAATATCGAGTTCGAATAAGGGAAAATCAAGCCTGAAATCCTTTAAAATCAAGGGTTTTAGGCTTTTTATTTTGCTTTGTGAGATTCATATGAGATTGAAGTTTGAAACACTTTCCATTTATTCCACAAAAGAAAATCTAGTTGAAATTCTTGTCGGATTGTGTTATTATTTCTTTGGGACTACCAAGATGGTAGGCGGTTAGCCCTCTTTGAAGGGAATGTGACCCTCCGTTTACATAGAAACCCGTAAGGGAATTTAAGAAAGGAGGGCTAAGTGGATGTTGACGATTGAAGGATTGATTTCAGTGCTTGGCTTATGCCTGACCTGCTTCGGTCTCGGATAGCAGGCGTCTTTCTTTATCTATCCTCAATATATCATAATTTATACAAAGTTTCAAGTATTTTTTTCTGCTGGTGGTATCTGACGGAACTGGTTCAGCCTGTCGGCGAGCTTCTGGTCCTTATCAGGGTATAAATGAGAATAGGTGTCAAGAGTTGTCTTTACTGATTCATGTCCTAAGCGGTCAGCTATTTCTAATGGGGTAAACCCAAGTTCTATCAGCATACTTGCATGGCTGTGCCACTGTCTCTTATACAC
>CAJTOU010000055.1 GCA_910577835.1 uncultured Lachnospiraceae bacterium | reverse complement strand
CAGTGTCATGTTTTACCTCATTTTATTTCATAGAATTTATTTTCAGACATACTTTTCACCAGTAGTTATTTAGATTTGAAATCTATTATTAAACCATAATATGTCCACTTTTAAGTATGTTTATCTACATAGTTCTATTTTTTTGATTACTTAATAATCTCTCCATATGAAATAAAAAAGCCGCCGCATAAAAAACATTACAGGAAAAGTCCCATATGCTTCATACAAAATGCAGCAGCCGTGAGTTTCATTAATTATTACTCTCTTTTAAAATATCTTTGTTCTTTAACACATAATCAAGAAGCGAAATAACTGTAAGAATCAAAGAAACATAAACAAGAACCTGTCCAATTATATGATAAACCTCAAAATCCAGTCCAATTATAAGCCATATTATCATAATCATCTGACATACTGTCTTGATTTTTCCCCAATAGCTGGCAGCAATCACCACGCCGTTATCTGCTGCTATTGTTCTGAATCCGCTGATAATAAGTTCCCTGCTGATAATCACGATTACAATCCATTCCGGAATCACATCTGAAAGACAAATCAGTGCAGAGCACACCAGAAGTTTATCCGCCAAAGGGTCCATAAATTTTCCAAAATTCGTTACCAAACCATATTTTCTGGCAATTTTTCCATCAAGAGTATCTGTGATACTGGCAGCGATAAAAATAGCTGCCGCAATATATTTATCCACACCTTTAAAAATAGTACATTCCATAAATATGACAAAAAATGGTATCATACACACTCTGAGTATTGTCAGCTTATTAGGTAAATTCATTTTTTCCTCCAATCTTACGAGCAAAGCTCTCCTATTAAATCATAATCTGAAGCCCCTGTTATTCTCACCCTTACAAAATCGCCGGTCATCAAGGTTTCTCCTGTCTGAATAAACACATATCCGTCTATGCCGGGAGAATCCATATAAGTTCTTCCAATATATGCATTTTCATCTGCGACCATGCCTTCAACGACTGCAAGCATTTCCTTTCCCACTTTTTTCTCCGATTTTTCAAAGGCAATCTCCTGCTGCAATTCCATAAGTTCACACTGTCTGTCCTCTTTCACTTCTGGCTCTATCTGCTCCTCAAAATTTGCGGCTGCAGTCCCCTCTTCCGGTGAATATACAAACACGCCAAGCCGGTCAAATTCCATTTCATCTACAAACTCTGCCATTTCCTGAAATTCTTCTTCTGTTTCACTTGGAAAGCCTGTGATAAGTGTAGTTCTAATAATAATATCCGGAATTTCCTGTCGAAGTTTATTTATTATCTCCTTAATTTCCTGTTTGCTGGTACGCCGTCCCATTTTTTTCAATATTCGGTCATTGCAATGCTGAATCGGCATATCAATATAATTACAAATCTTTTTTTCCTCTTTTACAGTCTGAATCAATTCATCATAAATTTCTTCCGGATAACAGTACAACAGACGGATAAACTGGATGCCATTTATTTTACACAGATTTTTTAAAAGTTTATGTAGGGATTTTTCCCCATAAATATCCATTCCATACATTGTCGTTTCCTGTGCAACTAAAATAAGCTCCTTTACACCCTTTGCAGCAAGCTGTTCTGCCTGACATATCAGCTTTTCCATAGGAACACTTCTGTATTTTCCTCTAATCTTTGGAATAATACAATATGTACAATGCTTGTCACAGCCTTCCGCGATTTTTAAATGTGCATAATATCCGCCAGTAGTAACAATTCTTTCTGTTTTTATATCGGGAAGCCGGTTTAAATCCTTAAATATCTGCGGTCTGCCACCCTGAAGCGCCTGCTCTGCCACTTCAGCTATAACATCAAAAGAGGAGGTCCCCAGTATTGCATCCACTTCGGGAATTTCTCTGTAAATCTCTTCCTGATATCTCTGTGCTAGACATCCTGTCACAATTAATGCCCTGCATTTAAAGTGAATTTTGCACTGTGCCATTTCAAGAATAGTATTAATACTTTCCTCTTTTGCATCTTGAATAAAACAGCAGGAATTTATAATAATTATTTCGGCCTCTCGTTCGTCATCTGTAAATTCATAGCCTTTGCTCTGCAGAATTCCTAGCATTTCCTCAGAATCAGCAAGATTTTTATCACAGCCCAAGGATATAAATAATAATTTCACAAAAACCTCCATTTATCACGCAACCAACGCCTGTGTTAATTGCTCAATGAAAGAAACCGCCTGTGCGGTTTCCAGCATAATTTGTTATTTTTCTAAATCAGTTTCTTTTTTTGATACTGTTTCTTCTGCATTATCTTGAATAACACTGTCGGCCGGATTCAGTTCTTCAAAATCCTCTGTATCAATTTCATCATATGGCTCTTCAATATTACTTTCTTCTGAAAGCTCCTCACAGGAATTCATGCTTTCCATGTCAGATATATCCTCTGAAACAATTACTTCCTGTTCTTCTTCCGCATCATCCTCGTTTAAAATTTTAATCTTTGCATTGTACAATTCTTCTACTGCTACGGACAATGGCTTGATTTCTTTTCCTTTTGCCCTTACTAACGGCTCCTGCCCGCTGATTAGCTGTCTTGCCCTTTTTGCCGTTGCAAGCACAATTGAATAGCGACTCTGTACCACTGGCTGTTCTCCCGGCTCCACATCACTGTTTACCACTGCCATCAAATCTGTATAAGATGGATGTAACATAGTTTTCTCCTTCCGAAAAGACTGCTCTTTTCTTAAACATTATTTTTATTCAATATTTTGAACCTGTTCCCTGATTTTTTCAATATCGGTCTTTAATTCAATCCCATGATTTGTAATTTCCAGATTATTTGCCTTTGAAAGAATGGTATTCGCCTCACGGTTCATTTCCTGTGCAAGAAAATCCAGCTTTTTGCCATGATTAATATAACCAATGGTCTCATTAATTTTGCTGTCCATTCCGTTTTGCAATTCTTCCTTCATCGCAGATATATGGCTCTTCAACCGCACTATTTCTTCATCCACACAGATTTTATCTGCAAAAAGAACCAGCTCTGTGGCAATCCTTGCCTCATCTATCTGCGAATTTTCCAGCAGCTCTCCCATTTTATCCTTCAGTTTTTGTCGATATTCCTCCAATATCCGCGGAAATCTTTCCTCAATAAAAGTTACATGAATCATCATGTCCTCAAGCTTTTTCAAGATATCTTTTCTGAGATTTTCTCCTTCCCTGATTCTGGATTCTACAAACAGTTCACATGCACGTTCCATAGTTTGCTCAAAAAATATCTGCATTTCTTCTTCGTCTATTCGGGAATCCTGCATAATTAATACCTCTGGAAATTTTGACAATGAAGCTACTGTAATATCATTTTTCAGACCCAGTTTTTCCATCTCTCTGAAACATTCCAGATATTCCTCTGCCAGAGCTTTATTGAATTTCAGACTGACATTTGTACTGCCCATATCCTCATACGAGACAAAGACATCGATTTTTCCCCTTACTGCATATTTTTTCAGTATATTTCTCAGATTATTTTCAAATGCACAAAAGCTTTTTGACAGCTTTATTGCTGCATCAAAATATCTGTGATTTACTGATTTTATCTCTATTGTAAGTCTACGGCCGTCTTCCGTTCGTTCATAACGCCCGAACCCCGTCATGCTTTTTATCATAATGATTTATCGTAATGTCCTTTCTCAAAACCTTATTCTCTTATGCCACGCAGCCACCCTTAGATGACTGCCTTATAATCGGGACTATTATATACTAATTCCAACCATTAGTCAACTATTCAGTCAAAAATCTTCAGGGCAGTATTTTATTCTGTATTTGATTTTTTGCAAATGCAAATGGAAGCAATTCTTTTAATTTAAACACCTTAATATTTTCCTTCTCCATTTTTTTAGAGCAGCATAAAATAACTTCAAAATTATCAAAAGAACAAAATTCTGCCATTACCTGCCTGCATATTCCACATGGATAACAGTAATCCCTGACTTCAATTTCACCATTTTCCAAAGCTTTTCCCCCAACTATGGCAATAGCCTGAAACTTTTTTTGTCCTTCGCTCACTGCACGGAAAAATGCGGTTCGCTCCGCGCAGGTTCCTGCCGGATAGGAAGCATTTTCAACATTGCTGCCGGAATATATGCTTCCGTTTTCTGCAAGAAGTGCTGCCCCTACCCGAAATCCTGAATAGGGAGCATATGAAAACTCTGTCTGTTTCCATGCTGTTTTTAATAAATCTTTATATTCCAACTCTGTCATAATTTTTCCATTTTCTGTCTTATGTAGGAGTAGAAACCTCGTCCCATTCCTCATTATCAAATCCTATCAACCAGTTCAAAGTCTTATGTCTTGCCTGTACAACTCCATGGTTTAATCCTGCCGGTCCCGTCATTCTGTGAATTCTCGCATCCACTGCTGCCCAGTCCATTCTGTACACTAAATCCGCCATATCCAAGATTTCCTTTTTGGAACGAAGAACTGTTTTTTCACACAGTTCTTCGACAGAATGAAATGATTTTAAAACACGCACAGTAAACGGCACATCACAAATATTGTCAGGATAATTCCATTCTGCCAGTCCAAATGCCCACTCTAGCAAATATAAATGCTCATAGCACCATGAATAATTGATTCTTTCACTTTCCTCTGAAGCATCATTTTGAAAATATTCTATTTCTTCCGGAGTAAGTACCTGCTTTAAATCCTTTATTCCATAGTTATCTGCCAGCACATTACTGACAAAATTCCGCGCTTCTGTAACTTCCATCTGCTCCGCCGGATTTAACAGGGATTCAGAATATAATGAAATTGCCAGAAGCCCAAAAATTCTTTCTGCTATTTCTGTCTTTGTTCTTAATTTTATCTTTTTATCATCATCGTTAACAGGAAGCTCACATACATATATTTTACGCTCGAAAAGAAATTTCATATTTTCATTTCTGCGTGTAATCTGCCGGCTAGTGCATTTTTTAAGAAATTTGGGATTGTCTTCATAAAGAAAAGGAAAGTAAAATTCCAAATCGCTGTATCCGTCTTCTGACAGTATTACCTGTCCATCCGGATTCAGAGCAGTACAGCCATCATTTGTAATAAGTATATTGTCATAAGAATACATTGCCTGCTGTATCATCTGTTGTATGCTGTTAAAATTATCCTCTTCCGATAAATTTTTTTCTCCTTCTTCAGTGAGTGCAATCTCAACAAAAACAAAAAGACAAGACTGAAGAATATGATGAATCAGATTAATTTTAATATCTTCATTGCAGTTTTGTATTTGGGAAAAGAAACCAAAAACTGCATTTTTTTGCTCACGGATAATTTTTTCTTCCTTCTCACCCATTTCTGTTGTTAACATACTTATCTTAATAATCTGATATGGGTTTTCTAAACTCAAAACATTCTGCTGATATGGCTGATCTATTCCAAAAGCCCTGTAAATAGACAGCATTATTTCCTTATAATTTTTTTCTCTGCCGAATAATGCAAGATATTTCATAAATAAACTCTCCTGTAATTTTTATTTTAACATGGATGCAAGTTTCAAAAAATCCTCCTCCGACAAAATCGGGATTTCCAGTTCTCTTGCCTTTTTATTTTTTGAGGAATTTGAATTCACGTCATTGTTAATCAGATAATCCGTTTTGGAAGTAACAGAGCCTGTCACTTTTCCGCCCTTGCTTTCAATCAGAGCCTTTAATTCATTTCTGTTTGCAAAGTGCTCCACAGAACCTGTAATAACAAATACTTTTCCGGCAATCTTTGAATCGGTATCTATTTTTTCTGGTTCTGCAATCTTTAATTCCTTTAAAAGTTCTTTCAGATTTTCCTGATTTTTTTCATTTTGAAAATAAGCAATATAAGCGTCTGCAATTACTTCTCCTATCCCTTCAATTATCATTAAATCCTCTTTGGTGGCATGAATTACTTTTTCAATATCATAGTCAAAAGCTCTGCATATCATCTTTGCGTTAGAAAGTCCGATATTCGGGATTCCCAATGCATAAATCAGAGCATGAAGCTCTGTGTTTCTTGCATGATTGACAGAGTCCTGAAGATGATTATAAGACCTTCTGCCAAAACCGTACATATTGACGATTTCCTCTTCATAGCGTTCCAGTTTGAAAATATCCGCATAGCTGTGAATAAATCCTCTGTCAATCAGCTTCTCCAGCGTTTCTTCTGATAATCCGTCGATATTCAGAGCATCTCTGGATACAAATAAAGTAAATTTTTTGATTTTTTTCGCCACACATTCAGGGTTTGTACAATAAAGAGATTTTACATCATTGACTTGCCGTATTTCCGTCGCTTCATTACATGCAGGACATTTATCAGGAATAATCAGTTTATTGCTTCTCGTGTGATTTTCTGCAATCTGTGGAATAATCATATTTGCTTTGTATATTTCAATTTCATCGCCGATTCCAAGCTCCAATCCCTCTACAATACTGATATTATGCACGCTTGCTCTTGATACAGTGGTGCCTTCAAGCTCTACCGGCTCAAAGATTGCGACCGGATTAATGAGACCAGTTCTTGACGGACTCCATTCCATTTCAAGGAGCGTAGTTTTTGCAGTTTCATCAGCCCATTTAAACGCAATCCCGTTTCTTGGAAACTTGGAAGTACTTCCAAGAGAACGCCCATATTCCAAATCGTCAAAAATTAATACAAGTCCATCTGATGGTATGTCAAAATGTTCAATTTTTTCCGCAAACTGTGCAACAGCCTGTTCTACTGTCTCACCTGTGACAGCCTGATATTCCACTACCGAAAATCCAAGAGAGGTAAGAAACTCAAACTGTTTTTCCATGGAATTTTCAAAATCTGCATTCTCCGCCCGCACAAGAGTAAAAGCAAAAAAGTTTACATTTCTTTCTGACGTAATCTTGTTATTTAACTGCCTTACTGAACCGCTACATAAATTTCTCGGATTTTTATACTTTGCGTCTGCATCTTCAATGGTCTGATTAATTTTTTCAAAATCGGAATATTTGATTACCGCCTCGCCGCGAAGAATCAGTTCTCCCTGAAAAGGAATACTGACAGGAATATTTTTAAATACCCTTGCATTATTTGTAATAACCTCTCCAACCTGTCCGTTTCCTCTGGTTACAGCTTTTACAAGCTTTCCTTCGTTATAGGTCAGCACTACGGTAAGCCCGTCCAGCTTCCATGACAGAATTCCCTTCTTATCTCCCAAAAAATCGGCAAGTCCCTGTACAGATTTTGTTTTATCCAGAGATAACATAGGCGACTCATGGGTTTCCTTTGGCAGCTCACTGACAACTTCATATCCTACATTTACGGTAGGACTGTCCCCATATACCATGCCTGTTTCCTTTTCCAGAGCACCAAGTTCATCATAAAGCCTGTCATACTCCAGATTGCTCATAATTTCACGGCTTTCCTGATAATACGCTCTGCCTGCCTGATTCAGCAAATCAATTAATTCTCTGATTCGTGTTAATTTTTTATTCATCCTTTATTCCTTTCTACTTTCTATTTACTGCCTATTATTTTAATAATTCCTCTATCTCCTCTTTTGTAACTTTTCTATATTCTCCTGATTTTAAATCCCCTAAATAAATATTCATAATCCGTATTCTTTTTAAAGTAATTACTTTTACACCGCATACTTCACACATTCTGCGAATCTGACGATTTAATCCCTGTGTAATTGTAATCCGGAAAGAGCAGTCACCGGTTTTTATCACTTTGCATTTTCTTGTTACTGCCTCAAAAACAACCTGATGTGTTCCGTTTTTCTTTTCCACCTTGCTGATTTTTACGCCATCTGACATTTTTTTTATAAATGCATTATTTATTTTTCTGTCAACAGTTACTTCATATTCTTTTTCATGATAATTTGAAGCCTTCAGAATTCTATTCACTATCGCTCCATGATTTGTCATTAAAATCAGTCCCTCGGAATCCTTATCCAGTCTCCCAATCGGATAGATACGTTTTTTGTATCCAATATAATCAACAATATTGTTTTTAACTTCTGGATTGGCAGTACACTCTATCCCTCTTGGTTTATAAAATGCCAATAAAATAAATTCATCTTCTGTTTTTACAGGCTTTCCCTCACAGAGAATCTCCCAACTGCAATCAATTTTCATACCAGTTACGGCTGTTTTTCCATTTACCACCACCTTTCCCTCTTCAATCAGCCTGTCTGCCTGCCGCCTCGAACAAATACCAGCATCACTTAAATACTTGTTCAAACGGATTTGATTATCGCAGCTATATTCTGGTACAATATCTTTTTTTACTGTCATAACATTTCTTGGTTTCGTGTTTTTTGTTTCAATATTTCTTGATTTTATATTCCTTGGTTTGCTGTTCTCTTTTTTTATATTCTTCACTTCTGACTCTCCATTTTATTTTGAGATAAAAAAATTATACCATAATGAACGTAGGTCATGAAACTACGCTTTGCTTCGTTTGATGACATTATACCACAATGAAGCACGCTGATGCGTGCGTAGGTCATCAAACTTCGTTTAATGACATTATACCATAAAAACTTATGTTCTGTAAACTATGAAAGAAAAAAGTAAAGAGCTATTATAAAAATAAATATTATTTTTCCAGCCTTTCAAATAAAATTTCTATTTCAGGCAGCACATATCCTGCCGGTACATTTTGTCTTTTCCATTTTTCTGACACTCCAAGCCATCTGCATACTTTTTCAGACGAAAATGGCAGAAATGGATAAAGAACCACCGCCAGACATGCACTTATCTGAACACATTGAAACAGTGTATTCTCACATTTCTTTCTATCAGTATTCCTTGTAATCCATGGCTGTTCTGAATCAAAATATTTATTGGCAAACCGCACAAACTCAAATATTCTGTTGACTGCCTCCCGAAAACATCCCCTTTCAATCCGTTCTCCTGTCTCTTTAAAAAGGCTGTCTATTTTTTCCTCAATTTCTCTTTCCGTTTTTCCCTCTGGCACAGTTCCTTCAAGATATTTTTTTATAAATGTAAGCGAACGATGAACAAAATTGCCATATGCTCCAACCAGCTCGCTGTTATGGCTGGTTTTAAACTCCTTTATTGAAAAGTCCGCATCCCTTTTTTCTGGTCCGTTTGCCAGCAGATAATACCGCAGGGAATCCGGCTGATACTCATTTATAATATCTTTTATCCAGATTGCATGATTCTGGCTGGTGGAAATCTTTCTTCCCTCCAATGTCAAATGTTCACTGGAAACTATCTCATCCGGCAGATGCCAGCCTTCCCCGTTTGCAATCAAAAGCGCCGGAAGAATAATCGTATGAAATGGAATATTATCTTTTCCATGTACATAATAATGCTTTGCCTCTTTACCCCATAAATTGGAAAATTCCTCTCCTGCCGCCTCCTTACTGGCAGATAAATAACCGAGAACATTTTCTGTCCAAATATAAATAGTTTTATTCTCATACCCTTCTTTTGGAACCTTAATTCCCCAGTCCAAATCTCTTGTCAATGCTCTGTCTTTCAGTCCTTCACCGATATATTTTTCAGAAAATGCAACTGCATTTTTTTTCCAGTGAGAATGAGCGCTTATAAAAGACTTTATTTGTGGTTCCAGTTTTGAAAGAGAAATATATAGATGCTTTGAAATCTGAAAAGAAATCGCCTGATGACAGACCGCACATTCCGGCTTTATAAGGCTTTCCGGCTCCAGTACGGCACCGCAGCAGTCGCATTGGTCTCCCCTTGCCACTTCTTTGCAGACAGGACACAGTCCTGTTACATACCGGTCTGCAAGAAAACTTCCACAATGCCCGCAATATGCTCTTGGAGCTTCCTTCTCATAAATATAGGGACTGTTATAAAGTCTTCTGTGAAAGTCTTTTACAAACTCCTTGTGGTGTTGTGAGGAAGTTTTTGTATATAAATCATAGCTGAATCCCAGTTTTTCAAAACACTCTTTAAATTCTTCGTGATAAGCATCACTGATTTCCTGCGGCGATTTATTTTCCTGCTTTGCGCGTATTGACACAGGTGTTCCGTGGCAGTCGCTTCCCGATACAAAAAATACCCTGTCTCCCTTTGCTCTGTGATATCTTGCGATTACGTCGGCAGGCAGAAGCCCTGCCAGATGTCCAATATGCAGTGAACCGTTTGCATATACCCATGCGCTTCCTACTAAAATATAACTCATAAAAATACCTCATTTCCTAATTTGGTGTGATAACTTATTTAACTGTCTCCGATTTCAAAAATAAATGAACGAAGTGCTTGCAGCGTTATAAACCTGCAAAAACCTTCTTCACTCTGTTCTATAAATAGCAGCTCTGCAAGAGTTGTGTTATAGGAAATTGCTTTGCATTTCTTGTAACATAAAAAAGCCCTCCTCTCCGAAAAATTTCTTTTTCGGGGACGAGAGCATAATGGCTTCGTGTTACCACCCCAAATTTACCTGTATTTCACAATACAGGCCTTATCAGCTACGGATGAGAAATGATTCATCGATAGCCTGTCACTGTAACGGGTGAACCCGTCGCAGCCTAAACATGACGTATCATGCATCGGTGCGCAGCTCCGAGACCATATTCAACCACTATTGCTTTCCCCAATCTCACCAGCATGGGTTCTCTGTACAAGCGCCGGCAGCCTACTCTTTCTCTTCATCGCCTTTGTCTGATTCAGTTTTATTATAATATTCATGTTTTATTTTGTCAATTCACATTTACCACTTTTTCTTCACATCTGGACAGCAGTTCTTTTTCAAAAGTGCCCGAAGTTCTACAAAACAGCCGCATTTTCCGCACATACCATTCAGCAGATATTCACAGCTCCGGCATATATTCAGGCGCCGTTCATATTCTTCTTCCTCTACTTTCAAGTCATCATTCAAATGCGCAATATATTTTTGCAAATCAACAAAATACTCACTTTCTTCCATATCCCTTAAAAGACATTTCTTACAGTAAATCTTTTCCATTGTCTTGCCCTGATTATCAGTCCCGCCTTATTACTATTTTATTGCGATATGCAGAACAGAACATGCAGGAATTGTAAATTTCAGTGTATTTCCTTCTGTGGCAATTCCGTCAAATACAGTGGTTTTCACCTTTTCCTCGCTGTTAAAATCATTATAGTCATTAATCTTTCCGGTCAGAATTTCAGCGGATACCTCTTTTACCTCTTTTTCAAGAATAATGCTTTCTATTGGATAACTGTCTGTGGCAGAAAGATTTGCAATTGTGATATTTATTGTTCCATCTTCTGCCTGCGATACAGATTCTGTAAGGTTTGGAACCATATGTTTCTCTTCCAGACCGATTTCTTCCGTATCAATTGAGCTTTCAAGAAGTTCTGCATCCTGATGATATTTATACATATCAAATACATAATAAGTAGGCGTAAGCACCATTTTTTCGCCTTCTGTCAAAATTACAGACTGAAGAACATTTACCATCTGAGCGATATTTGCCATCTTTACTCTGTCACAATGCTTATTAAAAAGGTTCAGGTTAATTCCCGCAATAATCGCATCTCTCATACTGTTCTGCTGATATAAAAATCCCGGATTTGTGCCCGGCTCTACATCAAGCCAGATACCCCACTCATCAATAATCAGGCCGATTTTTTTCTCAGGGTCATACCTGTCCATAATCGCGCCGTGGCCTTTAATTAATTTCTCCATATAAAGAGTTTTCTTTAAAGTAACATAATACTCTTTCTCGTCAAATTCTGTTGCGCTTCCTTTATGTCCCCAATCTCCCGGAACTGTATAATAATGCAGAGATAATCCATTCATAAAATCTCTTGCTTTTCTTCCCATTGGGTCTGTACAGGTTTGAAGCACTCCTTCTGTCCACAGATAATCATCTACATTTGGTCCACAGGCAATTTTATAAATCGGCGCATCTGCTTTATAGTTTCTGATATAAGTCTGATATCTTCGATATTCGTTTCCGTAAAACTCCGGCCGCATATTTCCGCCGCAACCCCAGTTTTCATTTCCTACACCAAAATAGCTTACCTTCCATGGCTTTTCGTGTCCGTTTTCAGCTCTTAAATCTGCCATAGGCGAAACACCATCAAAGGTCATATATTCTACCCATTCACTCATTTCCTGAACAGTGCCGCTTCCCACATTACCGTTAATATAAGCCTCGCATCCAAGCTGTTCCACTAGTTCAAAAAACTCATGTGTTCCAAAGCTGTTGTCCTCTACTACACCGCCCCAGTGGGTATTAATCATTTTTTTGCGGCTTTCCTTCGGACCAATACCGTCCTTCCAGTGATACTCATCTGCAAAACAGCCGCCCGGCCATCTTAACACAGGTACCTTTATCTTTTTCAACGCTTCTACCACATCTGTTCTCATACCATTCACATTCGGAATTTCAGAATTTTCTCCTACATAAATTCCTTCATAAATGCATCTTCCAAGATGCTCTGAGAAATGTCCATAAATCTCCTTGTTGATTTTTCCCAGCTTGTTCTTTGCGTTTACATATAATTTTGCCATATGCATATTCTCCTTTATATAATTTTTTTATTTTACAGAAAATCTCTCTTAAAATTTTCTGTTTTCTACAACGTTTTTATATGCATACTATAATTTAGAACTTCTTTTTTTACAATGATATATACTGTCCGCAAATTGATATTTTCTGTTTTTATTATCTAAACTTTTTACAATAGCCCGTTATTTCCGGAAAATTCTTCTATATAAATATCAGCCAGTTTTTTCAGCTTTTCCTGTTCCGTGCAGGAAGAATCATAAATTCCAGTCACATGAAAGCCTGCATTTTTTGCGGTCTGCGCCGCATGAAACGCATCTTCAAATACCCATATTTTTTCAGGCGGATATCCTAGATATTCTGCGGCACGATAATAAATATCCGGTTTATCCTTTCCTGCCCCTGTTTCGGAACAGGTAAAAATTCTGCCAAAATAATCAAATATTCCAAGACGTTTAAAAGCTGCCTCTACCACTCTTCTGTCGCTTGAGGTGGCAACTGCCATGGGAATATTATTTTCTTTCAAAAGCTTTAAAAATCTTTCCGCCCCTGATTTCAGAGGGATATTATAAAAATATTCTGTCTCCACCAGTTGAATTACCTGCGCAATAATAGCCTCTCTGCTTTCATTTAGATGATAATTTTCTCTTATATAATCTGCGGCTCCTTCCAGACTCATTGCAAACAACCTGTCTCCCAAATCCGGTTCCGCTTCTATATCAAGGCTATCCAGATATTTTTCACCTACATTTTTCCATACATACATGGAATCCAGCAGTGTTCCGTCCACATCAAAAATAACAGCCTTTGCAGTTTTTAAAATTTTTTCTGCCTCTTTTGTCCGGTTCTGTTTCATTTTATAATCCTCTTTGCTGCCTGTTTTAATTCTTCTGTTCCTTTTTTAATATTTTCACATGCAAAGATTGCGCTGACTACCGCAATTCCGGCAATGCCACTTTCCTTTAGTTCCTCTACATTTTCCTTTGTAATTCCTCCGATTGCAACTACCGGAATATTTACAGCAGCACAGATAGCCTTTAGAGTATCATGTGAAACAGCACTGGCATCTGATTTTGTTCCTGTATGAAAAACAGCTCCTACTCCGAGATAGTCTGCATTCTCTGCCTGTGCTGACAGTGCTTCTTCTACGGTTCCCGCAGATACCCCTATTATTTTGTTCTTTCCCAGAATTTTTCTTACCTCTTTTATCTTCATATCACTCTGTCCCACATGAACCCCGTCTGCATCGACTTTTTTTGCCAGTTCTACGTTGTCATTAATTACAAATGGCACACGATATTTTTTACAGAGTTCCTTCAGTTCCATAGCTTCTGAAAAAAAAACTTCTTCCTCCAAATCCTTTTCTCTTAGCTGAATAAATGTAGCACCGCCTTTTAATGCCTGTTCTACCTGACTGTAAAGTGTTTCTTCTCCAAGCCAGCTTCTGTCTGTCACTGCATATAAAAGCATATCTTTTCTGTCAAACTTCATAATTTACAAATCCACTCTTTCGCAATTATTTTTAATTTTTCTTATTTTCTATTTTTTTTATTTTTGCCATTCTTTCCAGTGTATCGCCGTCCATATGGTAAACAGCATCAATAATTCTGTTCCGATATGTGCTGTTTCCATCTTCCGGCTTCATATGATTCCATCCAATTTCACCTGCAATTCCCATTACAGATACAGCCGTTGCCGCCGCTTCCAGAGAATTTTCCCTATTTGCCGCCAGAAATGCTGTCATAAGTCCTGATAACTGACATCCTGTCCCTGTGATTCTTCCCATTTCCGCTCTGCCATTTTGAATCACATAGGCAATAGTTTTATTTGCTACTATATCAATTGCTCCGGTTACGGCAATAATACTGCCTGTTTCTTCTGCAAATGTCTGTATAAATGAAATCGCCTGTGCTAAATTATCCTCTCGTACTTCATCGCTGGCATCCGCATCTACACCCTTTGTATGACCACCATGTTTTGCCAGTGTTTTTATCTCGGAAATATTGCCTCTGATTACATCAAATTGTATATTTTCCATTAATTTTAACGCGGTATCTGTCCGAAGACGGCTTGCGCCTGCGCCTACGGGGTCCAGAAGCAATGCGTGTCCAAGCTCTTCTGCCTTTTTTCCCGCTGCAAGCATAGCCGGAATGGTCCTGCTGTTTAAAGTTCCGATATTAATATTCAGCCCGTTACAGATGGATGTAATTTCTTCTGCCTCCTCCAGTTCATCAGCCATAATAGGGCTTGCACCGCAGGCAAGAAGAATATTTGCGACATCATTGACTGTAACATAATTGGTAATATTGTGAATCAATGGATGAGAATCTCTTACGTTTTTTAAATATTCTTTTAACATGTTTTTTCCTCTTTTTCTAAAATATTTATAAGGCGGTTGAGATAACCAGCACTTTGTTCTTTTATAGGAAACTGCTTTATTTTTCTTATAATGCAGCTTATTTTGTAAAATTATACCATATTTTTTCAAAGATTACTAATGGTATTTTGTATTTCTGCTACTCCTGTCTGGACAGCCGTTTTTGCCACTGCCGCTGCTACGGATTTTCCTACACGCTGGTCAAACGGTTCCGGTATGATATAATCCTCTCTTAATTCCTGCTCTGTCACCAAATCTGCAATTGCATATGCGGCGGCAAGCTTCATTTCATCATTGATTTCTCTTGCCCGCACATCAAATACACCCCGAAATATACCTGGAAATGCCAGAACATTATTTATCTGATTTGGATAATCACTGCGCCCGGTAGCAACTACTCTTGCTCCTGCACGAAGAGCCTGTTCGGGATATATTTCCGGTACAGGATTTGCACAGGCAAAAATAATGGCATTTTCAGACATGGAGGCTATCATTTCCTCTGTCAGAACACCCGGAGCGCTGACACCGATAAATATATCTGCATGACTGATTATATCCTTTAATACACCTTTTTGCCCTGTTTGATTCGTTATCTCTGCAATTTCCTCTTTTACAGAATTCATGCCTTCGGTTCTTCCTTTGTATATGGCACCTGTTCTATCACATAATGTAATATTTTGGATTCCGAATTTGAACAGCAGTTTTGTAATAGCGACAGCCGCAGCTCCGGCTCCGTTTACTACTACTCTGACTGTTTTTGGGCTTTTTTTCACGAGCTTTAATGCATTAATAAGCCCTGCCAGCGTCACAATCGCAGTTCCGTGCTGGTCATCATGAAACACCGGTATATCACAACATTCCTTTAATTTTTTCTCTATTTCAAAACAGCGTGGAGCTGAGATATCCTCCAGATTAATTCCTCCAAAGCTTCCTGAAATCAGAGCAATTGTATTTACTATTTCTTCTGTATCTTTACTTCTGATGCATAATGGAAAAGCATCTACATTCCCAAAGTTCTGAAAAAGCACACATTTTCCTTCCATAACCGGCATTGCCGCCTCCGGTCCGATATCGCCAAGGCCAAGCACTGCACTTCCATCTGTCACTACCAGACAGAGATTCCAGCGCCTTGTTAATTCAAAAGATTTTTTCGGGTTTTTTTGAATTTCAAGACAGGGTTCTGCCACGCCCGGTGTATATGCCAGTGATAAATCCTCACGGCTGTTTGCAGAAACAGTAGAAATAACTGCAATTTTCCCCCTTTTTTCATAATGCATTTGCAGACTTTCTTTCCCAAAATTTCGTTTTTCTTCTTTTCTCATAATTCTCAGCCCTTTCTTATACTATTACTATAATTCTGTTCCAAGTAAATTTTCCTCTCTTTTAGTATACTCATTATTTGGAATACAATTCTTGACAAATTCCTGCATTTCAGGTAAAATTAATTTTGCGATTTAAAGCGTTAAACTTTAAAGTATAACGCTTTAAATCAAAATATAATTTTATGGAGGAGAAAAATGTTAATTAAAATTTTACTTCTTTGTATATTCTTTGCAGTTATGATTGGAATCGGAGTTTATACAAGGAAACACGCAACGAATGTAGACGGATTTGTTCTGGGTTCACGTTCCGCAGGTCCGTGGATTTCTGCATTTGCCTATGGAACCTCTTATTTTTCAGCGGTTGTGTTCGTCGGTTATGCTGGACAGTTTGGCTGGAAATACGGGATTTCATCCACATGGATTGGTATCGGAAACGCAGTGATTGGAAGCCTTCTGGCGTGGTTTGTTCTGGGGCGTAGAACCAGAGTAATGACACAGCATATTGATGCAAAAACCATGCCAGATTATTTCGGAAAACGGTATTCAAGTACTGCACTGAAAATCGCGGCTTCCATTATTACCTTTATTTTTTTAATCCCTTATACAGCTTCTGTTTATAATGGACTTTCCAGACTTTTCGGAATGGCGTTTGATATTCCTTATAATGTCTGTATTATTGTTATGGCCGTGCTGACAGGTTTATATGTAATTCTTGGCGGATATATGGCAGCAGCACTGAACGATTTTATTCAGGGAATTTTCATGCTGGCAGGTATCTGCGCCGTGATAGGAGCTGTATTAAACGGACAGGGAGGTTTTTATCATGCGCTGACAGAACTTGCCGCGCAGGTACCGGCAGAATCAGAAGTTCTTCCTGTGACGGGCAATGGAATCTTTGCTTCCTTTTTTGGACCTGACCCGATGAATCTTTTGGGAGTAGTTATTCTTACATCTCTTGGAACATGGGGACTGCCGCAGATGATTGGTAAATTTTATGCAATTAAAAGTGAAAAAGCAGTCAAAACGGGAATGATTGTTTCTACCGTTTTTGCAATTGTGGTATCAGGCGGCTGTTATTTCCTTGGAGGCTTTGGAAGACTGTTTTCAGATAAGATAAATATTGCTGTTGATGGATATGATTCGATTATTCCAACTATGCTGTCTACACTGCCGGATATTCTGATTGGAGTGGTGATTGTGCTGGTGCTTTCCGCTTCCATGTCTACATTATCTTCGCTGGTATTGACTTCAAGTTCCACGTTGACCATTGATTTTCTTGGAGCAACTTTTATGAAAAAAATATCTGAAAAAAAGCAGGTATTTTTAATGAGAATTTTTATTGTTGTATTTGTTGCTATTTCGGTTATTATTGCGTTAAATAAAGATAAAATCCCAAATATCGCGCAGCTTATGGGATATTCATGGGGTGCGCTTGCAGGAGCCTTTCTGGCGCCTTTTATGTATGGATTATACTGGAAAAAGGTAACAAAGGCATCCGTATGGGCAAGCTTTATATTAAGTGTTGTGATTACTGTGACAAATATGATTTGGGGATATATTCAGTCGCCGATTAATGCCGGTGCGATTACCATGTTGATTAGTCTTATACTGGTTCCAGTGGTAAGTCTTCTGACACCGAAGATGGAAGAGACAAAAATGGAAGAATTGTTCCAGTGCTTTGAAGAGAAGGTAGAAGTACCTGTGAAGAAATCACTGGATTAATTCGTACTTATCATTAAAATAAGCATAGCATACAAGAAATGGATTTATAACCAAAAATATTGCCAAAAGGGACTGTTGCAAAATGTTGCTTGTATATAATATGTGCTAAGACTTATAAGGTCTAAATATCATATATTGCATATAACGGCTATTTTGCGACAGCCCTTTTGGCATATATCCACACTTAAAGAAGAAAGGGCTTGGTAAGAAGTTTGATATTTAAGTTTCCACCTTTTCAGGCAATTCTTATCATCCCTTATTTAAAAAAGTGGAACTATTCTCGCCGGAATTTGATAAAACAAAGTATACATGTTTTACTCTTATTCTGCTTTTACTTGCACAAATTTTTCTGTTCCTGTTCCAATTAATGATTTATCCAAATAATATAAAATACTTCCATCATAAGTTATCATAAAATCATAGTCGCTGTTTCCAGGTTGATAGTATGCATATACAAGTTCATTATCATTATTTTTAACCTCAAAGGTGGTTCTGTCATATTCTCCAACTTTTTCTAGTTGTTCATTATATACCTCACATATATATTCCAAACTTTCCATATTAAATAAATTAAAATAATAATAGTTACTGTCATAAAGCATATATCCATATGTTAAGTCTCCTCTTGGTTCTGGTTCAAAAAACACCTTCTTTTCCCATGTTTTTGTATTATAAGAATAATATTTTCCATTCTCTAATGTTATGTAAACAATTTCATCTCCATTTACAATAAAACAACTGATTTCTCCAATATCCATATATTCCAGTTTCATGGATTCTGTATTTAACCGATATAAATTACCATAACCGGTTCCCTCATGAACGAAATCCGCTTTAATAAAATACATATAAGAACCTTGAAAAAAAAGGTCAACTGCACTTGCAAGCCCTCCATGTTCAATTGTGCAGATACATTCTTTCTGACCTTTTCCATCTAAAGGAATTCGATAAAGAGTATTGCTGTTATTTGCATAAAAGCTACGTTCATTTCCACCACCAGTTCCATAATTATATATATAATATAAATATCCTCTGTGAACCTTTATATACCAGACGCTGAAATCATTATCTATTACATCTTTTTGGGCAATTACAGTAGCGGCTGTACATATTCTGGTCCGTTCAGTTCCATCCAACGACATTCGATACAATTCCAATGTTTCCTGCCATAAACCATCATTATTATCTTTTTCATCTAATTCACTGGACTCTCTTATCAGCATATAAATATTTCCTTTGTAATATTCCATACCTTCACAATCATAAGGAAAAAACGCATTGCAAGTTTCTCCAAAATGAGAACAGTCAGGTTTGTTACATAATAATGAATATGTTTTTTTTGCTTTATCAAATACATAAAGACGGCCATTTCTATAAAAATAATAAGACTCCCTTGTTTCCAAACAATCTTCACATGTATAGTTTTGTGATATATTCTGGTTATCTGTTTCAAAATTGTATTCCTGATTTTCTTTCACTTCTGTAAAATCAGCAATATTTTTCACGATTTCAAGCCCTTCATCTGGTTCTATGTCAAGCCCTTTTTCAGCAATTGAAACAGAAGTTTGATTTTCTGGTTGATAATTTTGAGTTTCTGACTTATTCGTACATGCAGAAAATAAAAATATAACAATAAAAAAAGAAAGTATAATTTTTTTCATACTCATAATTTCTCCTTACAGCACTTTCATAAATATCTATCTAAATTTATTTACTTTTCTTATTATAAACGTATTTGCTGAACCGGCCGTACT
>CAJTOU010000054.1:6319-19846 GCA_910577835.1 uncultured Lachnospiraceae bacterium | reverse complement strand
TTCGGTTTGATATAAAAAATTTTTTTCTGAAAAACAGAAAGAGATTTTTTCTGCCCGTAGTATTTTCGGTTATTTCCTATTTTATATTATGCACTATGGTTTCAGATTACGAGGAGGTATTCCATACATGGGACCAGAAATCCATAAAAGTAACGTTCCTTGACTGGTGGTATTATGTATTTGCCGGACTTGGAAAAGTGGATATCGGTGAAAAATTTGAAGTGCCCGCCTGCTGGCTTGCTTCAAATCTGTTTCTACTCTATATGGTTTCCGGATATCTCTCTTTCTCCATGAAAGGTATGGGAAAACTTGTAATTATAAAATGCAGCTCTGAAAAATGTTGGTGGCTGACAAAGGGAGTGCTCAATCTTTTAGCGCTTTTTATTTATTATTTTCTGTTTGCAGCTCCGGTTTTTCTTATTACCTTAGCAAGAAAGTGTCTGTCAGGCTTTCATCCGTATGTGGCAGAAAGTCAGGGGCTTCCCGTTCCTCTGGAGGAAGGCATGGGAACAGTTATTCAAATAATTATTCTGCCAGTTTTTGTCAGTTTTGCTCTTCTTTTTCTTATGGAATATATGGAGCTTTTTATGGGAGCGAGCCTGAGTTTTCTTTTTATGGCAGTTTTTATGATTGTATCGGCATATCTGGCAGCAGACAGTCTTGACAGTGTTTTTCTTATGCTCAGAAGAACGGAGCTGTTTATGGAAAACGGGGTTTCATGGCAGCAGATAATATGCTCTGGAACAGCAATTATTATTGGCACGCAGATGCTTGGATGCAGAAAATGCAAAAAAACAGATATTGGACTGGAAGGAGAAAAATAATGAAAAAATGGATTGCGGCAGCTTTTGTTTGTATATTCGCAGCAGCCTTTGGAATTAGATATCATTTTTTAAATGAGAAATATCCGGCGGCTCAGGTAAGGGAATATTCTTTGAATGATGTTATTCTGCTGGAAGGAATAGAACTTAAAAATACAGAAAGAGAACTTTTAGACCAAGAGGATTTTTTTGAGAAATATAATATTCCATCAGAAATGACTGATTATTATGAGCATCATCCTACTAAATTTCTAATAGCACAATTTTGGATGAAAAATACAGAAGATGAGGAGAAAAATTATCTTCGGGCATTTTCAGAAGATGCCGTTGAATATCAGGCATTTTCAAATGGCGAGGATATGAGCTTTCTCAAATATGTGAATGAGGACAGCGAGTGGAACGGATATCTCCTGCCGGGCGAAGAAAAAAGCATAGCACTGGTATATCCCATTCCAAAATCTCTGCTTACAGACAAGCACTGGGAGCAGGCCCAGAAGCTGGATTACGCAATTGTTCTCAGAAATTATAAAGAAAAACTTTTGATTCGCTAATTCTAAAGATGTTTATAGTAATAAACTGCAAGCTGTGTGCGGTCTCTTAAATCCAGCTTGTCAAGAATATTGCTCAGATAATTGCGTATTGTTCCCTCACTTAAAAAAAGAGCAGCGGCAATTTCTTTATTACTGAGGCCATCGGCGACAAGGCGGATAATATCAAGCTCCTTTTCGCTGATGTCCTTTTCTTTATAGCAATCTTTTCTTTTTTGGAGAAGGTTTTCTTCTTCTGAATGTGAAATAGCTGGAAATTTGGAAATAATCTCATCGCCAAAAACACTTTGTCCTGACTGTACTGCCAGAAGCGCCGGCAGTATTCCTTCAAAATCCTGCTTTAAGATATATCCCTTTGCGCCTACTTCCAAAGCCTTCATAATATATTCATCATCTTTAAAGGTAGTCAGAAACAGTATTTTTGCCTGAGGATATGTTTTACGGATTCTTGCCGCTGCTGTAAGTCCATTTACAGGCTTCATCTGAATATCCATAAGAAGTATATCCGGATGATATTGTTCATATAAATGGACTGCCTGTTCTCCGTTATTCCCAAGCGCCAGTACTGTCTGTCCGCCCGCTTCTAAAATTGTTTTCAAAGACAAAGCGATAATTCCGTCATCATCTACTATTATGATATTCATGATTTTTCCTCCTGATAATTCTGTTTTGGGACAGAAATAAAAATGCGAAATCCATTTTGGCAGGAAAAGTAAATAAGTCCCTGCAAACTCTGAATTCTGTCCTCCATATTTTTCAAACCGATTCCGGTTCTTTTTTTGTGAAGCTGAACATTTGAATGACCATTATCCTCAATAATAAGCTGATAATAATTAGAAAGTTCTCTTGCGGTAATTTTGACTGTATCCGCATCAGAGTGTTTCTGAATATTGGTCATAGCTTCCCGAAGTACTGTAATAAAGCTATACGCGATTTGTTCCGGCAGATTTTTCGGCAAATCACAGAAAAGATTCATTTCATAACCGCTCATTTCAGAGGTTATGCGATAAAATGAAGCTTCAAAATCAATACTTTTTTTGTGTAAATCATGTACACTGTTCTGGATGCTGGTCATAGCTTCATCAAGACTGTCTTTTAATGGAATCAAAAGCGCATATGTATCTGTATTTTTATAAACAGCAAGGAGAGCGCCAAGCTGCAAGATAGAGCGTGACAGCATATGTCCAACATTGTCGTGAATTTCTCTGGCAATACGGTTTCTTTCACTTAAGGTGGCAACCTGTATTTCGTGGTCCTGCCGCTCTCGAAGCGCATCATAACGAGTTTTTAACAGTTTTTGTTCTTCAAAATATTCATCTCTTGAGTATGCTGCCTGTTTCTTTAACAGATTGAGTTTACTTAAGACAGACGCCATATGAACAGACAATAGAAAAACTAGAAAGAAAAGAAACGCCTGAAGGGGAGCACCAGAGATATGAAAAAATAAAAGAAATACAGTGGCAAAAGAGAAGATTTTTTCATAAATAATCAGAGAATCTTTTTTTAAAATTATCTGATAGAATATAATTCCTGAATAAACTCCAAGATATGGAAAAAAGAAAGTAAGTACGGCGAAGCAGACAGAGAGAATAAAATTAAACCGGCGATATTCCATAAATACTCCCAGACAGGAAAAAATAAACCCTGTCAGAATATATGCAGTGATATTTATATTTACAGGAAAGCTGATAAGCAGAACAGAGGGAATCATCCAAAGCATTCCGCGTTCAAAAAATTCGTTCATGATGAGGAAACTCCTTTGCCATAGATTATATAAGAAGAATTATAGCATTAGGGAAGGAATTTGACAATTAAGAAATTTTTTGAGAAAAGGGATAAAATTTTATGCTTGTAAAAATTGTGCTGATGAAGTAAAATATTTTTTAGAACAAAGTGCCTGCGCTCTGTAAGTTTGTAAAAACCTTCCCGCACTTTGTTTATAAATAGCTGCTCTGTAAGAGCTGCGTCATAGGAAACTGGAGTGATTTCTTATGAAATAAAATAAAAAAGAAAAAGCACGGCAGATTGCAGATTGAGAGGAAAAAATGACAGAACAGGAATTTATAAAAAAATTACCAACCATAGACAATTACTATGTAATATTTTGTGATTTTACAAAAATGCCTTATGCAGAGTGTGATGAACAGACATTTGATGATAAAGCATTTATTTTTTTAAAGGAAGCTATGGCAAAAAAGTTTGTGGAGGAATATAAAGAAGATGGAATGATTTTGTCCGTAAAAACAATTACACGGGCAGAGATACTCGGTTTTCTCACATCTTTGCCGCTTCTTGGCATTAATATGGCAAGTTTTCGTGGAAATGAGACACATAATATTCAGCTTGACAATATAGTGAAACGACAATATAAGGAAGATGCTCCAAAGCCGGTTGAAAATCCGTCTTTACAGCTTAGTATGATTTATTTTATGCAGGCGGTACGTATAGCGGAAACAGAGGAGGAAAATGCGATTGCCAGACAGTTTGAGGAGGAAATGATGGTAAATATCGCCAGAGGACATTTTCTTGTTCCTTCAAGGGAGATAGAGGAAACAGATGATGAAGGAAATAAAAAGGTTGCTTTTCTTCAGGTAAAAAATAATAATGGAGATGTGTTTATTCCATTGTTTACAGATATTAATGAGTATTTTAAGTTTAATTCTCAGGATGGAACCATGAAGTTTCTTGTGCTGGACTTTAATAAAATTTACAATACCAAGGTACCGCAGCTTACCGGATTTATTATTAATCCGGGAACCATATCTGTTTTGCTGAATGAACAGCATTTAAACGCGATACATCAGGCTTTTGGCGAAGAAGCATAACAGAATAAATAAAAGAAAAGGGCTTTTGCATAAACAATACTTTTATGATATGGTATTTTATGCAAAAGCCCTTGTTTTTGTCAATATAAAGTTTCAGGCAGCAGGCAGTAATCTTGCCTTTGACAGAGCCTTCCTCACTGCGACAGCGATAAAATACGCAAGAGCGGCAGAAACGATATCCTTTGGAAGATAAGGCAGAGATACAAGAACCATGCTTTTTATAAAAGTTGTATCAGACACAATGGAAAACTGAATAATTCCAATCAGATGACACAGAATTAATCCAATCAGAGAGGCGGCAATGGCAACGACAGCTTTTAACGCTGCGGAATGAAATTTCTGAGTCAGCTTCATTCCAAGTCCGCTGAAAAAAGCGAGCAGCAGAAAGCCGATAATAAATCCACCAGTAGGACCAAACAGTACAGAAGGCCCTGCCATAAATTTGTTATATACCGGAATGCCGATAAATCCAAGCAATATGTATATACAGCAGGAGGCTGTTCCCAGCTTCTGACATAATACAAAACCGATAAATGCCATGGCAAAGGTTTGTAAGGTGGCAGGAACACCAAATAGCTCTATACCGATTGGAATAGCGGAAATAATTGATATAAATGCTGTAAAGATACCAATAATACCAATTGTTTCTACTGATATCTTTGATTTTGGAATAACGTTTACTTTTTCTGACATAATAAAATTCTCACTTTCTGTTGTTATCAATATTTGCAGCTCTCAGGCTGCCGTTTTTTATTATGCAATGAAAAAAGCAAAATGTCAACCAAAAAATATAAAAAGTTTACATTTAAAAACAAGGTCGTGTAATTCGTCAGATTTCTTTCAAAATATTGTTTGCATATCCAAAATAAAGCTGATATAATAAAAACGCTTTTAAACAGTTTATTTTCAAGAAAAATGATAAAGGTATTTATTTAAGAAGGTATAAAAACTATGATAGTGGATATTTCATTATTTCCAACTTTGAAAGGTTATAAAAAAGAATATCTTTCAAAGGATATCTTTGCAGGAATTATTATTGCTGCAATGTCGATTCCTATTTCCATGGGCTATGCGGAAGTAGCAGGGATGCCGGCTGTATATGGGCTGTATGGCTCTATTCTTCCAATTTTATTTTTCGCTCTTTTTTCAACTTCAAGACAATTTATTTTTGGCGTGGATGCCGCACCGGCAGCGATAGCAGGCAGCCTTCTGGTTACAATGAACATTCCCTATGGCTCTGAGGAAGCAGTGAAAATTATTCCCGTAGTGGCCTTGTTTACAGGGTTATGGCTTTTGCTTTTTTACATATTAAAGGCAGGAAAGGTGCTTGGCTATATTTCCACGCCGGTAATGGGAGGCTTTATCAGCGGAATAGCAGTCACAATTATTATGATGCAGATACCCAAGCTTATGGGCAGTTCGGCAGGGCATGGGGAATGTCTGGAACTGGCTGCAAAGATTATCAGTGCCTGTCAGTCTGCAAATTTTCTTTCACTTGGACTGGGAACCGGAACTCTTGTTATTTTGCTGATTTTTAAAAAATTTTTTCCGAAATTTCCAATGGCGATTATTGCGATGCTGGCGGGAGCTGGAGCAGAAAGAGTATTTTCTCTCGGCAGTCACGGAGTAAAGCTTCTCTCAGCAGTAGAGCCGGGGCTTCCTAAATTTTTTATGCCGGATATTTTTTTCACTGATATTACACAGATTCTGGGAACCAGTCTGACAATTGCAGTAGTAGTTATGGCAGAAACTCTGCTTGCAGAGAATAATTTTGCTTTTAAAAACGGGTATCCGCTGAAGGATAACCGTGAAATCCTCGCCTGCGCCGCAGGGAATCTTGCAAGCGCATTTTCGGGCTCTTGTCCGGTAAACGGCAGTGTGTCAAGAACCGCAATGGGAGAGCAGTTTGAGGGGAAAACACAGATGATGTCTGTGGTGGCAGGTCTGCTTATGATTCTTCTGCTGCTGTTTGGAACCGGATTTATAGGTTTCCTTCCAGTGCCGGTACTGACTGCCATTGTAATTTCTGCACTTATGAGTGTGGTGGAGCTGCCTCTGGCTAAGCGGCTGTATAAGGTGAATCGGGTAGAATTTCTGATTTTTATGGGAGCGTTTATTGGTGTTCTTTTACTGGGTACGATTTACGGCGTTGTGATTGGACTTATCTTATCTTTTGTAAATGTAGTTTTAAGTGCGGCAAAGCCGACAAGGTCTTTTCAGGGAATGATACCGGGTCATGAAAACTTTTATGATTTAAGCAGAAATATATATGCAAGACCAGTCAGAAATACTGTGATTTATAAATTTAACGGCAATCTGTTTTTTGCAAATATAAATACTTTTATCAGCGATTTGGAGAACAGCATTACAGATAGTGTAAGCTGTATTATTGTAGATGCTTCGGGAATTAACAGTATTGATATTACTGCAGCAGATTATATTAAAACCTTTGATAAAAGTCTGAGGCGGCGAAAAATAAAATTTTATCTTACAGAGCATACAGCGGAGGTAAATGACCAGCTTAGAGCACTTGGACTGGGAGAGTTAATTGAAAAAGGCATGGTCAGAAGAACAGTTACCACAGCGCTGAAAGAAATAGGATATGAGCCGCCGTTTCCGCTTGAGGGAGTAGATAAAGAGATGCTCTTTGGACTGGCGCTTACCAGTGCAGAAGAACAAAATTCACTTCAGGAATTTATCTGGGCATTCGGCAGGGATGCCGGAAAACAGATGGAGAAAAATGTGCAGAGAATTTTGAGTACAATTGATATGGAGAGCTTTCAAAAGGTATCCGAGCAGAACCTTGGCAAGCTTACACATTTATGGAAAAAGCTCAGTACGTTTGACGAAGATGAGCTTTTGGAGCGTCTTGAAATGCATCTGTCGGAGATTTCCGAAAGACTTGGAATCAGCGAAGCGGAGATTGTGGAAAACATCGAGAAACGACGACTCGAATTAAAGAGCGCATTAAGGCAGAATCCAGAAGCTTATGAAATGCTGAAGGAATATGAAAAGAAGGTGGAAAATCAGCTTAAGGAGCAAAATCCAGAGGAATATCAGCATATGAAGGAGCTAAGGGAGAAAGGGAGGCTGAAAATAAAGGAGATAACAAAATAATTTTCTATTGCCTTTTAAATAAAAATATGGTAAGCTAAAGCGTGTTTAAAAATTCAGCTATGCTAAACATTACAGCATGAATTTTGGGCTATATATTTAAGGAGGATTTATTCATGAAACACATAAAGACATTAAGCACAAGAAATTTAAAAAATACAATGGTAAACGGCGGCTGTGGCGAGTGTCAGACATCCTGTCAGTCCGCATGTAAAACATCTTGTACCGTCGGCAATCAGAGCTGTGAAAACAGTAAATAGGCGGAATAAAGATATTGCTACATAGGCAGCGGCCGACCGCTGCCTATACTGTTATGGGCAGTCGGTCTTTTGCCGGTTGCATTTATGAGCAATCAACCCTTGGTTGGTTGCATCTGAAAGGGGATTTATTTTGATTCACAGATATAAAAATAATGGCTATAATATTGTTTTAGACGTGAACAGTGGCTCCGTTCATGTAGTGGATGACGCGACCTATGAAATACTGCCGTTATTTGAAGAAGGAAAAAGCAGAGAAGAAATTGTAAATAAATTAAAAGAAAAATATACGGTTTCGGATATTGAAGAGACTGTGGCAGAAATAGAGGAATTAAAAGAACAGGGAAGTCTGTTTTCTGAAGATATTTATGGACAGTATATCAGAGATTTTAAGAAGAGAAAAACCGTAGTAAAAGCAATGTGTCTCCATATTGCCCATGACTGTAATCTTGCCTGTAAGTACTGTTTTGCAGAAGAAGGAGAGTACCATGGACGGCGGGCGCTTATGAGCTATGAGGTAGGCAGAAAAGCTCTTGACTTTCTGATAGAAAATTCCGGCAACAGAGTCAATCTTGAGGTTGATTTTTTTGGTGGCGAGCCACTTATGAATTGGGAAGTTGTAAAAAAACTTGTGGAATATGGGCGTTCAAAAGAAAAAGAATATAATAAAAAATTCCGTTTTACTCTTACCACAAATGGTGTTCTTTTAAACGATGAGATTATGGAGTTTGCCAATAAAGAAATGGCAAATGTGGTGTTAAGTCTTGACGGAAGAAAGGAAATCAATGATAAAATGCGGCCGTTCCGAAACGGAAAGGGCAGCTATGACCTTATTGTTCCAAAATTTCAAAAATTTGCAGAGCAGCGGGAAGAAGCAGGGCTTGCCTATTATGTAAGAGGTACTTTTACAAGGGACAACCTTGATTTTTCCGAAGATATTCTGCATTATGCAGATTTGGGATTTCACCAGATGTCCATAGAGCCGGTAGTGGGGCAGCCAGATGAACCATATGCCATCAGAGAAGAGGATTTACCGAAAATCATGGAGGAATATGACCAGTTGGCCGTAGAGCTTTTAAAGCGGAAAAAAGAAGGAAGAGGCGTAAATTTCTTTCACTTTATGATAGATTTGGAGCAGGGGCCATGTGTGGCAAAGCGTCTGTCTGGCTGCGGTTCAGGAACGGAATATCTGGCTGTTACCCCATGGGGTGATTTTTATCCATGTCATCAGTTTGTAGGAAATGAAAAATTTCTGATGGGAAATGTGGATGAAGGGATTATTCGTACAGATATTCAGGATGAATTTAAGCTTTGTAATGTGTATGCAAAGCCAAAATGCAGAGAATGTTTTGCAAGATATTATTGCAGTGGTGGCTGCGCCGCTAATGCATTTCAGTTTCATGGAAACATAAACGACGCCTATGATTTAGGCTGTGAAATGCAGAAAAAACGTGTGGAATGTGCGATTATGATGAAGGCAGCCGAAGCGGAAATGACAGATACAAACGAAAATATGTAACAGATTTGTGCTGACTTTATAGCAGACAAATTAATTCCCGAAAAATAAGGGAAAATCCAAAATAAAATTTTAGGAAAGGAAAAGCTATTTAGATGCAATAACTTACCATCTAACATATATATTTATATATGTTTTTAGTAGCAGGAATCTTTAACATGAAGAAGAAAACGAAAAGTATTGTCGCTTTCCTTGTTAGTATTATTATTATGGTGGCATTTGCTTTGATTCTTATATTTGGTGTAAAAATCAAGGGAATGGAAAAGGGAAGCGCGAGAAATATTATTCTTGGTCTTGATTTGAAGGGTGGTGTAAGTATCACCTATGAGGCTGAGGGTGACTATACAGAGGAGGATTTACAGGATACTTTAAACAAGTTGAAGCTCAGAGCAGAGGAATTCAGTGCTGAATCGGATGTCTATATGGAGGGCGACAACAGAATTACAGTTGAAATTCCGGGACAGAGCGATGCGGAAGAGGTGCTTCAGAAGCTCGGCAGTCCGGGTTCTCTTTCCTTTGTGACAGACCTTGGCACAGATAATGAAAAAACATGGGTGGAAGGCTCTCATGTAGTGGATGCGCAGGCGCAGGTAACGACTGATGAAACTACGGGACAAAGGCAGTATGTAGTTGCATTTGAGCTGGATTCTGAAGGTGCGGCAGCATTTGCAGAGGCTACAAAGGAATTTTTAGGTAAAATTATTTATGTGGTATATGATGGAAAGACAATCAGCAGTCCGGTGGTAAATTCTGTTATTACCGGAGGTTCCGGTGTTATTGAGGGACAAAGCTCTTTTGAAGAGGCAGACGAGCTGGCATCCATGATTCGTATTGGTTCTCTGAAGGTAGAATTGAAGGATATCACCCATAAGGTAGTAGGAGCAAGACTTGGTGCGGATGCAGTTTCTACCAGTTTATTTGCAGGTATTCTGGGCGTACTTGTTATTATTGTTTTTATGATTCTTATGTACAGAATTCCGGGTGCAGCGGCAGGTCTGGCCATGATTTTCTATGTGGAGGCAACACTGATTTGTCTGAATGGCTTTGATTTGACACTTACGATGTCTGGTATTGCGGGCGTGATACTGTCTATTGGTATGGCGGTTGATGCGAATATTATTATCAATACCCGTATTAAGGAAGAAATCAGCACAGGAAGGTCCGTTGAGTCGGCAATTGATATCGGTTTTAAAAAGGCAAGTTCGGCGATTATTGATGGTAATGTTACAACATTTATTGCTGCTCTTGTGCTTATGGTATTGACTTCCGGAACCATTAAGGGTTTTGCACAGACGCTTGCAATCGGTACTGTAATTTCAATTTTTACTGCACTTGTAATTTCAAGATTCTTTGTAAAGACAATGTATCATATGGGGCTGGACAAAGAAAATATGTATGGAAAGCAGAAGGAAAAAGCAACTCTTAAGATTATTGAAAAGCGAATCATTGCTTTTGTGGTTGCGGCAGTTGTGATTATTGCAGGATTTGCAGGAATGTTGATAAACAAATCCGGAAGCATAAGCGGAAGAGACAGAACACTGAATTACAGTGTTGAATTTGAAGGTGGTATTAACTATACAATAAACTTTGATAAAAAATATTCCACAGAGGAATTTACTGAAACGATTCTGCCAGTGATTCAGGAAATGGCAAATGATGCCGAGGCTGTTGCCAATGAAGTAGTAGGCTCCAATGAATTTGCTGTTAAGATAAAGGAAGTGGAGAGCAGTACAGCAGAAGAAATCAGTGACAAACTGAAAAGTGAATTCGGGGCAACCGAAGTAAACTATGACAGTGTAGGTTCTACACTCAGTGGTCAGATGAGAAGGAATGCATTGATTTCAGTAGTGGTCGCTCTGATTTTTATGTTGATTTATATTTTTGCCAGATTCAGGGATTTGAGATATGCGTTTAGTGCAGTGATTACGCTGATTATCGATGTATTGATTGTATTTGCGTTCTATTCATTATCCTTTACATCGGTAGGAAATACCTTTATTGCATGTATGCTGACAATACTCGGTTATTCGATTAATGCTACAATTGTTATTTTTGACCGTGTAAGAGAGCATATTACAGTGGAGAAGAATAAAGCGGACATGCTGGAGCTTGGAAACAGAAGTATTACACAGACTTTATCAAGAACTTTGTATACTTCCTTTACCTCCTTTATTACGATTTTCTTCCTGTATATTCTGGGAGTAAGTTCGTTGAAGGAATTTGCAGCGCCTCTGATGGTTGGTATTATCGGCGGTATGCTGACAAATATCTTTATTCCATGTTCACTCTGGTATATGATGGGAAAGAACAAAAAATCAGAAAAAAGTAAAAACTAAGCGTTTAAAAGATTATGAATATCAGCGGGTATTGGGCAGAAAATCGCCGGATATCCGCTGATTTTTCCAATAAATTTATGCTGTGGAAAGGAACAGTGAAGATTATGAAAAAAGAAAAGTGGCTGGTACAGGCAAAAAAGGCGGATTTTAAAAGGCTGAGTGAAAAATACGGGATAAATCCTGTTGTAGCGAGAATTATCAGAAACAGGGATAATATTACTGATGAGGAGTATGATTTATATCTGAACGGGAAAGAAAACAGCTTACATTCCCCATGGTTGTTTAAGGATATGGAAAAAGCAGTACATATTCTTCTGGAAAAAATAAAAGATAATAAAAAAATTCGTGTAATTGGAGATTATGATATTGACGGTGTGTGTTCTTCCTATATTCTGACAGACGGCATACAGAATGCGGGCGGAGATGTTTCAATGGATATTCCTGACCGTATAAAAGACGGATATGGAATTAATGAAACTTTGATAAAGCGGGCATATGACGACGGAGTAGATACAATTATTACCTGTGATAACGGTATTGCCGCCATAAGTCAAATCGAATACGCGAAAAGCCTTGGTATGACAGTGATAGTTACGGACCATCATGAGATACCATATGAAGAAAAAGAAGGGGAAAGAAAATATCTGAGAGTCTGCGCTGATGCTACGGTTAATCCAAAGCAGCCGGATTGCAGATATCCCTTTAAGCTTTTGTGCGGCGGCGCTGTGGCTTATAAATTTATTCAGGTTCTTTATGCAGAGCTTGGACTGATAGAACATCGGCCAGATGTTATACTTGAAAAATATATTGAGTTTGCAGCGATTGCAACGATTGGGGATGTGGTAGATTTAAAGGGAGAAAACAGAATTTTTGCAAAGCTTGGACTGGAACGGGTGAGAAATACAAAAAATCTGGGAATTCGGGCATTGATTGAAGCAAATAATCTTCAGGATGCGGAAATATCCTCATATCATATAGGATTTATTCTGGGACCATGTTTAAACGCCAGTGGAAGGCTGGAAACAGCGAAACTTGCCTTTGAGATGTTGAATGCGGCCGATTATGGGCAGGCAGTGGAATATGCAAATAAACTTAAGGAGTTGAATGATAGAAGGAAAGTACTGACAGAACAAGGAACAGAACAGGCATTAAAAGAGTCAGAGAAGTATGCAAAGGATAAATTTCAGGTGATTTATCTGCCGGAAGTACATGAGAGTATTGCAGGAATTATTGCGGGAAGAATACGGGAAAAACTGAATAAGCCCGTAATTGTTCTTACAAAGGCAGAAGAGGGAGTCAAAGGCTCAGGGCGTTCAATTGAGGGGTGCCATATGTTTGAGGAGCTGACAGCGTGCAAAGAGCTTCTGGATAAATTCGGCGGACATGAGATGGCGGCGGGGCTGTCTTTAAAGGAAGAGAATATAGAAACTTTAAGACAGCTTTTAAATGACAAAACAAAGGTAACAGAGGAGAATTTAATTCCAAAAATCTGGATAGATGTGCCGATGCCGTTTGAATATATCAGTGGTGAGCTGATAAGGGAATTAAAGCTTCTGGAGCCTTTTGGAAAAGGGAATGAAAAGCC
This sequence comes from uncultured Lachnospiraceae bacterium, assembly GCA_910577835.1. Lineage (GTDB taxonomy): Bacteria > Bacillota > Clostridia > Lachnospirales > Lachnospiraceae > CAG-303. Next base: position 6,844 of record CAJTOU010000054.1, on the reverse strand, counting down.
AGTGTTTGCGGAAAAAGGGCTGACGGTAAGCAGAGCGCAGGTGATAGGAAAGAACAGAGATTCGCTTCGGCTGATACTGACAAATGAAAGAGGGGTACATATGACGGCGCTGCTGTTTCGACAGGCAGAGGAGTTTATGGAGGATGTGAAAGAAAGATTTGGGGAGGAGGAAGTAAGGAAGATGCAGATGGGGCTGGAGAATATGGTGAAAATTTCGGTGATATATTATCCACAGATAAATGAGTATAACGGGAGAGTGGAAAATCAGATTGTGGTGAATCACTACTGTTTTTGAAACTCAGATAATTTTTTTGAAAGTGAAAGAATTAACAGAAAATTATTTTTAATCCCTTTTGTGCTACTGGACAAAGCCAGTCACCTTTGTTATAATAAAAGGGACTTTTTGGATAAATACCATTGGATTGGAAAGGGAATCATAATGAAAATTTTTATCGGGGTATCAAATTTTGGAAAAATAAAAAAGGCAGAGATTGATGTCAGTAATTTTGTAGTATTTACTGGAAA
>CAJTOU010000054.1:3031-5417 GCA_910577835.1 uncultured Lachnospiraceae bacterium | reverse complement strand
GTGTATAAGAGACAGCGGATACAATTATATATTGAAGAACAAAACAGTAAAACCGATGAAGTTTTATATCGTTCGAAGGTTTCCTTTTCTGCAAGCCAAAGCAGAGAATTTGTCAAGCTTTATGTTGAACGGGAAGTTGCTGGACTGATTTGGAATCTTTTTATGGGAAAGAAAGAATTGCTTTTTCTTCCAGCTTCAAAGGCAGGAATACAGCTTTTATATAAGAGCCTTTTGAATGGAAAAGAAAATAAAAAGCCGGCTGCCAGAACAAGCCGGAGCAAAGATAAAATTCAGGAAATTGAATCGGGAATATCTCTTCCTGTATGGGACTTTTTGCAATTCCTGTTAAATTATACCACAAACAATAAAACGACAAGGGACAATAAAAAGTTGACAGATTTTATAGAAAAATATTTCCTCAACGGCAGGCTGCAGCAGAAAGAGGAAGAGACAGTTTATATTCCGGACAATACAGACCAGAGTATTCCGATAGGCCTTGCTTCTCCTGTTGTAAATGAGCTGGCGCCAATGACAAAAGCTCTGACAGGAACAGCGGATTATCAATATCTCTTTTATGATACTGTTGAAAATTGTCTGGATTTGGAAATGCAGAGGCAAATGGCAAGACTGCTGATAAGACTGAATAACAGTGGAAAAAGACTGATTGTCACTACTTACAGTGAAACGATGCTGTCTGAACTCAGTCAGTTGATACAGATTTCTTTGGACAAATATACAAAAAGTGATATCAAAGAGAATCAAAAAGAAAAGCTGGATAAATTGAATTTGACAAAAGAAGATTTGCTTGATTCAAAAAATATTCATGTTTATCAGTTTTCCATTCAAAGCGACGGAATGAGTGCAGTAGATGAGTTGAATTTTTAATCTTTCTATAATGCAGCTTATAGAGTGGCTGTTTATAAATAAAGTACAGGGAAACTTATCATAAATTTTCTTAAGAAACTATTTTATTCTGAATGAAAATAATAAAAAATAAAGGAGATACAATAATGGAGAAAAAGATAGAAGATTATATAAGAAGTATTCCGGATTTTCCGGAAAAAGGCATTATTTTCAGAGATGTTACAAGTGTGCTTCAGGATGCAGACGGATTGCAGCTTGCGATTAATTCCATGCAGGAAAAAATAAAGGATTTGGACTTTGATGTAATAGTAGGGCCGGAATCAAGAGGATTTATCTTCGGAGTTCCTATTGCCTATAATTTGCATAAGCCATTTGTACCAGTCAGAAAGAAAGGCAAGCTGCCATGCGAAACAGTATCAGTGGAATATGATTTGGAATACGGGAGTGCAGTTATCGAAATGCATAAAGATGCGCTTCAGGCAGGACAAAAAGTATTGATTGTAGACGATTTAATTGCCACAGGCGGGACAACAGAAGCTATGATTCAAATGATTGAAGGATTAGGCGGGGAAGTAGCGGCTTGTGTATTTTTAATTGAGCTGGCAGGACTGAATGGCAGAGAGAAACTGAAAAGCACCAGAGTGGAATCTGTTATCTGCTATGAAGGAAAATAAAAAAGTAAAGTTTATGAATGTTTAATTGAAAAATTTACAAAGCAGGAAATTAAAATATGGCAGGCTGACATATTAAGTATTATTTTATAAATTTAATATGTCAGCCTGTTTTTTTATGATGTTTCGACTACTTTGGTCTGAAAGTATCATGATTAAGATTTTTTATATGGAATATCTGCGGGATATCCTCCGCGAAGTTTCTGCATCCCACGCTGAACGGCATCTTTTGAATTTTTCCAGTCGGCATTTTGATTTCTGTAATCAAACTTTTCTACCAGCCAGTCAATATCGTCTCCAACACGCTGCAGGGATTGTTCCATAAGCTGAAACATCAACGGATAAAATTCCTCTTTTTGTTTTTGATTTAACATACTGTCTGCCAGACCACATAATTCCCCAAAATGATGAAGACAGAAACCTTTTCCTTTTTTCATGACATCTTGAAGAGTATTATCTTTTTTGTAAAGAAAAAAGAAGGTATCCAGATATCGCTGATAGGTTTTATGAAAACGGGAACAGATATAACAGGACCTGTCTTTTTGAGCAGCCCAGAGAGCGATGGTAGTTTCTTCTTTTTTTCCTTTTAGTTTGTCTTTAAGAGAAATTTTAGATGGTGCAAATATTTTTATCTGCTGTTTTAATTCTTTTTGTATTTTTTCATAGTGGGTTTTTAAAATCCACCCATTTCCAAGCGAGTTTCCATAATCAAACATTTTTTTAAAATGTTCTTTACAAAAGCCTTCGCTGTCAGTTTCAGAGCGTACATCGCTTTCCATATAGGTAGAAGCGGAACCGAGAACAAAGTCCAAAAGTTCATGTTCGATTTTTCTTTCTACAAAGCAGAAAGG
>CAJTOU010000054.1:0-1334 GCA_910577835.1 uncultured Lachnospiraceae bacterium | reverse complement strand
AAATCAAAACAGTTTAAATCCGCTTACCTTTCACAGATACAACAACCTGCTGAAAAGACATTTAATCCCCCATTTTTTTAATACTGCTGCAGAGGATATTACAGAATATGAGATTGATTGTTTTGTAAGCAGAAAACGGGAAGAAAACATGTCGGAAGTAACTCTGAATATGCTAATTATGCTGTTAAAACGTCTGCTGCAGATTGCTGGAATTGATACAGTAAAGCTTGGACTTGAGCATACTGTCAGAGTTAGGACAGGAAAGAGAAGCATAGAAATTATGCAAGAAGAAGAACAGAATTTGCTGGATATCATAGTAAACAGCAGTCAGGAACCAAAATATCTTGGAATTTGTCTTGCATTTAAAATGGGATTATCAGTGGGAGAAATCTGTGGATTAGAGTGGGAAGATGTGGATTTTGAAAAAAGGACTATAAAAGTTAAAAATACAATTCAGAGGATTCAAAACAAAAAAGAAGATGGAAACAAAACTCTGCTGGTAAAAATGTCACTGACAGATTCCACAAAGAGGGAGCTTCCGCTTCCTAATATGCTTCTACAAATTTTAAAAACATACAGACAAGAGCAGGGGTATGTTTTACAGTGTAAGACAGGGAAGATTCCAGACCCAAGGAGAGAGCAGATACGGTTGGAAAAGTTTTTTCAGAAACAGGAAATGAGGAGCTATAATTTTCATATGCTCAGAGATACCTTTGCGGTAAGATGTCTCAGGGCAGGAATGAGTGTGGAAAATTTGAGCTATGTGCTTGGACATGCAAGTGTTACCATTACAGCAGAGAGATATAAAGATTTTCTGAAAATGAAACAGGAGCAGATAATGGTACTTAGAAGAATTATGGAACTGGTATAGACAGAACAATGTTATGTGAGAGAATCAGCATAGCAGAACAATTTTGAATCAGAGGATGAGCATATGGAAGTACAGCACATATATATTGTAGGCAGTAAGGGCTGTGGTAATTATGGAGGTTATGAAACCTTTCTGGAGAAGCTTACGGAACATCATCAGCATAATAAAAAAATTAAATACCATATTGCATGGAAGGGCAACAAAATTAGAGAGTTTGAATATAATGGAACACATGCTTTTCAGATTAAAGTACCCAATATTGGTCCTGCACAGGCGATTTTATATGATGTAGCTGCTTTAAACTATTGTCTTAAACATATCAAAAAAAATCATATTAAAAATCCAGTTATCTATATACTGGCATGTCGTATTGGACCATTTGCAGCTCAATTTCAAAAGAAAATTCATAAATTGGGTGGTAAAGTTTATGTTAATCCCGATGGGCATGAGTGGATGAGAGGGA
>CAJTOU010000053.1:9665-19947 GCA_910577835.1 uncultured Lachnospiraceae bacterium | reverse complement strand
TGGACCTGTTGCTCCGTCTGCTCCTGTTGGGCCAGTTGCTCCTGTCGGACCTGTTACACCTGTCGGACCTATTACTCCGTCTGCTCCTGTTGGACCTGTCGGACCTGTTGGGCCAGTTGGACCTGTTGCTCCGTCTGCTCCTGTTGGGCCTGTTGCTCCTGTTGGACCTGTTGCTCCGTCTGCTCCTGTCGGACCTGTTGCTCCGTCTGCTCCTGTCGGACCTGTTGGGCCATCATCTCCTGGACATCCTTTTGGTCCCTGGATACCGATTGGTCCAGTCACACCCTGAATACCTTGCGGTCCTGTTACGCCTTGTGGTCCCATAGGACCTGTTGGACCTGTTGCTCCGGCTGGTCCCGGAATACCTCTTGGCCCCTGAAGCCCGATATCTCCTTGCGGTCCCACAGGTCCTGTTGGCCCAATTGGTCCAGCCGGTCCCTGAGGTCCGACATCTCCCTTAGGGCCTTCACAACCTGGGTCACCTTTCGGTCCAATATCACCACGAACACCCTGGATACCTTGCATACCCTGAGGTCCGGCGTAACCTCTTGGTCCGGCATAACCTCTTGGCCCTGTGTTTCCGGTAGGTCCTACTGGCCCTGTATTTCCTCTTGGTCCTCTCGGTCCGGGACAACCTGGAATACCCTGAGGTCCCATAGGACCTGGTTCTCCTTTGTCACCCTTTTGACCCGGACAACCAGTATCTCCTTTCATACCCTGTGGTCCCATGGGACCAGTATCTCCCTTAGGTCCCGCAGACCCGCGTTCACAGCATGGAGGATGACACTGATTCTGACAGTTGCTGTATGGATTGTTATTATCCATAAAAATCAAATCCTTTCTAAATTATCTGAAAAAATACTTATAAATATCTTTTTCTACAAATATTTTATGTTTATCTAAAATATTTGTTACATATTTTAGATAAAAATTAGAATATGTCAAAATATACTCTAGGAAATCTGCAGACTGTCAAAATATTGTTTATTATAAAGATATGCTTTAGAATAGGGCTTACAGGCTCCTGCTCTTTCATTGTATTCTTTTGCTTTTTTCTGGTCTCCTATTTTGTCAAAACATACACATAACTGTAAAAGAGGGATATAATCATAGCAATCCGGCAGAACAAACCCACTTGAATATTCATTTTTTGGTCTGTTCAATGCAGTTTCATACCAATAAATGGCAATATTGTAGTTCCCATGTTCCAAAAAATATTTCCCGATTTCACAACACAATTCAGCTCTTGGCAAATCAAAGCTCATACTTCGCAGAAGAGTGTTTAATGCAGATTGTTCTTGCCCAAGACAATAATAACAGTTGGCACAAATAGAGCATGCCTCTATTTTATTTTCAATCCATCCTTCCACTGAAATCAGAAATTGTTCCAATACAGAAACAGCCTCTTCATACTGTTTGTGATAGTATAACTCCCGCCCATAATAATATTGCTGCCGCGAATCCAAATATTTTCCCTCTGCCAGCACCTTCCGGTATATATTCAGATTTCTGTCAGGATCTCCGGCATTTATTTTTTTGTGGCTAATCGCAATATCGGAATAAACTATATTGCCACTTGGAGGAATTACTTCATGGACCACACCAAGCCAGCGGTATTGAGAACAGTTTTTAATCCATCTTTCCCTGAAATAAGAAAAAGAAGGTTTACCAGCCTCATCAAAAGAAGTATTATATTTCATCATTACAATATCCACATCTAATGACAAAGTCTGCTTTAATTGCAGAAATTTATCTTTTTCCGTTTCTTCCAGAATATCATCGGCATCCATCCACATACAATAATCCATAGATGCCTTGGAAAAAGAATAATTTCTGGCATCGGAAAAATCATCTTTCCATAGATACGAATATACCTTTGATGTATAATTGGATACTATTTCTATCGTTCGGTCCACCGAACCGGTATCTACAATAATAATTTCATCTACAAGTTGTGCTACACTGTCAAGACAGCGTGCAATATGCTTCTCCTCATTTTTGACAATCATGCAAAGACTTATTGTTGGCATATCAATTCCTCCTTTTCTTTGAATTATTGCCTGCCAAGTTTTTCTATGCTCAGGTTCATATTGATTTTGGAAGTGCTTGCTGAAGAATCCCATGCAAAGAACAGCGTGGACGTACTGGGTATTTCGATAATAAAATATCTTGATATTACAAGCATTTCCTTGCGCTTTTCCGCCTCCGCATATACAGTATAAACTGTCTGCACACAGTCATTAAATATGGGTGTAAGCTTTATAAAACCATGTCTTTTCATTACTGTGGATATATAATAATAGACTGCATAACATCCGGGAGTCAGCAATATGGAATAATCATTGCAAAGAGATATATTTTGGGTTATATCTGATATATCTATTTTAAGCGGAAGATTTGCATTTTCTGGCAAAATAAGCTCCTGTCCTAAAAATGATGCAAATATACTATTTTGCGGATAACCAGGAGGTCCTGCCGGTCCACGTGCACCGGGTTCTCCTCTTGGTCCCTGAGGACCAGTTGCGCCTTGCGACCCTTGTGGTCCTGTAACTCCCTGAGGACCGGTTTCTCCACGTTCTCCGGGACAGCCGGGCGGACCAGGCTCTCCTCTTGGTCCCTGAGGACCGGTTTCTCCACGTTCTCCAGGACAGCCGGGCGGACCAGGCTCTCCACGTTCTCCGGGACAACCGGGCGGACCAGGCTCTCCACGTTCTCCACGTTCTCCGGGACAACCAGGTGGACCAGGCTCTCCTTTTGGCCCCTGGAGGCAAGGTTCTTTGCATTTAACGGAACAGGCTGGCGAACTGGATTCTACTCTTGATTTCTGTGGTCCAAGTTCTTCGTATTTAACAGGACAGCCTGACAGCTCTGGCTTTTTTATTGTCTCTGTCGGTCTGACCTCACAACAACAAGAAGAATCACATTTTTCTGATTCTTTGGTGTTTGTATGCTGAGAAGGATTTGATACAACCGCGTTTGCTTCAGATACATAATTGGATGAAGACCGAGCGGTGTTCTGATTATAGTTTCTGTTAAAATTCCTTCCCATGCCAAACAGATTTGACCGATTAAACATCCAATTAGCATTAAAATTATTCAATTAAATCCACCTCATTTATATTTGGTATTGAGTGATGATACATTTATCATACCTCTTGTAATTGCTCCAAAAGAGTGTATTCTATTGGGATTCCCAAAGGATATAATAAATTATATGCATAAAATATAATTTTGTTTTTGAAAATTATCCAACCTCTTCTGAATAATACTATCCAGATGACACTACAAGTGCCCAGACCAAAAACTTATGAATCAGAATTCATAAAGTAATTTCCTATAAAATATTTCCTCTTGAACTCCCTTTCATCTTATGTTATTCTAAGTTTATATTTCATTACAGAGAGGACAATTCCCATGGAAAAAGGTGTATTTCAAGCATCAAAAAAAGACGGCAGTATCTACTACCGCGCATCCTTCACATTTCAAAACAAGCATATCAGTCTTGGCAGCTTTCCCTCTCAGGCGCTTGCCCACATTGCATATAATGAAGCTGTCGCTCTTTCCCGTGACAACAGCCTCACTCTTTCAGATTATAAACCGGATTTTCACACACTTTGTTTTTCAAAATGGGTAACGATTATTAACTTCCGCGACAATCACCTTTATTTTAAAACTCCTATCTACCTGAAACCGAAATACTTTAAATATTATCTCACTCAAGAACTTGTACTGAAATTTGATGTTGACGATTTGTTCTTCTATTCCACTCATACCATTATGAAACGTGGTGGTCATCTTTTTGTTGCTGATTATGGAATGCAGCTTAACATTCTGAACAGATATGGTATTAAAAACTTTGCTGTTCCCGGCAAGGACTACCGATTTGTAAATGGTGACGACACTGATTTCAGATACAAAAATATTGATATAATCAATCGTTATTATGGCGTTACAAAAAATGACCAGAACGGCAGAATTCGATACAGTGTAAAAATTCATATTAATGGTGATTTTTTTATTGGCCTTTTTCGCAGTGAAACAGAAGCGGCGATTGCATATAACAAAGCAGTTGATATACTGTCTGAAAAAGGAATTACCATACGATATACGAAAAACTACATCGACGGCATGACTGCGAAAAATTATATGGAGCAGTATGAAAAAATAAAAATACCGGAAAAAATCAGGGGTTATAACCCCTGATTATCCATCCATTGTACAATCGCCTTTGCCACTGCCTTGGCATAGGCCTCTTTATTTTCCTCATAATCTCTGATATCTGAACGATTTAATACAGAACCCATTCCCAGTACAAGACTTGGTCCTATACACTGTGAATTTGTATAATAATCCTCTTCTGTGGATTTGGCTGTTCCAGCATCCACTACATTAATCTCCGCTCCGGCAGCCTCAAGCTCATGAAGAATCAGCTTTGCGGCGGCATCTGAAGTATTCGGCCGTTTGCGATGCACCCATGCAGTTATGCCGCTTCTTTCGTCAATACCATTATAGCTGTCTCTGGTAAGCGTTATCATAAGGTCTGCATAAACATTATTGGCAAGGTCCGAGCGTTCTGTATCTTCTACATATTTATTTTCTTCTCTTGTCATATACACAACTACATTTTGACTGTTCAGTTCTTTTTTTATAAGCTCTGCAAACTCAAGATTATATTCGCTTTCTGTCATAGCGGCAGGAGTTTCTGAAGTATTTCCTTTTTCATAGCCTCCAAGCGCAGGGTCGAGACAGACAATTCTTGCACCGTCTTTTGTATAAGTATTCTCTCCAGCGTTTTTATCCCTGACAGGAATATTGTCAAGTGTAGTAATCTCCTCCGGTGCAGGCCGTCCAGCAGAATCCGTAGTATGATTCTCCTGCATAGCTGCAGAAGAATGCTGTGTCTGCGAATTTGCAGCTTCTTCTTCCTGTTTCTTTACAATATAGCTCCTATACTGTACCAGACCAATCATAATCAATGCTTCAATTACGATAATGAAAAGCAGTATCATCTGCGGCCTGTATTTTTTCATCAGACTATTGCTCATCCCTTAAACTCCCAAATTCTTTTTACTTATTGTTAATATAGTTGATAAGTCCCTCTGCCTTGATAATTTTCTGCATAAATTCAGGAAATGCCTGGCCTCGGTACTCTGTTCCCTTGGTTTTGTCATAAATCATCCCGCTGTCAAAATCAATTTCCACTTCATCACCAGCCTCGATATTCTGTGCAGCCTCCTTCGATTCAATAATCGGAAGTCCGATATTAATCGCATTGCGGTAAAAAATTCTTGCAAAAGTCTCTGCTATTACACAGCTTACCCCTGCAGCCTTAATGGCAATCGGCGCATGCTCTCTTGAAGAACCGCAGCCGAAATTTTTACCGGCAGTAATAATATCTCCCTGTTTTACCTTATTTACAAAATGCGCATCAATATCCTCCATACAGTGTGCCGCCAGTTCTGACGGGTCTGGAGCATTCAAGTATCTTGCTGGAATAATTACATCTGTATCTACATTATCGCCAAACTTAAAAACGTTTCCAATTGCTTTCATCATCATTCCTCCTGACTATTCCTTTTAATCTTCCAATTCGCATGGGCATGAAATTTTTCCGGTAACTGCCGATGCCGCTGCTACTGCTGGACTTGCAAGATAGATTTCTGATTCCGGGTCGCCCATACGGCCCACAAAGTTTCTGTTTGTTGTAGCAACTGCCTTTTCACCCTTTGCGAGAATTCCCATATGTCCTCCCAGACAAGGTCCGCAGGTAGGAGTGCTGACTGCTGCTCCCGCTTTGATAAAGATAGAAACCAGTCCTTCTTCAATTGCCTGAAGATAAATTTTTTGTGTCGCCGGAATTACAATCGTTCTTACATGCTTTGCTACATGTCTTCCCTCCATAATTTTCGCAGCGATTCTCAAATCCTCCATACGGCCATTTGTACAGGAGCCTATCACTACCTGGTCAATTTTGATATCTCCAACTTGGTCAATTGTTTTTGTATTTTCAGGCAGATGTGGAAATGCAACCGTAGGCTTTAACTCATCTAAATGAATTTCATAGGTTTCATCATATTCAGCATCATAATCTGCCTCATAAATCTTATATTCTCCTGCATTATGCTCCTTCATATATTCTTCTGCCAATTTATCCACTGGAAAAATTCCATTTTTGGCACCGGCTTCAATAGCCATATTTGTCATTGCAAATCTGTCATCCATTGTAAGATAGGAAATCCCATCGCCTGTAAATTCCATGGACTTATACAGAGCACCGTCTACTCCAATCATGCCAATAATATGAAGAATAATATCCTTACCGCTCACCCATTTTGCCGGTTTTCCGGTTAAAACAAACCGAAGCGCAGAAGGAACCTTAAACCATGCCTTTCCTGTCGCCATACCTGCTGCCATATCCGTAGAACCCACACCGGTAGAAAACGCACCAAGCGCTCCATATGTACAGGTATGCGAATCTGCGCCTATCACCACATCTCCGGCAGCCACCAGACCTTTTTCTGGCAGAAGTGCATGTTCAATCCCCACCTCTCCTGTCTCAAAAAAGTTTGTAATATCATTTTCTATGGAAAATTCCTTTGCACATTTGCAAAGTTCTGCCGACTTTATATCTTTATTCGGTGTAAAATGGTCAAGAACAATTGCTATTTTATCCTTGTCAAATACCCCATTTACATTCATTTTCTTCATTTCCTTTATGGCAACTGGCGCTGTTACATCATTTCCCAGCACCAAATCCAAATCCGCCTCAATCAACTGCCCCGCCTCAACAATATCCGTTCCACAGTGTGCAGCCAATATCTTCTGAGTCATTGTCATGCCCATAATAAATCCAGCCTCCTTTTCTTTCTGTTCTTAGTATACACTGTCCTTGATTTTATCACATTTAGATTTTAATGTAAAGAACAAAGTGCTTACTCACTGTAAATTTACGAAACCTCTCTTGCACTTTACTCATAAATAGCTTTTTCCTTCTCTTCAACTATCCTTAATATATCCGGTGCCAGCTCAGGCTCATCCTTAATCAGATTCTTTACCTTCTGTTTACATTTTTCGCTTCTCTTTTTATTATAATCCATCGTTCTGCGAAGCCCCTTCTTTCTTTTATTCAAATTGTCCTGAATTTCTTTCATCTCCCCTTCGTCTATAATCGCGGACATCTGAAAATTCCACACTGATTCATCATACAGATTCAGCGAATGAATCAAATCATTAAACTCCTTTTGCTCCTGATATAATTCATCTGACATTTTTGTATATGCCTGCTGCTCCTTTTTTGCTGTCACATACAGCCTCCAGTAATTGCCAAGCTCATATGAATCCCGTATGCCGATTTTTTTACAGGTGTAGTCCACCGTATTTTTCATGTTAACATACAAAAGCCTGTATTTATTTAAAAGTCCAATCGCCTTATTGATTTTCCTTTCTGTCAGTTTAATTTCCTTTACACAGTTTTGGTACATCACAACAAGTATGCACAAAGCCAGCGCCAGAATCGCAACTGATGCAAAAATTCCAATAGTAAAATCATAGTCTGAATTAAGATGAAAATAAAACATACCGCCAAGCAGCAGAGCCGCTGTTCCCAGCATAATACCAACACAGTTTTTTATCATCAAAATCTGTCTGTCATAATCTTTTCTTTCATATGTCAGCCCCGCCTTCTCCCCCTCAATATGATGCAAATCAGTTTTTAAGGTTTGAAGATAAGCCTCATCATCATGAAGCTCCTTTAAGATATCCGGCATTTTCTGTTCATTTGCCTGTATATAATTATACTTTGATTCTGGTATTTTTGTGCCATAGGTTCGATAGGATTCCTTATCATTTTTCAAATTCAAAATCCTGTTGGTATGATAAAAAAGCGCCTCCTTTTTCTCTCCCTCCAGCTCCGTAATAATTCTGATATCCTCCAGATATCCATTAACTGCCTTATATTCCTTTTTGGTTTCCGCAGTTCGCCTGGATGCTTCTAAAATCTCCTCACAGCAGTCTTCCGCAAATAAAAGCTTTTCCTTTTTATCCCTTAAGAAAACTTCTTCGTCTCTGTCATATTCGGCTTCTTCTGGCTCTTCTTCACTGCTCTCTTTTGGCTCTTCCTCAGAATCAAGATTTTCGTATTTATCATAGTTGCTTTTATCTGTCCAAAGCCTTTCCTGAACATCCACCATTTCTCTATTTTTTTTCCTAGAAAATAATTTCATCACTATTTTGACTGCCTTTCCTTTTCCTGCTCCCTGTACTGTATTTTCCACTCAGATATTATTTGATTTACATCTTTTTTATACTGCCCAGTATCTTTATTTTTACCAGACATCCTATTTTCAAATGCTTCTGTTTCCTGACGGAAAGAGATTTCTCTTTCCTCCTGTTCAATAACCCGCATATATTTTCGAATCATAGAATCTTCTATACCATATTTTGATACCATTTCTTTTTTTAATACATCAAATTTTTCATCCGTTTCATTTTCCTGACATTTTTCCCCCATTACCAGCGCGCAGATAAGATTGTCCATATATTCTTTCTGTTCCTGAAAGCCTATCGCTTTATCAAAACAGCGGACAGCCTCGGAATAAAAAAAAGCCTGCGCTCTGATAACACCAATATTATTCCATGCATCTGCAATATTTTTTTCGGAAGCCTTCAGTGTTTCGTCTTCAATAACGGCATAGTATTCCTCCAATGCCTGTCCATACTTTTTTTTCTCTCTTAAAATATCAGCCCTTGCCTTTCGATTTTCCGCCGGCGTTCTTCTCATAATTTCCATAAGCTCCTGATGAATCGCCTGCTTTTCGGCAGAAGAATAGTAATCTACACATGAAAGAATGGTCCATACAAGACTGATATATTTTTTTCCAGATAAAATATCTGTATTCAACCTCTGTACCAGAGCTGTTTCCTCCATATGTTTTAAAAATTCAAACAATGCTTCATTGAAAAAACTCTTATTAATTGCATAAATATTATGATACAGGTAATAACACAGTTCCTCCATCGAATAAATATTGATATTTGACAATTCAATATAAAGAGGGACTTCTGCTTTTTTTCTGCATAAAATCAATCCGCCCATAATTCCTCCATTTTAAAGTGAAATTCGTTTCTTTATGATTTTTCCGGAAGATGGATAAAAGTCTCCAAAGCCTTTGTCTTCCACAGCAATTTCAAAATTATTTTCATTTTCATAAATCAAGCTGATTTCAAGAAACATTGTTTTATCTCTTCTGTTTGGAAACTCCTCCAGACTGATTTCCAAAATCTGCCGTCCCGGATAAAAGGGCGAAGTAATCGCCAGCTTTATACAGTCCGTAGAATCTACCAGAAATTCGGCTCTTTTTTCTGCTTCTGTCCAGTTTATGCCTGCTTCTGACAGCAGATAGTCTTTTTCCTCTCCATTCTCAATTCTCACTACCCCTATATTTACCAGAGTTCTACCATGACAGTAAAGCACCAAATCTGTCCTTTTCTCCAAAAGCACACTGGCCGCCGCGCCGTCGGAATACAGATTGAGCCCCTTAAATGCCTTTCTTTTCCTGCATATTTCAGCAAGACATTTTTTGCACCAGTTTTCATAAAAACCGATGCCTGTAAAAAAAACGCTGCTGACAATATGTGTTTTATAATCCTCTTTTAAATACTGCAAAAAAGCCTCGTCTGCCTCCTGTATCAGCTTTTCGGAGGTCAGGCGAGTATATTTTGCCAGTCCGGATAAGTCCTCTTCCTCTACAAAAACTGTGCTTTTATTTTTTTCCCTGCGCACAGTCATGGTCTGACAGAAAAATTTATTTTTATCCATAAAGAAAAGTGACACATCATTTGCCCACAACTCTTTTTTATTGCACAGAACATAAGCAGCAAAGGCTTCTGTATGGCTTAGCAGACAAAGCCTGCTGTCCATATCAAGCTCCCGATATATCTGCCTGATTGTCCTGACAAAGCCTGCATCCAGCTTTTCTGCCGTAAAGACAATCGTCTCTGCCTCTGAAAAGCCCGTAATGGCAGCTATCTTGTCAAATAATAATAAAATATATTTTTTCAACAGCTCTTCTCCGCTGTATTCTTTGTCTTCGATGTACATTACCTCTTTTTTTTCATACATTAAAAAGAGCTGCTCTGCAAGATTTTCTCTGCCGTTTGACTCATTCTCGGAGGCAAATAACGCCTCGTCCCCAATCAGCCATTCCGTCATGTTTCTTTTTTTATAAAGAACCAGCGGTATCACATATTTTTCATCATCCGCCCTTACACTCATGGAAACCGG
>CAJTOU010000053.1:0-9655 GCA_910577835.1 uncultured Lachnospiraceae bacterium | reverse complement strand
TATACACATCTCAACGCTTGCAAAATCCGATGATAAATCGATTCCGATTGACTGTAATCTCTTTTCCTCCATCCTTCTTCTCCTACATAACTGTAAAGATACTTTCATTCAGCTTTTTTTTCACATAATAGTCTCTGGCGAGAGTAGAAAAATCCTCTTGCTTCTGCTTTTCAGAACATATTATAATGCGGTTCAGCATTCCATACGGACTGTGATTCTGCTCAATATCCAAAGAATTTTGTTTTAAAATTCTGCTTTCGGTCTGATTCAGACAGCTATCGGTTTCATCTCCCTGTTTTTCCTCTGTAATATAATATGTAATTGATTCTCCATAAAACAAAAGAAATTCACATGTAAATATGCCATGACAGGAATTAATCATTTTTTCTGTTCTGTATTCTCCGTCATCGGTCTGATAGTGTACATATACATTACAGGCCGGATTTGACCAATATTCCAGTATCGTTTTATTTTCAACTGAAGAAGGAAGTCTGAAGTATTTTATAAATTTTTTATAAAATTCATACTTTTTCCTTCTTCCACACATTTCATATAAAATTTTCCTGCATAAACGAATCTGAGTTTCTTTTAATTCTTCTTTTTCCGACTGATATTTCAGCCATGCAAGCCCACAGAGATAATGTGCATCTTCCTCATTCAGCAACTCCCTTTCCATATATTGAAACATACTTTCTTCCACCTGCTCCCGCTTTACAAAATAATCATAGGACCTTTTAATAAAGTATGCCCATTTTACCTTTGGGTCTGCTCCCTTTTTGATATAGGATTCAAAAATACTGCCAATATATGATTCATATTTTCCGGTAAAAAGTATCTGAACAATAATTTTTTCCTCCAGCTCTCTGCTCTCGCATTGAAAACTTTTTCCTGCCTGCCAGATTTTATACATTTCCTTTGTGGAACCATAATAATACCGGCTCAGATAATTAAGCGTATTTTCATTATACTTTCCTCTCTGAAATGCATCAAATGAAAAATAAATAAAATCTTCATTTTCTTCCTCTCCTGACTGCAAAAGCATTTGATTGACACATTTTAAAACCAGCTCAGGAAGAATTAAATCAGAACCATATTTTGACATTAATCCGAAGCTTTTCTCATAAAGTCCGCTGGCTGCGGACATTTGAATCACCTTGATTTTTAAAACCACAGAAAGCTCCTCTGTCTGCATATGGTCAAGATACCTTGCGAACTCCTCTGTTCCACTGTTGTCAGAATAATACTGTAAAATCTGCTCCTCTAAAAACTGTCTGTATTCATCCCTGATATCGCGCGTAACTACCAGTTTTTCCATTACCTGTACCGCTTTTTCCCTATATTTTCGATATCGAAAGTATCTGTCATTAAAATAAATCAACAGTCCGAGATTATCCGGCTGTATCTCATAGCAGATTTTTAAAATTTCCTCCTGTGAGAGCAGTTTTTTCATCTGATATTTCACAGTCTGCATATAGCGGTTTCCATTGATATCTGCAAATACTACGGCGGCATCTTCAGAATAAATACGCACATAGGCCCTTTTTCCAATTAATGGTACATGCTGTTCCTTTTTCAGCTCCTTATGTATCACAATCACCTCGCGGATATTCGGATTATCACAGAAAATCATACAAGTATTTAAAATATCAGGAAGCCTCTTTGCCATTTCAGGTGTAGGTACTGTTTTTTTCAATACTTCATGATAGACGGTTGCAAGCTTGTTATTGATGCGCCCCTTTAAAATACATTCTCCCACATATTTTTCAATGGTTCTGGCATAAAGCTGATAAATATTCGGAGCCTCCTTTTTATATTCAATTACCTTCTGATACAGAAAATCGAGACGTTCTCCGTTTAAGGTGAGATTATAGACAAAATACATTAAAATTACATCGGGTATTCTCTCTTTAAAATCAAAGGAAATACTGTACATATAATATTCATACAGCCCTGTTACTTTCAGCCCCTGTTCTACTGCTTTGTTATACCAGAAAAAGTACTTCTGATTTGTCTGTCCTCCCTTAATCAGCATCCCGACAATCTCATAGAGAAGAACAACTGTTTTTGAAGTTTTATACATCTGTGCAAGAATTCGGAAAATATCTCTGTCAAAGCCTTTTTCCATTTCACACAAATCCAGAATCCTTTTTTCAAGCTTCTCTGAAACATATTTATTTTTCATTCCAAATAAAATTACACTTTTTTCAAACTCATTCAGCACTCTTAAAAGTGAAGGGGTATTATTTAATACAAGCAGTGTTTCACAATACATCAGCGGACTTCTCATTCCCTTGTTGTACTGTTCTTTTATTCGTATCATTTTCAGGCTTTCATTTCTGTCATAATTTTCATCAAGATACATAATCAGCCACAGCAGCTTCCAGTCCTCATATCCATTTTCATAATAGTTTCTTATCTGCTCCAGCGCCTTTCTGGTACATTCCTCTTTGCGCTCTCTGACTGCCTGAACATATAGATAAAAGCATTGACTCTCTATATTTTTGGCATACATTTCCTCCAGTTTTTTCGCTGCATCCTCAAGGATAAGTTTTGCCTCTGTTTCTTTCCTCTGTGCAGTCATAATCTGTGCTCTGACAAGCTGCAAAAACAAATCTTCTTGCTTTATTTTTTTCATTTCTGCCAAAAGTTCAAGTGAATCCTCCGCCCATTCCTGAAGGGTAAGAAACTTCATGCGGAAATTCAGATAATTCCGATATAGCTTTACCAGACATTTTTTCCACGCAAGATAGCCGCTCTTGCTGACAGGCGTATTTTTTGTATATTTATATACTCTGACAGGAATTTTTATCTCATCTCTTAGAGATTTTATAACAATCACTCCGTGATTATATCCTTCACGAAGTCCGGCAGTTTTTATAATATAAGGAATTTCACAGATATTTCCAGTAAAGTCCTCTCCTGTAATTTTCTTTTTTTCCAGTTGAAGAAATGCTCCTTCTGATTTCACTTCTGCCCTGACATATCCCCAGTTATCCTTTTGCAGTACAATCTGGTCTTTATAATCCTTCTGCAGATTTTCATAAAACAGCTCTTTTTGTTTTGCTTCTATATTAACTGCATTTTTTTTGCCTGCGGCAATCAAAAATTCATCCAGTGCAATACTTTTATCTGTACCGGGACACAACGCTTCATATCTTGTTTTTAATATGCCGTCTTTTTCTATAAATTCTGCAAACCAGTCTGATACAAACAGATTCAGAGCCCTGTCATAATCCTTTTGCACATAATCGGTAAAATGAAACATATTTTTGAGTTCACCGGAATAGGGATATGTATGTTTTTCTGTAATTTTTATATGAAATGGAAGAAAAAGTTCACCGCCATTTGAAACAATACTGATTTCACCATTTATCTCCATGCCTTCTTTCAGGCAGCAGGTATCAATGACATACCGTATTACAGATTTATCTCCGCTGAAAACCTTTGTTTTAATTTTTACATGGCGGCTGGAAGAATAGAGAATTCCTTTCAACTTCCCTCCTCCGGTGTTCACAATCTGAAAGGTTCCTTCATACAATTCATCTGGCATAAAAGATTTATCAATTCCATTCAGATTTGCATTATTTGGTTTTGCATTATTCAAATTTATGGACACTTTTGGAGTTTCATAATCAATGATACCTAATGATAACTTGTCTATCAGTTCTTTCATATCTGCGCCTCTCACTTAAAAGATTTCATTTTATGGGAAATTGCTTCGCTTGTCCCATGATGCCGCCCTTAAAAGGACAGCTACTACTGATTTCTGATTTTTTCCATATGCTCTGTCATTATCTTTTCATATCCCATCTCTGTCGGCTCATAAAAACGCTGTTCTGCCAACGCATCTGGAAGATACTGCTGCTCTACATAATGATTTGGATAATCATGGGCATATTTATAACCTATGCCGCGTCCAAGTGTTTCAGCCCCTTTATAACCGGATTCTTTTAAATACACAGGAACCTCCAGCCCGCTTTCAGCCTTTGAAAAATCTTCTACTGCCTGCATCGCCCTGTTAATAGCCAGATAACCTGCATTGCTCTTTGGCGCACATGCTACATAAATTGCCGCCTGTGCCAGAGGAATCCTTGCCTCCGGCATACCGAGCTGATGCACTGCATTTGCGGCAGAAACCGCTACTGTAAGGGCGTTTGGGTCTGCATTTCCCACATCTTCTGAAGCACAAATCATAATACGCCTTGCAATAAAGGTAACGCTTTCTCCGGCGTACAGCATTTTTGCCAGATAATAAACCGCTGCATTCGGGTCAGAGCCTCTCATGCTTTTAATAAAAGCAGAAATGGTATCATAATGATTATCTCCATTCTTATCATATTGAACAGCCCTTTTCTGAATACACTGCTGTGCGACCTCCAGTGTGATATGAATTTTCCCGAAAGCATCTCTGTCCGTAGTAAGAATCCCAAGCTCAACTGCATTTAATGCCCGCCTTGCATCCCCGCCGGAAATTTCCGCCAGAAACTCCGCTGCATCGTCATCAATCACAGCCTGATAATAACCCATTCCTTTTTTTTCATCATAAACAGCTCTGCGAATCAGCTCCAGAATATCTTCTTTTTCCAACGGTTTCAGCTCAAAAATCACAGACCTTGATATCAGAGCGCGGTTTACTTCAAAATATGGATTTTCAGTCGTAGCGCCAATCAAAATCAGAGTTCCGTCTTCTACAAAAGGAAGCAGATAATCCTGCTGTCCCTTATTAAAACGGTGAATTTCATCAATAAACAAAATAGTTTTCTTTCCATACATGCCAAGTGTATTTTTTGCCTGCTCCACTATTTGCTCCATATCCTTCTTATTTGCCGTTGTAGCGTTAATCTGATGAAAACAGGCACTTGTTGTATTTGCGATTACCTTTGCAAGTGTAGTCTTTCCTGTTCCCGGCGGCCCATATAAAAGAATAGAGCTTAACTTATCTGCCTTAATTGCCCGATATAAAAGCTTGTCCTTTCCGATAATATGCTTCTGCCCAACCACTTCCTCCAGCGTTTCAGGCCGGAGCCTTGACGCCAGAGGCGATTCTTTTTCCTTTTTTACCTCACTCATATATTCAAACAAATCCATAAATTGCAGCTCCTTATAAGGTCAATTTTATTTTCTTTAAAATTCTTGCCTTGCAGATATATTCTTCTTTATTCTCTATTATAACCCTGTGATTTTTTAAGTCAACTATTACTTTTACAGGAAGTTTTGAACCAATAGTTTCCACTGTCACCTCCATGACATCCTTTCTGTCTGCTTTCCTTACTCTTTTTCTGACATAAAATTCCGCAGCAGCCGCAAGAACATCATTATCTCTTTTCTTATCAGCATAATCCGCATGGATATCTCCCTGTTGACATTCCATGTTGATATAGGCTATTTTCTGCGCCTTTAAAACCTTAAGTCCCATCATCTGAGAGGCAACTTCCATATAATCCTTTTTATCAACCTCCTCGTCTACCAGCACAATGTTCTCAAAGCTGTTTTTCCTGCGGATACAAACAAGGTAAATATCATAAACATTCGGCGTATTTCCAAGAAGCTTATCAATGGCTACACTATATACTTTGTGAAGCATAGGCGTAGTAACAAGGATAATCCCCAAAAATACAGCAGAACCAAAGGATAGAGATATAATCTCAAAAAATCTGCCGAAAAAAACTACCATCACAATAAATACAGATATAATCACGCTGCACATAACTACTCTTAATTTATTAAACGGTTTACATACCTTGAATAACTCCACCAGTGAAGCAATGGCAAGTCCCAGAAATGCCAGTGTCTGTATTTCTTCTTCTTGAATTCTGAAAAGCCGGCCAAAAATCTCTGCCGCCATTACATTTGTAATTACAATCAGCCCGCCCGGAACCGCGAGCTTTAAAACATTCATCAGAAACTTTCCCTTTACACGGTTGAGATTCGGCTCCATTGCCAGAATAAATGACGGAATTCCGATTGCAAGAGAACCAAGCAAAGTAAGCTGAATCGGCTGAAATGGATATCCTGCCTTTAAAAAAATAAAAATAAGCGCCAGTATTGCGGAATAAATGGTCTTTGTCAAATATAATGCCGCAGAACGCTGGATATTGTTAATCGTTCTTCTGCCCTCTGCCACAATATCCGGCATGGAAGCAAAATCTGAATCCATTAATACAAGCTGTGACACATTGCGTGCCGCATCGCTTCCCGACTGCATGGCAATACTGCAGTCAGCCTCTTTCAATGCCATAACATCGTTTACTCCGTCTCCTGTCATGGCAACTGTATGTCCTTTTTCCTTTAGTGCCTGTACCAGTTTTAATTTCTGCATTGGAGTTACTCTGCCAAACACTGTATACTGTTCCGCCGCATTTTTAATATCCTCATCTGTCACCAGAACAGAGGCATCCACATACTTTTCAGGAAAAAGCACTCCTGACCTCTTTGCGATATTTGATACTGTCTCAGGATTATCTCCCGATATAATTTTAATATTTACTCCCTGATTTTTAAAATATTGCAGCGTTTCCGGAGCACTTTTTCTGATTCTGTCCGTAAGCAGCACAAAAGCGCAGGCTTTTAAGCCCTCTGGAAGATTTTTTTCTTTACAGTGATTTTCAGAATGAGCCAGAACCAGTACTCTCACACCATCTCTGGCAAATCTGGAAGCATACTCTTTCAGATTTTCATTTCTCTTTTGAAATACAAATTCCAAAGCTCCCAGAACATAAGTGCCCTGATTTTCAAAATCTACCAGACTCCATTTTTTATCGGAAGAAAAGCTGATTTTCTTTTTTACCTGATAATCTTTCACCTTTTTCTCCAATATTTCCTGTCTTTTTTCATATAACTTGTCAGAATATTCTTTTAATGCCTGAAAAGTCGGATTATCGTCGTTCAATCCATTTGTAAAAAAATAAATCATTTCATCTATCTGGTCGGCGCTGAATTTTTCATCAATTATCTCAACTCCCTCGACATCCATTACACCCTCTGTAATCGTTCCTGTCTTATCCAGACACAAAGTATCTACCCTTGCCAGTGTTTCAATACAATACAGCTCCTGAACCAGCGTATTCTTCTGTCCAAGCCGAATCACACTGACTGCCAGCACTACACTGGTCAGCAGCACAAGTCCCGACGGTATCATGCCAATCACTGCCGCTACTGTACTGACTACCGCATCTGAAAAAGTATTTTCGTCGATTCTCACCTGATTGAAAAAAAGAAGACAGGTAAGCGGAATCAATGCAATACTGATAAATTTTATAATTGCTTTTATAGATTTCAGCATTTCTGAATTTGGCTTTTTTAAATACTTTGCCTGTCCTGTAATTTTATTGACATAATTATCCTTGCCGACATGAACAGCCTTTGCCAGTACATTTCCGGAAATAATAAAGCTGCCTGATAATACTTCATCCCCTGTTTTTTTACAGACAGGCTCACTTTCTCCTGTCAGAAAGCTTTCGTTTATCTCGCATTCCCCTTCTATAATTACAGCATCTGTACAAATCTGATTTCCATTTTTCAGGGAAAATATATCATCCAGAACAAGGTCTTCAATGCGAATATCACAAAATTTTCCCTCTCTCAGCACTTTTACTACGGGCTCCGATAAAAGAGAAAGCTTGTCAATCACTCTTTTTGAGCGTATCTCCTGAACCACGCCAATCAGAATATTCCAGAAAACCACACCAAGAAAAAGCATGTTTTTATAGGAATGTACCATAATCAGACAACCGGCGAGAAAAATATTAATAAAATTAAATAACGTAAATGTATTGGAATAAATAATCTGCCCAATACTTTTTGTTTTTACAGAAAAATTTCCGTTTACAAGTCCCCTCTTTCTTCGCTCCTCTACTTCTCTTTTGCTAAGCCCCTGAATTTCTTTTTTCAAATTATCCATTCTGTATCTTGCAGGAAACCTCCTTGTTAATTATTTTGTATGGCATAATGTCGTCAAACGAAGTTTGATGACCTGCGCACGCATCCGCGTGCTTCATTATGGTATATAGTTTACTTTTAATCTTGGGCTACGTCAATGATTTATTTCTTAATATTTACAATCTTTTGGAAAAAGATATAATAACAGCAAAAATTTCTTTTGCGGTTTTATAATTTAAATAAAAAATCAGGAACCTCTCTTTGTATACATCTTCATTTCCACGCAAAAAACGCATGGATTTCTGTTCCATACGTTTTTTTGCTATTATTTTAATATCAATTTTGCTTGTCTATACTAATTGCATAACTTTGGCTTCAAGTTCCTTTAATTCATCAAGTGATAATGCAGGAACACAGAGTAAAATTTCATCAAGTGATAATTTACCCATTTTAATCATTCTTTCCGCTGTTTTTCTTTCCGTTTCTCTTTCCTTGTTATCCTCAATATCCTTTGCATAAGCCTTTAAAATCTGCTCATCATCAAATAGTGTCATCATAATATCCACAACCTCCTGTTCCTTGCTTTCAAGATATTCCTTCAGCACATTTCTGTTTTTGCAATTGTAAAGTATACTTTTATCAAGATGCAAGTAAGTGTTTATTACAATTTTAGGATAGCATGTGTTTTTCTATTTGTCAATATCCGGACGCAACCCTAATTAGAGGAATAAAGAAAAAATCAGAAGCTTCTCTTTATTTTTCGGAGAAGTTCCTGATTTTTTCTTTATATTTATATTTTATTTTACTTCATTAAAAAAATTGAGCATATGTATAAATAAATTATTTACTGCTATTTTGATATTTACATTTTTTAGATACACATATAATACCTGCCGCTGCTATACATATGACAAGATAAAAAAGAATCCTAGCATTATCGCCTGTCTTTGGTGAATCCCCTTTAGAAACAGAGTTTTCCTTAGATTCTGAGCTGCTTGTAGTTTCTGAATTATCTGTGGACTCTGAACTATTTGTAGTGTTATCTGTCGGCTTGTTATTTTCAGTAGTATTCTCTTGTGTTTTTGGTTCCTCGCTGGTAAGCAGATAAGAGGAACAATGATTTTGCTTTACTGTTACATATCCCTCATCATTAACCACTACCTTCTGTACTTCCTCAAAAGTGTTATCTTCCTTTAACCATAAGTAATACAGCGTCTTTCCTGCATATTCGGTTCCAGCCAAAAATCGAACAGATGCCTCCGCTGGAAGTTCACCAGAATAATTGTAGGTAATTTGCAATACAAAATTATCTTTAGTTGCATAAAATGGCAAATTAGAGTTATATTCTTTACTTATGGTCGTACCAAAATCATAACTGTTCTTTCCTTCTATTACCTGCATAGCGCCTTTAGCAAAAGTAAATGTCACATCATTGTTTGTTTTAATCACTACATCCTTTGTCTTGTTTTCCTTTAAAATTGCTTCAAAATCAGAAGCAGAAATAATATTGTTCGCTACAATATCTACAACATATTCTGACAAATCTAAATCTGATATTGGTTTAAATGGAATATTATTTTCCAAAGCGTAGGTATGAGCATAAGAATTTTCTACTCCGTAAATGGTAAGGTTATCACAATAATTAAATGCAGAAACTCCAATACTGGCTAGACCTTCCGGCAACTCAATACTGGTTAAGCCACTACAATATTCAAATGCACCCTCTCCAATACTGGTTACTTTTTCTGGCAACTCGATACTGGTTAAACCACTACAA
>CAJTOU010000052.1:136-20211 GCA_910577835.1 uncultured Lachnospiraceae bacterium | reverse complement strand
ACCTGTCTGGTCAAGTTTTGCAAATGGGTCTGATTCATAAATCTTTGCCTGATAGTAAGAATCAAGGAATTTACCTGCATCATCACGTGAGAAGCCAAATGTCATCTGTGTAAGGTCGTTTGTACCAAATGAGAAGAATTCTGCTTCCTCTGCAACCTGGTCTGCTGTCAGAGCAGCTCTTGGAATCTCAATCATTGTACCAATATGATACTCAATATCTGAATTCTTTTCCTTCTTTACTGCCTCAGCGACTTCAACTACTACGTCCTTTACATACTTCAATTCTTTCTTCTCGCCTACAAGTGGAATCATGATTTCCGGAACAATATCATATCCCTTTTCATTCTTTACTTCAATTGCAGCTTCCATAATAGCTCTTGTCTGCATCTTTGCGATTTCAGGATATGTCACAGCAAGACGGCATCCTCTGTGTCCCATCATAGGGTTAAACTCATGAAGTGCGTCACATCTTGACTTAACTTCTGCAACAGTAAGACCCATATCATCAGCCAGAGCCTTGATATCTTCTTCCTCTGTTGGAACAAACTCATGAAGAGGTGGGTCCAGATAACGTACTGTCATTGGCTTTCCTTCCAGAACTTCATACATAGCCTTGAAGTCTGCCTTCTGGAACTCGCCGATTGCCTTCAGCGCTTCCTCTCTCTGCTCTACGGTATCAGAAAGAATCATTCTTCTGAACTTAGGAATTCTGTCCTCACCAAAGAACATATGCTCTGTACGGCAAAGACCGATACCTTCTGCACCAAGCTCAACAGCTTTCTGTGTATCAGCCGGTGTATCAGCATTTGTACGAACCAGAAGCTTTCTGTACTTGTCAGCCCATCCCATAATTCTTCCGAAGTTTCCGCCGATTTCAGCTTCCTTGGTTTCAATATCACCTTTGTAAATCTTACCTGTTGTACCGTCAAGTGAAATATAATCTCCCTCATGGAAGGTATATCCGCCAAGTGAGAATTCCTTAGCTTCTTCATCAATCTTGATTTCACCACATCCAGATACACAGCATGTACCCATACCACGGGCAACTACTGCTGCATGGCTTGTCATACCGCCGCGTACTGTCAGAATACCCTGCGCAGCATGCATACCTTCGATATCTTCCGGAGATGTCTCAAGACGAACAAGAATAACTCTCTCGCCTCTTCCGCCTTTTCCTGCAGCCTTTGCTTCATCTGCTGTAAAGTATACCTTACCAGCAGCAGCGCCAGGAGATGCTGGAAGTGCAGAACCAATTACCTCACCAGCCTTTAATGCTTCCGGAACAAATGTAGGATGCAGAAGCTGGTCTAAAGATTTCGCTTCAATTCTGCAAACTGCCTCTTCCTCTGTAATCTGTCCTTCATCTACAAGGTCACATGCAATCTTAATCGCTGCCGGAGCAGTTCTCTTACCATTACGTGTCTGTAAGAAGTATAATTTGCCTTCTTCAATTGTAAATTCCATATCCTGCATATCATGGAAATGATTCTCAAGATTCTGAGCCAGCTCCATAAACTGCTTGTACACTTCAGGCATAGCCTCCTGCAGTGTAGTAATTGGCTGCGGTGTACGAACACCTGCAACTACGTCTTCACCCTGTGCATTTAAAAGATATTCTCCGAAAATACCCTTCTCACCTGTGGATGGATTACGTGTAAATGCAACACCTGTACCTGATGTGTCACCTTTGTTTCCGAATACCATTGTCTGTACGTTTACAGCGGTACCCCAGTCACCCGGAATATCATTCATACGTCTGTAAACAATTGCTCTTGGGTTATCCCATGAACGGAATACAGCTTTTACAGCGCCCATAAGCTGTTCCTTTGCATCCTGAGGGAATTCCTCTCCATTCATAGCTTCTTTATATACAGCCTTGAACTTCTCAGCCAGTTCCTTCAAATCTTCGGCTGTCAGCTCTGTATCATAAGTAACGCCCTTAGCTTCCTTCATTTCATCGATAATCTTCTCGAAGTATGACTTAGGAACTTCCATAACTACATCTGAGTACATCTGGATAAATCTTCTATATGAATCATATGCAAATCTTGGATTGCCTGTCTTCTTTGCAAATCCCTCTACTGCAACATCATTCAGACCAAGATTCAGGATTGTATCCATCATACCCGGCATGGATGCTCTTGCACCGGAACGAACAGAAACCAATAACGGGTCCTCTGTATCACCGAACTTCTTGCCATTATGCTCCTCCAGCCATGCTAATGCTTCAAAAATCTGGTCTTCGATTTCCTTTGAAATCTGCTTTCCGCAGTTATAATACTCTGTACAAGCCTCTGTTGTAACTGTAAAGCCCTGTGGGATAGGCATGCCTAAGCCTGTCATTTCAGCAAGATTACAGCCCTTACCACCAAGAAGATTTCTCATGGCAGCACTGCCCTCGCTAAATTTGTAAACCCATTTTGTTGACATTTTAAATGTTCCTCCTATTAAGTTTTGTTGTATAGGATAGCTGTTTTACGCCATTTTATGCACAAATCAGCCGACCTATATATTCTATATGCATTTTAGTGCCCTTGCACCGAAAAATACTGTTTTAATTATATCATATATCATTAAGTAGTCAACATTTTTTCTAAATTTTGGTTAAATTTTTCTTCAGACAATAAGAAAGCAGACAGTACAGAAAAAATCAATTCTGCTTTGATACAAAATTTTTCTCTGTACTGCCCTACCTTAATAAAAATCGTTATCTACTTTTAGTTTGTATACTTTATTGTATATAGTCTTAAAGATACACGCAAAAACGTGTACTCTATTCAGTTAAAATTATTTTTTCTGCATACCCGCAGAAATCCCTACCTCCTTGAACGCAATATTTTAATTGTGAGATGCAGCAGAGGCGATATTTATCATGCTTTAACCGGTTTTATCTTCCTCCGTACAAACAAAAGTATAACAGATTTTATTTATTTTGTCATTAATTTGTATTTTAAATTTATATTTCTGTAAATATTTCAAAAACAGAATTTTTTATAAAAAGAAAACTATATTTTAAAACAAAAAGAATAAATATTACATTTTAAAGCATTTTACAGTCTTTATTTTTAATTTTTATAAAATATTTATAGTATTACTTACAAAATTGTTAATATTTTAAATGAATACTTACAGAAAAACATGAAGAATAGAGCCTCTCCTTAAAACTCAAACTTTTTCGCAAAATATGCATCCAGCTCTTTAATTGCTACTCTTTCCTGCTCCATGGTGTCCCTGTCTCTCACTGTTACACACCCGTCTGTCTCTGAATCAAAATCATAAGTCACACAGAACGGTGTTCCGATTTCATCCTGACGACGATACCTTTTTCCGATATTTCCTCTGTCATCAAATTCACAGTTATACTTTTTGCAAAGGTCTGTATAAATCTTTTCCGCACCTTCATTTAATTTTTTTGAAAGTGGCAGCACTCCAATTTTTACAGGAGCAATTGCCGGATGGAAGTGAAGTACGGTTCTCATATCCCCGCCCTCAAGCTCTTCTTCATCATATGCTGCACATAAAAATGCAAGTGTTACTCTGTCGGCACCAAGGGAAGGTTCAATTACATATGGAATATACTTTTCCTTTTTTTCATCATCAAAATAATCCATTGGTTCCCCTGATGTATTCTGATGCTGTGTCAAATCATAATCTGTTCTGTCTGCAATTCCCCAGAG
Source organism: uncultured Lachnospiraceae bacterium (assembly GCA_910577835.1). Taxonomy (GTDB): domain Bacteria; phylum Bacillota; class Clostridia; order Lachnospirales; family Lachnospiraceae; genus CAG-303. The sequence goes on along the minus strand of CAJTOU010000052.1, from coordinate 16,534 downwards.
CTCACCCCATCCAAATGGAAACAGAAACTCAATATCGGTAGTTGCCTTGCTGTAAAAGCTGAGTTCCTCTTTTTCATGGTCACGCAGACGCATTTCATCTTCTTTTATGCCAAGACTTATCAGCCAGTCACGACAGAAGCCTCTCCAGTATTCAAACCATTCAAGGTCTGTATCCGGCTCACAGAAAAATTCCAGCTCCATCTGCTCAAATTCTCTCGTACGGAAAGTAAAATTGCCCGGAGTAATTTCATTTCTGAAAGATTTTCCTATCTGTCCGATTCCAAATGGTATTTTCTTTCTTGAAGTTCTCTGTATATTTTTAAAATTTACGAAAATACCCTGTGCTGTTTCCGGCCGGAGATATACCGTATTTTTTGCATCCTCCGTCACTCCCTGAAAAGTTTTAAACATCAGATTAAACTGTCTGATATCGGTAAAATTATGTTTTCCACAGGATGGACATGGAATTTTATGTTCATCCACAAATGCCTTCATCTCTTCCTGAGACCAGCCGTCTACGCTTCCTTCCAGAGTATAATTATTTTCCTCCGCCCAGTTTTCAATCAACTGGTCTGCACGGAATCTTTCGTGACACTCCTTACAGTCCATTAAAGGGTCTGTAAAGCCTTCCAGATGTCCCGATGCCACCCATGTCTGGGGATTCATAAGAATTGCGCAGTCCACACCTACATTATATGGATTTTCCTGAATAAACTTCTGCCACCATGCCTTTTTTACATTATTCTTTAATTCAACTCCAAGGTTTCCATAATCCCATGTATTTTTCAGTCCGCCATAAATTTCCGAACCGGGAAATATAAAACCTCTTGCCTTCGCCAGTGCTGTAATTTTATCCATAGTTTTTTCCATAATTCAATCTCCTTTATTTTCTAATAAGCAATATGTTATTATAACATTACAAAAGTCAGTTTATCAAGTATTTTTTATTTTCATTTTTTATTTTTGGTATATGTCAAGTTTATTGTGTATGTAAATAATCTTTTGTAAACGTGATTCTACTTTTCGGCGCTATACACATACTATAAATACATTTCTTATAACATCCCCAAAAGTTCCAGACTCCGAAACTTTCTATCCACATACCCCTCCATCAGCCGATTCATCACCATCTCAACCTCCGTCAACACTTCCTCTGACACACTAAACGTATACAACTTCCCAATCTCCGCCGACACTATATATTGCATGGCATACACCGCCGATTCAGACAGCTCTACTCTGTCACGGCTCCGACATTCCCCACACAGCATTCCATGCATCATCCTGCTAAATCCATTCAACCCCTCTTCTTTTTTGCATCCCATACATTGAAACATATTTGGATATTCCCCATTTACCACCAGCATTTTTAGCTCAAAAATCCTTCTCACCAGCCGATTATCAAGAGAGTTTTTTGTCAATGCCCGCAAAGACTGGTATAAAAGTAAAAGCATGTTTTTCGCCTCCACATTCTCCATTCCGAAATAATCAACCATTTCCAGAAAATAAGAACCATAACAAACATTTTCCATATTTTCCGTAATTTCCTCAAAATAATTCTCTATTTTCACCGATACCAGTGTATACGCTGTCTTTCCCGCATAGCAGGTAAATTCCCCAAAGGAGAAGGGCCGTGTTCCCGCCGCAAGCTGGCTTTTGCTTCTTTTGGCCCCTTTTGCAAAGGCTGTAATCTTGCCGCGCTCCCTTGTCAAAATTACCACCCTTTTATCATATTCATTCGCCGGTGCTGCCAGAATTACCATTCCTGTTAAAATAACCTCGCCTGTCATTTTCAGATTTCCTTTGCATTATAACCAAAATTTCTAAGCTGTGTGTCATTATCGCGCCATTCTTTTCTGACTTTTACCCATAGTTTTAAATTTATCTTCGTTTCCATCATATTTTCAATTTCTCTGCGCGCCTGTGTGCCTATCTTTTTCAGCATCTGTCCCTGTTTTCCGATAATAATGCCCTTGTGAGAATCCTTTTCACATACAAGAGTGGCTTCAATATCAATCATATTTCCAGCAGGCCGTTCCTTCATGGTATCAATATATACAGCGATTCCATGAGGGATTTCCTCCTCCAGACAGCGAAGAGCCTTTTCTCTGATAAGCTCTGCGGCAATCTGACGCATTGGCTGGTCTGTCACAGTGTCCTCATCATAAAACATTGGACCATAAGGAAGATATTTAAAAATCGTCTCTGTTACATCTTCTGTATTAATCCCCTTTAATGCTGACACCGGAATAATCTCCGAAAAATCATAAATTTTACGGTAAGTGTCAATAAACAGCAGAATTTCTTCTTTTTTTACTGTATCCACCTTATTGATAATCAGAATCACCGGAGTATCTGTTTTTTTCAACTGTTCAGCAATATGCCTCTCACCGGCTCCGATAAAGGTAGTCGGCTCCACAAGCCAAAGTATCACATCCGCTTCATTTAAAGTATGCTCCGCCACTGTTACCATATATTCCCCAAGCTTGTTTTTGGCCTTATGAATCCCCGGCGTATCCAAAAATACAATCTGTCCCCGTTCATCTGTATAAACGGTCTGAATCTTATTTCTTGTTGTCTGTGGCTTGTTTGAAGTAATCGCTATTTTTTGTCCAACAAGCCTGTTCATTAATGTAGATTTTCCAACATTCGGTCTTCCGATTAATGATACAAATCCTGACTTTACAGTATTTTCCATAATGTCCTCCATTTTATAAAACAAAGTATTTTGTAAATTTAAAACAAATCTTTTATTTCTCCAAATAACTCTGTACTTTCCTCTATCTTCTCACTGCTGCCAACTGTACAGATATAATTCTGTGACAGTACTGCTTCCATAATTGGAGCCAGTGCGCGTACTTTTTCCACACTGAGAGAAAGAATCTCTTCTCTTTCCCTGCAGATATCCTCATAGGTAATTCCTGAAATATATGCCGTAAAGGAGCGTCTTCCCTTTGCCGACGGATTTTTCGGTGTATCCTTTGAACTGATTGTTCCAATAATATATTTCAGAATATCTCTGTCATCTGCCTCAAAATTTCTGAGATATTCTGGTATTCCGTTAAATACATCATTTGTTGCTCCTACATTCGGGTCACGGTAGGATAAAAATGCTACATTTCCGGTTGTTGGACCATAAAAGCTCATTACACCGTAAGCTCCTCCCTTGACACGGACCTGATTCCACAGATAACCATAATCCAGAATACTGCCAAGCGTATTCATAATTCCGGTAAATGCATATCCGGCAGTCTTATAGTTTCCCAGTCTTGCCACATAAGAAACAGGAGACGGGATTTTATATCCTTCATTTAATTTCTGTAATTCAAATGGCTCCCGTTCCTCGACGCACTTCTCGGCTGAAAGACTGCCTGTAAATGTTTCAAGCTCCTGTTTCATCACTTTATAGCCCTCTTCATCGGCAGTAAAGCTCAAAATGAAATTCTTCTTTGTAAATAAATATTTTGAAAGCCATGTCAGCATTTGTACGGCTTCTTCTTTTTTCTGTTCAAAGTTCTTTTCCAAGTCCTCTAAAAATCTGTAATAGCCTATACCGGAAGTCATATCCTTTACATATCCTGTCTCTGTCATATAAGACTCTGCTCTGGTCATAGCTGCGATATGCCCCGCGGAAATCAGTCTCATTCTCATTCCGGACTTCTGTTCTGCAATAATTTCATACAGTCTCTTTGTATCTGAAAACTTTGTACTGCCAAGAATTTCTGATATAATATTAAATGCCTGTTTTATTTCCGAATATAATACCTTTATATTATTTTCAAACAGCATTACGCTGCCGCCGTCTATTCTTCCATATTGTACAAAATCGTTATAAAAACCGCCGGAATGCATATAAATTAAATTGTTTAATTCCGTATATTTATAATGTGCCGTATCCATATTTGCTAGAACTGACTTTAACAGTCCCAGATATGGAATATACTGTTTCGGAAGCTGTCCGGCATCAAAAGAAGCGTTGATATAGGCTATTTTATTGGAAAATACATTGCTGAAAATAACCTTGATGCCTGCCTCTTCTCTTTCTTCTATATAATATTCCTCCGGCAGTCTATCGATATCCTCAAGCTTTAATACCGGAATTGTGTTTAACTCTTCCTCCGTAGATGGTTCACTCTGGTATTTTTTCAGAGCTTTTGTATCTTCTATGATTTTTTCCAGTTCTTCCTCGGAAAGAGAAGCCTTGTAAGCTGCCAGCTTTTCTTCCAGCTCCTTCGCCATTTCTTTCGCAAGACCACGTTTTGGATTCATGGTAATAATTAATTTATGCGGATTATTCAACAGATATTTTTGAATCAGATTTTCATAATACTCTGTATTTACATATTCATTTAATTCCTGAAAGGTCTTTCCTGCGTGAATATGCATAAAAGGCTCATTATCATCATAAAGCCAGCTCTCTAAAATATCCATGCAATAGAACAGACCTTTCGGATAAGAGCCGAAATCTGCCTCCCGATACTGAAATTCAAACACATTTAATGCCGCTTTCAAACTGTCCTTATCAACACCTGATTCCACAATGCTTCTCAGAGTATTTTCTATTATTTCCTGAAATTTATCCTGTTTTCCTTCCTCTGCTTCCTTTGCAGTAACATAGAAACTGTTTTGCAGCGTGCCGTTTGAAAATCCTCCTGAGATATCCTTTCCAATACCAGCGTCAAGAAGCGCCTGCTTTACCGGTGCGCCGGGCATGGACAAAAGCGCATAGTCAAGCACTTTCATTGCATAATGCTCCTGCCTGTCAAGTGCACCACCGGCTGTTACTATATAGGAATACATACTTTTTGACTGTTCTTCTTCCCCTTCTCCAAGCGGATATTGTTTCACACAATATTTTGTATGCTCAAAAGGCTTCTGCTCTGAAAACTCTATCTTCACTTCTGATTTCTCAAAATTACTCAGATATTCTCTGTCTATCCATTCAAGATAAGCAGGCATGTCCATATTTCCATACAAATAAATATAGCTGTTGGAAGGATGATAATATTTCCTGTGAAAATCAAGAAACTGCTCATAGCTAAGCTCCGGTATATGTTTTGGGTCTCCTCCTGATACATGGGAATAACAGGTATCAGGAAACATTTCACGCTCTGCCTCCTGCATAAGAAGTCTCTCCGGAGTTGACAGAGCTCCCTTCATTTCATTGTAGACTACTCCGTTATAAATCAGCGGTTTGTCCTTATCTTCAAGTTCATAGCTCCAGCCCTCCTGACGGAATATTTCCTCTTTTTTATAGATATTTGGATAAAATACAGCATCCAGATATACATTCATCAGATTTTTAAAATCCTTTTCATTGCAGCTTGCCACCGGATATATTGTTTTATCTGAAAAGGTCATGGCATTTAAAAATGTATTAAGCGAGCCCTTTGCCAGCTCCACAAACGGGTCTTTTGGCGGATACTTTTTTGAGCCGCACAGTACCGTATGTTCAATAATATGCGCCACTCCTGTACTGTCTGCAGGAGGGGTGCGAAAACCGATATTAAATACCTTGTTGTTATCTTCATTAACAAGAAGCACCACCCTTGCGCCAGTCTTTTTATGACAAAGAAGGTAACCGACAGAATTTAACTCATCAATTTCTTCCTTCTTAATAAATTCATATGCCATCATTCCTGTTGAAATTCCTTTTGAAATTCCTGTTGAAATTCCTGTTAAAGATTCTGCTAAAGTCTTTGTTGAATCTGTTTCTCTCATAATTCCTCCAATATTTACTGTTTATTTTTTATAAATTTCCATTATTGCATTATATCCTGTTTACTTATGACTTACAATATTATTTTTATCCTGTTCATTTAAAATCTTCTCATATTTGCCGTCAATACCAAGCGCATGTATCAGCATGGAAAAAGTTAATTTTGCCATATGCTGTGGTGACTCCGAGCCATTTTCAAACAGCCACTGATTTACAATTCCCATACAGCCGCTTAAACAAAACGAAAATGTATATTTTAAATCCTCCTTAATATCTGGAAAGAGCAGCTCTAATTGTTTCATGGAATTTTCCTGCACAATTTCCTTCATTTTGAAAATAAAGGATGCATCCCCGTTATCTCCTAAAAGCGCCTTACATATGTCTTTATTGTTTTCCAGCGCCAGATAAATATCCTCCAGATAAGTGAAGGTATTGTATCCCACTCCCATGGGATGCTGTTCTATGCTCTGCTTTATTTCAGAAAGCATTTCCTCCTCTATCTCCTCAAGAAGATTATAGATATCTGAATAATGAAGATAAAAAGTTGAACGGTTAATATCTACCAGCTCCACAAGCTCCTTTACAGATATTTCGTTAATACTTTTCTCTGCCATTAATTTTGCCAGACCATTTTTTAGCTGAGTTTTTGTTTTTCTAATTCTTCTGTCTACTTTTTCTGCCATTTTATTCCCTGCCTTTTCGTTCCATAGCTGTTCGGATTATTCTGTCTGTGGAAGATAATTTTTATAAATTTCAAAATCATCGAAAATAACATGCCATTTATTCTCGGCGCCTGCTGTAAGAGCTATATAATGATGTTCTCCCTTTTGTGCAAAACTGACCAGACAGTTTTTTGCCTCTTCTGTATAACCTGTCTTTCCTGCAGTAATAGTTACTCCTTCTACCTCTGTTCCATACATGCGGCTGAACATTGTGCTGCTGAGCAATATTCCTTCCGGATTGGAAGCCATTGGAGCTGTTGTATACTGATATGTGGAAAGTATTTTCGCACAGGTTTCATTCTGCATCGCATATTTTAAAATAAGAGCCATCTCCACAGGCGTTGTATACTGATTTTCATCAAACAGTCCGGAAGCGTTTGTAAAGTGTGAAGAGACAAGACCTAATTCAGCACATTTCTGATTCATAAGGTCCGCAAATGCATCCTCAGAGCCGGCTGTTATAATCGCCAGTCCAACTGCGGCATCCGCACCTGATGGAAGTACAAGCCCATACAGCATATCCTCCACACTGACAATATCTCCTGCCTCAAAACCTGCCCTCGAAGCTTCTTCCCTCACCAGAGGGTCTATAATATCTCCCGTCATGGTAAAAGTCTGTGATAAATCTGTAATATTCTCTACTGCCACAATTAATGATAAGACTTTGGTCATGGAAGCGGGATAAATTTTCGCATCTATATTTCTCCCAGCTATAATTTGATTGTTTTCCACATCTAAAAGTGCTATATAGGGACTTTTTATTTCTTCTGACACAATATCCGCATAAGATTCACTGACAGCGGGATATTCAAATTTCTTTTTTTCTGGTATTTCCTGCTCTGTCTGTTCTGTCTCTTCCTTCGTTGTTCCCTCAGGTATAGTAATTTCCATTTCTTCGTTTACTTGTTTCACCATGGAATCCCCTGCTTGAACCAGAATATCCTCCTGTTTCTTTCCAAAGTAAGAAACAACCGCACCTGTTACAAGTACAAATGTTAAAATGGTCCCGCTGACTTTTATAATCAGCTCCTTTTTTCTGTTAATTCTTCTGTTTCTATATCCTGTGCGATGTCTTGCACGTGTTTTTCTATAATTATATTCCATTTCTATCCATCCTTATTCTTTGTTTTTTACTGATATTATCTGGTGAAATCTAAAAAATATTACTTTTCGCGCTGTTATAAGTTACCTATTGTTCATACGTTACCTATTGTTCATACGTTACCTATTGTTCATACGTTACCTATTGTTATATCATACCACTAAAAAAATAATCTGAAAACAGAAATTTACTTTTTTTCCTCTATTTTCTTGAATTATCCATTAAAATGGTATACTATATGACATAAAGTATACCATAACATCAGATACATATAACATCATATTATAAAAGAAAGGGAAAGCAAATGTCTCATAAATTTTCTAAAAACAGTAAATACTATACTATCGCCCTCTATTCTATCGTTGTAATTATCGCCAGTGCAGTTATTATAAAAGTTATCTTTAACTGGGATTCTACCAGTACAGCTATTTCAAATACCATTAGTATACTGTATCCCTTTATTCTTGGACTTCTGATTGCATATTTGATTAATCCTGTAACAAAATTTATTTATGATAAACTGTTTGGACTGATTTTTAAAAACAAAAGCAAAGCAAAAGGTGCAAAAAAAGTGTGTTCCATTATTCTATCCTATATTGTTGTAATCGGACTGATTGTTACCTGTCTGTTTTATATTATCCCACAAATTACAGATTCGTTAAAGCAGATTACCACACTGGTAAATTCTGCACAATCCGGCTATAATCAGCTTATGGAAAAACTTCTGGAAATGGAAGCCAAGCATCCTGAATGGGATTTGACGGTTGTCAATGAAGCAATTCAGAATATTCCCGATAAACTGATGGATTTTATCACAAATGCAATTCCTGAAATTATACCAACCATCTATTCCACATCCATGTCTCTTATCTCCGGTGTGTTGAATGCTTTAATTGCAATTATGGTTTCTATCTATATGCTGATTGATAAGAATCTGTTGCTGAACAATTCCAAAAAGATGATTTATGCTCTTTTCGGTGCAAAAAATGGAGATAAAATACTGAATACCGCATTTGAATGTAATAAAATTTTCAGCGGTTTTGTTCTTGGAAAAATGATTGATTCCCTGATTATCGGAATTTTGTGTTTTATTATTATGTCAATTATAAAGCTTCCATATGGATTAATGATTAGCGTAATTGTGGGTGTTACCAATATGATTCCCTATTTTGGTCCGTTTATCGGCGCAGTTCCGGGAGTACTTCTTCTGTTGTTTGTTGATTTAAAATATGCATTAATTTTTGTAGTATTGATTATTGTACTTCAGCAGTTCGACGGGCTTTTTCTTGGACCAAAAATTCTTGGCGACAGCACAGGTCTCCGGCCATTATGGATTATCTTTGCCATTACAGTGGGAGGTTCTGTGGCAGGAGTTTTGGGAATGTTTCTTGGAGTTCCCACTCTTGCAGTTTTTGCATATATTATCAGTCAACTTCTCGAAAAACGCCTGAATAAAAAACAAATCTTTTTTTATACTGACCCTGACAGCGGAGTGATGTCCCGCATATCAAATATAAAACCGGAAATCAGACAAACAGAAGAAAACTTCGTAACAGAAACCAAACGAAAAGAAGATTTAGAAAACATAAAAGAAAAAACTGGTGAAAAAAAGAATGAAAATAAATAATAAAAGTAAATAGTGAAAAAAGAAAAAGGAGAAAGAAGCAATGAAAAAATACAAACTGACCGCGAATGACCAGTATTCTCTATCTGTGCATACTTTTGATATCGAACACCCAAAGGCCGTTATTCAGATTATTCATGGTATGGAAGAACATCAAAAACGCTATGAAAAATTTGCCGGATTTTTAAACGAAAGCGGATTTGCGGTGGTAAGCTCTGATTTGAGAGGGCATGGAGCTTCTGCACCCTGTCTTGGATTTTTCAGCGAAAAAAATGGCGATAAAGCACTGATAGCAGATGAAGTGAGGATTCGCAGATTTATTGCGCAAAAGTATCCCGATATCCCCGTCTATCTCTTTGCACATTCAATGGGCACGATTATCAGTCGAGTACTGCTGCAAAAGCATTCACATGATTATAAAAAGGCTGTTTTATCCGGTTATCCAAATTTCCAGACAGGTGCTTATTTTGGACTATTCTGCGCTTCTGTGATTCAGACTTTTCGAGGCGCGGACTATAAGTCCAAATTTTTGCAAAATCTGACTGTGGGAGTATTTAACCGTGGCATATCCAACCCTCAGACAGAGGTTGACTGGATTTGTCACAATCCGGATACAATAAAAGCCTATCTAAATGACCCATATTGTGGAATTGGCTTTACTTGCTCTGCTTTTAAGGATTTATATCATCTTGTTATAAAAATGCATCAGCCAGAAAGTTATAAAAACATACAAAAGACCCTTCCGATTTTGCTGCTTCGTGGAACAGATGACCCCTGTGTCGGAAAAGACAAAGGCGCAGATGACTCTTTTCAGATTTTAAAAACTGCCGGATTTTTAAATATTATCAAAATCGACTATCCAAATATGAGGCATGAAATTTTAAATGAAATAGATTATAAAAAAGTTTATCGCGATATTGTCGAATTTTACAGCCAGCCATAATCAGCGAGCAGGGTGTAGAAATGCAGTAAAGGCATCTCTACACCCTGTTACTTTTCCCTTTTTAATTTATATCCTATTTTGGGAATTGATATCAGAACATCCTTCCAATCAAGTTTTTTTCTGATTTGTCCAATATGATTGTCAATGGTTCTGGTGGATTTTGGAGAATTTCCTCCTCCGACAGATTTAACAAGCTGTTCACGACTCATAATTAAATCCTGATATTTAACAAAAAGCACCAGCAGTTCAAATTCTTTTGGAGTCATCTCAATATCTACTCCATTTTTTACAACATGATGAGAAATAAGGTTTATCTTTACATCTCTGTAACTGTATTCATTTCTCATTTTTTTATTTCTTCTTAACACCACCTCTACCCTTGCAAGCAGCTCCATAAAATTAAACGGCTTTACAATATAGTCCTCAGCTCCAAGTGAAAATCCCATCAGCTTATCTCCGATATTCTGCTTTGCTGTTATAAAAATAACAGGAACATCTTTACCCGAAATCTTCTCCATAACCTGAAAACCATCCATTCCGGGCAGCATAATATCTAAAAGAATTAAATCATAGTAATTTCTCTGTACACAGTCTACCGCCACAAGCCCTGAATAGCATATTTCAGTATGATAATTATTTAAGGACAGTATTTCTCTGACAGCATCTGCAATATTTTCATCATCTTCGATAATTAGTATCTCCATAACAGCATCCTCGATTTTTTGTATAATGTATGTGCATAGTGCATGATTGCATTGTATGAATTACAATAATTTTATCAAACCATGTCGGCAAATGCAATTAAATATTAAATTAGAATTACTGTACTAAACTAATTATTTAATTCTTCTATCTCCATTATTATTTATATCAACGACATTTATAATCTTTCAGTCAAAGATTTTTTCTTTTGTTTCGTATTTCAAAACAGTACAGTCAGAAATTCTGTTACAGCCAAAATAAATACTCCGAGAAAAATATAAAACAATTATCTTTTATTTCTGTTCCCGCCAGTATAAATAATCCGGAAAATTCCTGTCTCTGCACTAAAACATTCCACAAAAACATGTTAAAACTACTGAAAAAATAACGAAAGGAACCAGTTGAATCAATTCTCTCATACACAGACTGATGATAATGTGACAATTCCGGTATCCATCCATTTTCTTTCTTCTATTTACTTTGTCTATTATTTTTATATTCAAATCATAATACCCATGTTTTTATTTGTCAACATAAACTTTATTTTTTTATAAAATATTTTTCGGCATATTTTATTTATAATCAATAGTCAAAATATTTCTAACTAATAGTCTCAAAAGAAAACCTGTATTGCAATAATACAAGCTTTCTCTAGAATAAAACCAGAATATTGTATGATTTTTATGAATAAAATTTTACCCTAAATTATTTTATCTATATACTTGGATTTACCAATATTTTTATGCGCAAACTATCCAGTCTGTCAGCCAAACTTGATTTGTGGCATCATATAATCTCATATATCTCTTTCCATTCTCTTCTTTATAAACCCATACTTTTTTAGAACTTCTAACACTGACAGAATTATCTTCTGTAACAACCTTTGTATTGACAACCTCTGCTGTTTCTGCCTTTACATCTTTTATACAGCCAGCATTTATAATAGATACTGTTGCTATCCCCGCTATTATACCCTGTAAAATTTTCTTTCTACTCATTTTTCTTTGCCTCCTCTAAATTATCATAAATTGTTACGCCTTCAAATCCTTCTATATTTTCTACTGTTATAGCATATTTTCCATATACATAAACATCATATCTATCCCCGTTTCTTACCAGATATGTATTCTCATCTGTAAGTCTCTCCCCTTCTTCTTTGATATTTTTAAAAGTATACGGCTCAATAATAACCGTCGAAGTCAAAAACAACATTGCAAAAGCCAGAAAGCAAAATACCACCTGTTGCCATCTGCAATATTTCCTGTTTCTCAGAAGATTCATTCGTCTTTTTAATTCACTGTTTTTTCTTCTTTTAAATGAAACACAAAAATCAAACTCTTTCCCCTTCGCCTGAACTGCAGTATCCTTTAGAGCCTGCATATATTCGATTTCTTCCTCTTCTGACAATTTTGAAACAATCCTCATGTCATTTCGCATCTCTATCAGTTGAAAAAGCTCTTTCCTCAGATAGCGAAACACTGGATTCCACCAAAATACAATACAAAGCATATCAATCAATACTTTCCATATAATATCTCTGTTTTTTACATGCATACTCTCATGCAGAAGAATATAATAGAATTGCTTTTCAGGATAATCCATCTCCGGCAGAATCAGACAAGGATGCTTTATTCCCATTATACATGGCGAAAAAATTCCCTGACTGTATGCCAGCTTCATTTTATCAAGATTTCCAAATTCTGTCTGGTTTAAATGATATTTCTCCAAAATTGTTTCCCATTTTTCTTCAGGCAGCAGTTCAGTATATCGAAGTATATTTCTATACGTCAATATACTGTGTATCAATCCCCATATGGCACCAATTTCCCATACTGCCATCAAGACGTGCCAGACCATTATCTGAATGTTCCCTGAAAATATAGGATACAAGAAAAATGTCATAATAAAACTCAAACTATCCTCTATCCATATGCTGTACGTATACGGAAATTCAAACGGAAGAAACATCCGCAATATCATCACCAGCATTATAAAAATCATACATTCTGGTCCCATCCTGCTAATAACACTGTCCTTTTTTGCTAGAATACATACACAAATAATCAGCAATGAATTCAGCAGACAGGCAGTTACTATCGACGTGATGGAAAGATTCATTTTGTTTCTCTCCTGTTTTTCTATTTTTCTATTTTTTCATCTGCTTCTTCTTTTCATCTATAATTTTCTGAAGTTCATCCATCTCCTCAGCTTCTATATTTTTTGCACTTTCACTGCCCAAAAATGCCGCTGCGATTCCTGCTGTATGACATCTTCTGCCATATACCGCCTCCTGCATTCTGCTAAATTCAGAAGCGAGAAACTCTTTCTGACTAAAACATGTAGCAAAAGTCCTAGCATATACGTTTGCTACCGGTACATGCTTGCCAACTTCTATTGCCTCCTTGGCAAGCATATGCTTTACTGCCTGAGCAACAGAAGCGGTACTAATTTTTTTCTCCTCAATACATGCTGTGATTTCCTGTATGGTTAACCCTCTATCATGCTGCCACAGCACTTTCATAATTATTGTTTCTAAATCTGTTAATCTTGGTATATTGCTCATCTTTTTACCATTCCTTTCCTTTGCTTTACTTGTTGCCCCTAATCTACAACCAACGTCTGCGTAAATATAACCAGCAGCAGTTGATTATTTGATTAATTATAATGTTTTAATCTCTTTTTTTAACTACCCCCTTAAAAAAATTTTCAGCGTTCCATACCCATTATATACTCAATTCTTTATTTATGTCAATATTTTTTTTTGATAAATATATGGTCCATGTTTTGTCATTTATTATCTGAATTTTTCTAAAAATATTTAAAAATAAAAACAGAAAGCCATATACTCGTTTATCCGAATTATACAGCTTTCTGTTTTTACATATTTCCTGTCTTATTTTTTGCTCACAACTGTTTATGATACTTCTTTCATCAAAATCTGAAGCAACATAATATGATATTCCTCATCCATAATAATTCTTTCCAGCACATCTTTGATACAATTGTCATTTATCATTTGAATATGCATTCTGTACTGACTTACCGCCCCTTTTTCTGCCTCTATATCAGCCAGCAGCATTTTCTGCGGATTTTTGGAAATTGTCAGATATTCTGGAGTCCACATTTTCTGCCTTCCATTCTGCTGTCTTGCCATAAAATCAACATTTCCACCCAGTAGAGAGATAAGTTCTCCTAATTTCTGCAAATGCATCATTTCCGCCATTGCAATTCCCAAAATTGTCTTTGCCAGAGGACAATTCCTAGCAGACAGACAATTTTCGTTATTAATATATTGTGCAATTGCAGACAGCTCAGACACAGAGCCGCAGTAATCAATACTGAGCAGATTTGCATAAGCCTGATTTTTTTCCTTTACCTGAATCGTCGGATAAGGCAAATCCATTATAATCGGTTTTATACCGGCAAAGCTGCAGGTATTCACAATATGGCCTGTTTTTTCTTCCATTTCTTTATATCTCCTGATATTTTTCTTATAGAGATAATATATTTTTACATTTGAATAATATGCTTTAGACATCCAAACTTTTTATTTCTTTGTTATTTTCTGACAGTTTTATCCAGCTCTATAATATGGAATATCCACACTGGTATCCATAAGATTATTTTCTTTTGCATGCTCTATTTTAATATATTGATTCATGCCATTTACCTGCCTTATTTATAAAATTACAGGAATATTATAAATAACAGAATTTTATATTCCTTGACTTTTTTTAGGATACTGATAAGTAAAAAAGATATAAAAGCCTGATTTGTAAAAATTAATTATTCAGTTATTTATACAACTACTTCTATCAAAGTTTTATCCCCTATAATTATTTCATGAATACCTGTCTGTTTATTTTGGTTAAAATTAAAGCTGATTAGATATCCTTTGTTTACATGATAATCATTCAGATATCCGATTAACTGTTTTTCTCCACGGTTATGATATTCCATGCCATGCCATATTTTCATTTCGATGACAAACTGCTCTCCATGATAATCCACAATTACATCTGTCCTGCGAAGCTCTCTGGTCCGTGACTCAATATAATAATTACCAGTACCGTTAATAATCGGCCTTAGATAAAGCAGAAAATATTTTCTTCCTTCTTCTTCCACAAATTTTTCGCCGCTGTCTCCATATAAGTCGTTAAAGTGAACTGCAAATTTCTCAAGAATCAGCCGCATATTCAGATGGCCATTCACAAGAAACTGGTTTCTATCCTGTAAAGATGCTTTGTAAATATCCTGTGACTGCATTTCTGCTGTCGAAAGATAATAATTATAAAGTCTTGTTTCAAAAATCCTGTTAGCAATTTCCGCTCTTCCATGCTCATTTTTGATAAATCCAAACATAGTTGCCATATCAATCGACACTTCATCAGGATTATAAACAATGCTTTTTCCTGTAAAGAGCATGGAACGAAGCATAGAATTTAATTCGGAATAACGTGTGAGTTTTTCAATCAGTGATTCAAACAGAGTATTTTTTTCTGATAAAATCATTTTGACAGCTTCATAAAATCCATTTCTTGTCCATGCTGTATTTTTAGATTCAAAATCAGTAAGTTTACTAACCTTTTCGTCTATCAGTTTGCACAGTCTGGAAACAAGAACTGGATAACCAGATGTATAATCATAAAGTAAACTGGCGATTTCCTCAATATTCATGCCTGTATGATAATCAGCTTCATATTCCAAAAGCATTCCTATAATTTCATTTTTTGAAAAACTCATTTCCACATTAAATTCTGTGGCTATATTCCAAGGACTGTTTAATTTATGTTCATCTTCCGGCCGGATTTTTCGCTTCATATTTTTTATATCATGAACCCCCGCCAATATAACAGATTGAAAAGTCGCCTGAATATCACGGTCAATATAATAAGCCCGAAGCTGAGCCAAAAAATCTAAGAATACCTGATTATCCGCTGCATTATCAACCTCGTCAATCATCAAAACAATAGGCTTATCTACACTCTCACATATATCGCTTAAAATTTCAAAAAGAGATTTAAGAGCAAAAAATTCATTTCTATTATCAATATTCTTTTGAAGTTCAGACAAACTTTTGGCAAGTTTATTTGTCATAACCGGAGAAACTCTTTTTAAAAGCCTAAAAAAAGAACCTGCAAATGAAATCGAAAAAGTATTTTCACTCTTAAATTCTGCATTGCCAAATGTTTGAAAGTCCAGTAAAATAACATAATAATCCTTTTGCAGATATCGGCTTAATGCACGTAATATCGTAGTTTTTCCATATTGTCTTGCTCTGTTTATCGTAAAATAATTCCCTTCTTCTATCAGAGACTTTATTTTATTTATTCGCTCTGTCAGGTCCACCATATAATGCTTTTCTGGTATACACACAGCAGCCGTATTAAATATTTTCGACATTTTACACTGCTACTCAAAATATGGACATATATACCCATATCGAGATACTGAAAGTTTTTACAAACATTTCTCACTGTTTCAACGTGTATGCTTTGGTGGTTATATAACACTGTAATTATAAATAACATTGTAATTATAAATAACATTGTAATTATAAATAACATTGTAATTATAAATAACATT
>CAJTOU010000051.1:12086-20260 GCA_910577835.1 uncultured Lachnospiraceae bacterium | reverse complement strand
AGGGACCCGCGAAGCGGGAGGATTCCTTATTGCCTATTTTAGTGGGTCGTTCAGTGGCAGGACTCCGCGAGGAAAATAGTGGTTCGATGAATCACTGACAGCATCTCATCTTCCAATATAGGAGCGGCAAGTGAGGTTCGATTCCTCATCCACTAATAGTTTCCATAGTGCAATATCAGGAAACTTATAAAGACAGCAACAGCAATATATAAGCAGTTTTTGGCTGTTTATGTACCTTTTAAGCAAATGTGGTTATTTGATATGCGGTCTTGTTATTCATTAAAAAAATGAAAAAGGTGGTTACAGTAAAATTTCTTAACTTTCATTTAGCGTCTGATAAATAGAAGGATTTTACCACCTTGAAAATATTGAAAAAAATGTAAAAGACGGGAACAGCAATTTTTTATTCGCAAAACTGTCACTTTTGAAGGAATGAAGTCCGTCTTGTTTCGCTTTCGATTACTGTAAATCAGAAAATAACAAAGTGAATGAAAAAAATGTCAGGAGGAAATAGGAATGAGTTTCATAAAAAATTTAAAAGAAACTTTAGATAACGAATTTAATACCAGTGTTACAGAAAATGGCGCGCTTGGTTTCAGAACCACAGGAAAGCAGCTTATGGATATCAATTTTTCAATTTCCTCTATGAGAAATATGACAGAGCAGGAAATTACTGACAGATATGCAAAAGCATTTTATGAAGACAAGCTGCTTGCAGTCAAATGGTTGTTTTATGCCTCTGATGTGCGTGGAGGCATTGGAGAGAGAAGACTGTTTCGTATCTGCTTTTTGTATCTGGCGCAAAATCATAAAGAAATCGCAAAGGCTGTCATAAATCTGGTGCCGGAATACAGCAGATGGGATAATTTATTCGGTCTTTTCGATACAGATTTGGCTGATTGTGTGGCGTCTCTTATAAGGGAGCAGTTACAAGAAGATATGCGTAATATGGCAGAAAAAAAATCTATTTCCCTTCTTGCAAAGTGGCTGCCATCAGCAAATGCCTCTTCAAAAGAGACCAAGAGACGAGCAAGGTTTTTGATTTCAAAATTAAATATGACAGAAAAACAATATCGAAAAACTCTTTCTGCACTGCGTTCCTATTTAAAAGTAGTAGAAGTTTATATGAGCCGAAAAGCATGGCAGGAAATTAATTATGCCATAGTTCCTTCCCGCGCAAATCTTATTTATAACAGTGCGTTTTTAAGAAATGACGAAGAGAGAAGAAAAGCATATCTGGAAAGTCTGAAAAAAGGCGAAACAAAAATCAACGCAGGAGTATTGTTCCCGCATGATATTGTAAATAAATATTATGAAGCATCTAATACACCATGGTCCAGAACTGTGAAAGACGCAGAGGATACAACACTGGAAGAATTATGGAAAGCTCTGCCGGATTATGTTCAGGGAGCAGGAAATACTATCTGTGTGTCAGACGGTTCAGGAAGTATGACGATATCTGTTGGTGGTACAAATATCAGAGCACTGGATGTGGCTCAGGCTCTTTCCATTTACTTTTCCGAGAGATGTACAGGGGAATTTCATAATAATTATATTACCTTCAGTTCAAATCCTCAGTTTGTAGATTTAAGCAGGGCATCTTCTTTGAGAGAGAAAATAGAGATTGCAAACCGATATTCAGAGGTTGCCAATACGAATATAGAAGCAGTGTTTGATTTGATTCTGACAACAGCTGTAAAAAATCATATGACACAGGAAGAAATGCCGAAGAATATATTGATTTTATCTGATATGGAATTTGACAGCTGTGTTACCTGTGGAGATACGAAAGTGCGTTATGTACAAAAACCAGAACCAAAGCTGTTTGAAATGTTTGAGAAAAAATATCAGTCCTATCATTATCAGCTTCCAAGACTGGTATTCTGGAATATTAACAGCAGAACAGGAACTATTCCAGTAAAAGAGAATAAACTGGGTGCAGCGCTGGTGAGTGGTTTTTCTCCTGCAGTGGTAAAAATGGTATTGAGCAGCAGTATTGACCCATATCAATGTCTGTTGGAACAGATAAATGCAGAACGGTATGATGCAGTAGAACAGGCAATAAAGGAATATATATGATATAATATGACATATGGCGGCCTGCCAAAAACAGGCTGCTTTTTCATTTATGATGATGCCTGAAAAGCAGGCAGAAAAGTTTATACAAAATTATTATAAAATATGAATTTAAAAATGGAGAAAATAGATGTATCAAATATTAATTGTCGAAGATGATATCACGATTATAAATATGCTGTCTGATTTTTTGAAAAAGGAAGGGTTTCAGACAGAGTCTGCAAATGGAATGTCACAGGCAACAGAGCTTTTGGAAAGAAAGGAGTTTGACCTTGTATTAATTGATATTTCTCTAAAAGATGGCAATGGATACGGGGTATGCGGAGCGGTAAAGGCAAAAAAGGATATTCCAGTTATTTTTGTCAGCGCTTCCACAGACGAATACAGTGTGGTAACAGGGCTTGATATGGGAGCAGATGACTATATCAGCAAGCCCTTCCGCCCAAAAGAACTGGTTTCCAGAATCAAAAGTGTACTGCGCAGATACGGCAAGGCTCAGTCCATCACAGAGATTGGTGATATTGTGATAGATGTGGCAAAATGTACCGTAAAAAAGGCAGGAGGTGAAATTATACTATCAGCGCTGGAATACAAGCTGCTGTTAATCTTTGTTTCCAATCGGGGTATGTTGCTTACCAGAAATAAACTTTTATCAGAGCTTTGGGATATTGCAGGGGATTATGTAAATGACAATACTTTGACAGTATATATCAAAAGGCTGAGAGAAAAAATAGAGAATAATCCTTCGGAGCCAAAGCTGATAAAGACAGTGAGAGGAATGGGCTATATTATGGAGTGAAAGAAGATACAGAAGATATGAAACAAAGAATGAAGCAGTAAATGGGAAGAGAAATCAATGAAGAACAAATCAAGAAAATGATGATAAAAAAACTATAATCAAAAATGGAGAATGTTATGTTATATTTTTTTCGCAATAAAGAAGTAAAAATAGATTGTATCCTATTTATTTCGCTTATGGTTATGATTGGACTTATGACAGGATTTTTAAGAGATGTACAGACAGCAGCGATTTGTATGGCGGCAATGGCATTTATGGGAATTGTGTTTCTTTTTCTTACATTCTGGAGATATCGTACCATTTGTAAATTCAGCAGCGAAATTGAATCTGTGCTTCACAAAAAAATAATTCATAAAATCGAGGATTACAGAGAGGGTGAACTTAGTATTTTGAGATGTGAGGTAAATAAAGTTTTGGATTTGCTGAAAATTCGAACTGAGGAATTGCAGGCAGAAAAGCTTTTTCTTGCTGATTCTCTGGCAGATATTTCCCATCAGCTGAAAACTCCGCTTACCTCTTTAAATCTTATTCAGTCTCTTTTATCGGAAGAAATAACAGAAACAAAAAGACTGGAGCTGCTGAGAGAAATGAGACGTCTGACGGACAGGCTTCGCTGGCTGACAGATTCCCTGTTGAAAATATCAAAGCTGGATGCAGGAACAGCACAGTTTGAACAGGAAAAAGTAAATGTCAAAGAGCTGCTTCAAAATGCCAGCGAAGCGATTTTAATTCCCATGGATATTAAAAATCAGAGCCTTATTTTGGATATTGCAGATGAATTGAATTTTTTAGGGGATAAAAAATGGAGTACAGAAGCAGTTGGAAATATTTTGAAAAATTGTATGGAACATACTGATGAGGGTGGAAAAATCTGGGTGAAAGCAAAGGAAAATCCGATGTATCTTGAGCTTGTAATAGAAGATAATGGAGCAGGAATTGACCAGGAGGACCTTCCTCATTTATTTGAGCGTTTTTACAGAGGAAAAAATTCAGCGGCGGACAGTGTGGGAATCGGACTGGCGCTTTCGCGTATGATTTTAAGAAATGAAAATGGAAGTATTAAGGCGGAAAACCGTTCTGAGGGAGGAGCAAGATTTGTAATTAAAATATATAAAGGCATTGTCTGAAAACAATAAACAGAAAGGAGATTTCCTGTGAAATCAAAAATGACAATATTGTCACTTTAAATTCACTGCCATGTCATTCTGGTCTGATATACTGTAAAAGAATTAAAAAACAAACAGAATATATCAGTCTTGTAAAAACAGCATTACAAGAATAGAAAGGAATTTTCTGTGAAACAAAAAAGGAGGATGATGACAATGTTGAAAGTAGAAAATCTGACAAAAATTTACGGCAAAGGAGAAAATGAAGTAAGAGCATTGGATAATGTATCATTTACAATAAAAGACGGTGAGTTTGTAGCGATTATCGGACCAAGCGGCTCTGGTAAGAGTACGCTGCTGCATATTTTAGGCGGTGTAGACCGGCCAAGTTCCGGCAAGGTATTTGTAGATGATATTGATGTATATTCCCAGAAGGAAGATGCGCTGGCGATATTCAGAAGAAGGGAAGTAGGACTGATTTACCAGTTTTACAATCTTATTCCGGTTATGGATGTAATTGAAAATATTACACTTCCTGTATTAATGGATGGAAAGAAGGTAAATAAAGAAAGGCTTCGTGAGCTGATTCAGCTTTTGGGATTAAAGGGAAGAGAAAAGCATTTGCCGAATCAGCTCTCCGGCGGGCAGCAGCAGCGAGTATCCATTGGCAGAGCTCTTATGAATAATCCGGCAATTATGCTGGCCGATGAGCCGACAGGAAATCTGGATTCAAAAAACAGTCAGGAAATTATGGAATTATTAAAGGTTTCCAATAAAAAATACCATCAGACCTTGATTGTAATTACGCATGATGAAAATATTGCACTTCAGGCAGGAAGAATTATTGCCATAGAAGACGGAAAAGTTACAAGAGATGAGGTGGTAGCATGAGCATTTTTCAAAGATACGCATTTCAGACATTAAAAAAGAATAAAACGAGAACCTTGGTGACAATCCTTGGAATTATTTTATCTGTCGCATTGTTTACGGCGGTGACTACAAGCGTATACAGCCTTCAGATATTTATCAGAAATCTTGCGATAGAGCGTTCCGGCGACTGGAATATTGAGGTGGATACTGTAACAAAAGAATTTATAGAAGAAACCAAGGGAAAAGAAGATATTGCAGATATCAGTTATCTGAAAAATTATGGATATGCCATGCTTGAAGAAAGTCAGAATGAATATAAGCCGTATTTGTTTCTGGCGGGTTTTAGTGAGAATTTTTCAAAGCACAGGAATATTATTCTGACAGAGGGGCGTATGCCGGAAAATGGTTCCGAAGTAATTCTGCCGAAACACTTATATGATAATGGAGGAGTAGAATATCATATTGGAGAGGTTATAACATTAAAACTGGGAAACCGATATTCCGAAGACGGGGAATATATGTTTACTCAGGATAACATGTGGCAAGAAGGAGAATATATAGGTGAAACAAGGGAATACAGCTTTACCATCGTGGGATTTTATCAGCGGCCGGATTTTGAACCGCATAGTGCGCCGGGATATACAGCTCTTACTACAAGTGAAATGGAATGTCAGTATTATGATATGGTTATAAATCTGGAAAATCCAAAATATTCCTATGAGTATGGAAGAACATATTTTGTAGGAAAAAAGGCAGAGACAAGTGATAAGTTTACAACAGAAAGTTATAATATCAAATATAACAGCGACCTTGTACGTTCCTATGGAGTATTCAGGGAAGACAGTCTGGCTTCGTTATTATATGGATTTGCTGTGGTGTTGATTCTGATTATTATGGCAGGTTCCATATCGCTGATTTACAATTCCTTTCAGATATCTGTCAGTGAGAGAACAAAGCAGTTTGGGATTCTGTCTTCCATAGGAGCTACAAAAAAGCAGATGATTCATACCGTTTTGTGGGAAGGAGTATTTTTAAGCCTTGCAGCAATTCCGGCAGGACTGATTGTAGGAATCACAGGAATCGGAACTACTCTGTATCTGCTTCGAGATAGTTTTACTAAGGTAATGGGAACAAAGGTGTTATTTGAACTTCATATTTCGGTGTGGTCGGTTATGATTGCAGTTTGTATCAGTATAATTACCGTACTGGTCAGCGCATGGCTTCCGGCAAGACGTGCAATGAAAATGCCGATATTGGATGCGGTGAAGATGCGTCAGGATATAAAGATTACAAAGCGGCAGATTAGAGTCTCGCCAGTGACAAGCAAGCTGTTTGGCATCTGGGGAATGATTGCAGTAAAAAATTATAAGAGGAGCAAAAAGAAATACAGAGCAACTATTCTTTCATTGTTTTTCAGTGTTGTATTATTTATTTCCGCCGGAAGCTATTCTCAAAATATGATGGCGGCGATTATGGGAACGGGAACACAAGTAAATGATTATGATATTGGGGTTACTTTTTCTAGTATAAAATACAGTGAAAATTGGATGGAGAATTATCAAAAAGTAATTGAAAATACAGAGGGTGTGGGGAACTTTAATGTGGGAGCTAAGTATTATAATGCGACTGCAAAGCTTGAAAAAGAGCAGTTTTCCAAGGATTATTTAAAGTATTTTCAGCAGGAAGGTCCTGCATCTGAAGACACGTCGGAAATACCGCTGACAATTACGTTTTTAAATCACGATGCGTTTCTGGAGCTTTTGGAGGATAATCATTTATCAGAAAGAGAATATTTGGATACAGATTCCCCGAAAGCCTTATATTCTGCAAATGGAAATGTTTATTCGCAGGGAAAATATCGTAATTTTAAGATGCTTGATAAAGATACAGATAGATTAAAGGCTTATTGTACTGTGATAACAGAGGATAAAACAACGGAAGACGGAGGGTTTGAAAATAAGGAGATGAAAGATATTATTTTGGGCGATGAGATTACAAAGCCGGCAAAAGGAAATATAGGAGGTCGTTTTAATGTGATTGAGCTGGTTTATGATGAATCTATGATGCAGCCAGTATTTCAGGATATGGCAAATAAAGTAAGTATTGTATGGGCGTATGTGGATGCTGATAAAAAGTCCGGTTATTCTTATACAAAGCTTGAGGAAAATCTGGATAAAGCGTTGTCAGAGAGTAGTAAAATAGACGATTATTATATTTTTAATGCTGCGGAGTCAAGAGATTCGGATTATGCAATGATTCGGATTCTGCAAGTGTTTGCATTTGGATTTATTATTCTGATTTCATTGATTGCAACTGCAAATGTGTTTAATACAATATCTACAAATCTGGGCCTTCGCAGGCGGGAATTTGCCATGCTGAAATCCTATGGAATGACAGAAAAGGGATTTTTGAAAATGCTGAATCTGGAATGTCTTTTATATGGTACAAAGTCACTGTTGTTTGGGCTTCCTGTTTCGATAGTGATTAGTTATCTGATTTATCGGATGGTGAATGGTTCAGTGGAAACGCCGTATCTGCTGCCGGCGGGGTATATTGCGGTTGCAGTGGTGAGTGTGTTTGCAGTGGTGTTTGTAACGATGATATATTCTAGGAATAAGATTCAGAAGGAAAATGTGATAGATGTACTGAAAAGTGAGGTGGATTAAGCAACCAGCCGAAGGGTGGTTGCAAGATGAGGAAACCAGCCGAAGGGTGGTTGCAAGATGAGGAAATCAGCCGAAGGGTGGTTTTTAGAGGTTATAAGTAAAATGAAATAATTTCAGAAAAAACTTATTTCTAAGGCATTGTAAATTTAAGCAAAAGAGGCTGTCGCAAAATAACCGTTATATACAATATATGGCACTTAGACCTTATGAGTCTCAGCATATATTGTGTATAGGCTACATTTTGCAACAGTCCCTTTGTTTTTATAAAAATTGTTCAGTAAATCTTCCGGTTTATATTTTTACTGTCGAACCTTAATATGCACTTCACGCAACTGCTGCTCAGACACTTCATTTGGAGCGCCGCACATTAAATCCTGTGCATTTCCGTTCATAGGGAATGGAATTACCTCTCGGATATTTTCCTCATTTCGAAGCAGCATAATCATACGGTCCACACCCGGCGCCATTCCGGCATGAGGAGGAGCACCGTACTGGAATGCATGATATAAAGCACCAAATTTATTCTTTAAATCTTCTTCTGTGTATCCAGCGATTTCAAATGCCTTTACCATAATTCGCATATCATGATTTCTGACTGCACCCGAAGACAATTCCACACCATTACATACAATATCATACTGATATGCAAGAATATCC
>CAJTOU010000051.1:0-12076 GCA_910577835.1 uncultured Lachnospiraceae bacterium | reverse complement strand
TCATTTAACGCTTCTAAACCGCCCTGCGGCATGGAAAATGGATTATGGGTGAAAATAATCTTCTTTTCTGTCTCATCGTATTCATACATCGGGAAATCATTGACAAAGCAAAAGCGATAAGCATTTTTTTCTATCAAATCAAGCTTTTCTCCAAGCTCATTTCGAAGCTGTCCGGCGAAATCTGCCGCACGATTCTCCTTATCAGCAATAAAGAAAATAGTATCTCCAATCTCCAGCTTTGCAAGCTCTGCAATTTCTGTCTTCATATCTTCTGGAATAAATTTGTCAATTGGTCCCTTGTAGGATTTATCTTCCAGCACTTCCAGATAGCCAAGACCGCCCATTCCAATAGAGGTAGCAAATTTTAAAAGCTTTTCATGAAAGCCCTTTGACATATCTGCATGAACCTTTATAGCACGTACTGTTTTTCCATGAAAAGGCTTAAACGTACATCTTTGGAAAAATTCAGTTAAATCAATAATTCTTAAAGGATTTCTTAAATCCGGCTTGTCAGTGCCAAATTCAAGCATAGCCTGTTTATAGCTGATAAGCGGATAAGGAGCCTGTGTGACTTTGGCATTTTCTGGAGCAAATTTTTCAAAGGTTGCTGTAAGAACCTGTTCGCCTACACGGAATACATCCTCCTGTGTAGCGAAGCTCATCTCAAAGTCAAGCTGGTAAAATTCACCCGGAGAACGGTCTGCACGGGCATCCTCATCACGAAAGCATGGAGCAATCTGAAAATATTTGTCAAAGCCAGATACCATTAAAAGCTGCTTATACTGCTGAGGCGCCTGTGGAAGAGCATAAAATTTCCCTTTAAATTTACGTGACGGAACAATATAGTCTCTTGCGCCTTCCGGCGAGGAAGCACAGAGAATAGGGGTCTGAATTTCCAGAAATCCCAATTCTGTCATTTTCTGCCTTAAAAAGCTAATCACATGTGAACGGAAAATCATATTGTCCTTTACCTTTTGATTTCTTAAATCAAGGTAACGATACTTTAACCTTAAATCCTCTCTGATTTCTCTCGAAGTCATAATCTCAAATGGAAGAGTAGAGTATACTTTTCCTAAAATATCCACCGTTTTTGCCTCAAGCTCAATGGTTCCTGTTGGAATTTTCGGGTTATAGGTTTCCTCA
Source organism: uncultured Lachnospiraceae bacterium (assembly GCA_910577835.1). GTDB lineage: Bacteria > Bacillota > Clostridia > Lachnospirales > Lachnospiraceae > CAG-303. Next base: position 10,933 of record CAJTOU010000051.1, on the reverse strand, counting down.
TCGCGATGCTCCACAGGACCTTCGACAGAAAGACAATCCTCCTTGTTAATACCGTCTAAAAGACTGGTATCACGCATAACTACCTGTAATACACCATACATATCACGAAGGTCAATAAAGGACACACCACCGTGGTCGCGGATATTTTCTACCCATCCGGCAACTCTGACGGTCTGGCCCACATCACTTTCTGTTACTTCATTTAAAGTTTTGTTACGATAAACTGTACTCATGAATAATCTAATCTCCTTTTATATATTAAAAAAACTGCCCATCCAAAACTGAATAAGTTCAGGACGAACAGTAATTGTCCGCGGTACCACCTGAATTACCGGAAATTCCGGTCACTCGTCGGTTAAAAACCTGCTGTTTGTCGCACAGCCTGCGGCGCACCTACTAATCCATTAAGGGATGTTCAGATTGCGGCTGGTAAAGTGTTATTCACATAAATTCATTCTGCGGGTTTTCACTGCCCCCTGCTCACTGAAAGCGATAAGTTATGTTACTTCTCTTCGTCATTGCCATATTTAGCCATATTATATAGAAAGGATAGTCAAATGTCAAGAAAATATTCATATAATAATGTAAAAGCAAAAAGTTATGACAGAATATATGTTTGGTTATATGATACACTTTTTCTTGACAGGATTTTGGGGGTATGGTATCATAAAAAACAACGTAAAAGAAAGATATAAATTTTGTTAAAACCTTAGAGGGATTTATTTATGAACAAAAAAGATAAACAATTTAATATAAAAGAAAGAAATCTAAAAGGAGGGCCGATTATTTTTATCGTGATTGCAGTTATTCTTCTAATTATTGTATCGGCCAATTACTTTCCTTTTCTTGAAAAGCAGCTTTTTGAAGAGCGTAAAAACCATATTATGGAATTTACGGACAAAGCTTCTGAAATAGTGGACAGCGTGATAGAATATTCATGGCAGCAGGTTTCTGCCTGCGAGTATGTGATAAAAAGCAGAGAACTAGTTTCAGAAGAGGACCTTTTGGAAATGCTTGCATCTATGTCAGATTTTATTGATGAGACAAATTCCCTTGTACTTGCAATTGATAAAAATGCGAATTATTATTCTTCAGACCATAGCAATGGCCGCTGGACTCAGACAGAGCTTTTAACCTCGAAAACCGACAGCAGACAGCAGATTGTAGCCGAAATTCCTCATAAAAATAATGAGTCTTATTTTGTATTTATAGAGCGTCTAAAAGCTCCTGTTGAAATAGGAGCAAATAAAGCCGCGATTACTCACTTGGCAATTGCGGTAGATATACAGGTTATGAGAGAAAAAATTTCTGTCAAGGGCTTCGGTGATAAATGTTATACGTATCTGATAAATAAAGATGGAAAAAGACTGTACAAATATACATATACTGATAATTTTATTGAAGGGTATAATGTTTTAAGCGCAGTTGAGAATTTTTCCATTATCAATGGCGGAACTTATGATAATTTTCTTTATCAGTTGGAGCGGGGGAAAAATACAGCGCTGGAATTTGAATATGCCGGTAAAAATCAGAAAAAACAAAACTGGTTTGTGGCAAATGCCCCCCTGCAGTCTGAAAACTGGCAGATACTTTTATTTGTTCCGACAAGGGTATTAGGGGCAGACAGTAAACTTCTGCTGAACCGTACCATTCAGTTTTTTGTGGTGGCTTCCGCAGTCATTCTTTTTATGATTGTGATTGTAATTATTGTTACTATTATTTCAAAACAAAACAGACGGCTGGTCAGACAAAAGGATGAAGCAAATCAGATGCTAAAGGCTGCCGTGAATCAGGCAAATAGCGCAAATCAGGCAAAAAGTGATTTTCTTTCTCATATGAGCCATGACATTCGTACTCCAATCAATGGTATTATGGGAATGACGGATATTGCTTTGAAAAATATAGGCAATCAGGAAAAAATACTGGATTGCCTGAATAAAATCAGCGGTTCTTCACAGCATTTACTTGGTCTGATTAATGATGTACTGGATATGAGCCGAATTGAGTCAGGAAAGACAAAAGTAAATCATGAAAGCTTTGATATTCGTACCTGTATTGAAAATTGCGTCTCGATTATAGGCGGACAGCTTTCAACAAGAAATATAGAGTTGATAAGAGAAATAGATGATTTTGAACACCCCCTGTTGATTGGAGATGAGCTGCATTTAAGGCAGGTTTTTATAAATATTCTGGGAAATTCTGTAAAATTTACACTGGATGGTGGAAAAATATATTTTTGTGCAACAGAAAAAGAATATACAGAAGATAAAGCGCTGTATCGGTTTGAACTGAGAGATACAGGAATCGGAATGAAAGAAGAGTTTCTTCCTCATTTATTTGAAGCCTTTGCTCAGGAAGATGATGGTATGCGTACTACCTACAAGGGAACCGGACTGGGTATGGCTATTACTAAAAAATTTATAGATTTAATGGGTGGTACGGTTCAGGTTGAGAGTAAACTGAATGTTGGTACAACATTTATTATTGAAATGTGGATAGATATTGATAAGGATGCGAAGCTGAATGAAGCGAAATCAGATGCTCATATTAATTTGGAGGGAATCAGGATTCTTCTGGTAGAGGATATTGAACTGAATCTTGAAATTGCCAAAACAATTCTTGAGGAAGAAGGAGCTGTAATTACTCCCGCAATGAACGGGCAGGAGGCAGTGGATACGTTTGTTGACCATCCGGCTGGCACATTTGATGTAGTACTTATGGATATTATGATGCCTGTAATGGACGGAATTACTGCTACAAAAACGATTCGTGCGCTGGAAAGAGAAGATGCCAAAATAATTCCGATTATAGCCATGACTGCAAATGCTTATGAGGAGGATATCAGAAATACTCAGGCTGCTGGTATGAATGCCCATTTATCAAAACCAATAGATGTAGAGCTGTTGTTAAGAACATTATCCCGTTTTTATCCTGCGCCTCAAAAGCAGGTAAAAACAGTAGAGCTGACTGGCCTTAAAGTATTGCTGGTAGATGATGTAGAACTGAATCTTGAAATTGCACAAGTGATTCTTGAGGAGGGCGGTGCAATTGTTACAACAGTGGAGAATGGACAGGAGGCAGTGAATGCATTTCGAGATAATCCGGCCAAAACCTTTGATGTAATACTTATGGATGTACATATGCCGGTTATGGATGGTCTTGTAGCAACAAAAACGATTCGTTCAATGAATAGAGACGATGCCAGAGATATTCCAATTCTGGCAATGACGGCAGATGTATATGAAGAGGATATACAGGCAACAAAAGAGGCCGGTATGAACGGGCATTTAACAAAACCTTTAAATATTGAAAAAATGATGTGGATGTTGTCTGGATATAGAGAGGTTTCATAAAAGAAAGGATTTTGGAATATTATGAAGCATATTTTAAAAAGGACATTGAGTTTAATCATCATAATAATTATTATGGGCTGTTTTATGGCAGGCTGTAAAAATGACAGTGCTTCACAAACCGATAACAATTTGGATAAAGAGCATAAAGAATTAACAATTTCCAGTTTTAATAATTTGATTACTGAGGATTTTATCTCTGCTTTTCAGGAAAAATATCCTGAAGTAAATTTAAAGATAGTCAGCTATGCGGGTATAAATGGAAGCGGATATGCCATGAATTCTTTAAAGAATGGGGATATTCCGGATATCTATATTTCTTCACAGAATTTTGATAAAGATTCGCAGCAAAAGTATCTTCTTGATTTATCTAATTATGAGTTTGTAAATAATTATTCTGATATATTGCTTGATTCTTTAAATATTGACGGAGGTATTTATCTTCTTCCATCTGGATATACTTTGACAGGAATTTATTATAATAAGACAATACTGGAAGAAAATAACTGGAGTGTTCCAAAAAGCTTTGATGAATTCACAGCGCTTTCGGAAAAAATTGAAGCGGCAGGGTATAAAACAATGAGAAATGCTATGTCATTGGACGGATTTCCATTTAATTATTTTTTTAATCTTGGCAATACTGTTTATTTTGGTACTCCTGAAGGAACAGAGTGGAAAGAAAGCTTTCCAAGTGGAGAAGCAAAGGCCGCAGGAAACAGCGAATTCAGAAAAGTGGCAGAATATTTTAATCAATGGGTGGAAAAGGGATTTATTACTTCAGAGCATACAGAAACAGAAGATTTTTATGAAGGAAAATGTGTATTTTTTCTGTGTCTTGGTCTTAGTAAATATGAAAATACTGCCAGCAATGGAAAAACATATCAATATGGAATGATTCCATGGCTTAGTAAAGACGGGGATAACAATATGCTGACAAGAAACATTTCCGGATATATGGGTATCAATAAGACGTTGGCAGATGAAGGAAATGAGCAGAAGCTTGCAGATGCAATAAAGCTTTTGAATTATGTTTCTACACCGGAGGGGCAGGAGGCATTTGTATCAAGTAATAATCAGTATATGTCACCTTTAAATGAAGGAATATTCCCAGAAGACAGTCCTTATCTGGAAGTTGCAGATTTGATAACAGATGGAAGAACTGTTCCTCTGCTATATGTGGGATGGGAGAAGTTAATTATACCGATTGCACAGGATATAAAACAGTTAATAAATAAAGAAATAGGTGTAGATGAACTGATAGAATCTTTTGATAATACAAATTATGAATTGCTTTATGGCTCTTCTGATGATTTTTATGCAAAAGCTGATAAAACATTGACAATGGAGGAAACGGCAAAGCTGGTTGCCATAGCGGAGGGCAAGGCAGCAGATGCAGATTGTGCAATGATTTCCTTAAATGAATATCATAAAAATAATAAAAAAAACAATCAGGGACTTGGCTGGTATATTTATAAAGGTGATATCAGTACAGATATAGTAAATCTAATCCGGCCAAGAGCTGATACAATTTCTGTTTTAGAAATGACAGGAGCTGAAATTCAGGAAATGCAGAAAGCGGGATTTGACTTGGATAAAGACGGAAATCCATATAAATATTTGTTATTCACAAAAGGTGATATAGAGCTTGAGAAGGATGTTATATATAAGCTTGCAATTTCAACTGGTGAGCTGACAGAAGAAATGAGGTTACATGCAGTTGAAATAGAGAATTCACCGGCGGATGCAATAAAAAATTATTTAAGAAAGCTTGGAACTGTCAGCGATAATATAATCTGGGACTAAAGATATATGATATATCAGAGGATATCAGTAAATAAATCAGATAAACAGGAGATTAACAGAATATAAAACAGTTATAGGAAAGAGCTGTTGCATGAAATATCAAACATACAAAATATAGCAGTCAGAATCTGCCATATTTTGTGTTGATATAGTGTAACAGCTCCTTTTATTTTATACGAAATTATTTCTGTTTTTCATGATGCGGATTTGGCTTACAAAATTCCCAGAGAGCGTTTCATCTGGAGAATCCGCAGAACAGATTCATTTATACGTGCTTCAGAAATAACGCCCTGATAAACAGCATTTAATAGCCGGTATCTGAATATCAAAGTTTGTGCAGCATAACAAGTCATTGCCTGCCTGAATGGCCATAATTGCAATGCTGGTATCATCTGCATAATCAAGAACGCCATTCATGGACAATTCATCGGTAATAATTACCCCTGAAAATCCAAGGTCATTGCGCAGAATTTCATGTACACGCAAAGAAAGCGAAGCGGGAGCCTGACTGTCCATACAGTTTACAATATTATGAGAAACCATTACAATATCAGCTCCGTTATTGATACCTGCCTGAAACGGAAGAAAGTCGGAGGAAATAAAAGTATCATATGGGCGGTTGTCATAGGCAATTCCAGTGTGAGTATCTGTATTATTTCCATAACCGGGAAAATGCTTTAATACACATCCCATTTTCTGTTGTTTCATAGTGCTTACAACAGTTTTAACATAGCTGGCTGTTTCAGAAGCATTTCTTCCAAGGGTCCGGCGATAAATAAAATCATTTGGATTCTCAGATACATCACAGACAGGAGCAAAGTTCAGATTAAGTCCAAGCTCATGTAAAAGCTGACATTTTTCAATAGTATCACTTTGTATCAGTGCCAGTCCTCCTGCTGAAAAAAGTTCTTGTGGAGACTGGAAGGGCTGTGAGCGGAACTGAGGATATTTACTGATGCGGTTTACCACGCCGCCTTCCTCGTCAACACCAATCAGCATGGGAATAGAAGCTGCTGTCTGATAACTGCGGATATCCTGAATTACCTGTTCTCTGGTTTTGTTCTGAAAATCCCGTGCAAAGAGAATATATCCACCCAGATGATAATCTGCAGCCAACTGTGCAGCATGTGCTTCCGGACAGCGCGCAATAAACATCTGGCCGACTTTTTCCTCCAAAGACATTTGTTCAAGAATAGCCTGAGGGGAATTTGAAGGAGAAGGATTTGGTGTGTCTGCAGGAACTGCCGGAGTTGGAGGTTCCTGTGAGATAGCAGGATTTGTAGTGTGTGTTTCAACAGAAGCTGGTTCTGTTTTGTTTTCAGAAGTTTGTACTTCCTGAGCAGAAGACTCCGGAATGTTTTGAGTGGTAGAAGTATCCTGTTCTGTGGGAATAGTAGTTTCTACAATTGAATCCGAAGCGGTTTCCGGATTTTCAGAGGAATCTGTTTCTGTTGTATCTGTTTTATCAAAAGAAGCAGTTTCCGGATTTTCCAGATAAAGCCGGATAGGAAAAGCGGAGGCTTTATCGGCACTGCTTTTGTGAGTCGTCTGATAAACCAGCAGAGATAACAATATGGTGAAGACAATAAGTGATAAAGAAGACACAAGAATGCGCAGTTTTAGTTTGTGATGATTTTTCATTTTGAAACCTCCATTTATATTTTACAGGAAGATGATTTATATTTTCTATTGTTTTCTGTTTTATTTATTTTAGTATAAAAAAGGAATTTTTGAAACAGGAAAATAGAAGAAATTTATCTTGAGGCGTTTTTTGTTTTATGCTATACTTTAACAATATCAATAAATAACTAAACAGTATTAAAATAACGAAATATATTTGTATAATCAGACCAAGGCGTTTTGGATTGAGATATAGAGAAAGCAGGAGTGAAAGAAACTATGGGAACGATTACAATATTGGAAGAAACTACAAAAAAGCCTTTAACTCTGATGGGCAGACGGGCAGGCGTGTGTTGGGGAGCAGATATTGCTGATGATGATAAAAACTATAAAAGAGGACTTGACTGTTTGATATCTGGTCATGGAAGAGTTATGGAGTATGTGAATGTGGAAATGATTATAGATGGATATTCTGCCCGTGTGATACGAGAATGGTATACTCATCTTGGAGGCAGTCCGACACGTCTTCAGGCAAGTACAAGATATATTAATTACAATAATTTCAGCTATATTACTCCGCCCCAAATTATGGATAATAAAGAAGCATTGCAGCGATATGACAAAATGATGAAAGATATCTGTGAAACCTGCAGTTATCTGGAAAAGGAGTGCGGGATTCCAAGGGAAGATGCAGCTCTTTTGCTGCCGCTTGGCATGACGACAAAAATTGTGGATAAAAGAAATTTAAGAAACCTTGTGGATATGAGTCGTCAGAGAATGTGCAGCAGGGCCTATTGGGAATACAGAAGAATGTTTTCCGATATTTGTCAGGCATTGTCAGAAGTTTCAGAGGAATGGGAATATATTGTAAAAAACTGGTTTCTTCCAAAGTGTGAAATGTCAGGATTTTGTACGGAGAAAAAATCCTGCGGGAGAAAGCCGAAAAAGGAAGAAACTTCCCCTCTGGAAGCAGTTGAAAACTCATGTTGATTTTGCGCTGGAGCGGTGAGGTGTATTCACCTGCCGACTGTCTTGTTAAGTATATTATATGTTTTATTGCTGATTGTTAAAAATCAATTTTTCTGAATTTCTCAATTATAAAACTTGCTTAATGATATTTTTTGTGATAAAATGAGACATAATAATTTGTAGAAGCAGTAAAAAATTTTTCAAATAGAGATGGAAATGAGGGAAAGAAATGAAGATTTTAGTAATAACAGGAAGTGCACACAAAAAAGGAACCACAGCCGTTTTGACAGAGCAGTTTATAAAAGGAGCAGAAGAGGCTGGACATGAAGTATTCCGCTTTGACGCGGCATTTCATGATGTACATCCATGTATTGCATGTGAACGCTGTCATAATACTGATAAGGGCTGTACTTTTCAGGATGATATGCAGGAGCTGAATCCAAAGCTTCTGGAAGCTGAAGCTGTTGTATTTGTATCACCAATTTATTATTATGCTATAAATGCTCAGATAAAAGCTGTTATTGACCGTTTTTATGCGAACGATGCGGCGCTTCATAAAAATAAAAAAGCGGTTCTTATGCTTACTATGGCAGATAATACTATGGAGTCGGCAGATGGGGCGATTGTATCATTTAAAGGAATGACTCAGTTTCTTGAATGGGATATTGCGGGAATCATTGTTGGAGTGAACTGTGGAGATGTGGAAGCGCTGAACAGGACAGAGTATCCAAAGCAGGCGTATGAACTGGGAAAACAGATTTGTTCGAATGATACTTTATTCTAAAATAAGTATATTGGTTTGTACATATTCTATATTTTCTATCATCATAAAAACAGACAAAAATAATTTACAAGGCAATCATTAAAAAATATATTTTGTAAGAAAAAATTGAGTTTTTATCTTATGAAATGATTTTTTAGTGATTGCCTTAGTTGGATGCTTTTCATTTTGCAATTTATGTATTGAAAAATACATCTGATAAACACATATTTTTTTTTCTTCTTTCACATAGCAATCACATTCACATGTAAAATATTACTTAACCGTATACAAAGTAAAATAGACGCAGAAAGGAAGGGCGATTATTATGAGAAGGAAAATTGCAGCAATATCCCTAACTGTTTTATTAACCATACCATCAATTTTCGGATGCTCATCAGGTAATAAACAAATTGACAATGAAAATAATAATACAACACAAAACAATACAGCGGATTCATCATCAGATAAATCAGATGAATCATCACTGAAAAGTGTAGCCGCTGTTACAGAAATAAAAGAAGAGGAATATGACGAAGAAGATTTTACAAGAGTTCTGGTATCTGAATCCGGAAGTGACAGCGGTTCTGTGGAGGACGGAGTAAGCATTCTGCAAAGTACTGCTGAAAATACCATTTATTTAAAAGGAGATTTGGCAGAAACTTCTATGCAGGGAGTAAATATAGATACTACTGCTGTTACGATTTCTTTACCGGGAATTTATATTATAACGGGAACTTTAAACGACGGACAGATTCTTGTTGACTGTCAGGAAACGGGAACGGTTCAGCTTGTTTTTTATAATGCTGATATAAGTAACAGTACAAATTCACCTGTTTTTATTAAAAACTGCAAAAAAACGTTGCTTGTATTAGCGGAAAATTCCGTAAACTCGCTAAGTGATGCCAGTGAATATACTTATATGGACGCTGAAAATGAGGAGCCGTCGGCATGCCTTTTCAGTAAGGATGATTTGGTCATTTGCGGCAGTGGTTCTCTTACGGTAAATGGGAATTTTAACAATGGAATTGCTTCAAAAGATACTCTGAAAATTACAGGCGGAATTATTACAGTAACAGCCCAAAATAATGCTATAAAAGGAAAGGATTGCCTGATGATAGCAGGAGGAAGCTTTACGGTTACATCAAAAGGAGACGGACTGAAATCAGATAATTCAGATGCTTCTCTTGGGTATGTTTCCATTTCAGACGGAAATTTTACAATTAATTCTGAGGAGGATGGAATTCAGGCCGAATCTATGCTTAAAGTGACAGGAGGAACCTTTGATATCACAACGGGAGAGGGAGCTGGTACGTCTGCTGTCATGGGTGGAAATATGCCAAATGGAGATATACCAGAGGGGAATTTTGAGATGAGAGACAGAGGGAAAGGCTGGGATTTTGATAATCAATCTTCTGAAACAGAAGATACAACAAGCATGAAAGGAATAAAGGCCGGTACAGTTATGGTGATTTCAGGCGGAAGTTTTGATATAGATTCCAAAGACGATGCATTTCATTCAAACGGAACCTTTGATATGTCAGGCGGAACTATGCTAATCGCCACAGGAGATGATGGAATACATGCAGATGATACACTGACTATTACAGATGGAGATATTAAGATTACACAATGTTATGAGGGAATTGAAAGTCCTGATATTATCTTTAACGGAGGAACAGCGCATATCAAAGCGAGTGACGACGGTATAAATGCCGCCGGAGGAGAATTAACTTCTTCTGACAATCAAAATAAAATGGGAATGATGTCAAGTTCAACAGGAACATTGACGATAAATAATGGTTATATTTATGTAAATGCATCGGGCGACGGACTGGATTCAAATGGCGACTTAATTATAAATGGCGGCACTGTGATTGTAGAAGGTCCGACGGACAGTGGAAACAGTGCAATTGATTATGAATATGAATTTGAAATAAACGGCGGATATCTGCTTGCTTCAGGAAGTGCAGGAATGATGGAAAGCGTCAGCAGTGCTTCAAAGCAAAATTCTGTGACAGCATTTTTTAACAGTTCTGTAAATGCAGATGGTATATTTACAGTACTTGATTCAAAAGGAGAACTTATTATGGCTTTTACTCCAAGTAAATTAAGTCAGTGTTTTATATTTTCTTCAACAGAACTTGCCAGTGGAGAAACCTACACAATATTTACAGGCGGAAGCTGTGATGGTACACCAAAAGACGGGCTGTATACAGAAGGAAAGTATACCGCGGGAACAGAGTTTGAAAGTTTTACAGTCAATGAATCTGTAACCACAGTTGGTTCAGGTGGAATGGGCCAAAATATGGGAGGTCCGGGTGGAATGAAAAATCATGGAGGAAAAAGAGATTTTAATGGCAATGAAATGGAAATACCGGAAAATATGGAAGAACCGCCTGAGATGCCAAATGGCTGTCTCTTATACACA
>CAJTOU010000050.1 GCA_910577835.1 uncultured Lachnospiraceae bacterium | reverse complement strand
CCTATGGGGTTTTAACCCCATTATACAGACAATCAAAATGGCAATGTTCCAAAGTTTCAAGGTGAAATTTCCATGGCGAACAAGAGGACCTGAAGATTTCGTGCAAGTATGCACAGATGTAAAAATCCTTACTATTACTGCATTTTCTGATAGTTCAGGTTTGTAAAACAGTTTAAAAAAGCCTCTTTTTGTTTAGATGTGCACGAAATTCAGTTGTGCTGCAACATGAAATATATGATATAATATTTTCGTCAGATAGATGACTGCCCATTAAAAGGGCTTTTTTATAGCGAGTATGTTAGTTAAAACTAACTAAAGCTGTACATATACCAAAAGAAAGAACCGCAACTTTTTATTACAATTAAAATGAATAAATATGGGAGGAGGTAAATTTTACACAACCAATAGTACGGCTTTCTTTTAAATCAAAAGTTAGTACAGACTAATTATACAAAAATAAAAACAAAAAGGGGTGGATATCTGAAAGCATTTTGCAGCGATATAACATGGCAGAGTGTATAACCTTGATTTATCCCTGTCCAATATGACCACAAACTTCAGATATTCCAATGAATGAAAAGCTTTACAGCCTGTGCTGTATGATGAAAAATAAAAAACTATTATGAAAGGATTTTACAAAATGATTACAACAAAACGAAATCGACTAAAGCGCAGTCTGTCTCTGTTGCTGACACTTGCCATGTGCACAAATACTGTTACAGTATCAGCATTAGCAGAGAAAGCAGACAGTGATGCTGAAATAATAAACTGGCTGAGTCTGTATGGTAATAAGGGTACAAACTCACTGGCAGCGACTTGTGACAGCATAAATGATGTACAAATGCTGACGGATGGCAGCTATGCTGCTGTTGGTGCCTTTGACGGAAATGGCATTACTGATATGGAGGGGCAGAAAGGCAAAACGGATGCCGCATTTATGTTGTATGATGAAAATGGTGTCATGCAAAAACAGACGCTTGTTGGTGGAACCAAAGCAGATTATTTCTATAAATTCATTGAGGGTTCTAATGGAGGATTTATTGCTGTCGGTGCAGGCCAGTCTGAAGATGGTGATATGGAAGGGATTCTAAAAGGCGGATATGACGGGTTAATTTCCAAGTTTGACAACGAGGGAAATCTTGAAAAATCAGTTACAGTTGGAGGAAGCAGCAAAGATGAGCTTCGTGATATTATAGAAACTTACGATGGCGGATATGTGGCTGTTGGTTATACACAGTCAAATGACGGCGATTTGACCAATACCGGAAAGAAAGCAACAGACCGTGATGCTCTGATTGTAAAGCTTGATTATGATTTGAACATTCAATGGATAAAAACATATGGCATTACAGGTACAGCAACAACAGGACTTGATGATTTTTATTCTGTACAGGTGTGTCTTGACGGCAGCTATATTACCGCCGGAGGCTTAGGAGCAAAGGATGGTGCTGCAAGTAAGGAAAAAGATATTTGCCTTGTCAAATATTCTGAAGAGGGAGAGCTTTTGTGGGAAAAGACTTTCGGAGGTTCAGGCGATGACTGTGCGACATGCATATCTGTTTCTCCATATGAAACAAGCTTTACAGAGGATGGAGATAAATTTTCCGATGTGGAGCTTAAAGAAAGTGGCTTTGCGCTTACGGGAACTACAAAATCATCTGACGGTATTTTTGCAGACAGCAAAACAGAATCTGGTATTGAAAAAGCTTTCTTTATTAAAGTAAATCCTGCTGGGGAAATTGAAACGGCTGACCTGTTGGAAAACACTGTTGGAAGTACAGGGGAATCCATTATTTCAATAAATGACGGATATATGATTACTGGTATGTTTCAGTCCAGTGATTTTGATTTTACCGGAAAGACTGTTTTTGGAAAAAAGGATTTCTATGTGGCGCATTATTCTTCTTTTGGAAATTTTCTGAACATGACTGTTTTTGGAAGTGATGACGATGAAACTGTAAAAGGTATTGTGCAGGGCTGCAATGATGATTATATTTTATTTGGCAATACAAAAAGCACTGACTTTTATGGACATACAATATCAGGCAGATACGATGGATTTCTTCTCTGTGCAGAGAAGAATGCTCTTGAAACATATGCGGAAGAAAAATACCTCATTCCGGTAAAAGCATGGAAGGAAAATGAAGATGAACCATCTATGATGTCTCCGCTTTTGTATAAAGATGCTTATGTTGAGAAAACAGGAGAACAGTATAAGATTACAGTATACTTTACAAATGCCATTATTATGGGCTCACAGATAAGCGCATCCACACTTGGCGCTGTATCCTATGAAGTAAATAATTCAATGACTGCTGCTGATAAAGATGAGTATGATATTCTTACACAGGTAAAACATACAACAATTACAGTAGGAAATCTTGACAAACCTGTAAAGTTTTATATTAACGGAACAATGGGCGTAATACGGCTTGTATTTGAAGAAGAAAATAAAATTTCTGCCGATACGCCGCCGTATTTTCCTCCTGTACAGGTTACAAGACCTGATTTTAATTGTCTGTGGAAGACCAATATCGGAGGAAGCGATGTAGATTATTCCAATTCAATGACGATTCTTGGTGACGGGCGAATCATTGCCACAGGTCAGACTTATTCAAATGACGGTGATTTTGAAAACCTTTTGAGCGGATTTTCGAGTGCATATATCAATACTTATGACTTGAATGGAAAACTTTTAAATACTGCAGTTCTTGGAGGAACAAACCCTGATTCTTCGGCATATGCATCCTGCGTGGACGGTGCTGCGGACGGCGGGTATTATGTCTGCGGAGGATATGAGGAAAGCTTTGGCCGTACTCCATCAGGAACTTTTGCAGTGCTGAACTCTGAAGGCAGCGTACATGGTCAGATAGACGGATATTATGCAAAGTATGATTCTGACGGTCAAATGTTATGGATAAAAGGCTTTAGCGGTTCGGCCTACGACCAGATTAAACAGATAAAGGCAACTGAGGATGGCGGCTGTGTTCTGCTTATTGAAACGAATTCCGAAGACGGCGATATGGCAGGATTTAATAGGGGCATATTTGACCTTGTTCTGATGAAATGCGATAAAGAGGGAAATGAACAATGGAAAAAGGTAATCAGTGGCAGCAGTATGCAGTCTGCTTCTTTTGGTACAACAGTTCTTCAGGATGGCAGCTATATTGTGGGAGGTTATGCGTATCTTGGATATACATTTGATGATTTTGAAAATCTGACTTACTATGGAAATACATTTGACATTTTTATTGTAAAAATCAGTAAAAATGGCGAATTAATCTGGGCAAAATCCTACGGAGGCGACGGTAATGATTACTGCAACAGCGTAACAGCAACAGAAGACGGTGGATTTATGCTTGCAGGAAGCACAAAGTCGTCAACAGGCACTTTTGAGGGAATAGGAACCTCATATGAAAATCCGTTTATTATGAAATGTGATGCAAATGGAGTTATACAGTGGTGTGATGTTTTGAAAAGCTCTGAAAAGGGTGAGGCTGTAAAGGTAATAGAGCTTGCGGGAAAATATGTTGTATTAGGCTCAGGCTATGGCTCAGATTTTGATTTTTCAAATATTAATAAAGGAAGCAGAGACGTTTTTATTGCATATTACGATATGGAAGGAAGCAGGATATTTCTTGATATGATAGGAGGAATCAATCTTGATTATGCGATAGATATCGCTGCATATGGAAATAGAATATCCATGCTGTTTGATGGTGAATCTACTGACGGGGACCTTGATGGATTAAATCGAGGAGATTTCGATGGTACAATTCTTACATTTGAGATGGAAGGAGCAGAGAATATAGACAAGTCAGCTTTAAAGGATATACTTGAAAAAGCCAAAGCAATAGATAATACAGACAACAAATACACAGAACTCAGTTTTAATGCTTTATTAGAAGTCATAAAGAACGCGGAAATGGTATATTCTGACCCTGTGGCTTCTCAGGAGGAGGTAGACAGTCAGGTAAATTTCGTACAGTCAGCAATAGAGGAGCTTGCGGAGATTCAAAATGAGGTTCTTAATAAAGACAGTCTGAAAGATGGTTCCTATTATCTTTACGCATATATGTTTAAGCCGAACAGAAAAGACTATTCTATGGCTGACAATGCCATAGTACACAAGGTTCTGCTTGAGGTTATAAACGGCGAATACTATATTACGCTTCAGCTTAAAGGTCTTTCAATTTATAATCTTTTTGGATATCTTGCGGATATTTCGTATTATGAGAATGGATATACCTATAATGAATTCGGCATTCCAAATGGAACGACAATGCCTGTGCAGGTGATTTCAACACAGAAGGACAGTGCTGGGAATGATATTATTGACCAGTATAATGATGCAGATAACTTATATCCAAATGTAATCAAGTTCAGGCTGGTTTCAGATGCTGTTTCGGATGCAGACGGGTTTGTGCCTATGAGCATATTTGTTCCTATTATGGAAACGATTGCTGAGGGAAATGGAAGCCAAAATGTTTTAATGAAGCTTGATTGGTCTGCATTAACAAAAGCAGACGAGAATAATCCGGGATTCCAGCCGGAGGAACCAGTCGAATTGTCTCCGGCAGTAGACATTATTGATTCAGCAACAGGAATAAAGGTTCATGCTGACAAAGGTGTATTTGAGGAAGGAGTAAAGCTTATTGTAAAGTCTGTTATTTCTGGAACTGATTATGAGAACGCATTAACTGTGCTTTCAGAGATTGGCAGGAAATTTAAGTTGTATGAAATTTATTTTGAGGATGCAGATGGCAATAAGGTTCAGCCTAACGGTACTGTTACCGTAAGTTACCCGATTCCGGCAGAATATAATGCAGCAAATATGGTTCTGTACCGCATAAACGACGACAAAAGCAAAACGCTCATTAAAGGCTCTGCGGCAGATAATTATTATACGGTTATTGTAAGGAGCTTCAGCACTTATGCTCTTGTTGAAAAGGATAATCAGAATACAGAAGATGTAAATAATGGACAAGATAAGAACAACAGTACTTCTGACAGCCCGCAGACTGAAGGGAAAGCAGCAGAAACCGGAGACAGCAGCAATATTATGCTTTGGCTTTTGCTGGTATCTGTATCTGGCGGAATACTTAAAGCGATGATTTTTACAAAAAAACGCCAAAGAGTAAATGAACAATTATATAAATAGTTTGAATGCCTGCTTAACAGCAGGCATTCTGTAAAAGCGCATATCTTCTAACAAGTCATTTTAATAAAAAAACAAATTTGTCAATGAAAAATACTTGACAAATTTTTTCACATCATGTACAATACCCCTTGTGCTTCAAGCATATACTTTTATCACCGGAGTACTGATATGGAATTAATTGTAAAAAAAGCCCTGCTTTATGATTTCTACGGCGAGCTTCTGACAGAACATCAGAAAAATATATATACCGATTATATTCTGAACGATATCGGAATCAGTGAAATTGCTGCCGAGAGAGGAATCAGCAGACAGGGAGTTCATGAACTGGTGAAACGCTGTGATAAGATTCTTCAGGATTATGAAGATAAGCTTCATCTCGTTGATAAATTTTTAAAAGCAAAAAAACTTGTTTCTGAAATTAATCAGCTTGCAGGACGTTTTGATGAAACAAGGGATTCTGCACTTATAAAAGAGATAATGGAAATATCAAATCATATTCTGGAAGAATTTTAACTGGCAAAACATATTTTTAATTCCTCAATTATGTAACCAATACAAATATTGATTGCCAAAAAACAGGAGGCATTATATGGCATTTGAAAGCTTATCGGATAAGCTGCAGAATATATTTAAAAAATTAAAGGGAAAAGGCAGACTGAGCGAGGCTGATGTAAAAACGGCATTAAAAGAAGTCAAAATGGCTCTCTTGGAAGCCGATGTAAGCTTCAAGGTAGTAAAGCAGTTTATAAATTCTGTTACAGAGCGCGCTATTGGTCAGGATGTTATGAGCAGCCTTACACCGGGTCAAATGGTGATTAAAATTGTAAATGAAGAAATGGTTTCTTTAATGGGTTCTGAAACAACAGAGCTTGCCATGAATCCTTCCAATGAAATCACCGTTATTATGATGATGGGCCTTCAAGGTGCCGGAAAAACCACAACTGCGGCCAAACTTGCCGGCAAATACAAGTCAAAGGGCAGAAAACCTCTGCTGGTGGCGTGTGATATCTACCGGCCGGCAGCAATCGAGCAGCTTCAGGTAAACGGCGAAAAGCAGGGAGTTCCTGTTTTTGCAATGGGCACAAATCATAAGCCGGTAAATATTGCAAAAGCCGCATTAGAACATGCTCAGAAAAATGACTGCAATCTGGTGATTATTGATACCGCAGGTCGTCTTCATATTGATGAATCCATGATGGAAGAGCTTGTAGAAATCAGGGATAATATTGATATCAAACAGACAGTACTTGTAGTAGATGCCATGACAGGACAGGATGCGGTAAACGTCGCATCAGTCTTTGAAGAAAAAATAGGCATTGACGGCGTAATCCTCACCAAGATGGACAGCGATACCAGAGGCGGTGCGGCACTTTCGATTCGTTCCGTTACAGGAAAACCGATTCTATATGTCGGCATGGGCGAAAAGCTGTCTGATTTAGAGCAGTTTTATCCTGACAGAATGGCTTCACGTATTCTTGGTATGGGCGATGTGCTGACTCTGATTGAAAAAGCGGAAGCGGCAGTCGATGAAGAAAAAGCCAAGGAGATGGAAAAGAAGTTTAAAAAAGCAGAATTTGGTTTTGACGACTATCTCGAATCTATGGCGCAAATTAAGAAAATGGGCGGCCTTGAAGACGTTATGAATATGATACCGGGTCTCGGCGGGCAGATAAAGGGTGCGCAGATGCCGGATGAAAAGGCAATCGGAAGAACCGAAGCAATTATCTATTCCATGACACTGGAGGAAAGAGCGAATCCTTCTATTCTCAATCCATCCAGAAAAGCAAGAATTGCAAAAGGCGCAGGTGTAAATATCGCAGAGGTAAACAGGCTGGTCAAGCAGTTTGAACAGTCGCGTAAAATGATGAAGCAGATGTCCGGCATGATGAGTGGAAAACGAAGCGGAGGGCTGTTTAGCAAGTTGAAATTGCCGTTTTAAAAACGTCGTTACAGAACATATCGTTATTCTGCTTAAAAATTTCTGATGAAAAAATGATAATAGACCTGCTCTGCAGGTTTATATATAAAGCAGCCAGTATATTTAAGCCGGCTGCATATTAATACAAATCCAAGGAGGTAAAGTTTACAATGGCAGTAAAAATAAGATTAAGAAGAATGGGAAAGAAGAAAGCTCCTTTCTATAGAATTATTGTTGCAGATTCAAGGTCTCCAAGAGACGGAAAGTTTATTGATGAAATCGGCACCTATGACCCTAATGTAGAGCCAAGTGCTGTAAAAATCAATGAAGAGTCAGCAAAGAAATGGCTTTCAAACGGCGCTCAGCCAACAGAAGTAGTAGCCAGATTATTTAAACAGGCCGGCATTGAAAAATAAGGCAGGTCTGCAAGGCTGCCAGTCAATGTTGACAGCATGAGGTATATACGATATGAAAGAGTTAGTAGAAGTAATTGCAAAAGCTCTTGTGGACAATCCTGATGAGGTGGTTGTGACAGAGGAGGATACCGAAAGAGCACTTATCGTTTCGCTGAAGGTAGCAGACGACGATATGGGCAAGGTAATCGGAAAACAGGGGCGTATAGCGAAATCTATTCGTTCAGTTGTAAAAGCTGCGGCGTCTAAAGATGATAAAAAAGTTATTGTAGACATTGTTCAGTAACAAAATAGCCGGTGCATGTTGCGCCGGTTTTTCATTTTTTTCTTTAAAAATGAAATTTAACGGCAGTGAAGGTAATTTCTGATTACTGCAAGAGGATTAAAACAATTTGGAGGATTTATGGAGAATTTATTAAGAGTCGGAGTAATTGCAAATACGCATGGATTAAAGGGGGAGGTCAAGGTATTTCCAACAACAGATGACCCTGAGCGTTTTAAAATGCTGAAAGAGGTAATTCTTGATACCGGAAAGGAAAAATTAAATCTTACAGTACAGTCTGTGCGTTTTTTTAAAAATTTGGTAATTGTAAAATTTAAGGAATATAACAATATCAACGATATTGAAAAATATAAAGGCAAAGATTTGCTTGTTACAAGAGAAAATGCAGTTCCATTAGAAGATGGGGAATATTTTATTGCTGATTTGCTGAATCTTGATGTTTATGATGATACCGGCGTCAGACTTGGATTTTTATATGATGTTCTTCAGACAGGGGCGAATGATGTATATATTGTCAAAAATGAAGAAACAAAAAAAGAAATTTTACTTCCGGCAATTAACGAATGCATTCTCGACATCAATACTGAGGAGGGCAGGATTACCGTACATTTAATGGAAGGACTTGTGGATTAAATGAAGTATTATGTAATGACATTATTTCCGGAAATGGTCAGACAGGGTTTAAATACCAGTATTATAGGACGCGCCATAAATAAGGGCCTGCTGTCTCTGGAATGTATGGATATTCGGGCATATACAACTGAAAAACATGGTCATGTAGACGATTATCCTTACGGCGGCGGCGCAGGAATGGTTATGCAGGCACAGCCGGTTTATGACTGTTATCAGGATATATGCAGAAGAACGGAATCCATAACAAAACCGAGAGTTATTTATCTGACCCCTCAGGGAAAAACTTTTGAGCAGAAAATGGCAGTGGAGCTGGCAGCAGAAGAAACGCTGGTTTTTCTGTGTGGACATTATGAGGGCATTGATGAACGGGTGCTTGAAATGATTGTGACAGACAATGTGTCCATAGGAGATTATGTGCTTACCGGCGGGGAATTAGCGGCAATGGTAATGATTGATTCCATATCAAGAAATATATCGGGAGTGTTAAACAACGATATCAGTGCAGAAACAGAAAGCTTTTCTGATGGACTTCTTGAATATCCGCAATATACCAGACCAGAAATATTTATGGAAAAAAGGGTTCCAGAGGTTCTTTTAAGCGGGCATCATGCGAATATCCGCCAATGGAGACGTGAACAGTCGATAAAGAGAACCTGTGAGAGAAGACCGGATTTGCTTGAAAAAGCAGCGCTTGATAAAAAGGAAATGGAATTATGCAAAAAATACTTGCCAATTTTCTGATTTTATGATACCATTTAGAAGTTGTGAAAAGAAGATTGATGGTCCTCTGATACGGAAGAAAGAAGTATTATTGAACATCAAAATATAGTCAGGAGGTCACACAAATGAATGAAATTATCAGAAGCATCGAAGCTGAACAGTTAAAGGAAAATGTAGGAAATTTCAGTGTCGGTGATACAGTCAGAGTTCATGCCAAAATTAAGGAAGGAAACCGTGAAAGAATTCAGGTTTTTGAAGGCGTTGTACTGAAGAGACAGGGTGGAAGTTCAAGAGAGACTTTTACAGTTAGAAAGAATTCCAACGGTATCGGTGTTGAGAAGACATGGCCGGTACATTCTCCGTCTATCGAAAAGGTTGAGGTAGTCAGATATGGTAAAGTCAGACGTGCAAAGCTGAACTATTTAAGAGGCAGAGTTGGTAAGGCTGCAAAAGTAAAAGAATTAGTTAAATAATTTCTGGAGACAGGGGCAGATACCATCTGGTATTTGTCCTGTTTTTAATGCTTATTATTTGAATTAAAATTTTGGAGGAGCCATGAGTTATTTTAATCCAAAACCAATGCGTAATATATTAACAGATACAATATTAAAATGGATAGTTGATGTGACTGTAATTGTAGCCGCTGCAGTTTTTCTTATTATATTTCTTGGAGATAAAATAAAGGTGGTTGGAAATTCCATGTCGGATAAGATAAAAAGCGGACAGGAGATTTTGATTGATAAAATATCCTATGAGCTGCGAGATATTAAAAGATATGACGTAATTGTATATAAATCAGAACTTTCCGGTCAGGAAGAATATGTGGTAAAACGTGTGATAGGTCTTCCGGGAGAAGAAATACAGATTGTTGACAGCAAAATCTATATTAATGGTGAAGAAATAGAAGACAGATATTGTGATGGGAATTTTGAGAGCGGTTCAGCAAGCAGCACAATAAAAATAAATGATAATGAGTATTTTGTTATGGGAGATAACCGACATTTAAGTCAGGACAGCAGATTTGAGTATGTGGGAAATATCAAAAGAAGTGATATTCTTGGAAAAGCATGGCTGATTATTTCCCCATTTAGTAAAATAAGAATGATAAAATAAGAATAAAAACAATCAATAAAACTGACGAAATAAAATAATAAGAGATTGACAAGGGAGACAGCAATGAATTATCAGTGGTATCCGGGTCATATGACCAAGGCAAAGCGGATGATGGAGGAAAATATAAAGCTAATCGATATTGTAATTGAGGTGCTGGATGCAAGAATTCCAATGAGCAGCAGAAACCCCGATATTGATACTTTGGGAAAAAATAAATCAAGGTTGATTCTTTTAAATAAATCTGATTTAGCAGATGAAAAGAAAAATCAGCTTTGGAAGGAATGGTTTCAGGAAAAAGGCTTTTTTGTGGCGGAAATAAATTCCCGAACCGGAACCGGCATCCGACAGATTAATCAGGTGGTAAAGCTGGCATGTAAAGAAAAAATAGAGAGAGACAGAAAAAGAGGAATTTTAAACAGGCCCGTAAGAGCAATGGTGGCGGGAATTCCCAATGTAGGGAAATCTACATTTATTAATTCCTATGCAAAAAAAGCATGTACAAAGACAGGAAACAAGCCAGGAGTGACAAAGGGAAAACAGTGGATTAAACTTGGAAAGGAAATAGAACTTCTCGATACACCGGGAATACTGTGGCCAAAGTTTGAGGACCAGACAGCGGGCTTTCGACTTGCACTGACAGGTTCAATTAATGATGATATATTGAATGTAGAGGAACTGGCAGCGGAATTTTTAAAATTTATGAAAGAAACGTATCCGGGTGTAATAGAAGAAAGATATAACATAAAGGAAGATAGCATAAAAGAAAAGGATTTAAAGAAGATAGATGGCATTGAAACTTCTGAAAATATTGTATATAATATAGAACAAATAGCAAAGGTAAGAGGATGTCTTTTAAAGGGAGGAAGCTATGATATAAAAAAGGCTTCCCGCCAGCTTATTGATGATTTCAGAAGCGGAAAGCTTGGAAGGATTACCCTTGATACGCCGCCAGCCAGCGTTGATTGTCTGATGGAATAGGAAAAGAAAATGAAGAAAAAAGCTTTAAAAAAGATGGTTATTACAGTGGTTTTATATATTGCGGTAATTGTAGCTGCTGTATTATTATTTAATAAATTTTTATATGCACCAATGAGAGTAGTCGGAGATTCTATGAATCCGTCACTGTCAAATAATGATATTCTTCTTGTAAGCAAGCTTGCCTATGAAAAAGGAGACCCGCAGCGCTATGATATGGTTGCATTTTCTTATAAATATGATATTCATACATGGTATGTTAAACGTGTAATAGGGCTTCCCGGAGAAACAGTAGAAATTAAAAACAATGCGATTTATATTGATTCTGAGGAATTAAAAGAATACTATGGAATTTATGATGAAGAGAAAAAAACACTGGAGGATTATGGACCATATACTCTGCGTTCTGATGAATATTTTGTCATGGGTGATAATCGCGACCACAGCTCTGACAGCCGTTCAGGAGATGTGGGACCAGTGACACGTGATTTATTTATTGGAAAGGCCGCTTTTCGGTTATGGCCATTTAACGCGGTTGGTTCTTTGAAATATCAGTAGAAAAGGGGATTTTATGGAAGAAGAGAAAGCAAAAAAGAGCCTGAAAGCATTTCTGGAAGCCAGTTTTTTCCTTTTTCTGGCAGTTGCACTGACTTATTTTGTACTGGCGTTTGTAGGACAGAGAACAAGTGTAAGTGGAAGTTCCATGTATCCCACGCTTGAAGACGGAGACCAGTTGATTGTAGAAAAGCTTTCCTATCGGTTTGGAGAGCCCAAGCGTTTTGATATTATTGTTTTTAATGAAATGGAGGCGGGAAAAAAAGAGCCTGTGCATTATATTAAGCGCATTATCGGACTTCCGGGGGAAACGGTTCAGATTATTGACGGGAAGATTTATATTGACGGAGAAGAGCTTGAAGATAATTATGGATATTATATGAATCAGGAAAAAATGGAAGGATATGATGCCTCGGAGCCGGTGCTGGTTGGAGAAGATGAATATTTTGTTTTGGGGGATAACCGTAATGACAGCCTTGACAGCAGAAAGATAGGCTGTAAAAACAGACAGGATATTATAGGAAAGGCCATTTTTCGCATCTATCCTTTTGGAAAGTTTGGAGGAATAGAATAAAAATGAAAATAGAAGAAATAAAAGAAATACTGAAAAATACAGAGGAAGCAGCTTTGGCTGAAAAACTGGAGGAGTTTCAAAAAGATGAGAGACAGGGAGTGCAGAAGCTTATTTTGCAGTATGAAAAAAAAGTGGAAAAATACAAAGAAGAGCTGAAGCGTATAGAAAATATGTGTGTTTATGAAAAAAAATACAGTCAGGCTCAATACATATGTGGAATTGACGAGGTAGGCAGAGGACCTCTGGCGGGACCTGTCGTTACCTGTGCAGTGATTCTTCCAAAAGATTGCAGAATCTTATATGTTAATGATTCTAAAAAGCTTTCCGAAAAGAAAAGAGAAGAATTATATTCGGTTATTATGAAGCAGGCGCTGGATGTAAGTATTGGTATAGAATCGCCAGAGGTAATTGATGAGATAAATATTTTGCAGGCAACTTACAGTGCCATGCGAAAATCTATCGAGGGATTGAAATACAAGCCCGATGTTGTGCTGGTAGATGCCGTTACAATACCAGAAATTTCTTATAAACAAGAACCGATTATAAAAGGAGATGCAAAGAGTATTTCCATTGCGGCAGCAAGCATTATAGCAAAGGTAACAAGAGACAGAATGATGACAGAGTATGATAAACTGTATCCGGAGTATGATTTTGCCTCAAATAAGGGCTATGGAACAGAGAAGCATATTCAGGCATTGAAGGAAAAAGGAGCGTCGCCTATACATAGAAAAAGTTTTATAGTAAATTTTGCAGAATAGCGGAGTGTCCGAGACAGGAGGGGATAATAATGCAGATTACAAATCTCACACCGCAGGAAAACAGTCAGCTTCAGACGAATCAGACGCAGATTCAGGAAAAACCAGTACAATCGGGAGAGCAGCAAAAATTAGTCCAGTCAGGGGAGCTATCTTTATACAACGCGCCAAAGGGTTCTGCTTTTCAGGGGGATATTCTGAATGTTCAGGGAAATCAGGTCAGCATACAGGTAGGAAAATATATTTTAAATGCTGTGCTGGAAAATGGAATGAATGTAAATATTGGAGACAGATTGTCTTTTCTGGTTAAAGACAATACAGGTGCAAAAATTTTGCTGAAGCCGTTTATTGAAAATGGAGAAAGCATACAGGGAAACAATATGCAAAACTCTCTGATAAAAACGTTGGAGGAGGCATCTCTTCCGGTGACAGAAAGAAGCATGGCAGCAGTAAAGGAAATGATGAGTTATGGCATGCCGATTGATAAAAATTCCATGGCAGATATTGGCAGGCTGCTGAGTCAGTTTAAAAGTGCAAATGTGGAAACAATTATTTCATTAAAAAGTCATAATATTCCGGTAACACAGGAAAATATTACACAGTTTGAGGCATATAAAAATGCGGAAGGAAAGCTTCTTGACCAGATGAAGGGAATTGTAAAAGAGCTTTCTTCCATGGTGGAAAACGGAGAAACCATGCAGTCTTTGGAAAAGACAGGAGAGCTGTTTGGAAAATTAAAGGAGCTGTTTCAGAGTGTGGGGAATCAAATAGAAACTCCTGACGGCAGGGTAACAGTTACTGTGCCAAAAACGGCAGATACAGGTGAAATGACACAGGCAGCAGGAAAAAATATGGAAGTTTTAAATCCGGAAAGTGGTAAAATTTCCGAGGAATCTGTAAAGCTGAATCAACAAAATTCACAGCTCGATAATAAAAGTGTGCTGCATGAAAATATACAGACAGACAGTAAAACAGAACCACATGAAACTCAGCAGACTGACAGCAAAAATACATTGCATGAAAATCTGCAAACAAATAATAAAACAAATCAGCTTGAAAATCAGCAGATTTTAAATCAATCAGCGGATAAAACAATTTTAGAAATGAAACAGCACTTATCAGATGAGGTAAAGAAAATAGAAACAGCGATTAAGGAAAAGCTGCTGCTTACTCCTGAGCAACTTGCAGAAAAAGGAGAAAAGGCGGTAAAGGAACTGTATGAAAATATTGCGAAGACGGCTGATAAAATGACGGAGCTTTTAGAGGCTTCGGGAGAGGGAAAGTCAAAACTTATGACTGCTGCCGGCGACTTGAAAAACAATATGAATTTTATGTCGGATTTAAATGAAATGGCGGCATATGTACAGCTTCCCGTAAAATTAAACGGAAGAGAGCAGACAGGAGAGCTGTATGTATTAAGCAGAAAGAAAAACAAGTCATCAAAAGACGGGCCTCTGACAGCATTTCTTCATCTGGATATGGAATATCTTGGAGCAACGGATGTAAAGGTTTCTCTTGTCAATGGAAAGGTTTCAACAAAGTTTACTCTGGATAATGATGCATCCATAAAACTTGTAGAGGTACATTTGCCAGAGCTGAAAAAAAGACTGGAGGAGCTTGGTTATTCTGTGTCGCTATCCGTAGATGAAATCACTGAAAAAAAGCTGCCATTTGAGCAGATTCTTGAAGCCGAAAAGCCGGCACAGAATATAAAGAGATTTTCTTTTGATGTAAGGGCATAGGAGAGAAATATATGAAGGAGAAAAAAAAGGAAAAGAAAAAAGTGGCGGTTGCCCTTGAATATAATCCTGAAAATGAAGCTCCGGTCGTAATAGCAACAGGAAAAGGTGCATTGGCAGAAAAGATATTAAGCGGAGCAAAGCAGGAGGATATTCCGGTTTATCAGGATGAAAAGCTTGCAAAGACACTGTCAAAACTGGAACTTGGTGAAATGATTCCACCTGAGCTGTACGGAGTAATTGCAGAAGTGCTTGTTTTTGTGGACAGAATGGATAAAATAAAGGAAAAGGTGGCAGCAAAGCATTGAATAGGCAAAAGGGATTTGAATATGAGGAAAAAGCGGCGGTTTATTTGAAAGAGAAAGGATATAAAATACTGGAACAAAATTTTTATACTTTTTTTGGCGAGATTGATTTAATTGCCAGAGATAAAGAAACAATTGTATTTGTAGAGGTAAAATATCGAAAAAGTATAAAAAATGGTTATCCGCAGGAGGCGGTTACATATAAAAAGAGACAGAGAATTATAAAGTCTGCGCAGTATTATCTTTATCAGCAGAATGCCTTCGAAAAACCATGTAGGTTTGATGTAATAGCGGTTGCAGGAGAGGAGTTTTTGCATATTGAAAATGCATTTGAATTAAGTTAGAGCATTTATAAAAATAAGAAATAAAAAAGCAGAAAATGGAAAAGTGGGAAACAGAAAAATCAGAAATATGAAAATGGAAGATATGAAAACCGGAAGGACAGGAGACAGCTTTAGTTGAGGTAGAAGATGCTTATAAAAATAGAAAATATAAAAACAGAAAGCACAGAAACAGAAAATATTCAGGCTGGAGAGATGGGAACTACTTATATAGAAGGAAGAGATATCCCATCGATTCGTTATCATATATTTCAGAATATGAGCTTTGTAAGAGACGGATTTTCCACAAGGGCAGGAGGTGTGAGCAGCGGACAGTTTGAAAGCATGAATTTTTCCATAAAAATGGGAGACCGTCCCGAAAATGTCAGAAAAAATTTTTCACTTTTTCTGGAAGCTCATGGATTTCAAAATCCGGTGATGTCAGACCAGACACATACTGCAAATATAAAAAGAGTATATCGGGAGGATGCAGGGAAAAATGTATTTCTTCCAAAGGATTATTCTGATATTGACGGACTGGTGACAAATGAGAAGGGAATCACGCTTGTTACAACCTTTGCGGACTGTGTGCCGCTGTATTTCGCAGATGAAAAAAACAGGGCAATAGGTCTTGCACATTCCGGCTGGAAAGGTACGATTGGAAGAATCGGCAAGGCTGTAACAGACAGAATGAAGCAGGAATTTGGCACAGAGCCGGAGGATATCAAAGCTGCGATAGGTCCGTCTATCTGTGTCAACTGTTATGAAGTAAGCAAAGAGCTTGCAGAGGATTTTGCAAAAGAGTTTCACAGTGAAATATTTCAATGTAAAACTTTTGAGAATAACAGAGAAGCATTTGACGTATGGGATATGGAAAAGATTGTTTTAAAAAGAGGCGATAAATATTATCTAAACCTGTGGGCGGCAAATAACAGAGTGCTTACAGAAGCGGGCATACCGCAGGAAAATATAGCATTTCCTGATTTATGTACCTGCTGTAATCACGAAGATTTATTTTCACACAGGGCAAGCAGAGGAAAACGTGGAAACCTTTGTGCATTTTTTATGATAGAGGAGTAGAGGTCAGGAATGGACGAAAGAAAGCAAGGAAACGGAGTTAAAATTTTTACAGGAGCTCTTGTGGCAGTGCTTGTGGCTGTTATGGGAGTTTCCGGTTATCTGGTAAGAAAGCATTTGGAACTGAAGGACAATTATGAAAATCTGGAAGAAGATTATCAGTATTTAGAGGATAACAAAAACAGTATTGTAACACAGGAGGTGGCTTCGAAGCTAGAAGAAGAGCGTGCCAAGGAAAATGAGCTTGTAATGGAACAGTTCCGTGAGGGACTCGGCGGACAAAGCAGTGTGATTTCTTTTTTAAGAAAACAGTATGAAGGAAAATATCTTGTATATACAGGTTCACCAAATTATCAGTTTGTGCCGATTCTGGATGTGGAAATGGCAGATTATTCCGACGGCGAATTTGTAACAGATGAAACTACGGGGCTTCGAAGCTTTCAAGTAGATGGAAAGGCTGTGACAAAGAATGTTATTGATGTTTCGAAATATCAGGGAGCTATTGACTGGAAAGCTGTGAAAAATTATGGTATAGACGGCGCCATGGTCCGTGTAGGTGTCAGAGGTTATGGTTCTGGTGAAATCGTGGCGGATTCTAATTTTGACAATAATATAAAAGGCGCATTGGCAGAGGATTTAGATACAGGAGTGTATTTTTTTACCTCAGCGATTTCGGAAAAAGAAGCGGAAGAAGAGGCGGATTTTGTTTTAAAGGCGATAAAGCCGTATAAAATCAATCTTCCGGTAGTGTTTGATTTGGAGAAAATTGCAGGCGATACTGCAAGGCATGAAGCGGTGCCTAAGGATGAAATGACAAAAATTGCAAAGGCATTTATGAAAAAAATAGAAGACGCAGGATATGAAGCAATGTTATATGGAAATATTGCTACGATATCGGAGCTGGTTGATTTGGAGGAACTTCAGGAGTATAAATTGTGGTTCGCATATTACAGCGATAATATTTATGTGCCATATAAGGTAGATATGTGGCAGTATGCAAGCGATGGAAAAGTAGACGGGGTGACAACGGACTGTGATGTAAATATGATGTTTGTGGAATAAGAAAATCTGTATGGTAAAGAGCTGCTTTATGAATTGTTGTCTGTAAAGCAGTTCTTTTGTTTTAATTCTAACCAAAAGGATAAGAAAAAAATATGTATTACAGCGTTTCATAATAAATTTCCAGATTAAAAAAGAGCTTGGAAGTATCAGTGTTTCAGGCTCTTTTTTATGAAAATATTAAGTGTTATTTTAGAATCAGAAAACATATAAAATTAAACAAATTTAATAATTTATAGGTTTATTGTACAAATTTATACAAAATAGATTGATTCTATTGGAAATATATGTTAATATAATAGTCGTTTAAACAATATTTTAGATGCGTATTTAAAATAATTATTAGAATGGAGGTATTTAAATGAAAGTTTCAAAAAAGATTGTAATGTTGGCATTAGTATGTATTATGACAATAAGTCAAACTATATCAGCATTTGCAGTACAGTATATGGTGTATCCACCAAAGCCAGATTCTGAAATAGTCAAATATAGCCGTTATTATGAATATGTAGAAGGTAGAGTATATATTAATGTACGTTCTTATTTGAAGATTGGCTGCTGGATGAATTACAGTGTTAGAGGCTCTAAAGTCACTTCAACAAAAGTAGCTTATTCTACAATAGGATATGCAAATAATTATTCTGCTAATTTATGCGTAGCAAGCGGACTTGTAGGCGACGGAAGAACATATCGTTCTGCAGGAACGGAAGGTTATTATGGCTCATCAGGGGATAAAGTCACTAACTATATGGGATATCAGTCCGTTCTTTTGTAGGCAAGAGGCAGAGAGTATATGAGGCATAAATTATTATTGAGTGGTATTTTGCTGTCATTTATAGTTATATGCGTTGCCTGTGACAGAACTAAGACAGAGAAATCTGACCTTTCTTCTGTGGCGGACAATAAGGAAAGCAAAATATCACTCCCAGAGGGATTGGCTATAATAGAAAACACAGAGGAATTTATATCAGTAACAGAAGACCAGACCTTTCAATTCAATACAGACCACCAGTTTTATCTGAGCAATGATATGGATTTTGCGGAAGGCGAGGATTCTTACTATTATCTACAGAATAAAATGTATTTATATGTTTTTGATAAAGAAACGCAGTTATTCCATATTTTATGTAATAAGCCTGACTGTCACCATAAATATATTCCGGAAGAAGAGATTACATGTAACGCAATATTGCCTGCTGCTTCAGGCTTGGTTTATTATAATCATTTTTTATATACGTTGTTAAAAGAATATTCGGACGACGGAAAAGCAGAAATTTTATGTCTGTATAAAATATCATTGGATGGCGCAGAGAGAAATAAAGTATGTGAACTTGCAAAGTGTTTTTATTCTGAAAATGTTACAGAACAGATTAACGATGAAACATTTTCTATCTGGTATATACAGCACAAAGGGTATTTATATTATATTTATAATTTTGGTACATATGGTCGAAGTGAAACATTTTATAATAATGGAAGCAATATTTTATATAGAATCCCAATAGATGGAAACGAGAAACCGGAATGTATTACATTATTGCAAAAAGACGGTGAGTGCGCATTAATGTATCTAAAAGGAATCGGTTCTTATGTTTATTATATCCAGTCTGATAACAGCGGAATGGGAGATTTATATAGACTAAATACAGAAAGTATGAAGATAGAAAAAATACCTGTTACCAATATTGCATCTGAAGATTATATCGTTGTAGGAAATACAGTGATATATAAAAAGAAATACGATGACAATGAGTTTTATCAGTATCATATAGATGAAAATACAGAAGATTTATATATTTGCGCAGATAATGAAACTGATTATAAGGTGCTTTATCCTGAATATGATGGAAAAAATGTTTATATCCGCAAGGCTCTGCCTTATAATGATTATACATTATGGAAATATGATGTGGTCGATGAAAACGGACAGGTGACAGCTCAGTTTCAGAATTACAGAAATCAAAATGAAAACATGGAATTTCTGAGTTCCTTGGGAGGAAATACAGACTTTTATTTCTTTTTAAATTTGAGCGGCTTTCTTTTTTATGTGGATAAAAATCAGTTAAATGGAGCCGAATTACAGCTTTTGGAATATAAGAGGTCAAAATGAAGCGAATAGTAATATGTTTTTTTGCAGTAATATTAATATTAACGGGATGTAACAAAGCTACATCTGATAAATCCAAAAAGGAGAAGGAAACAACAGATGTTTCTCTTTTAAATATTGAGCAGGAGAATGCGGAAAAATCAGAGGACCAGACCTATCTTTTGTTTGAAAAACCGGATAATATTATGATATCAGAAGGTGAAATTGAGCAGACAAAAACGATAAACGGTATTGATTATATAGAAATGTATGGAATAATAAATAAAATAAACTACTACTATCAAAATGGTGTTGATTATACAGATGAAAATGATAAATTTACTCCGCTTGACAATACCAATTATATGAAATCCTGCCGGATGCTGACAGAGGAAGAATTGGAGACGGGCATACTTCCGCAAAACAGCAATGAAATCGTATTATATTCTTCAAATATCGACGTATTGGGACAAACGCTTACAGTTTATTTTTATGACCGCAATATGATGGATAAAACAGATAAATACGAAGACTATGCGATAGACTACTGGCATAAGGAGATGGATGATGAAAACTTTGATTATGGACAGTATTGTATAAAAAGAGAGTTTAAAATCACAGGACTGTTAAAGAAGCGGGAAACACAGATTTATTTTTCAGAGGAGTTCTGCAAAATGATGGGAACTGTTTTTGCAAATTATCCCTATGTGGACGGTAAATTTAGACCATTTCTGTCAGATACAGGAACTGGTATGGATTTTATTAGAAGTGGCAAGAACACTCGTGACTTTAGTCATGAGATGAATTGCCA
>CAJTOU010000049.1 GCA_910577835.1 uncultured Lachnospiraceae bacterium | reverse complement strand
CCTGAAAAGCTGTGACAAAATAACTCCTGAATTTCCTCTTGCACCGCGAAGGGAGCCCATTGATATTGCTTTGCTCAAGCTTTTAAAATCCGGCTTATCCAAAGCGGCTACCTCTTTCGCCGCCGACATAATGGTCAGTGTCATATTTGTTCCTGTATCGCCGTCCGGAACTGGAAATACATTTAATTCATTTATCCATTCCTTTTTTGATTCAAGATTTTTGGCGCCTGCAAGAAACATTTTCTGTGCAAGCAGTGCATCTACCGTTTTGCCCACGATTGGTTCCTCCTACATCTTTCTTAGTCAATAATTCTTACACCTTCAACATAAATCTGGATTTTCTTTACTTTTAATCCTGAAAATTTCTCCACTTCATATTTGACGCTGGATATCAAATTATCAGATACAGTAAAAATAGATACTCCATATGCCACAATGACATGGAAGCTTAAAATCACTTCATTGTCTTCATCTATGTCAACATTGATTCCCTTTGTAAGACTGTCCTTTCTCAAAAGTCTGACGATTCCGTCCTTCATGCTGATTATTGCCATTCCTACAATTCCAAAGCATCCTACGGCGACAGTTCCTGCATACTTTGCTATAACATTTTCATCTATTGTAACATTACCATTTGCGGTGGTGATTATTCCTTTCATGCCAAATCCTCCTTTTATAGCCTTATTTTTTATTAGTATACCACTAAGCCTGATAAATTGCAAAGAATTTCAATAAAATTCTTAAAAATGCTTGCAAAATATCTTTAATTCTGATAAAATACCATTTGTTGCGGTCATATCATGCAATCAGCGCAAGCTCTGATTGTTCAATGACCAGTTACGCTTATGCAAGGAGGTGTAGATTATGGCAAAATGTGCGATTTGCAGCAAAGCTGCTCACTTTGGTAATAATGTGAGCCATTCTAATAGAAAATCAAACAGAATCTGGAAATCAAATGTAAAATCTGTAAAAGTAAACGTAAACGGAAATTCCCGAAAGATGAACGTTTGTACCAGATGCCTGAGGGCAGGATTTGTTGAAAGAGCTTAATTACAAAACAGGCGAAAGATACAAAACAGCTTTATTTGATAGTGAAAAAAGAGCATCCAACGGATGCTCTTTTTGTTTTTATTGAAAATTTACAATTTGAATTTTCCTACCACAGAATTTAAATTTACTGCAATACTACTGGTTTCCTCGGACATTCCCGAAATATCATTTACATCCTCTGTTACCTCGTCCACTGCCAGCATAATTCCACTGCTGATATCTGCCGTTGTCTGTGATGCTTCTGCAATACTCTGAATAGCTGCGGATACCTCTGTCATAATCATTTTAATATTGCCTGACATATCGGAAATATTCTTTGACAGCTTTACAATATTTTCAGCATCTTCGCCATACTGCTCCGCAACCCCTACAAATTTGTCATAATCAGGAGTAACTGTATTTTTTACGAAATCAAGAATTCCGTCGGATGCATTAATCAAATCATCAAATGCACTCTGTACATCAACAATGGTATTCTGAATTCTGTCAACTGCTTCCGTAGTTTCCTTTGCCAGCTTTCCGATTTCAGTAGCCACTACTGCAAAGCCTTTTCCCTGTTCACCGGCTCTTGCTGCCTCAATAGAGGCATTTAACGAAAGCAAATCAATCTGGTCTGCAATTTCAGAAATAACCGAAGCCAGTTCTCCGATATTTTCTACCACCTTGGCATTCGCAATTGTAACCTGCATTTTTTCTTCGAACTGTACAGAAAGCTCTGTGGCTGAATTATATGCCTGTCTGCTGTTATCTCCTACCTGAGCTGCTCTCTGTTTGATTTCAGATACCTGATGCATGCTGTTTTTGGTTTCTCCTGCCAGCATATTTACGTTTGAGAGAACTTCTTCTGTGGAAGCATTTACCTGCTCCGTTGCAGCGCTTGCCGTCAGCATGGATTCATTTACCTCGTTCATATGACTTTGAATGGATTTAAACTGCTCAGTCAGTCTTTGCGCCGCTTCATTCAGACGTTTGCTGGAATCATCAATCTGTTCTGAATGTTCTGCAATATTCTCAATTACTTCCTTATTGTTTGCATACATGATATTTAATGATTCACTCATCATTCCGAGTTCATCTTTTGTCTTTACTCTGATTGGCTCCGTAGTGAAATCTCCATCCGCAAGTATTCCGGCAAATTTCTTTACTCTATTAATCCGCTTAATAATAGAGCTTACCTCCAGTGCTACTACCACTGCTGTCACACAGGCGGCTGCAACACATACCAGAATCATGAGAATCGTCATTTTTTCAACAGATTCAGTCAGTTCCGACTGTGGAATTGTAATCATAACCTTCCAGCCATTCGTTCCAAGAGTACTATAATAAATATTATATTTCTCACCATCTTCGGTATAAGTTACCCTGCCGTTTTGATTTGCGACAATCTCCTCTCCTGCCTTTGCAAGTGATTCGTTTTCTTCTTTGGTAATTTTAAGCCTTTTTGAAATATTTTTCTGACTGCTTCCTGCCATATAAGTTCCCTCAGCAGAGAGAAGTGTTGCCTTTCCCTTGTCTCCGACAGTGGTGGATTCAATAAATTCTTTGATATCATCAAGCTTTACATCTATGGTAACACAACCGATAAAACCGGTTCTCTTTACTACATAATCCTCCGGTTCAGGTGTCTCTGTCCCCAGGCCACTTGAGACATTTGTATTGGTTGTTGTTGGCATTACCTGTATTGTCACCTCCGGTTCTGTTGTTTCAAGAAGCGTTGTTCCATCACAAATCAATGGCACAACAGCCGTTATTTTAAAAGTATTTTGAGTAATATCATAAATAGCTTCTGTCAGAATGGTTTGTGTCGCTGCCTGTGCAATTGAATAAAACTGTTGTTTTGTGTAATTGGTGTCCTCTTCACTGTAAGGCGTAGAGATATATGTAACATTATTGTCCTTTCTTGCAAGAGGTCCTGTGTACTTCTGCTCCAGATTAAATACATACGGCTCAAACCAGATTCCGCTCGACACAACAAAATCGTTTTCTTCCACTACCTTTGTCAGCAGATTCTCATATGCGACAATATCAACTCTGTCAAAGCTGGTAAGCACTGCATTAGACAACATATCCGCAATATCTGTAATCTGACGAAAATAACTGGTAACCTGGTCATCCTGAACCTGCAGCTCTGCTTCCATTCTTGAGGAAATTTCACTGTTAATACTTTTGCTGCCGGACTGAACGCTGATAACAGTTAAAACAGTCATGGAAATCATAATAACCGGAAGAATCACTACCATCATTTTGGCTCCCATTTTTCGTGTAAAGGCAGCCTTATTGCTGTTTTTTTTCTGTTTCTTTGGATTTTTAGGCTTTGCTGGTCTTACTTTTCCAGTATTCTTTGCAGCTTTTGTTCTGATTTTTGGTGTTTTTTCCTTTTTTATTTTTGCCGGCTTCTGTTTCTCCTTTTTTACTTTTACTGGTTTTTCTTTTTTCACCTTTACTGGTTTTTCCTTTTTTATCTTCTCCTTTTTATCTTTTTCTGGTTTTGGCGCTTTTTTCTGCATATTCATGATTTTCCTCCTTTTGGTTTCATCACAATCTCCCTTATTCTTCGTACACCCGTCAAAACTTCATTTTCGTCCTCTATCGCAATTTTTTATCCAAACTGCCGCTCTTTCTTTTCTTTATTAATCATATTCTACATCATTTCTATAATTTAGTCAAAGGTTTTATGCAAAATGACCAATTATTTACTTGACGTTTCAGAAGAAAATATTTATCAGCTATCTTCCAAACAGAATCCAAAAGGTTTTTTTGCAGAAGGTTTTTATGAATTTACAGTTTCACAATCACTTTGTTCTCCAATTACTTTTTTTGCAATTTCCACAGTTTCTCTCGCATCTTTTGCATAGAAATCCGCACCTATCTGCTCTGCGTATTCAGGTGTAAGCACTGCTCCACCTACTACTATCTTTGCAGGCACATGATTCTTTTTAAGAAGCTTTATGGTTTCTTCCATAGATACCAGAGTAGTCGTCATCAGTGCTGAAAGTCCCACAAGCTCGGCTTTATATGAAATTGCGGCATCCACTACCTTCTGATAATCCACATCTTTTCCCAAATCTATGACATGATACCCATAATTTTCCAAAAGCACCTTTACAATATTTTTTCCAATATCATGAATATCACCTTTCACCGTGGCAAGCACAATATTTCCTTTAGAAGCAGGTGCACTGTTATCTCTGCGCATCTTATCTTTAATCACATCAAAGCATGCTGTGGCGACTCCGGCAGATAAAATAAGCTGTGGCAGGAATATTTTTCCTTTTTCAAAATCAGCTCCTATTTTATCCAGTGCAGGAATTAAAATATGGTTAATTACTTCCATAGAATCAACATTTTCTTCATTAATCAGCATAGAGGTATATTTACCTCCTTCACTCTTCAATCCATTTTCCAGAGCTGCTTTTAATTTTTCTTTTGTATTATTTTCGACTGTTTCTGTCACGGAAGACTTTTTTGAATCCTGTTCTTTGCTGACTGCTGAAGTTTTCATTACCACACCTGCATAATTGGCCACAAAATCTCTTGAATCCCTGTCATAGCCAGCTAAAAGCTTATACGCCCGAAAAGCCCCCATCATGGAAGCAATATTTGGATTCATAATCGGAAGAGTAAGCCCGTTTTCCAAGGCCATTGTCAAAAAAGTATGATTAATCAATTCTCTGTTTGGCAATCCAAAGGAAATATTAGACACTCCAAGAACTGTTTTTAATCCAAGCTCCTCTGTTACCCGAAAAAGCGCCTTCAGTGTTTCCTTTACTCCGTCCTGCTCTGCGCTTGCAGTAAGCGTAAGACAGTCAATAATTACATCCTCCTTCGGTATTCCATATTTCAGAGCTCTTTGCAGTATCTTTTCAGCTATTTTGAATCTTCCTTCTGCTGTCTGTGGTATTCCGTCTTCATCCAAGGTAAGTCCTATAATACATGCACCATATTTTTTTGCCAGCGGAAGAATTGTATTTAAAGATTTCTCTTCTCCATTAACAGAGTTTAGAATTGGCTTTCCATTATATACTCTGAGAG
The DNA here is from genome assembly GCA_910577835.1 of uncultured Lachnospiraceae bacterium. Taxonomy (GTDB): domain Bacteria; phylum Bacillota; class Clostridia; order Lachnospirales; family Lachnospiraceae; genus CAG-303. The sequence continues at coordinate 15,457 of CAJTOU010000049.1, read as the reverse complement.
CTGCCTCCGCTACCTCTGGAATCGTGGAATCAATCTGAAGCGGAACATCTGTAATTCCCTGAAGTTCCTTTAATACTGTCACCATCATTTCTTTTTCATCAATTCCCGGCAGACCTACATTTACATCTAAAATATCCGCTCCGGCATCAATCTGCTCCACTGCCTGTCCCAGAATATAATCAATATCATGATTTAAAAGCGCTTCCTTAAACCTCTTTTTTCCTGTTGGATTAATTCTTTCTCCTATTACTCTGGGTTCATTCAGTTCCACAGTGCAGGAAGCTGAACATATAGCTGTTCTTTTTACCTCTCTTCGCTCTGTATAAAAGTCCACAGTATCTAATACCTGTGCAAGTCTTTTTATAAAGCCTTCATCTGTTCCACAGCATCCTCCAAAAAATTTTACTCCAAGCTCTGCCGATTTTGCAGATTCTATGGCAAATTCATCGGCAGAAATGTTATACTCATTTGTAACAGGGTCCGGCAGGCCCGCATTTGCCTTTAATATCAGTGGAAGATTTGTCCACTCTGCCATTTCTTTAATAACATCATATAATTCCACAGGTCCTAAAGAACAGTTTACACCAATTGCTGATACTCCCAGTCCTTCCAGCGTTTTTGCCATAGCAGAAACGGATACACCTGTAAAGGTTCTCTTATTTTCCTCAAAGGTCATGGTGCAGAGAATCGGAAGTTTTGTATTTTCTTTTGCCGCCAGCACCGCCGCCTTTAATTCCAGCAAATCCGTCTGGGTTTCAAATACTACAAGGTCTGCACCTGCCTGCTCTCCCACAATAAGCATTTCTTTATAATACTCATAGGCCCTTTCAAATGACAGTGTTCCGGCAGGCTCTAAAAGCTGCCCAATAGTGCCGATGTCAAGGGCTGCAAGGCATGTCTGTCCGCATGCATGTTTCGCAATAGATACTCCCGCCTTTATAATTTCCTCCACACTGTATCTGGAATGAGAAAGCTTATACCTATTTGCGCCAAAGGTATTTGTATAAATAATATCTGAGCCGGCTTCAATATAAAGTCTGTGTATTTCTTCTATCGTTTCCGGAGCAGTAATATTCAGCTCTTCCGGTATTCCTCCAAGCTTTAAGCCTCTTTTTTGAAGCATTGTGCCCATTGCGCCGTCTAATAATATATAGTTCTTTTCTTTTAATAATGTATTAAAATCCACACCGTTCACCTCTTAATCTGAATTTGCATCTATCGCGCATATTACAGGACACACAGCTTTTTTTACGGGATTTGATTTCTTCTTTGCTGATACCGATAATACATGCAACCGTCTTTCTTGGAAACATAATCAGGCTGTCATTCATATGGACACCGATTCTTTTATCCGCATCCAAAAGACTTAGCGCCATTCGTTCTTCCTCAAGGGGCAAATCCCCATAGCCGAAACCGAAACGCCATGTAAAATATCCACTTGTATATTTTGTCAGATACTTGTCTCTGATATGCTCCTCCGCCTTGTCGCATACCTGTTCCACAGCTACAACCGCCATTGCATCCATAACCAGAGCCTTTGCCATATCCTTAATCTCTTTTTTTCTTATCAGCCTGTCCACACTGTCGGACAGAGTAGCACATAACAGAATTAGTCTGCTGCACTCAGCCAAATGCTCTTTTATGGAATCTCCGGTAAGCCAAAGCTCTGTTCCTGACAGCCTTATTTTTTCATTTTGCCTGTCAATATCAAATATTTTATATACAAAACGAGGGACTGCATAATCCAGCAATTCAGATTCGCACTCCCTCATAAGTTTTTCTGTCATTTCATCAGGAGCATTCTTTCCATAGCCAAGATATCTGGCACATTCCATGTAGTTTAACTCTGTCAGTGTAATATGATTCATGATAATACTCCTTTAATGATACAATCCATACATTTATGGGCTGCATTGACTGCCCAATTGTTTCTTCCTTTACAGGAAATTGCCTTGCACTTCCCATCAACAGCTTTTGCAGAGCTGCTATTGCTGAACAAAGCACAAGAAAGCTCTTTATAAACTTACAGTATTGCAAGCAATTTGTTCCTTATCTTTTACAAAACAGGTTAAATCCCAGAACCAGCATAATAAGAATCAGGCAGACAACAAAGAAATTACATTCAAGCTGCATCCCGATTACCATTCCCACAGCCATCCAGAATAAAATAAATCCGCATATTTTCTGCACATAAAACTCCCAAAATATAAGCTTATTATTAGTATATGCAGAAAACAGAACAAAATGCTTTGTCTATTTTTGCAATCAAAGTCTGTGTATAAGCTGCCTGTTTATGCAGTTCATTTGTAAAAGCATACACTGTCTGCTATTCCTGAGAAGCATCCTTGGTAGCCACATCAATAATCTCTTGGTCTGTCATGCCTGTTTCGTTCTTTTCTTTCTGACTGTTGTTCTTAAATTTATCTACCAGGTCCGGAATCATATCAAGCACCTTGGTTATGGTATCCTGATTCTTAATATTTACCAGTTTGCTTGTTCCTCCATGTATTACAAGTACTGCACTTGGAGACATCTTCACTCCTGCACCGCCCGATGCACTTTCCTTTTCACTGCCGCTTCTTGCTCCTGCCCCCATGCCAAAGGATACATCTACCAGTGGCAGAATAATGGTATCGTCAATATTTACTGCCTCTCCAACTACTGTCTTTGTAGAAAGCACACCGGACATTCCCTCAAAAAGTGATTTCACCGTTGTATCAAAATTGTTCTTTTTACTGTTCTCTGCCATAATAACCTCCATACTATAAATTCTTTAACAGTTCAATAAATTCTCTTAATTTTTTTATTCTATATAAATATATAACATAATATATCAGATTTATCAATCTTATTCTACCCTTGAGCTGAAATTCTCCCTCTAAAATTGTATGTTCAAAATCCGGTTCTAATATAATATCTTTTCCATATATTCCATACATCAGACATAACAGAGCATAAAGCTGACCGGTATAGGCGGGATTTCCCGCTCCAAACTTTACAGATGTCTTTAATTTCTGCGGCCGAATATGACGAATTGTTTTTTTTACAATCTTAAACGTCTTGTCCTTTGCTTCAAGAGCCTCTTTTTCACAGAAAAAGTCGAAGATTTTATCCTTTTTTTGCTGTAATTCCTGTATATTTTCCAAAAGTTTTTTCCATGTCTCTGCTATTTTGGCAATAGCAGAAAGTACACTTATTATCTTCTCATGGATTTTCTGAAATATACTCTTTTTCAAATTCTGTGTAACATCCTTTATTTTTCTCTGGTCGTCCTGCTGGCAATCGGTATTTTCAGAATTGTCCATATCTTCTTGTATTTCCTTTTTTCTTTGTTCTTCCACTTTTTTTTCCGTTTCTTTCCTTTTTGATTTTTCCTCAGGATTCTTTTCCTTTAAACTGTTTTTTTTTCTTTTTTTTCTCTTTTCTCTTTTTTTTCTTTTCTTTTTTTCCCGTTTTTTTGATTTTTCTTTTTTTTTCTTCCTGTTTTTTAAATTTATCCCCATAATTCTGGGAACTATCTGCTGTTCGTCTTTATCTGCTGACATTGAAATATGCACCAGCCGAAACAGCCATGTGACCTTTCCCTCTATTCTTTTTTCCTCTGTATTCCATTTTCCGGAAATCCGATATCTGACAGGCACAAACAGAAGCAACAGCACTGCCAGAAGAACGAACACCAGCACTGCCAGAAGAATTATGCCCAATATTTTCAAAATAGATAACAGTATTCCCAACATAATATTCCCCGCTTAAAATTTTAAATAATTTTTTAAATCAACAGTTCCAGTAGCTTTCATACATTCCTCTGCAATCTGCTGCACCAGCATATATGCCTCTCCCCTGTCAGCAGCAATTCCCACAATCTTTAATCCGCTGCTCTGATAACTTTCCTGTCTCAGAATATAGGCAGGATAAATTTCCAACATACCCTGTCCCATATGTACAGGAAGAGTGATTACATGAATAAAAGGCATAAATTCATTTTTCAGAAGCTTCTCTTTTATCTTTTCCACTTTGTCAGAAACCCTGTATCCAATATACAGTTTATCATAAAACTCCATTACAAATCCTCCGAAGCCATGGAGGTCAATATTTCCGTTACTGCCGCCTTCTCTGCACTGTCCCTGCAGCCCGTCAGAGAATGATAGATATAATCCTTTATTTCCTCCACATTGTTAAAAAATACCGGAAGCTCTGATAAAATATGTGCCATTACTGCGCGATTTACACTTTTTGTATTTTTTCCAAAAAATTCTGTAAGCTCCTGCTCCAGTTCTGCTCCTTTTTGGCTGATATATTCCATACCTGCTGTTTTATGTCTCTTTGGAGCCTCATAAAATTCTGCAAAAATGCTTCCTGATACAAGCTTTCGGATTCTGTCAAAATACCCGCAGACTTCGACTGCATCCAGATTTTCCAGAGCTTCTTTATAACTTTCTGCAATTGTATCTAAAAGATATTCCGATTTTTGAAAGCTTTCCGCATACTTTTCCTGTCTGCCCTCCAGAAATAAAAATCCATCCTCTATTTCTTCACAAACCTCATCATAGCTGACTCCGTTAAAAAGTCTGTTTTCTTTTTCAATCAATATGTTACAGTTCTCTTCTTCTCTTTTTTCCAGTAAAAGCTTATCCTGATTATTTTCAAACCCTGAAAGAATCTTTGGCATTTTACTTCCATAATATTCCTTTGAAGATAAAAGAATTACATATAAATCATTAATATTTTCTGCAAGCAGCATATAGCAATCTACTTCTTTCTGAATATAATCTGTCGCAAAGCCAAGCCTGCCGCTTAAACGATTATATTGCTCTTTGTCAATGTCTGAAAAATCAACACCTGTAAATTCCTGATAAATTTCCTTTAATGTATTATCTGTAAATACAAATGCATCTTCCGGAATATCAAGCATGGAAACGGTACGCAGCATATACAGAAAATCGTCTACACTGCCGGTTTCACTTTCTTTATATACTTTAAGACTTTCTTTTACAAGCTCAAAAAAATGGCTTTTGGTCATCCGGATTGGAAGCTGTCTGACGGTTTCACAGATTTTACTGTTAATCACCACATTATCCTTATCCTTTAATATGTATTGCAGCACATTTTTTGTCAGCTCCTCGTCACTGCACTGTAAAAGTTCTGAACTGTCCTTATATCTGTATTCCACACGATTCAGGCAGTATTCATAAATATTAAAAATATCCACACAGGCGGTAAGTCCTGTCATAATATGAATAATCTCATTTCGTACTGCCTCTGTCTCTGCAATACATTCTGCAAGTATATCTGCGGAAGATTCCTGAACAACAGCTTTTATTACTTTGTTCATTCTCTCTGTCAGTTCTGAAAGCTTCCTGTCTTGTATTTCATTTTCACCGACCATTTCATAATAGGTAAAATAATTCATGCACAATTTTACATGGGAATATCTGTGGTAAATATTCATCATACTGACAATAAATTTCGGAATATTTGTCTCCAAATCTCTTCCCTTTGAAATCTCTTTTTCCAAATATCTCATGACTGCCTCTTATTCTACATCCTTAAAAATGTCACAAAAATCAAACGTTGCCAGATAATCCTTTGCTGTCTCTGCGCGTCTAATCATCTGCACCTCTCCGTTTTCTTTCAATAAAAGCTCTGCCGATTTCAGCTTTCCATTGTAATTATAACCCATGGCAAAGCCGTGTGCTCCTGCATCGTGGATAAACAGATAATCTCCAATTTCAATCTTTGGAAGCATTCTGTCTATGGCAAATTTATCATTATTTTCACACAGGGAACCGGTAATATCATATTTGCAGTCGCACGGCTCATTTTCCTTTCCAAGCACTGTAATATGATGATATGCGCCGTACATCGCAGGTCGCATAAGATTTGCCGCGCATGCATCACACCCTATGTATTCTTTATAAATATGCTTTTCATGAACCGCCTGTGTCACAAGAGCACCGTATGGTCCCATCATAAACCTTCCAAGCTCCGTATATAATGCGACATCACCAAGTCCTGCCGGCACAAGCACCTCTTCAAATACCTTCTTTACTCCCTGTCCAATCAGCATAATATCATTTGGCTCCTTATCCAGAGTATATGGAATGCCGATTCCTCCTGACAGATTGATAAAGGTAATATTGGCATCTGTTTTTTCTTTCAGTTCCACAGCAAGTTCAAACAGTTCCTTTGCAAGAACGGGATAATATTCATTTGTCACTGTATTGCTGGCAAGAAATGCATGAATGCCAAATTCCTTTACGCCCTTTGCCTTCAGAAGCTTAAACGCCTCTATCATCTGATGTTTTGTCATGCCGTATTTCGCATCGCCGGGACTGTCCATAATTGTCGTGCTGATTTTAAACTCTCCGCCCGGATTATAACGACAGCAGATTTTTTCAGGAATACCGGCTGTCTTTTCAAGAAAGTCCACCATGGTAAAATCATCCAGATTAATAATGGCTCCAAGCTTTCTGGCATATATAAATTCCTCTGCCGGAGTCGCATTGGAAGAAAACATAATTCCATTCTGCATATCTTTCTCTGAAAATCCCATTTTATCCGCCATAATAAGCTCTGTCATAGAGGAGCAGTCTACTCCGAAGCCATATTCCTTTAAAATGCTGATAAGAAACGGATTCGGGGTGGCTTTTACTGCAAAGTATTCTCGAAAACCTTTATTCCATGAAAATGCCTTCTGAAGTTTTTCTGCATTTTCTCGAATCCCTTTCTCATCATAAATATGAAAAGGGGTAGGGTATGTCTTTACAATCTCCTGTATCTTTTCTAATGTAACAAATGGTTTCTTTTCCATGATGTATATCTCCTTTCTTCTTTCATAGGAAAATCGTTCCGCTTTTCCTATGACGCAGCCCTTAGAAGGGCTGCTCTATTTTGAACAAAGTGCAAAACGGCTATCTCAAATTATAGTACTACAAGCACTTTGTTCTTTCATAAGAAAATCGTTCCTCTTTTCCTATGACGCAGCCCTTAGAAGGCTGTTCTATCTATATTTAAATTCACTACATTAATGGTGAGAATAGCCACATGAGTTTTCCGACTGTCTTTTTTATTTTACTATATTTTCGACAGTCTGCAAGTGTAATTTCTTCACATTGGTTTAAGGTATTTAAAAAGTCTGTCTCTGCATCCTTCACTGCATTTACACCATACAGATAGGCTGCACTTTCAAAATTCAGATATAAGCTGCGGTAATCAAGATTTACAGAGCCTACTACCGCTTTTTTATTATCACTGATAAATTCTTTTGCATGAATAAAGCCCGGCGTATATTCATATATTTTCACACCTTTTTTTAACAGAATTTCATAATAATTTCTGGCAACCATATAGGCATATGGCTTATCTGTAATATGAGGCATAATAAGCTTTACATCCACGCCCCTTTTTACCGCATAGGACAGAGCTGTAATCATCTCATTGTCCAGTATCAAATAGGGGGTCATAATATGCACATACTCTGTTGCAGTATACAAAATGTCCATATATACAGACTCCCCTACCTTAATATCATCAAAAGGACTGTCAGTATAACCCATAATATACCCTTCTGATTTTACCTTATAATCTCTGACATAAAGAGACACGTCCTCCGTCTCTCTGCTCTGGATATTCCAGTTCTGTAAAAACAGCATGGTAAAGGTATTTACAGCCTCGCCGGTAATCTCTACGGCAGTATCCTTCCAGTGTCCGAACCGGCTCATTTTATTAATATACTCATCTGCCAGATTAACGCCACCCGTATAAGCATATTTTCCATCAATTACTGCAATCTTTCTGTGGTCTCTGTTATTCTGATAAGTAGACAGCGCCGGACGAATCGGAAAGAAGATTCTGCAGTGAATTCCCATACTTTCCAGATATTCGGGATAATTATGAGGAAGTCTGAAAAATGTACAGGTTCCGTCATACATAAACCGTACCTCTACGCCCTGCGCCGCCTTTTCCTTCAATATTTCCAGCACGGAATCCCAGAGCACGCCGTGATTGACAATAAAAAATTCCATAAAAATAAACTCACGGGCTTCCTTTAATCTCTCCAGCATATCAGGATACCAGTCGTCTCCAAGAGGATAGAACTTCGCATCCGAATTTTTACACATTGGAAATGGACCAATATTATTCATATATTCTGTAAATTTTTTTAAATGGATATCTTCTTTTTCCAGTTCCAGTAAAACAATCGGGTCCTGCTTCATATATCCGGCTGTATCATAATTGATTACCTTCAGCCGGTCGTCTATCACTTTTCCTCCCGGCTGGATATGCACAAATAGATAGAACAATGCCCCGAACATCGGGAACATAGCCACGGGAATTCCCCATGCAAGCTTATAGGAAGGGTTGATATCTGAGTTTAAAATATAAATCAGCATAATAACAGAAATAACAATCGAAACCCAGTAATAATAAGTGAGATATCCCGCAAGCTTAAACATGAAAAACAAAAGAATTCCAGCCTGTAAAAGCAATGCAGTAAAAAGCAGCACTGTGCGGCCAAAAATTACTCTCAGAAGCTTGCGTTTGCCCTTTTGAAAATCTATTTTGTCCATCCTTCTACTATCTCATCTCTCTTTTCTCTGAGCATAAGGTCATATAATACCTGTTTCACGTCTTTCCCTTCAAATAATACCTGATTTACCTGTTCTACAATCGGCATGGAAACATTATATTTCTGTGAAAGTTTATAGGCGGCCTTTGCAGAATATACACCTTCTACCACTGCATTTACTTCCTTCATCGCCTCTTCCATTGTTTTACCCTGCCCAATCAGGATACCGGCTCGTCTGTTTCTGCTGTGCATACTGGCACAGGTAACAATCAGGTCTCCGATTCCGGTCAGTCCGCCAAAGGTTTTGAAATTTCCACCCATTTTTACACCAAGTCTTGTGATTTCCGCAATTCCTCTGGTAATAAGCGCTGCCTTTGTATTGTCGCCATAGCCCGCGCCGTCTGCCACACCTGCGGCAAGAGCAATTACATTTTTCAGGGCTCCGCCTAACTCAATTCCCATAATATCAGGGCTTGTATATACTCGAAAAACCTCATTCATAAACAGTCCCTGAATATAATCAGCAGTTTCCTTTGTCTCTGAGCCTACCACCACCGTAGTCGGAAGTTCTCTGCCTACCTCTTCTGCATGGCTTGGTCCGGACAGTACAGATACATTTGCATCCGGCAGCTCCTGACGGACAATTTGTGACAAAGTCATAAGAGTTTCATCTTCGATTCCTTTTGAAACAATTAAAATCTTTTGATTGTTTATCAGATTTTTAAGCTTTGCTGCTGTCTGTCTTGTAAATCTGGAGGCTACTGCAAATACTATAAGGTCCATGTCTGAAACGGTCTCTTTTAAATCCATTGTAATCTTAATATCTTCTGAAAGTATAATTCCCGGAAGTGAGGTTTTGTGCTCTCTGTCCTTTATCAGCATTTCTGCTTCACTGTCTACACAGGTCCACAGCGTTACTTCATTTCCGTTTTTTTTCAATACAAGCCCAAGTGCGATTGCCCATGCACCGGCTCCCAAAATTCCTACTTTTGCCATGACAGCCTCCTATTATTTTATGCAATCAATGCTTCGCATTGGTTGTATCATCTACATTTACAATTCCCTGTTCAATCAGTGTCTTTTTGTTTTTTTCAAAAATCTTGCTTTCTGTTCCACTTAAAAGTCTCTTTATATTTTCACGATGCTTGTAAATCGCCATACCGGAAAATATAAAAGCAAGAATATACAGCTCCGGCAGCATACCTGAATCCGGTGTGACAGGAAGAATACCAAGAAATCCAAGTACCAGAGTCGCGATAAAATATCCTGTCATCATTACAATAGAACCAAGCGACACATATCTGCTTGGCAGTGTTGTGCCAAAAAACAGAAAAAAGCAGATAAAAAAGATTGGCCACTGGAACATTCCGAGAATAACTCCGGAGGAAGCGGCAATTCCCTTTCCTCCTTTAAAGCCCATATAAAACGGATAGTTATGTCCAAGCACAACTCCAATGCCTGTATATAAGGCAAGAATATAAGCAAACGCATCCCTGTCTGCTGCCAGTGACAAATCAATGACACCGGTATTACAGAGCAGGCGCATAACAAGAATCGCGAAAAGCCCTTTTAAGGCATCTACAAAGTAGGTCAGAACTCCTATTTTCTTTCCAAAAATTCTGGACACATTTGTTGTGCCTGAATTATGGCTTCCGTAATCCCTGATATCAATTCCCTTTATTTTTCCATAAATATATCCTGTCTGAAACATTCCGAATATATATCCAATCATCAGACCAATTCCTTTGTATATAATTACGTTGTGTATCATTCTTATTTTTTCATCCTTTCCCTTCTTCTCCCTTTCGCTCCCGAATCAGAAACTTGAGAGGAGTTCCCTTAAATCCGAATGCTTCACGGATTTTATTTTCCAGATATCTCGTATAAGAAAAATGCATAAGTTCCTTATTATTTACAAAAATCACAAATGTCGGCGGCTTTACCGCAACCTCGGTAATATAATAAAGCTTCAGCCGTTTTCCCCTGTCTGACGGCGGCTGCTGCAATGTGACTGCCTCTGCCATAATCTCATTTAACACGCCGGTCGCAATACGGAGCGAGTGATTCTGAATCACAACATCAATCATATCAAACAGCTTGTGTAAGCGCTGTCCTGTCTGTGCGGAAATAAATAAAATCTCTGCATATGGCATAAAAGAAAGGGTATCTTTGATTTTATTTGTATGCTCATAAATTGTTTTGTCATTTTTTTCCACAGCATCCCATTTATTCACAGCAATAATAATCCCTTTTCCTCTTTCATGAGCAATTCCCGCAATCTTGGCATCCTGCTCTGTCACTCCCTGTGTGGCATCAATTACCAGAACAACTACATCTGCCCGCTCTACGGCAGTTACAGTACGGATAATCGAGTATTTCTCAATTTCCTCTTTTATTTTATTTTTCCGCCTTAAACCTGCTGTATCAATAAAAATATATTCTTTTTTATTGTATTTTACGGCTGCATCAACTGCATCCCTTGTTGTTCCTGCAATATCTGACACAATCAGCCTGTTTTCTCCAAGCAGTTTATTTATAATAGAAGATTTTCCGACATTTGGCTTTCCGACAATCGCAATGCGGGGTCTTTCATCTTCCTCCTCACTTGAAGTACTGTCCGGAAAATATTCCGCCACCTTGTCCAGCATATCGCCAATACCAAGCTTGGAAGCAGCTGATACCGGTACGGGGTCCCCGATACCGAGATTATAAAACTCATAAATATCTGCGTTGTATTTTGCAAAATTATCAACCTTGTTTACTACCAGAATAACAGGCTTATGGCTTCGCCGCAGCATATCTGCCACCTTTGAATCACTGTCGTTCAATCCCTGCTTCACATCGACAAGAAAAATAATCACATCCGCAGTATCAATCGCTATCTGAGCCTGTTCCCTCATCTGCGAAAGAATAATATCTCTACTATCCGGCTCAATGCCGCCTGTATCTATTAAAGTAAAAGCTTTATCAAGCCATGTGATATCTGCATAGATTCTGTCTCTTGTAATACCGGGTGTATCTTTTACAATGGATATCTGCTCCCCTGCAAGAGCGTTAAATAACGTAGATTTTCCGACATTCGGTCTTCCTACAATTGCTACAATTGGTTTACTCATTATCTCCTCCATCTTTATCAGGATAGCATTGCTTATATACAAATCCTTCCCTGTTATTTTCTTTCTCATGCGTGCAAATGCTGGTAAATGCATCCAGCAAATCCTTTCCTCCCGATTTTACAATATTTACATCTGATTGTAAAGCTGTTTTGACCTCCTTTAATGTCATATCATCCAAAAAGACCTCTTCTCCTGCCCTTAATACATTGCAGGGAAGCAAAAGTATCTCCCCAAGTTCTTTGCCCTTTAGTTGATTTACAATATCCCCTCCTGTCAGAAGTCCGGAAACAGTAATTGTTTCACCAAAAAAATGATTGATGATTTTATAGACATGTACTTTGATATTTTTAAACTTTTTCTGCATTTCCCTTGCCAGCGTGCAAATCATGGGATACGCAAGTACTCCTGTCGCAAGAGAAATCTCCCGTTTTCTGTCGGACCCCTTCTCCTTTTGCAGAGCTTCCATAAATTCACTGTACAACAATCTCATCATTCCAACTCCATTTTCAAGCTGAATATAACCGTCATAGGTCTCTTCATCTGGAAAATCTCTTTCGGCAAGAATATACCATTCATCACTTGCATGAATAAAATGAAGCCCATATTTTTCATAAAAATTTTGCTGATAGGATTCAATCATATCAATCACAGAACAGGCCTCTTCCTTTGTAAAAAGTTCCAGAGGATATAGTCCTTCTCTGTATTTTGTCAGCCCTGCCGGTACTACGGACACGCTTCTCATATGTGGGAGATAGCGGGATAAATCTTCTATGGAACGTTTGAGTTCTTTTTTGTCATTTACACCTTTACATAATACAATCTGCCCGTTCATTTCAATACAGGCCTTAGCCAGCCTGTCTATTTTTTTCAGTGCTTCTCCGGCAAATCGGTTTGAAAGCATTTTACATCTCAATTCAGGATTGGTCGTCTGAACTGATATATTAATCGGACAGAGGTGATAACGGATAATTCTGTCAATATCTCTGTCAGACATATTCGTTAAGGTAATATAATTTCCCTGAAGAAAGGAAAGCCTCGAATCGTCATCTTTGAAATAAAGTGTTTCTCTCATGCCCTTTGGCATCTGGTCAATAAAGCAGAAAATACATTTATTCTGACAGGAACGATAATTGTCCATCAGTCCTTCCTCAAATTCCATGCCCATATCTTCATTATAATCTTTATCCACTTCCAGAATCCACTCTTCACCAGAAGGTTTTCTTATCAGAATTTCAATATAATCATCCTCTGTAAGATATTGATAGTCAAAGATATCTTCAATTTTTTCACCGTTAATTTCAAGAAGTACGTCTCCAGCCTCTATTTCCAGTTCTTCTGATATAGAATGAGGTTTTACATTTTTAATGACATGTCCCTGATACTTTTTCATTGCAATTCATCCTTTATACAATCCTTCCTTTATGCCCTTTCCTTTATTACCATTCTTTATAGCTGTTTCTTTTCCGTATTATTCTTCCTGACACAGTTTCTCCTTATTGTAATATTGTGCCACCAGTGTTTTAATTCTCTCTGTTGGTGACAATACCGGTTCCGTAGAACCATCTTTATTTAAGGTATCTATAATCAGAGCAATCAGTTTACTCATATCGGCAGAAAGATAATATGGCTTTTTTAACAGCTCCGGCTTGCGATAGGTCAGATTGGTTGTAATAACATAATTAATATATCCTTTTTCATAATATTCATCAAATTTTTCCATGCCTTCTGTAAAAAGTCCAAAGGTGGTACAGATAAATACTTTCTTTGCTTTTCTGTCCTTGAGCTTTTTCGCCACATCTAAAACGCTCTCACCGGAAGCAATCATATCATCTACAATAATCACATCTTTTCCGGCTACATCAGCTCCAAGAAATTCATGAGCAACAATTGGATTTTTTCCATTTACAACAGTGGAATAATCACGGCGTTTATAAAACATGCCCATATCCACTCCCAAAACATTGGAAAAATAGACCGCTCTGTTCATTCCACCCTCATCAGGACTGATAATCATCATATGGTCATTGTCTATCTGAAGATTCTTATCTACCTTTAAAATCGTGCGGATAAACTGATATGGCGGCATATAATTGTCAAAGCCGTTAATTGGAATAGAATTGACTACACGGGGGTCATGGGCATCAAATGTAATAATATTCTGTACTCCCATATCCGCAAGCTCCTGCAGTGCCAGTGCGCAGTCAAGGGATTCTCTCTTTGTACGCCTGTGCTGTCTGCCTTCATACATAAAGGGCATAATCACATTGATTCTTTTCGCAGTACTTGAAGCGGCGATAATTCGCTTGATATCCTGAAAATGATTGTCGGGAGACATATGATTTTCATGTCCAAAAGCGGTGTATGTAAGGCTGTAATTGCCTACATCTGCCATAATAAATAAATCTGCACCCCTGACTGACTCCTCCACAAGTCCCTTTGCTTCCCCGGTACCAAATCTTGGACAATGACAATGCAAAAGGTAAGAGTCACATTTGTAACCTTTAAATTCGATTGAAGAATGATTTTGAGAAGAACGCTTAGAGAAACTCTCTGACGAACTCTCTGAGGAATGATTGCGCCTCTGTAAAAATATATGCCTGTCTACCATTTTCGCAAGCTCAGTGCAGCTTTCCAGAGCTGCGATTTTGAGCGGAGCGACTGGAATCGTTGTAATATCTGTTATAAATGTACTTGACATCTCTATATCCTCCATGTATGATTCAGTGTTTCGTGATTATAGAATTTTACCATTTATCGATTTTTTAGTCAATATACGAGAGGCACTTTCTGTTCTTCTATTTTTTATGTGAATGTTTTAGCGGGTTTCATTAAAAACTGTATCTTTTAAGCAGAACAGCAGACAAAGGCTGCCGCATTAAGCTTTTCTTAGTGCGACAGCCCCTGTCTTGTTTATGGAAGAGGTGAGCCTTCCGAAATTCTTATACCATCCTCATTGATATAGGTTCTCGACCAGTAATCATACAATTCGTTTCTTATTTCAGCAAAGGTTCTTTTGTGATACAACTGATAGCCCATTGCCTCCAGCATATTTGTAATATTTTCCGCTTCGGCTTCATTTTCAGGATATACGCTCATAATTCGGCTTCCATTATAGGAATAGAATCTGTCAAATATTTCTTTTCCGACTTCTATTATATAAGCGCCGGAGTTATGCGTCGTTTCTGATAAGGAAAATAATGTATGGTACAAGTGATAATGATTCTCCCTCGTGAATTCAACATAGCTTTCCTTTAGCAGGCATAAGCTGTCTGGTTCCCAATAAACCGGAGTATTTCCTGATACAGAAGGCACCTGATATCTGATATCCAGAATATTATATATTTTATAATTATATGTAAGCCCGTCAGATGAATTAGCCTGATATTTATTTATCATCCTTTGTGATATTCGCATTTCATCCGGCTTCAATGTATCGTTGAAAACAATGATACATCTATGTTCCCGATAAGGCGATATCGTTATGTCATAATCTTCTGGCCACTCATATTCGTCGTATGGATAATAGACCGAAGCGGAATCATATGATGGCACAATTTTAATATTTCCATTCTTTCCAAAAGTTCCATCTCTGAACCTCCCACGACTAAAGTCGCAGGGTTCTAAAGATAGTTCATTCCTTAACTATCTCATTTAAGAAGTTTGGTATTTCATACAGCCTGTCAAAAGATTGACTGTCGAAAGTTTCTACCTGACATTTCAGGCAACCCTTATTCTTATCGGTGTGTCCAGTTCACCTCTATCGTATAATCCC
>CAJTOU010000048.1 GCA_910577835.1 uncultured Lachnospiraceae bacterium | reverse complement strand
CCTGAAAGTGAGGTGATTTTAAACTGAAACCGATATTTTAAACTGAAACCGATATTTTATATTGAAACTATTACTTTATTTCTAAAATCCATCCTTTTGGAGCTTCTATTCTTCCCATCTGAATGCCTGTCAATGTATCATACAGCTTTTTAGTTACAGGCCCCATATCATCCATACCGCTTGGGAAACAGATTTCATTTCCATGGTCATTAATCTTTCCTACCGGTGAAATAACAGCAGCAGTACCACATAATCCACATTCTGCAAAATCCTTTACTTCTTCAAAAAGAACTTCTCTTTCTTCGACTTCAAGTCCGAGATATTCTTTTGCAACATATACAAGAGAACGTCGTGTAATAGAAGGAAGAATACTGTCTGATTTTGGTATTACAATCTTTCCGTCTTTTGTTACAAATAAGAAGTTTGCGCCACCTGTTTCCTCTACTTTTGTTCTGGTAGCCGCATCCAGATACATATTTTCTGCAAAGCCTTCCTTATGTGCAGTAACAATTGCATGTAAACTCATGGCATAATTAAGCCCGGCCTTAATATGTCCTGTTCCATGAGGTGCTGCACGGTCAAAATCAGAAACCTTAATTACAATCGGTTTTGCTCCTCCTTTAAAATATGGACCTACGGGAGTACAGAATACTCTGAACTGATATTCATCTGCAGGCTTTACTCCGATAACAGGATTTGAACCAAACATATAAGGGCGAATATATAAAGTAGCACCAGAGCCATATGGTGGAACATATTCAATATTTGCAGCCACTGTCTGTACAACCGCATCTATAAAACGTTCCTGCGGAAATACAGGCATCTCAAGTCTTTCTGCAGAATCATTCATTCTCTTGGCATTCAAATCAGGGCGGAAGACTACCACATGTCCATCCTCTGTTGTGTATGCCTTCAAACCTTCAAAAATTGTCTGCGCATACTGAAGAACGCCGGCACATTCGCTGATTGTGACAGTAGCATCTTCTGTCAGTACGCCATCATCCCACGCGCCGTCTTTATAATTTGAAACATATCTTTTGTCTGTCTGCATATATCCGAAACCGATATTTGCCCAATCCATATCTTTAGCCATGGTTTTTTCCTCCAAATTTTTATTCTCTGAGTAATAAACACAGGCGCTGTAATAAACGCTTGCATTGTTTTACGCTGTATATTATTTTAGTGTCATAATATGCTGATGTCAAGTAGAAAAATAGCATTTCTTTGATAAACAATTTGCTTTTACGAGCAAAAGATGATAAAATTTAATTAATGAAATTTTAGTGAGGTGAAGTGATGACAGACAAGGAGAGGAGTTTGCAGACGCAGAAAACGGAAAATTTACATCAGGCGTTGACTGAGGCTTTGGAGAATGAATATATCAAAGTATATTATCAGCCTAAAATAGAGGCAGGTTCAACCAGAGCAATCGGAGCAGAGGCGCTGGTCCGTTGGGAGAAAAACGATGGAGCGTATATGTATCCCAATGATTTTATTCCTGAGCTTGAAAGAAGCGGACGTGTAATCGAGCTGGACTACTTTGTATACAAAAAGGTTTTCCAGAAGCTGAGAGAGAGGCTTGATGAGGGAAAACCTGTTGTGCCTGTATCATTGAATGTATCAAGAGCACATTTGAAGAATCTGGCAATTTATGACTATGTAAAGGAATTATTTAAAAAATATAAAATACCTCCGCACTATATAGAATTTGAGTTGACAGAAAGTATGTATGTAGATAATTTTGAAACTTTTCGGCCCATGATAGATGAATTTCGTGCAGCCGGAGGTAAAATATCAATGGATGATTTTGGTTCGGGATATTCATCGCTGAATTTACTGACAGACCTTCCAATTGATACATTAAAAGTGGACAAGGTATTTTTAAGGCATGATACGCTGCTTGAAAATGAAAAAATTATTCTGGCGTGTGTGATTGCTATGGCAAAAAAACTGAAAATGGACGTTATCTGCGAAGGTGTTGAGACAAAGAGCCAGAGTCAGTTTTTAAGCCGCATGGGCTGTGATATGTTTCAGGGTTTTTTATATTCGAGGCCAATTCCCGAAGAAGCGTTCTACCATTATCTGGAGGAACATCTTGATACAGAGATTGAGGAGATTCATTTTTCTTTTGACGGACATTTATATGATGATACAGGAAAATATCAGGGAATTATGCATGGCAGTAATGTAAAATATGACAAAGGGCCGATAGAAGGCATGTCTGCCCTGCATTTTTATGGTGGAGAGCCATTTCATGACTGTGTAGAGCTTCCGGTTGATGTTTTGAAAAACGACAGTTATACCATCAGTATGTGGATAAAGGAAGAGGAAGCAAGGCTCTGGTCAGGAGTTTATTATGCCGGATATGCAAATGGTTTTTGTGATATTATGCCGAAGGGGTGGGATATGAGCCTGACATTTCGCATTAAGGACAAGGATGACCCCGCCGGCTGGTGTGATGCCGGCGATGAAGTAGTTGGATTAAATCAGTGGATTATGGTCACAGCCTGTTATGACAGCGTGAATCATGTATCAACTGTTTATCTGAATGGCAGCCGTTGCGGAATTTTGGAAAATGTGCTGAATCTTGTGGGACCAAAGGTAATTTTTCTTGGCGGAGATATTTATGCAAAGGGATTCTGCGGCTGTCTGGCGGACCTTCGGATTTTTGACCAGCCAATTTCCTTTGAACAGGTCAGAGAGCTTTATAAAAAAATGAAAAAAGCTGTGAAGGAGGAAAGTGAAACAGTGCAAGAGAACCCGTTCAAGGAGTTTCATTTTACTCTGAATGAAACTCTGATGGACACCAGTGGAAAATATCAGTGTTTTTATAACGACGGTAAACCAGAATACAAAGAGGGGCCAAAGCCTTCTATGAAAGCACTGTATTTTAAAGGTGGTGCTGTCAAAGAAAATGTTCTTATACTTCCGGAGAAATTTAACGATTTGGAAAGTTTTACAATTTCCTATTGGATAAAAGATGAAAATCCGAGAGAATGGGTAAATACCTTTTATCTGGAAGCAGAGTATGGATTTATGTCAGAAATTCCATATGGACCGAGTGGAACATCTATTTTTCGAATGAAGGATTTTCGGGAGGAAGAATGGAGAGATACTCTGCGTGAAAGAATGATAGAAAAGAATCAGTGGCATCAGATTGCTCTTATCTATAATGCTGATATTCATATGATATCCCATTATGTAGATGGTAAACACAATGGAATTAAAGATGGCTGTTATTCGATTGGAAAGGTGAAAAAGCTGATATTTGGCGGAGATATTTATCAGAACAGCTTTGAAGGATGTATTTCTGATATCCGCATTTTTAATCAGGCATTTTCTATTCAGCAATTAAATGAAATTCTAAAACTGTAAAATAAAGTTATGGAGCCACAACAGAAGAAATATGGCTGGCTGCATTATTGAACAGCAAACGCCTGTATTGACTGTATTTTTTGACAGTCAATACAGGCATTTGCATTAATTAAGTTCTGCAATTCTTGTAATTCCCACATAAATCTGCGAAATTTTATACCATGTTTTAAAGCCCACAATACCGTCTCTGGCAAGCCCGAAAACACTTTGAAACTGTTCGACGGCCCTTCTTGTATTTTCGCCAAAAATACCGTCAACGGCAATCTGCGGAATAGAAGTATAAACCTGGGCAATTCGGTTAAGCTGTTCCTGCATCTGACGTACCTTATCTCCCGTACTTCCCACGGTCAGATTATATCCCGGCCATGAGGACGGAATACCGGAAATCAATTCTGCTGTGCGGATATACATGGAATTTCCATAATAATTTCTGATAATTTCAATTGCGGAATATCCTCTGTCACCCAAGTCCTTGCTGCCCCACTGACTCATCCAGTTTGGACAGGTAACACGTTTTCCGTCACAGTACTGAGTAAGAATCGGCTGTTTCACATTTGGTCTTGCCAGATATTGGTCAAAGATTTCATCTACAATTGTAGAAATGCTGTTAAAAATATTTCTGCCATAAATCCATTTATGGTCATAAGCCGTAGAAGAAGTAATGGTAAAATTATAGCCCTTGTTTCGATACCATTCTGTATATACACGGTTTAGTGTAAAAGACATAATGGCAAGAACATTTGCTGTAATGGTGCTTTCCGGCCATGTGGCATAGATTTCGCTGGATGCGACATTTTTTATGTAGTCTGTATAATTCACATAATAATTTGGGGCAGTAGAATCTGACGGGGAACCGTCATGAACTACAACTGTTTCCGGCACCACTACACGGCTTAATACAATCTCACCGCTTTCATTGACCGGCTTGATTTCCGCTTCCGGAATTTTTGCCGGATATTCTCCATACAGGGTGTGTGCCGGTATTACAATATCTGAAGGCGCACCTTCCTCCAGAGGTATCAGATTGACAGACTGAACAGACGTGGTATCGGAAAGAATTTCAATACCTGAGATATCTACCGGTTCATAACCGGGTGCGGTTACGTAAATGGAGTATTCAGAATAAGGCTGAATAATATTTGTTTCATCTAAAGAAAGTTCAATCGGCGGTGCATTTAAGTCCACCACAGGCGAGGAGCCGGAACTGTTTGTTGTAAGGCTTTCAATTGTTCTATCCGGCTCACCAGAATAAGAAATATTAATAGTAGCATTGTTGATAGGAATATTAAAATTATTTACAACATTAATTTGCAGTCTGCCTTTATCAATAAGTTCATTTTGCATGGCTTTTAACAATTTTTTTCTCCTGTTTTTTGCTTTGATTTATAAATAATATATTGCGGGCTGAAAAAAATATGTATGGGAAATGGGATTTTTTGCTTTTTTTCTGCGGCTGTTTTAATATTTCATCGACTTTCGGTTTTTTCTATGATATAATGTCATCAAACGAAGCAAAGCGCAGTTTGGTGACCTGCGCACGCATCCGCGTGCTTCATTTAAAATATAATGTAACGATTATAAACCACAGAAAGGGGCATTTTCGATGAATAATACATCTGAAAATAAGCCAAAAAAACATATATGCATCGGTCTGCTGGCCCATGTTGATGCCGGAAAAACTACTCTGTCAGAAAGTCTGCTGTATCTGACAGGAACAATTCGAAAGCTCGGCAGAGTAGACCATAGAGATGCATTTTTAGACACCTATGAGCTGGAACGTTCGCGGGGAATCACAATTTTTTCAAAACAGGCGCAGTTGGAGTATAATACTGTGAAAATCACTCTCCTTGACACTCCCGGCCATGTGGACTTTTCAGCAGAGATGGAGCGGACTTTGCAGGTACTTGACTATGCAGTTCTGGTTGTCAGCGGAACAGATGGAGTACAGGGACATACGCAGACATTGATGCGTCTTTTGCAGCGTTACAATATCCCTGTTTTTATTTTTGTCAATAAAATGGATTTGCCCGGCTGCGAGCGAACAGTGCTGTTAGAGGATTTTAAAAAGCATTTCGGAGAAGGCTTTGTAGATTTTACGGATAATGCTGCTGCCGAGTTTATGGAAAATATAGCTGTGTGTGAGGAACAGGCACTGGATATTTTTATGGAATCAGGAAAAATTCCTAAAAAAGAAATCGTCAGATTGATTGTAGAAAGAAAGGTATTTCCATGCTTTTTTGGCTCTGCATTAAAGCTTGAGGGTATTACGGAGTTTCTGGATAAGCTGGAATTGTATACACAGGAAATTTCCTATCCGTCAGAGTTTGGAGCAAAGGTATATAAAATCGCCAGAGACGAACAGGGCAAGCGTCTGACTTATCTGAAGGTGACAGGAGGCTGTTTAAAGGTAAAGCAATTAATTGATTACAAAAATGGGGAGAGCGAAAAGGCAGACCAGATACGAATTTATTCGGGAGCAAAATATGAAGCAGTCGCAGAGGCAAAAGCGGGAAGTATCTGTGCAGTCACAGGTCTTTCAAAAACTTATCCGGGACAGGGAATTGGTATGGAGCCGGATTCCAAGCTTCCGATTCTGGAGCCCGTGCTTACTTATAAAATTATGGTTCCACAGTCTATGGATGTACATGAATTTATGCGGAGATTAAAAGAGCTTGAGGAGGAAGAACCGGAGCTTCATATTGTTTGGAAAGAGCAGTTAAAAGAAATTCACGCAAGGGTGATGGGTGAAATTCAGATAGAAATATTAAAAAGTCTGATTTTAGAGAGATTTGGCATAGAAGTAGAATTTGGAACAGGAAGTATTGTTTATAAAGAAACAATTAGAAATGCTGTGGAGGGTGTAGGACATTTTGAGCCGCTGCGCCATTATGCAGAAGTACATCTTTTACTGGAACCAAAAAAAAGGGGAAGTGGTCTTGTCTTTTCTACTGCATGCAGCGAAGATTCGCTTGATGGGAACTGGCAGAAATTAATACTTACTCATTTAATGGAACGCATACATTCAGGCGTATTGACCAATTCACCGATTACAGATATGCAGATTACATTAATTGCCGGGCGCGCGCACCAGAAGCATACAGAGGGCGGCGATTTCAGACAGGCAACCTATCGGGCAGTCAGGCAGGGATTAAAAAAAGCAGAAAATGTTCTTTTGGAACCATATTATTCCTTTCGGATTGAGTTGCCGACAGAAAATCTGGGCCGGGCCATGACGGATATTCAAAAGATGTATGGAAGTTTTGACACTCCGCAATCAGAGGGAGATATCAGTATTATTACAGGAAAGGCACCTGTTTCTACCATGTATGATTATACCAAAGAACTGATTTCATATACAAGAGGAAAGGGAAAGTTGTTTTGTGAAACTGCGGGATATGAGGAATGTCATAATGCGGATGAGGTAATTGAAAATATTGGCTATGACAGTGAGGCAGACCTTGAAAATCCAGCAGGTTCCGTATTCTGCGCACATGGAGCAGGTTTTCAGGTAAAGTGGAATGAAGTAGAGCAGTATATGCACTTGCATCCGGATATTTCTGTAATTACAAGAAAAGAAGTCCCCAGCAGTAAGCCGGAATCTTTAAATATGGAAGAAAAGAAAAAGAAGCTAGAAGATTCCCGGGCGCTTGATAAAGAATTGGAAGAAATTTTTATCAAAACCTTCGGACCTGTAAAAAGACGTTTAAATACAGATAATGACAGACTTGGCCATGAAAAAAAGCAAAGGCCCGAAAAGCCTTATGTAGCGAAATGGGAAAATAAAAAACCCGTAAAAAACTATCTTCTGGTAGACGGATATAATCTGTTGTTTTCATGGAAGGAATTAAATGCGCTGTCGAAAGTAAATCTGGATGCTGCAAGAACAAAGCTTATGGACATTCTCTGTAATTATCAGGGGTATAAAAAAACAGAGGTGATTCTGGTTTTTGATGCCTATAAGGTAAAGGGAAATACCGGTGAGGTCGCAGAATATCACAACATTCATGTAGTGTATACAAAAGAGGCTCAGACAGCAGATGCCTATATTGAAAAAACAACACACGAGCTTAGCAAAAAGCATAATGTGACTGTGGTGACGTCAGATGCACTGGAGCAGCTTATTATTATGGGACAGGGCGCGAGTAGAGTTTCCTCGCGTGAATTTAAGCTGGAAATAGAAGCAATGGAAAAAGAAATTAGAGAGAATTGGTTAGGAGAATAATAATGAATAGAAAAAATATAATAAGAATACTTTTGATGATAATGCTCTGCCTGTTTCTTGGCGGATGCAGCGAGGAGGATGCAGAGCCTGCGAGTACTTCGGGAAAATCGGGACTTTCCGTGCATTATGTCGATGTAGGACAGGGAGATTGTACTCTGATTGAATGTGGAGGACATTATATGCTGATTGATGCGGGAAATAACAATAAGGGAACAGCAGTGAAATCCTATCTGGAAAGTCAAAAGGTAAAAAAGCTGGACCTTGTAATCGGCACACATGGAGATGCGGACCATATCGGCGGATTGGATGTGGCAATTTATAATTTTGACTGTGGCACAATTATTATGCCGGACAGAAAGAGAGATACAAAAACATATCGTGATGTAATTGATACCATTGAGCAGAAGAATTATAAACTGACTTATCCGAAAGTGGGAAAAACCTACTCATTGGGCGATGCAAAAGTACAGATTATCGCTCCATGTAATTACGAGTATGGAAATAATGAGAATAATTATTCTGTGGGAGTGCTGGTGACGTATGGAGAGAGTACATTTCTTTTTGCGGGGGATGCGGAGGAGGAAGCGGAAGAAGATATTTTAAAGAACGGGATTGATATTGACTGTGATGTGTTTAAGGCAAGTCATCATGGCAGCCGTACAGCAAATTCGGAACCATTTCTGGATGCTGCGCTGCCGGAATATGTAGTAATAAGCTGTGGAGAGGGAAATGATTATGGACATCCTCATTCGGAGCTGTTAAATGAGCTTAGAAGCAGGGGTGTTAAGGTGTTTCGTACAGATGAACAGGGTACGGTTGTAGCAACTACGGATGGAAAAACCATAACCTTTAATATGTCGCCTTCTGAAAGCTGGCTGTCTGGAGAACAGGTAAAGTCGGATAAAGAGCTGTCAGATGAAAAAGATACAGAGGAAGAAATTGGAATTATTGGAAATAAAACTTCGAAAAAATATCATACAAAGAACTGTGGAAGCCTTCCAATGGAGGAAAACAGGGTATATTTTGATTCGGAGAAGGAAGCCAAAAAGGCGGGATATGAGAAGTGCGGGAAATGTAACGGATAAAGTATCTTTTGAGTTTAAGAAGAGCAGATAGATATAAATGTTATTCAAATATTTATGAGGTATAAAAATGGCAAATGAGCTTGAAGTAAGAATTATAAAACTTGCGCAGAAAATTGCGGATATGTATATTGATGATTTGGATACGGAAGACTATCAGGTATTATGTCATGCAATTCATGTATGCAGGGAATATGTTGAAAATAATATAGGAGACTGGGGAGATTTGTATGAAGTGGTAGAAGGAGATGGAGGACTGTGGGAATATACGATTATAGATGATTTACCGGAAAAATTAGAGGAGATGTATATAATGGTACATTGTGTTCTTGCGTGCATGTGCTATATTGCTTGCGATAAAGAAAACACATCGCAGCCAGAGGATTTGGAATTGAGAGGAGAGAATATTCCCAAATTTATCGAATTTGCAGAAAAAACTTTTACAAAAACAAATGGCTATCAGGAATGTATGGATTTCTGGGGTGAAAACATATGTTATTAAACTCTCAATCAGAATCAAAATAACAGAAAATATCAATTCACCAACAGCAAATATCATTGTTTTCTTCCCTTTCTTGTACTATATTTAATACAAGATAATTCTCGTGGAATAGTAAAGGAGGAAAACAATGAATATTATAAAATATGGCTTTCGCAGGTATTGGAAGCAATATCTGCCAGTGGCGGTCTTTGCCCAAATATGCAGCTTTCTTGCCATAACCGCGGATTTGATGATTCCGCTTTTATCTGAGCTGCTTATCGATTATATCATCTTAGACACAGAACCATCTGAAAAAGGAATTTTTTCCTTTCTCATATCAGGAAAATACGGCGCGCCAAGAACTTTTGAGCTGTTTTTTCACATAGCGGCGGCTTTTGGAATCTTTATTCTAATAAGAATTATCTTGATTTATATAAAAAACATGACTTTCCAAAGGCTCGGCTTAAATATGGAAACAGACCTTCGTGTGGATACTTTCCAGAAACTTATGGAGCTCGACAGCGAAACCATCGCACAGTATAATACAGGAGAACTTTTACAGACTGTAAACTCCGATACCATTATGTTTAAAGAGTTTTTCTGCCGTATGCTTCCAAACATGATAGACAGTGTCTTTGTTCTTACGATTTGTTCTTATCTGCTCACCACGATTAACTTCAGACTGCTTATAATTCCGGTAGTACTTTTGCCTTTTTTTGTCATTGCACTGACAAAATTCAAAAAAACTGCCAGAGTAAATTATTCAGCTATCCGTGGCTGCAACAGTACCATGAATCTGACTGTACAGGAAAATATCGAAGCAGTCCGGCTTGTACGTTCGTTTACCAATGAAGACGTAGAAAAGGATAAATTCAACACTTCAAACGAAAATCTGAAAAATGCACATTTAAAACAAATTCGCCTTTCGGCAAAATTTGAGGTGATTTTCAGCTCGATAAAACAGATTGCCTATATCGGCTCAATTGCAGTAAGTGCAGTTCTGGTTATGAAGGGATATATGCTGGTCGGATTTTTAGTAACCTGTTCCGGTTATGTAATGAAGGTTATGGACCATATCTCGCAGATAAACAATATTATTTTTCAAATGCAGCAGCAGCTTGTTGCAGGCGGCAAGATTCTAAACTTTATGAACTGCCAGACAAGAATTGTAGAAGCAGAAAATGCAGAAGAAACGCCGGAAAAGCCGCATATCCAATTTAAAAATGTTACCTTGGACACGGAAGACAGTGAGGTGTTAAAGAATATCAATCTGGATATTCCATATGGAAAAAAGGTGGGAATTGTTGGAGAAACCGGAAGCGGAAAGAGTATGCTTTTGAAAAGTCTGGTGAGAATCCATGATGTATCTTCCGGTGAAATTGATATTGACGGAAAAAATATAAAAGGTTACACCTTAAACTCTTTAAGAGACAGATTTTCCTATGTATTTCAGGAAGTATTTCTTTTCTCGAATTCAGTAGAGACCAATATTGCGTTTTCTTCACCGGATATCGAAGATTTTTATATTCACAAAGCGGCAAAAGACGCACAGGCGCACGATTTTATTATGGAGCTGTCTGAAAAATATAAAACGATTGTAGGTGAGCGCGGACTTGGACTATCGGGAGGACAGAAACAGCGAATCTCTATTGCGAGGGCATTGTTAAAAGACGCTCCTGTGCTGGTTATGGATGATTCTACCAGCGCGCTTGATATGGGAACCGAAAAGAAGCTGTTAAAAACCATTAAAGAGGATTATCCGGACAAAACAGTTCTGATAGCTGCCCACAGAATGTCTTCTGTCGTGGACTGCGATGAAATTATCTATATGCAGGATGGCGAAATCGTAGAAAGAGGTAATTTTGAAGAACTTATGAATCTTGGCGGACATTTTGCAAAGGTATATGAAATTCAGGAAAATCAACGCAAATCCGCAATTGATTATGATACATTAGACTCGGAATATGAAACAGAGAATGAGGAAAAAGAGAATAGGAAAAAGAATGTCAAAAAGGAACCCCAGAAGGAGGTGATGTTACATGGCTAAAAGAAACACATATTTTCAAAATGAAGTAATTGAAAGAAAAATAGATATAAAACAGCTTGGCAGAATTTTAAAGTATGTGCTCCCATATAAAAAAATATTTATTCTTGTCTGTGCGCTTATGCTTTTTGCCGCCTGTACCTCTATGATATCTCCTCTGCTTTTGGGACATATTATTAATGAGGTGGTTGTGGATGAGGAATACAGGCAGCTTGTGCTTGTAATCTCAGGGCTTGCAGTGCTGGCTGCCATAGAAATCACGATTAGTTATTTCCAGCAGACTTTAATGGGAAAAATGGGACACAGTATTATCGCCAATATCCGGCAGGAGATTTTTTACCGATTACAGGAGCTTCCGTTTGATTATTTTGACAATCGGCCGAATGGTAAAATCGTGGTAAGAGTAACAGATTATATCAATGATTTGGCAAACTTTTTTACCAATTATGTGCTGCTGTTTCTGGTATACTGTGTAAAAATTGTAGTAGTAACATTTTTTATGCTCAGTATCAGCGTGCCGCTTACTGGCATTGTATTTGCGACAGTTGTGCCGCTTATGGTCTGCGTGTTCTTTTTAAGGTATAAAATCCGTAAAAGGTTCGGCCTTCACAGAGCGAGAGTTTCAAACAGAACCGCATTTCTTGTGGAAACAATTATGGGTGAAAAAATCGTAAAGAATTATAACAGAGCGGAAAAAAATGCTGAAATATATAAAGAAGTTCATGATACCAGTGTTCGTACATGGTGGAAGATTGTTTTATTAAATGAATTAAATACACCAATTGTAGAAAGTTTCTGGAATCTTGGAACAATCTGTTTATATGGGGTATCACTTTCACTGATTCTGGGAGGAAATTCTGCAATTGACGCCGGTACAGTAGCCATTTTTATCAGCTATATGGGAATGTTCAGCGGGCCGTTGACACAAATCGCCGCCATTATTCAGAATCTTTCCAGTGTAACCGCCAATCTGGAACAGGTATTTGACACCATAGATACGCCTGTACTTATTAAAGATGAAGCAGGAGATATTGAGCTGAAAAATACAAAGGGGCAGGTGGATTTTGACAATATCACCTTTGCCTATGATGAGGGAGTGAATATTCTGGAGAATTTTGACCTTCATGTAAAATCGGGAGAAACAATTGCATTAGTGGGGCCGACTGGCGCAGGAAAGACTACCATTATCAATATGCTTACCAGATTTTATGATGTAAATAAGGGAACTGTGAGGATTGATGGAAAAAATGTAAAAGAAATCACTTTAAAATCGTTAAGAAAAGAAGTCGGAGTATTAATGCAGGACCCGTTTATCTTTAAGGGAACTATTATGGAAAATATTCGTTATGGAAGGCCGGATGCCACGGATGAGGAATGTATTCGGGCAGCGGAGACAATTTTTGCCGATAAATGTATTAAAAAACTGAAACATGGATATTATCAGGAGCTGGAAGAGCGTGGGGACGGCTTATCTTCTGGTGAAAAACAAATGATAAGCTTTGCAAGGATTATATTAAAAAATCCTTCGGTTATTATATTAGATGAAGCAACCAGCTCGATTGATACAGAGACAGAAAATTTGATACAGCAGGCATTAGAAGTTATTTTAAAGGATAAAACTGCTTTTATTGTTGCCCATAGGCTTTCTACGATAAGAAATGCAGACAGGATTTTATATATTGCAAATCATGGAATTGCAGAAGAAGGAAATCATAAGGAACTGATGGAAAGAAAGGGCCTGTATTATAAACTAAATTGTTCTATCTGATTTGGTTTTCACTAAATGAAAAATAGTTCAGTGCCACAGGCACTTCAGAAAGGGATTATATTTTATGTCAGTTAAAAAAATTACATTATTAAGTTTATATACTGCTTTGGCACTGATTATTTTTACAGTGGAGTCAGCACTTCCAGCGCTGACTCCGCTGCCTTTTATCAAGCTTGGACTGGCAAATGTGGTAACGTTGATTGTGCTGGTTCTTTATTCATGGAAAGATGCGCTGATTGTACTTTTTTTAAGAATTTTTCTCGCTTCTGTCTTTGCAGGACAGATGGTATATATGATTTACAGCCTGTGCGGCGGATTTTTCTGTTTTTTTGCGGATTGTTTTATAAATAGGATATTAAAGGGGAAATATATTTATATTACAAGTATATTTGGAGCAGTTTTTCATAATTTGGGGCAGATTATGGCTGCAGTTTTTATGGTAGGAACAGGAATTCTTCCATACCTTCCCTATATGATGATATCTGGAATTATCACAGGATTATTTACTGGAATCCTTGCAAACCTGCTTGTTTGCAGACTTAAAAACATCCGCATTTGATTTTACAGCATGTAGTGAAAATCTGAAAAATTGCCTGAATAAACTTGATATCTGGAAAGCATATAGATATAATCGTTTTGGGCGTTGGAAAAATAGCCCATATGATACATATGAATTACGATAGGATATTTATGTAAATAAATTCACGGGATATATTATATAAATTTATACATATGAGTTTATCCGTATAAATTCCCATAAAATATATCTGTATGTAAAATATTCCCGTATATTCATATAAAGAAGAAAGGCATAGGTATTAAACAGAAATGGATATTTTTAATCTACTGAATTTAATCGGCGGTCTGGCATTGTTTCTTTATGGAATGAGTCTTTTGGGTGACAGTCTTGAGAAGCTTTCAGGCGGAAAGCTGGAAAGCATACTGGAAAAGCTTACTGCAAAGCCTGTTATGGCAGTGCTTCTGGGCGCAGGAGTGACAGCGGCGATTCAGTCCTCCTCAGCAACAACAGTTATGGTAGTGGGTTTTGTAAATTCAGGCATTATGAAGCTGAAACAGGCAGTCTATATTATTATGGGTGCCAATATTGGTACAACGGCAACCTCATGGATTTTAAGTCTGTCAGGACTGGAAAGCGACAATTTTTTTGTACGGTTTTTAAAGCCTTCATCATTTTCACCGTTGCTTGCATTTATTGGAATTGTATTTTTAATGTTCAGCAAAAAAGAAAAAAAGCATATTACAGGCTCATTACTAATCGGTTTTGCAATTCTGATGACCGGAATGGATGCCATGAGTCTTGCAGTATCACCACTAAAGGATATACCGGGATTTACTGAGTTGTTTGTTGTTTTTTCCAATCCGGTGCTTGGTATGATTTTAGGAGCAGTACTGACGGCAATTATTCAGAGTTCATCCGCATCGGTGGGAATTTTGCAGGCGCTATGTGCGACGGGAGCAGTTACTTTTGGCTCAGCAATACCGATTATTATGGGACAGAATATCGGAACCTGTGTGACAGCTCTTTTATCTGCAATTGGCGCAAAGAAAAATGCCAGACGGGCGGCATTTGTACATTTGTATTTTAATGTAATCGGAACGATTTTATTTATGGTTATTTTCTACATTTTAAATGCGGTACTTCATTTTCCTTTTATGCACGAGGCGGCAAATACTGTGGGAATTGCGGTAATTCATACTGCTTTTAATGTTACTGCTACTCTTTTGCTGTTTCCTTTTGGTTCATTGCTTGAAAAGCTGGCATGTCTTACGATTCGGGATGATAAAGAAGAGATTCATATATCTGCAAAAGAAAGAGAAAAGGAATTTCGGCTGCTGGATGAAAGATTTTTGGATGTGCCGGGACTTGCCACAGAACATTGCCGCGATTTAACTGTAAAAATGTCGGAGCTTGCGAAGCAGTCTGTATTTAAGGCGGTGGATTTACTGTCCGGTTATAACAAAAAGGGAGAGGAAGAAGTAATAGAGCTTGAGAACAGAGTGGACAGGTATGAAGATGAATTAAGCGCTTATATGGTGAAATTGAGCAGCAGAAATCTGAACGAAGACGACAGTAAGACCTTATCTATTTTGCTCCATTCGGTCGGCGATTTTGAGCGTATTTCTGACCATGCAGTAAATATCTGTGATGCCGCAAAGGAAATGCATGAAAAGAATATGCAGTTTACAGAAGCGGCAAAGGAAGAGCTGGCAGTTTATATACAGGCATTGAAAGATATTGTCAATATTTCTGCGGAAGCGTTTGTAAAGGAGGATATGAGGCTATCTGCGAAGGTAGAGCCAATAGAAGAGGTAATAGATTTTCTGAATATTGAGCTGAAAAAAAGGCATATTAAACGTCTGAGAAAAGGAATTTGTACAGTGGAAATGGGATTTGTTTTTTCGGATATTACAACAAATTTTGAGCGTATTTCCGACCATTGTTCCAATGTGGCAATTAGTATTGTGCAAACGAAAAATGATGCCGCTTTTGAGTCACATATATATATTGACCAGATGAAGGCTGAGAATGAATTATTTAAAGAGAAGTTTGAGAAATATAAAGACAGGTATGCGCTGCCGCATTTCAGCTATGAAGAATAGGCTGAATGAAAAACAGTATTGATTATATAAATAGATTTATAATAATCATTGTCAGGTAGAAAAGAGATAAAACAGGAGAAACAAAGAAATGAAGGCTGATAAGGTAGTAAAAGAAAAAGGAAAGATTAAGAAAAAATACCAGTGTCTGTGTTGTGGATATATGACGCTGGAAACAAAAGGAGAATTTGATATATGTCCGGTCTGCTTTTGGGAAGATGATGCATATCTTATTTTTGATGACCAGTCAAATACCTTTTTCAGTCTGTATTATGAGATTGACGAGATACCGGAAGAAACGCTTTTGGATATACCATCGGGTGCAAATCATAGACTGACATTACGGGAGGGGAGAAAAAATTATAAAAAATATGGAGCATGTAAAAAGAGTCTGAAAAAATATGTAAGGAAGCCAAAGAAGAAGGAATATCCTATCAGTGCAAAAACAGAAAAAATCAAAAAGAAAAGAGGAAAAAACATGACAGTAACAGAAGCAATAGAAACAAGAAGAAGTATCCGGAGTTTTCAGCAGAAGGCTGTTTCTAGGAGTGATTTAGAAGATATTGTAAAAGCGGCGGGTTTTTCTCCTTCATGGAAAAATTCTCAGACCGCGGGATATGTGATTATTCAGAAAAAAGAGCTGATTGATGAAATAGCAGAAAATGGAGTAATGGGATTTGAGAAAAATAAAAATACTGTTTCCAATTGTGCTGCACTGGTGGTTTTGACAACTGTGAGTGGCCGGTGTGGATATGAAAAAGACGGTTCTTTTACAACTAGGAAAAAAGATAAATGGGAGATGTTTGATGCTGGTATTGCAGCACAGACTTTTATGCTGGCGGCACATGAAAAAGGAATCGGAAGCGTAGTATTGGGAATTTTTGATGAGGATTATATTGCAGAGATAATTGAATTAGAGGAAGGAAAAAGTATTTCTGCATTAATTGCAGTAGGATATCCGGCAGAAGAGCCTAAAATGCCAAAAAGAAAACCGGTTGATGAGATAGCGAGATTTGTGGATTAGCAAATTTATAAAAGACTGATATTGCAAAGGACTGTACTCAAACAGAGACAGTCCTTTTTGGCAGGCTGAGTTTTAACTTACAGATATGCGCAGATATTTTCACGTAAGTCGGATTCAAGATGTATCAGCTTTTCTGCCAGCTTCCTGATATCCTTGTCCGCTGTTTTATACTGATTCAGATACCGGTACAGAGATTTAATTCCCATATTGCAGCCATCTGTAATCAGGTCTGCAATCGTTTCATCTGTCGGATTTGTAGTCATTTTAAAATTCGTCTTTAAATGAGACATTCCCTTTGCCATAATAGAAGGGTCCTTCGGTTCATCATGAAAAGCTTTTAGATAATTGTCTATATCCTTTGTGAGCTCTTCGTGCTTTTCACGGCTGGTTCTTAATAGATTTTTTAAATCGGAAGCTTTTACATCTTCAAGAATTTCATTAATCGCATCTACTGCCATGGCAGTGCCAGCACTGCATTCTTTTAATAATTTGATGGTATCGTTATTTGCCATAGAAAGTTCCTCCTGAAAATTTATTTTTGGGGTTACAAAATACATGAAGGTAGTGTTGAATCTGGTACTACAAACATTTCTGTTTTACAAAACAGCTTCAAAATTAGTATAACGGTTTAAAAATAAAAATATTCAAAAAGCTATAAAACAGACAGAAAAATAAGTGATTTTTATCTGCGGTTTGTCGAAAACAGATAGATTTGTTTTGGGAAAAAGTGGTTATATGGAGATAAATTTTTAGGACCAAGATAAAAATAGTTTTTTAACTTGTATATCAGGTAAAATCTATCTGCAATTTATATTGAAAATCATGTAAAGCTGTATTATAATGAAACAATGTTGGAAATTTATAACAGCAATTTGGAGGAAAAATAAATGAGTTTTGAATTTATTCGCAAATTACCTACTCCGGAGGAAATCCGCAAAGATTATCCTGTACCTGAGAATATTGTAAAAATGAAAGAAGAAAGAGACAAAGAAATTGCAGATATATTTACAGGTAAATCAGACAAATTTTTAATGATTATCGGTCCATGCTCGGCGGATAATGAGGAAGCCGTCATTGACTATGTAACAAGGCTTGCAAAGGTTCAGGAAAAAGTTAAAGATAAAATACTTGTGATTCCAAGAATCTATACAAACAAGCCCCGCACCACAGGTCAGGGCTATAAGGGCATGCTTCACCAGCCGGACCCTGAGAAAAAACCGGATATGTTACATGGGCTTCTTGCAATTCGTCATCTGCACATTCGGGCAATGAAGGAAACAGGCCTGACATCTGCAGATGAAATGCTGTATACAGATAATTACCGCTATCTTTCTGATATTTTATCCTATGTAGCAGTAGGCGCGCGTTCTGTGGAAAATCAGCAGCATCGTCTTACTTCCAGCGGAATGGACGTTCCATGCGGCATGAAAAATCCAACCAGCGGAACATTGTCAGTTATGATAAATTCCATAATGGCCGCACAGATGGGACATACCTTTTTGTACAGGGGATGGGAGGTAAAAACTACCGGAAATCCTTTGACACATGCGATTTTAAGAGGATACCAGAACAAAAATGGGCATACAGTTCCGAACTACCATTATGAAGATTTAATGTTTCTGCATGATTTATACGAAGAACAAAATCTGGTCAATCCAGCGGTAATTGTTGATACCAACCATTCAAATTCAGCAAAGCAGTATAAGCAGCAGATTCGAATTGCAAAAGATGTTCTGCATAGCTGCGCCTGCTCGCCTGATATTAAAAAACTTGTCAAAGGGCTTATGGTGGAAAGCTATATAGAAGAGGGAAGCCAGAAAATAGGAGAACATATTTATGGCAAATCCATTACAGACCCATGCCTTGGCTGGAATGATACAGAAAGGCTTTTGTATGATGTAGCGGAGCTGCTTTAAATATAAAATAAAAAAGAAAGGAAGATAATTTATGGGTAAGAATAAAAAAAGTTTGAGTTTGACAAAACATCAGTCAGGGCATTTCGGGAGAAAATATGTAAAAAAGAGCTTCCAGATGGAAAATCTGTACTGGAGAATGGAAAGAGCAATATAAAGAATACATCGAAGATGAGGATTGGGATGATGAGTATGATGACAATCTCGAAATACTGGTATGAAACTTATGGTGCAGTTCTGGCAACCATCAGCCATGATGTTCTGGAATATATACTTCCTGAGCCGATAAACAAAGAAGATACAAAAACTCTTGCATGGGATATGGTGGCATTTTGTTCTGATGTAGTAGCTCAGGGGGATTTAGACATCAGAATATTTGCAAATTCATTGGCAGAATCCACAGCATGGTATTTCTGGTGGGATTAAAAAAGTAGGAGGTGATTATCCATGGACAGCAATATTGAGTATATACAGTTATTTATGGAATACGAATCTGATGATATGCCAATGGTATATTTTTATGAAGTCGATTTGAATGATGACCGCTTTGCTCTAAGAGAGATAGAAGTCTTTGTGAACAGGACAGTAAAGGTTGATAATGACCCATATTGTGATGTTATAGAAGCATGTCCAATCCCAAGAGTTGATGAACTTAATGCAAAGGTTTGGGGAGAAGGCTTTTATGCAACTACTATTTCTAAAGACGAATTTGACGAAATATGGAATTCTGGAATTTATAACGGAAGTCTGACTGCTACTTAAATTCCGGTTTATTGGTACTATGTCAAGTTTTAGTACAAATTAAATCGGGAAAATTTTTCAAATCTGTTAGTCTCTGCTAACATTATCCAGCCTTCCTCACTTTCGTTTCCAATTTATTCAAATATTCATTTTCATATTCCTGAGGTGATTTATATCCACAATGGCTATGTGTCCTCACTGTGTTATAAAATGTATTGATATATTCAAATATCAGCCTGTATGCATGTTCATAATCCACTATTTGAAACCAGTTTATCCACTCCCTTTTTAATATAGAATGGAAAGATTCTATACACGCATTATCCCATGGATAAGCTTTTTTGGAATAACTTAACTTCCATCCCATGGTTGCTTCTTTATATAAATCACATGTATACTGGATTCCACGGTCACTGTGCATGATTTTGGGCTTATCCACAGTTCTCTCTCTTTTCGCTTTTTCGATTGCTTCCACAACCCATTTCGCTTCTAATGTATCACTTAATACCCATGCTATGATTTTTCTGGAATACAAATCCATTATGCTTGTTAAATAGACAAATCCTGTATATGTCCATATATAAGTAATATCAGAACACCAGACAGCATTTGGTTCTTCTGGGTTAAACTGCTGTTTTAAGATATTTTTTAATTTTCTGTTAAAATCAGGCTGTATGGTTGTTTTTATGGAATGTTTTATATAGCATGCCCTTATTCCCATTTTTCTCATATAATTTCCCACTGTTTTCTCACTTATCGGATCTCCATTTTCCCTCATTTTCTTTGCGATTTTGGGAGCACCATATATTTCATGGGATTCTTTATGTATCTGCCTGATCTCCTCCATTCTTTTTTCCATTTTCATCTGCCTACCAGATGGTTTCCTCTTTTTAAATGCATAGTAGCCATTTTTTGAAACACCTAAGATTTCCAGCACCCTGCTGACATTCAGCCGGCGTTTCTGTTCCCTCTTCTGTTTCTTCTCTGCTTTTGAAACTTCGATGAAACAAGCCTGTGTCAGTTTCCCAGAATGCTGATTGCTTTTTTTAATATTTCCAGAGCATCCTGTGTATCCCTTAATTCTCTTTTCAGCCTAGCTATTTCCTTTGCCTCATCACTGGAATAGTTACCAGAACCTCTGACGGGCACCTCACCATGATTCTCCCTGGCGGCTTTTGTCCATGTGCCTAAAGCTGTTTTACTGATACCAAGATTTTGGGCACATTTTAATAATCCAAGGTCTTTATGTTCTAAATAGTATTTCACTGCATCTTCTTTAAATTGTTTATCGTATTGCTTACTCATGAAAAATCTCCATCCTTTCTGTCTTTTATTGTAACCTATTTTGAGGATTTTTCCACTTTTAACTTGTACCATTTTTATTCTAACATTAGACCGTATATAGTCAATGGAATATCCCTTTGAAACAAAGTCCTCAACCGTTCCGCCGAATGAGAGCAAATCCATAAACTGCTGTAAATGCCCCGAAGTGACCGTTTTTAGCTTTCGTCTGCTTACAGGATGCTGTTTAATGCGGTTGATTGCCTGTAAATAAGTACCGACAGTGCCATTGCTCAATGTTCCTGTCTTTAATTCTTCCTCCGCCCATGTGTCAAGCAACTGTCCGAGAGTGATATTGTCCGCCTTTGCAATGAATTTCTTGCTTTCATAGTCCTCCATTGCCTGCCTCAACAGCTTTTCCGTTTCGCTTTTGCTTTCTATTCCTGCACACTCTTTCTGTACCATGTTACCGCTTGCGTCCT
>CAJTOU010000047.1 GCA_910577835.1 uncultured Lachnospiraceae bacterium | reverse complement strand
CTTCCATACAGGCCACAAAGCCTGCATCTTCTTTTGAGGGGATACACCAGTAATCATTCATGTGAGGTCGAAGTTTATTTTTTTTAAAGCTCTGCCGATGGTATTTTTACTGACCGGAACATCAAGCACTATTTTTGCCTGTTCTTCCAATAGCCGGAGCGTCCAGCGGGAATGGCCTTCCGGTGCCGGGCTGCATGCGATTTCAATGATACGGGCTTCTGCGCGCCCATCGAATTTCCGGCGTGCCTGGTCAGAATTAACATTGCGGTTGAGTGAAGTAATGCCTTCAATCCCTTTTTCAGAATACAGTTTCACTGTATTGGTGACCGTAGCCATACAGACACAGTTTGTCTTAGCAGACTGTCCATGGGTAAGGACTTTGCCATGTGCCTCATCTAAATCAATGATAATCTGGCATCTGTTCCGGACTGTTTTTGATGTTAGGTCTTGCCATAAGGATCACCGCCGTTTCTTTTAGTATATCATAAAACGGCTTAACAAACCAGCAGTATTTAACTATTTATCAATGATACAATACACTAGTAGAGAATCTACAGCATTCTTCTGAAAAGAGAGGATTGCTCTCGATTCGGATTCATGAGAAGAAAGAAACAAAAGATTACATATCTGTTATGTATGAAGATTATGACATTCATAAGGAAAATCTCTGAAACAATATAATAGAAAGCTTTGAGATGCATAATCAGCAAGAGGGAAAGGAAATTCCTGATAATTTTGCAATAAGTGATTTTTTTGAATATACGGAAGGGAACAGTTTTTGGGAAGAATATAATAAGGAACCTAAAAACTTGGTACATCATTACGGATTACAGATTTTTTCAACAATTATCGCTAATAATGAAGGGCGATTTCGGGTGGTTAGTTCTTCGAAACGGATTCCTGACATAAAGAAGGAATGCTATTATAGCGGAGTAGGAATACTAGGGGGTATGAAACATATACCAGGGACAGAATATAACATTCTTCTGCTTATGCGTTATAATGTCAGACCGCTGAATCCATCGTTTGATACGGATATTCAATATCAATTTGATATGAAAAAGCAATTTCATGCAGTGCTATTTGATTCCGGAACTGCATATCAAAAGATGATGGAGGCGGACTGTAAAGCGATAAGTGGACAGGATCAGAAAGAAAAAAGAATAGAAACCTTGAAAGATAATATACTGGAATGGTTGAAAAGGCCGGGAAAAATTTATGATAATGATGTTGAATCTGAACAAAATGAAATTGTGTCAGGAGTTTCAGGTAAAGATTGGAGAAGAGATAAGTTGGAAATTTTTTGTAAGGCTTTAGTACTTTGCCTTATTGAATGGAGACCGGAGAATGATCAAGGCTTTTATGTTATTATCAAAGATTGCTCTTCTAACGATTTCATCTCCATTGCGCGTATGTTTGCGATTTTTTACTCGAAAGGTATCCTTAGCAGCTATATGAAAAGGCTTCAGATTTATTTGTCGGGAGAGGATCAAAGTGAGGAATTCATCATTGCGGGAAGTGACTTGAAAAGTTTACTTACTATGGCAAGCAAACTGACATTGGTACGAGGAATTCAGCCTTATTGTATGAAATCCATGGAATATATTTTTCAGAAATTTCAGACTAATATTTATAAAAAAAGTGATATTCAAAAATTAGAACTGGTTCCCTTTGATATATTAGAACTTCCGTCTACCACGGAAACATTATTTGAACAGGCGGTTAAAAGAGTACTGGAGTCAGATATACAGAAATATAGTTTTGGATGTAAGGTAAAGCATACACATATGAGAATTGGGTCTAAGTTACATATTGCGGAATTTTTTGAGGCAGAGTTGTTGTTTCATAATAACTATTATGTAGCACGTTTTGCGTTACTGATATTAAGGCGGCTCAAAAAGGACAGGATTCCCGTTTTTGTCCACGGGATTGCCGTCATCATCAAGGGTGTCCATGTCGGGGCGGCCGATGTCAAAGTAGTAATTCGTGCAGTCAAAATAAGAAACGGAAAGATCCCTGCCGCATATCTTTCCAGAATGGTCATAGATCCATTTCTGGAGGGCTTCGTTATTCTTGCAGATGACATCCAGGGCGTGGTAGACATCATCAAGGACCCCGAAGTCTTCAAAGTAAAAGCCCCTGCCATCAAAGGTGCCTTTTTTTGAAGCTGGCGCAAGGATCCGGGAGAAGACGAGTAGCCTGAAAATCTGGTCAACGCTGTACGTGATGGAAAGGTTCCTCGTCTTCCGGTTCCAGAACTTATCAATTTCAAGCTGTTTATAGAGTACTTTCAAAATACCATAACCTACATTTTTTATGTCATCCGTGTCCGTGGACATTTTGGCGGAGGTATCCATAAAGATCTGGACAGATCGTTCTTCCTTTTTTGGGGCAGTCATTTTTGATGTCATCTGGGTAAAATAGAAGATTGGATCCTCATATGTTTTCCTTAATTCACTGACATAGCCGAGGCTCTTGACTGTTTTTCCCGGGCTCCCTTTCCCGGCACATGGTATTTTTCTTTTATGGAAAGATAGATATCCCCGTCTGGCTTTTTTAATTTATGTAGATACATATGGCACCTCCGTCTTATGTGTCCATTATAACGCATAAAGACATATAACGCTATACGTAAAATACAGAATGTTGAAAAAAATTTCCAGAATCCACAAGGGATTGTTGGATTATTTCAAAAAATGAACTTCAAAACTCAAGGGCTTAACATAGGCTAACATATGTATAATTGCTTCGGGATTTTAGGTTGTCTATGCTGCTGGAGACGGATCGACCCATTTTGTACCTTTCAAAGTAGAAATAAATTTTTCACTTTAGTTTTAAAACAAAAAATGCAAAAGGCAACAAATACCTATCGCAATTGGTATAAATTTGTGGTAGAATAATATGAAATTTATTCTTGGGAGAAGTGTGAAGAAATATCTAATCCTGAAATAATATGTACAAGTTTGACTGGGAGTTTATATGATTAAGAAGCTTAGGTATAATAAAGAGATAATTTGGAGTTTGGCAGCGAATGATTTTTCTTCAAAATATGCTGGTTCAGTCTTTGGAGTTTTTTGGGCTTTTTTTCAACCTG
Source organism: uncultured Lachnospiraceae bacterium (assembly GCA_910577835.1). Taxonomy (GTDB): domain Bacteria; phylum Bacillota; class Clostridia; order Lachnospirales; family Lachnospiraceae; genus CAG-303. The sequence continues at coordinate 18,365 of CAJTOU010000047.1, read as the reverse complement.
TAATTACAATAATAATTTATTCGTGTGTATTTCAGTTTGGTTTAAAATCAACATCACCAATTGAAAATGCTTCCTATATTTTTTGGTTTTCGGCTGGCATGATACCTTGGTTCTTTTTTTCGGAGGCTATCCGGTCGATTTCAAATGTTTATATTGAATATGGCTATTTGGTGAAAAAGGTGTTATTTGATGTCGAATTATTGCCAATTGTAAAGCTAATATCGGCAGCATTTGTTCATTTCGTTTTTATTATATTACTCTTTTTTATTGCTTTTTTTAATCAAGAGTCTATAACAATTTATGTGTTGCAGTTGGTCTATTATTTATTGTGTAATATGGCGCTATCTTTAGCTATAAGCAAAATTGCGTCTTCGTTAATACTTTTTTTTAGAGATTTGAGTCAAATTATAAATATTGCATTAGATATTGGGTTATGGGCCACTCCTATTATTTGGCCCTATAACATAGTGCCTAATAATTTTCAATGGATACTTAAGCTTAATCCTTTGTTTTATATAATAGAAGGGTATAGAGACTGCTTCGTTTCCCAGCAATGGTTTTGGAATAGACCTTATGTTTCAATATATTTTTGGATTATAACAGTGATTTTGTATGGTATTGGTGAAATTATATTTAAAAAAATGCGGCCTCAGTTTGCTGATGTGCTATAATATTTTATTTCAAAGGAATTTATTATATGAAAAATTTTGTGATACAAATCAAAAATTTATCTAAGAGTTATAGGTTATATGAAAAACCTGTAGATAGATTAAGAGAAGCCTTTAGTTTAAAAAAGAAGAGATATAGTAGCGAAAAATGTGTTTTGAATGATATATCGGTCAATATTGAGAAAGGTGATGTAGTTGGGATAGTAGGAACAAATGGAGCAGGAAAATCAACATTACTAAAAATGGTTACAGGCATTCTAACTCCATCTCTTGGAACAATAAATACGGCAGGGAAAATAGCTGCCCTTTTGGAACTTGGCACTGGATTTAATCCAGAGTTTTCGGGTATAAAAAATATTTATCTGAATGGGAGTATGATGGGATTTTCCCATGAAGAGATGGAAAGGAAAGTTCAATCTATTATCGATTTTGCAGATATAGGGGATTTTATTAGCCAGCCTGTTAAGCTATATTCTTCGGGTATGTTTGCAAGATTAGCATTTGCAGTAGCGATAAATGTTGAACCGGATATTTTGATTGTAGATGAAACGTTAAGCGTGGGAGACATGCGCTTTCAAATAAAATGTATGAAGCGTATGAAGCAGATGATGGAAAATGGAGTAACAGTTTTGTTTGTTTCTCATGATATTAATGCCATAAGAAGAATATGTACGAAGTGTATCTGGCTACATGAAGGTATAATGAAATTATACGGTGAAACCAATGCTGTTTGTGACCAATATATGGATTTTTTGAAAATCAAAGAATTAGATAATGAAGTGGCTTGTTCTATACAAGCAGATAGTCATCAGGAAGACATTAATTCGTTTTCGGCTAGAAATGAGGATGTTATAGCAGAAATAGCAGAGATTAGGCTATTAAGTCAAAATGGAAAAAAAGTTGATAATATAAACTTATTTGAAAAGTTCATTGTCGAGATTGTGTATGATGTATATGATGAGACTATAGAGACACCAGTTTTAGGGGTGGCACTGAAAAGAATTGATGATGAGTATATTTGTGGAGTCAATACAATGCTTGATGAAGTAGTTATTCCTTGGAGATATGGAAGGAATCAATACAGATTGGTGTATCAGGACGGGTTGCGTGTTTTGGGTGGAGCATATTATTTTGATGTAGCGATATTTGATAATACAGCAACAGTTCCAATTCATTATTGGGCGAAAGCTGTTCAAATAACAGTATGTGCGGATTATATAGGTGAGGGTGTATGTATTTTACCGCATAGGTGGGGTGAATAATGAGAAAGTATGATTTTAAACTAGATATTTATGGAGATAATACAATAGCTTGGATTGCTAATCGTGTTGAGACTAAATCAAAAATACTTGAATTTGGATCGGCAAATGGGAGATTAACTAAATATCTTTCAGAGGAAAAACAGTGTGAAGTTGATATTGTAGAAATAGATGAGGTATCAGGAAGAGAGGCCGCTGAATATGCACACCATGCATGGCTTGGATGTGAAGAAGGTGATATAGAGAATTATCTGTGGATGGATACTACGGAAATATACGATTTTCTCATTTTTGCAGACGTATTAGAACATTTAATACATCCCAAAGAGGTATTGAAGCGCTGCGGTGCCGTAATGAAAGAAAATGGGAGGATACTTGTATCTATTCCAAATGCTTCGCATAATTCTGTGATCATTCAACTGTTTAATGACCAATTCGATTATACTCCTACAGGAATTTTAGATAATACACATCTAAAATTTTTCACCCGAAATTCTTTTGAAAAAATGGCTCAGGAAGCTGGTTGGACGATAGTAGAAGAAAAGGCAAAACAAAATAGAGTAGGAGAAAATGAAATAAGTTGCAAGTATGATGATGTTTCCAGGGATTTATTTAAAGAATTAGTTCACAGACCAACAGGCAATATTTATCAATATATGTTTGTATTAGCTCCTTGTGAGGATTATCTACAAGGAAAATGCGATCAACTAATATCAATTGATAGTACTTCATATTACTATATTGAACTTCAATTTGAACAAAATGGTGTTTGGGACTATTTGCACAGTGTTAAAAGACATTTTGATCCTTATTATAAATATATAAATTTATCATATAAAGTAGTTCAACGCTGTAATACGATAAAAGTAATACCTATAAACTCAAATTGTATTCTGAAGAATGTCAGGATTTCTTGTAGGGTTGGAGATTCAGCGATAGATATTCCCATTGTTTCTTTGAATGGAATACAATTCGGTAATAGTTACTATTTTGAAAATAATCCGGAATTCATCATTGATTTATTGAAAGGAACGAATGAGATAAAATTTGAAGCCGAATTACTGCAATATGACTTTGATATAGATGTATATAAGCTTTTTTTTAATGAGTTTGTACAAAAAGAAAATGCTTTGAGGTGTCAGTTAATTGAGAATTCAGAATGCTATGAGATAGAAATTTCACGGCGTGAAACTGAAAGATTATCTTTGGTTGATGAGTTGGAAAAGAGCAGGCTAGAACTTCATGAAAGTAAGAATCTGATTCAAAAAAAAGAAGAGGAAATATCGCAATTAAAAGAGACAATACGCAGAAAAGAAGAGGAAATATCACAATTAGAAGAGACAATACGCAGTAATAGTGAAGATTCTTTACTGTATTGTCAGAAAATTAATTCTATACAAAGCATGCAGAAGAAGGAGTTAGAAGAGGTATGTTTAAAATATGAGGAGGAAATACAAAGGCGAGAAAATGAGAGGAATATGTTCTTGCGTGAAATAGAAGAAAGAAAAATGGAGAAAGAAAAATGTGAAAAAAGTGTTAAAAAATCATTTTGCATTTTTATGGATAGTTTTAAATATAAGATGCCACGCAAAACACTCACAATAAAGAAGACTGAGGTTGTAAAGAGAATATGTAATAAGTCGATTACTGCTGTAATCCCTAATTATAATTATGCACGTTATTTACAGCAGCGATTGGATTCAATATTGTTTCAGACATATCCAGTTAAAGAAATCATTATTTTAGATGATTGCTCAAAGGACAACAGTATGCAAGTGATTGATCAATATTTAAGGGACAATAATTCTGATATTCCAATTAGTGTTATAAAGAATGATAAAAACTCTGGCAGTGTTTTTGCACAATGGCAGAAGGCGTTCCAGCTTGCTAAAACGGATTATGTATGGATAGCAGAAGCAGACGATAGCAGTAACGAGAAATTTCTCGAAACAGTTATGCAAGGATTTGATGATCCAGAAGTAGTTATGTCATATTGCGAATCTCTCACAATTGATGAGGATAATAGATTATTGATGGGAGATTTACGAGTTTGGATTGATATTTTCAAAACGGGAAAATGGAATCAAAGTTATGTGAACGACGGAACAAAGGAAATAGAAGAAAGCATGTGCATTAATAATACAATAGCTAATGTTTCTAGTGTAGTTTTTAGAAATGATGATTATGAGGAAATATTGGAAAATGCAAAGTCTTACAAATTAGCGGGAGATTGGTACACTTATATGAATGTACTTAAACGTGGTAAGATAGCGTATTTTAAGGATTCTTTGAATTATCATAGGATGCAGCGGCAAGGGCTGACATTATCAACTTCACATGAGCAGGAATTTGAAGAAATAGTTCGCTTACAAGACTTTGCAATGGACAATTTTAATATACAAGACAAGACTAAGGAAAAGGTTTATGAAAGACGAGAAAAAGAACGGAAAAGATTTGGGTTATAACGTACCGCAGCTTTCGATAATCGTGCCTGTATATAATACATCAAAGTATTTGAATAGATGTCTGGCTTCTTTGGTGGAAGCTGTTGATAATACACGATATTTAGTCGAAGTGCTTGTTATTAATGATGGTTCTACGGATAACTCGGAGGAAATTATTGACGAATATTGTATAAAGTATAGTTATATAAAGAAATTTAATAAGATGAATGGTGGATTATCAGATGTAAAGAACTACGGATTAAAAAGAGTAAAAGGTGAGTATGTAATTTTTCTTGATTCTGATGATTATGTTGCACCTCAAATGTATAATTCAATGTTGTTAAAGGCTTATGAAGAAGAGGCGGATATTGTTATATGTGATATAGAATTAGCATATGATGATTCTAATAGAAACTCAGTACATTCTTGTATTGTTCCATTTAGAGGCAGCATGTTTGCAAAGTGTATAGATTTAAACATGATGCCCGCATCATGGAATAAGGTGGTGAAGAGAAAGCTGTATGATGGATTAGAATTTCCGGTTGGAAAAAACAATGAGGATATAGCTGTTACTCCAATTTTATTGGCTAGGGCAGACAAAATATCGGTTATTAATCAGCCGTTTTATAAATATTATCAGCGAGAAGGATCGATTCAGAACAGCGTGTTTGATGAGCGACGTTTTGTTATTATCGATACATGTAAAATGTGTATTGATTCAATTGATAAATTTGATTCTGATGTGCAGGAGATGATAAAAGGGTCTATTTATGTACATCAGATTTTATCTATGGCTTTTTATATGATTAGAAAGGAACATTTGCTAAAAAGATATCGTTATTTGAAAAAGTATTTGGAGAGAGTTCAGGATGAATTTGTAGATATTTGGAGTAATTCCGAAGTGAAGGAGTTTATGACATGGGATTCTAAATGGATACAAAGAGGCAGAAGAATGGCAATTTTTTTTATGCGGAAAAAGCAGTATTTTGTATTGTCTTCTTTTTGGGGTGTATGCAATGTTTTGTATGATTATGTATATTTGAAGTTTTTCAAATAATAGACTTATATAGGTTGGTATTATGAGGGATACATAAATGAATAATAAAAGAGATGCATATATAGATGTTGTTAAAGGAATCACAATAATTTCAATTGTGATTGGACATGCAAGTTGGGATTTGAAATTTCCTTTTGGTGTTACAATTGAGATTGGAAAGTTTGTATATTTGTATCATATATCAACCTTTTTATTTTGCTCAGGATACCTTTATAACAATGAAAAAAATGATTTATGGAGTTATGTTTCGAGAAGGTTTCAGAGCATATATATGCCATATCTTGTGTATATATGGCTTTACTATTTATTTAGAAATATATTAATCCACTTAGGAGCTATTGAAGGTCAGCCATATGGCATAATAAATAGTATACTGTATTTCTCTAATGCAGTTTGCCTTGTGGGGGAGGGTGAATTGCTGAGTGCATTTTGGTTTATTCCTATGATGTTTTTTAATATCTCGATTTTTGCAGTGATAATATGTTTGAGTAGCAAAATTGATAATCGAATTTTTAAAATATTAATGAGAGTAATAACTATTTGTGCAATAGGATTGGTTGGAATAATTTCTGTGGAGAATGGACTTGGAATATTGTATAATCTACAGATATCATACTTACTTCTACCAGTTACAGCGCTAGGGTTTTATGCCAGAAAAATAGATATAAAGAAATATTGTAATACAATAGGTATAGTAATTTCCGTTGCTATCATGATATATATCATCGAAAAAGACTATGGATATATTGAATTGTCGCGAAATATGATTATAAACAGGCGATTATTTTATCCGGTGACTTGCATTTCGATATTTTTTGTATTATGTTTGGCAAAACAAATAATGAAAATAGAAATGTTAAAAAATGGGTTAAGCATTGTTGGAAGATATAGTTATGATATAATGGCAATGCATTTTTTTGCTATTAAATTGGTAGATATAATTGTATGCCATATGATAGGACGGCATGATTTATTAAGTAATTTTCCACATTCTTTTGAAAATATTTGGTTGGTTTATTATATAGTTGGAGTTGTGCTTCCGATTATAATAAGAATTCTATTTAATAAAGGATTATCATGGATTAAAAAACAAAGTTGCTTTATTTGGAAAGGAAGGGCATAGATCCATATGAAAAAGATAAGTGGAAGAATGTGTTGTCTAGTTTATGGAATGACTGCATTGCAAAAATGTAGAAACTATGGGGCGTAGGAAATTTGAAATTCTCGTATTCTTTATATAAAGATTTGGAAATATAAGGGTTCATTTTCGCTTTAGCGATTATATTTATTTATGTAAGATTACAGAGAATAATAGATGTGAAAAGAAATCCGTGAAGAAAAATACTATAGCATAACAAAGTTATATTTTTTATCCGTATATGGTGTTATTATTCTAGTATATCATAAATTAAATTATTGATATTTTCAATATCTGGTATAATGGATTTAACCAATACAATTTATGGAGGCCAATTATGCCAGCATTACCTTATAGGATTGCAATATCAGATGAGGAGTGTACCTATCTGAAATCGTTAATTAAGACCAGAAGTATTCAGGCACAGGTGGTTGACCGTGCCCGCATATTATTGTGTAAGTCTGAAGCCAAAACGGATAAAGCTATTGTAGACGGCCTTGGTATTAGCGTGAATACCGTCCGGCGCTGTATTGACCGTTATCTCAGTAGTGGAATTGACCTTGCTATTTTTGATAATGAACGCTCCGGCCACCCGACTGAGATTACTGACGATGCTAAATCATGGATTATCAGTCTAGCCTGTCAAAAACTCTGCGATCTTGGTTATGCCGCAGAATTATGGACATTGACAGCACTGCACAAACACATACGAGCACATGCTGAAGAAGCCGGCTATCCACGCTTAAAAACAATCACAAAACCATGGCTTCAAAAATATCTCAAAAAAATGGACATCAAACCGTTCAAAATCAAGTATTATCTTGAGCGGAAAGACCCTGATTTTGACAATAAGATGCATGAGGTTCTTCTGGTTTATAAGCAGGTCGAAATGCAACTGGATGATAATGGAAATATCATCATACCAGACAGCGGCACTTGACACATACGGTTTCGTATGTTGAAAAACCCGGCATTCAGGCTGTTGCCAACAAATATCCTGACCATGATCCAACTGCGGAAAACGGATATATCCGCTGGGATTATGAGTATGTGCGGTTTTGAACGTTGTCACTGCTTGCAGGTATTGACCTCCTGACAGGAGAGGCGATTCCGTTGGTGAGCCAGACACACAAAAGTTGTGATTTAGTCGAGTTTCTAAAGAGTCTTGATGTCAAATACCCGGAAGGTGACACAATCCGGTTGATATTGGACAACCACTCAGCTCATACATCAAAAGAAACACAGCGGTTTCTTGCAACATTACCAGAAGGTCGTTTTGTATTTGTATTTATTCCGACGCACGCCTCCTGGCTGAACATGATTGAAAGCTTCTTTGGCAAAATGACAAAGCAAATGCTAAAGGGTATTCGTGTCAATTCCAAGGAGGAACTATCGGAACGAATATACCGTTACTTCGATGAGATCAATGCTGATCAGATTGTCTATCATTGGACATATAAAATGGATGAAATTGATACTGATGAAGCGGTAGCTATTTAAATTATCAGCAACTTAATATTTGCTATACTAGTAATAATAGCGTTATTATATAGGTTCTTTTATTAATAGGATATGTTATCAAAAACTTAATTTTAGATGAGGGAAAATGACGATTTAATATGTATTTTTTGAGCGGCATTTCTGTATGGAGAGCCTTAGCAATGGTTGTTTTATTAATGAGATTAGTTAGGTAATTGTTAAATGTTTATTGTCTTTGATGTGGATAGCTATCCGTATATTAAGGAGAGAAAACGAATTATTATTCGGAATTATTTCTGAATTGACAAACAACATCAGATTTCGGGTATATTTTAATAAGCCTGGGCAAGAATATGAAAACTTAATATTTTTTTTAAGCGATTAACGGTTTGAGGCTTCTGATATATTGTGGATAACTCATGCGGTGGGAGACGATCACGGTAAACTGGCTGGCAATCCCAGCGGGGAATACATCCGCTTTCGTAGTGGCATGATTCCGGGTCTTTCTCCCCGGCGACACATATGTTGGTTTTGAAATGGTTAATGCTCCTTTCCACGACGGTCCTGATTTTATAAAGGGAAACCCATTCATCAGAATTCCGCTGGATACCGGGAAACATACGGAAGTCCATGTTTTCGTAAGTATAGGTTGTGCACCCTTTTTAGCGGTGCTGCAGGAATCCGGGCAATCGCATACCCACTGCCCTTTTACCATGTGGACTTTTGGGCAGACCCATTTGCCACGGTCTGAACGCCCTTTCTCATGGCAATGCCGGCGTATTTCATGTCCAGGGAACTGTCTTTGGGGTAGGTGGGATAGCCATAAGGGTTATAGCCGACTTTTTTTAGAGAACTTTCGTTTCTTGAGTTGCAAGGGATCAGTGTCCTGGAGAAATGGAATTTATCCCTAAGGAAGCCGTAAGTTTCGATCGAGTCATAAGCGGAATCACCGACGGATTTATCTTCATCCGGGGAATCGGATTTCTTTTCTACGGGCATTTCTGGATGGACGGCCTTAAAAGCATCATCGAGAAAGGCGATATGGCGGACAATGCCGATACCGTTAGTGAGGATGGCAAATTTATCAGCATAGCAGAAATGGCCATTGATATACTGCTGTTTTGCGTCAGGACAGGAAGCAGCCTGAGAAGGCATGAGACCGTAAGCCATCTTATAAGGGGCAATATCGGGATTGTTTTTATAGTAAACCTTGGGCGGTGGATAAGGGAATTGAGGGTTTTGGGATTGTTTTCGGAGATATAAAGTTCAATGCCGGAGGTATCGAAAGTAAGCATGGAGGCAAGGGAAGCGTCGATCGTCTGGCAGATGGGTTCGGTATAATCCACCATCCGCCGGAACAGGAGTGCAATGTGATCCGCGAAACCGATCTTAAAGCACGAAAAAAGCGGGGCATCAGGAATTTTTGAAAAGCCGCAGAAATCCCTTAGTTCCTTATAGATGTGGAGCAAAAGGATAAGAAGAGAGTCCGTAGGGATTGAGAAAATCTTCTGGAGGATGAGGGCGGAAAGGAAGTCGGTAAGGGGATGATTCCTTTTGCGTCCAAGATGCTGGTAAAAAGCGTTATAAAAGACAGAAGGGATAAATTCAGAAATATCGAAATGTCTTTCAAGGAGCTGGAAAAAGGAAGGGGTATCGTCGATGAACATATCTATGCAGTCTAAAAAGGTATCTTTTAAAGAAATCTGATGGTATTTAACAGCCATAAATTTTCCCCTCCGTGAGTAGTGTGGTGGTTGGTGGTACTTCCTTATACCATTTGCGGAGAGAAAATTTATATATAAACAACAAGGAAACCCAGTAAAATCAACGGGGATGGCAATTTAACAATTGTCTAAATGGGATTAGTATTTAGGAGGAAAATATATGATTAAAAAAATAAAAGTGTTTATAGAAAAATCTGACAGGAAATTGTTATTAATTGTATTTGTTTTTATCGTTTTGATAATGACACCAATTATATTTCAGGGTATTATGTGTAATGATGGATTACGTTTACTTTTTTTACGTAAAGTTGGATTGAGGGAATTTTTTGCAGATGCTATCAATCAGTCAGCAGCGAAGGGAAGACCATTAGGCGGAATTGTTAGTATAAGATTATTAGATTTTGTAAGTGATAATATGTATGTTAATAGATTGGCTAATGTTATTTTGATTTTATTAGTGACAGGTTTGTTTATGTATTTTGTTTATAATATGAATGGAAATAAATATCTTTCTTTTTTTTGTGGCTTGGTTATTTTGAGTTGCATGCCAATTACATTTGAAATTGGTGTGCCAAATGCGTTTGTTGCTGTTATATTATTTCCGTTTATGCTTTTAATTTGCTCGTTATTGCTTTTTTGGAGATATTTAAATTTTAGCAAGATTAGATATTTATTTTATTCTATGATGTTATTTTTAATAGGAATGATGCAATATGAATTTATTGTAACTTATGTGTTGATGTTTTATGTGTTGTCTTTAAAATATTATAGTAATATTGATAGACTTAATTGGAAGATAGTTTTGAAAAAGATTGTAGTCCCTACTTTTATTGCATTATTTTACATTATCTCATATTTTGGAATTCAGTTGCGTTATCCATCAAACTATTCTGGAAATACTGTTGGATTGTCTTTTAGGGGATTATTAAATGTTTTATATGTGTTGGCGAAATCTTCATTACCTGGCTACTTCCTTTTTAATGAAAAGCATAAATATTTAAGAGAAATATATTCGAAACAATTTGAATATGATATTTTTTTAAAAATAATTGTTTATGTGATTGTACTGATATTTATTAGTATTGCACTGGTTCTTTTTAAAAGTGGTCGAAATAAAGTAAGAAAGTGGAATTGGATAGAAATGTTGGTTGCAGTAGTTTTTATGGTGGTACCGACTATTCCTAATTCGATATCCTCTATGTATCAAGAATTAGTTTCAGAATCTCTTTTTACATGGTGTCCAGTCAGTATTTGCTTATACTTTGCTGCTTGTTTTTTTGTTAGTTCAATAATTTGGAATTGTTGTTCCTATATAAATAGGTATTTTTTGTGGATAGGAGTAGTTTGTATGGCATGTTATGTTGGCCAAATTCAGTATATGAATTATATATTTGCAAATCAGCAGCACATTGATTTTACAAGATTAGAAAAGATAGAAAATATGTTTGATTTGCAGTTATGGACATGCTTTGATGAACAAGAAATATATTCTAAGGATATTTATGAAACAAGAAACACGATTGCAGTGCATGATGGCTATTGGTCTTCTTATCTCAATAAAAATGGATTAAATGTAAGTGTAGTTAACGATAATGTTTCGGGAAAGATAAATTTATTTTTTCCTAATGATCGTTACTTTGTGCTATCGAATCAAAATATAGCTATTATCTGTTCACCGGAATCACTAGAGAATGAGTGGGGAATAGTTGAAATATCACCCGATCAATGTATATGTATAAAATTTTGTGGTGAAGTATATGATTCGGGATATTATTTTTACTGTTTCAAATTGAATGATTTATATGCAAGTGAAATTTCATTTGATAGCGCTGTTAATGAAATGCTGATAGGGGATTAGATGTTTTTTGATGTCAATAGATTGTACAGATGTTGGAGATACTTATATAATCTTACCACTATTATAACAGATAAAGGAGGCTGGAAAGTAACATGATATATTTTAACATTCCCCCATATGTAGGGAAGGAGAAAGTATATATTAGTCAGGCAATCGCGGAGCATAAAATTTGTGGTGATGGAAGATTTACTGAAAAATGCAATGAGTGGCTTGAAAAAACTACAAAGACCAAAAAGGCATTATTGACTACTTCTTGTACTCATGCAACGGAAATGGCAGCGTTATTGATTAATATTAAACCGGGAGACGAGGTTATTATGCCGGCTTATACATTTGTTTCAACAGCAGATGCCTTTGTTTTAAGAGGAGCGAGAGCAGTGTTTGTTGACATTAGACCGGACACGATGAATATTGATGAAAAATTGATTGAAGCCGCAATAACTGAGCGGACAAAAGCAATTGTTCCAGTACACTATGCAGGAGTTTCGTGTGAGATGGATACAATTATGAGTATTGCCAGGAAGCATAATTTGTATGTAGTAGAAGATGCTGCACAAGGAATTATGAGTACATATAAAGATAAAATGTTGGGTACGATCGGCGATTACGGATGCTATAGTTTCCATGAAACGAAGAATTATAGTATGGGTGAAGGAGGTGCATTACTCATTCAAGATGAAAAAAACATAGAGTTAGCAGAAATCATTAGAGAAAAAGGAACAAACCGAAGTAAATTTTTCAGAGGTCAGATAGACAAATATACATGGGTCGAAGCAGGGTCTTCTTACTTACCAAGTGATATGAATGCCGCATATTTATGGGCACAGTTAGAAGTAGCCGAAGAGATTAATAAAAACAGATTGGCAAGTTGGAATAGATATTATGCAGAGTTAAGTGAACTTAAAGAAGATGAATTTATTGAATTGCCAATTATTCCAGATGAATGTAAACATAACGCGCATATGTTTTACATAAAGACAAAGGATTTGGATGAAAGAACAAGATTTATTTCTTTTTTTAAAGAACATGGCATAATGACTGTATTTCATTATATTCCTCTTCATAATGCTCCGGCGGGTCGGAAATATGGTGTGTTTTATGGAGAGGATAAATATACTACCAGTGAAAGTGAAAGGCTGGTAAGATTGCCATTATATTATGGTTTGACAGAGGCGGATCAGTCAAAAGTAATTGCAGCAGTTAAGCAATTTTATGGTAAAAATTATAGACATAAGTAGTAACGTGTTGTAGATATAGCATCACAGATAAAATAGTGGACGAAATCAGTCAAAGGATAGTATAATACCATTGAAATCAATAAGGAGATTCTTATCCGAATGAAAATTGTGAATAAAATGATAAGTTTTGTTATTCCTTGCTACAGAAGTGAGCAAACAATTGATATGGTTATTGAGGAAATTGTTCAGACTGTTACAAAAAGACAGGAATATGATTATGAGATAATATGTGTTAATGATGCATCGCCGGATGGGGTTTTAGATAAATTAAGAAAGATAATAAAGTGTAACCCTAAAGTTAAGGTGATTAATTTAGCAAAGAATAAAGGAAAACATGCGGCTATATTGGCAGGCCACTCTTTTGTATCAGGAGAGTTTATTGTTGATTTAGATGATGATTATCAGAGTCCGGTCTGTGAGTTATGGAGGTTGCTAGCACCAATAGAAAATGATGAATGTGATGTCGCAACTGCAAATTATTTTAAAAAGAAAGAAAGTTTTTTAAAGCGAGTAGGTAGCAAAATAAACATGATTATGACCAGTATTATGTTAGACAAGCCTAGAGGTATGGTAATTGATAATCTTTCTGTAATGAAGCGTTTTGTTAGTGATGAAATGCTAAAGTATACAAATCCGTATCCATATTTTGAAGGGTTGGTTTTTTCAGTGACAAAGCGCGTCAATGTAATTATGATGGAGCAACGAAAAAGAGGGGATGACCAAGGGACCGGATATACGATAAGAAAGTCGGTTGCTTTATGGGCGAATGGACTTACGGCATTTTCCATAAAGCCTTTACGTGTTGCGTCTATTGCAGGTGTGATCTTTTCTTTAGTTGGTTTTTGCGCAATCATTTATATTTTCCTTGGACGTTTGGTCTTTCATACGATATACATTCTAGGATACGCTTCTTTGATGGCAATGATGCTGTTTTCGTCAGGGCTCATGATGCTTATGCTGGGTATGTTGGGAGAATATATAGGTAGAATATATATATCACTTAATGCTGCGCCGCAGTATACTGTGAAGGAGACAATTAATATAGATACGGATTCTATTGAAGATAAATTAGGATAGACGTAAAAGTAGTAGTGGATGATGTTGCTTATGAAATTAGAAAAAAAGTGGTCATATATTTGGAATTCCGCTTCAGGGATGATTAATGCGGGACAATCGGCAATAATAGTTATTTTTATCACTAGGTTTTTAGGGATAGCGGAAGCAGGTATATTTACAATTGCATATGCACTGGCGAATTTGATATCAGTATTTGCGAAATGTGGAATACGATATTATCAAGTGACCGATATAGAAGAGGAGTTTTCGTTAAAAACATATTTTTCGATAAGAGTTGGAAGCATATTAATAAGTATTTTTCTTTTGGCAGGTTATTTGCTGTCGAAAGTAGATGGGCAAGAATATACACTTGAAAAATCGATAGTGATTGGTGGAATATGTATTTGGAAACTTGTAGATGCAATGGAAGATGTTTTTATTGGTGCATATCAGCAGCAAGACCGCTTATCGGTGGGAGCTTTCTATTACACCGTGAGACTTTTAGTTACTACTTGCATATATTGCGGTTTTATTGTAAATGGTCATAACCTTATTTATGCAACTGTAGTGACAGTATTAGTAAGTGTAGTTATGTGTACTGTTTTCAGTGTAACATCGTTCTCTAAATTTACTATACGGAAAAGTAGCTTTGAAAGGAAATCTGTAAGAAAGCTTATAAAAACATGTTTTCCGCTTTGTATTAGTTCCACGCTTGCAAATTATATTGGAAACGCGCCTAAGTATTCAATTGATACCTATATGGATGATTCGACTCAGGCATATTTTGGTTATATTATGATGCCTGCGTTTATAATTCTATTGTTGAGTAATTTTATTTATCAGCCCTTGATAAGGAATCTTGGTGTGTTATGGGGACAAGAGCTAAAGGGATGTTTTGTGAGAACAGTTTTCAGACAGTTTTTGATTGTTATAGGAATTACCATTGCCGCGATGATAGTAGGTTCATGGATTGGAATACCTGTTTTATCATATATATATAGTGTCAATTTATTGCATTTAGAAAAAGAGTTTTTGTTGTTATTAGTGGGTGGTGGGATCTATGCTTTGGTAAGTTACCTTACAGTAGTATTGACGACGATACGCATGCAAAAGTGGCTTGCAATTGCTTTTGTTGTAGCAGCAATGTTATATAGTGTTTTTGGATGTGTTTTTGGGAAAGAATTGTCAATTTGGGGAGTGGCATTGCTATACTTGATAATAAATATTGTACTAGTTATCTGGTTTATATTTTGTTTGCTTTTTAAAGTGAATCAGAAATTAGATAAATGAGTGGCTGTTCATAGATGCCACAGATATACATAGATGGAGGAAAAAATGTTATTATATTCTATTGTTGTACCAGTGTATAATTCTGCAAAAGTATTGGACGAATTATACAGCCGAATCAGAGATGTGTTTGAAAACAAAATAGGTGAGGAGTTTGAAATCATTCTTGTAGATGACTCTTCAAGGGATGAGTCTTTTTCAGTGATGGAAAAGCTTAGAAAGGAAGATGCAAGAATAAAAATTATTCAATTGTCTCGAAATTACGGACAGCATTGTGCGCTTCTCTGCGGTATGAATTATGCAGAAGGTGATTTTATTATAACGATGGATGATGATTTACAGCATCCGCCAGAAGAAATTCCGAAATTAATCATAGAGATAACTAGCCACGAAGAATTAGATGTTGTGATAGGAGAATATGCATCCAAGAAGCATGGAATTATACGTAACTTTGGTACACATATGTCAAATTTAGTGACATCATATGTATTTGGAAATGACCCGAATTTAAAACTTACTAGTTTTCGTATTATGAGAAGACTTGTTGTTGAGAATTTACTCCAACTAAAAGTGAGTTATCCTCGAATAGGACATTTGCTGCTGCTTGTTTCTAACCGGATTGGAAATGTTACGGTGGAGCATGATAAGAGATTGTATGGAAAAAGTGGTTATTCATTTAAAAGGTTGGTGAAAGATTTTTTTCATAATATTTCAAATAATACGGCCTTTCCTCTTATATTTTTGCGTAATGTTGGTTTGTTTTCTTTCGGAATCAGCGTGGTACTTGCCTTGTATTATATGATTCGATATTTTACAGTAGGAATTTCTATCCAGGGGTGGACAACGATAATTTTATTGATGTTATTCTTTTTTGGAATTACTCTTTTGGGAATGGGTATTGTGGGAGAATATTTATATAGAGTATTGGAGGAAACAAAAAAAATACCGAATTATATGATTAGAAGATGTGAGGTTGAAGTAAAAGAGGAGAAGAAAAATGTCAAATAGAGTATTGGTAATGGGAGCGATTGCTCCGTTTGTTGATTTAGTGGAAGATGTCAAAGAGTTGGGATTCGAGCCCGTTTGTTGTGACTATTATGAGCATGCACCTGCAAAGAATAGGGTTGCATGTTCCTATAATGTCAGTACAACAGATGTTGATGCAATGACTGAAATTGCAAAAAAACATGATGTATGTGGAATATTATCCGCTTTTTCGGACAGAAATTTGATGCCTGCGTATGAGTTAGCAGTGAAATTGGGATTGCCCACTTTCTATAAACCCAAGTATATTGAACTGCTTACAAATAAAATAGAAATGAAGAAAAGGTTTATGGAGAATGGTTTTCCAGTAATACCTTATAAAATTATAAAAAAGGATTTTGAGGAGAAGGAAATTGATGATATAAATTTTCCTGTTGTTGTAAAGCCTGTAGATGGATATGGTAGCAAAGGAATAAAGATATGTACAAATATTGAAGAGATTCGAAAAGAATTTGAAGTGGCGGCAAAGGCATCGTTAGCATATTCTGATATTATTTTGATAGAAGAGTTTTATGAGGCAGATGAAGTTTCTATTTCTGCATGGGTAAAGTCTGGAACGGCTTATATTACATGTACGTATGATGTAAGTAGAAATTTTGAAGAAGAAGTTTCGCTTTCCTATGTCGCTTTTCCTTCTAAGTATGGGAAAATGTATCATAAAGAATTTGAATCGCTTGTTCAGAGACTAACAAAGGCAATTGGCATAATAGAAGGGCCTGTAACTGTACAGTGCTATATAGGGGATGATGGGTTGAAAATCGGGGAGTATCTGTATCGTTTGGCAGGAGGAAGCCCATATTTATATCCGACAGTTTTTGGTGGACCCAATACAGCCAGAATGATGATTGAATATCAGACTGGAGGGAAGATAGATTATCAAAACTTAGAAAGTTTTATGCCATTAACGGATGGAAGATATTACGACATACTGGTCTTTGCGGTGCAAGATGGCATTATTGAGTATGACTTTACAAAAGAAAGTCTAGAAAAGGATATTTCAGGCTGTAAAAAGGCTTTTGTATATTACTCAAACTTCGCACATAGATTTTAGCTATGCACCTTGAAAATTCAATATCTGGCAGTTATTCAGTTGTCAATGTTCCGTCAATTACGCCGCTTGCAGCTTCGATTTTAAAAGTGCAGGTATTGCATCCATAAATGCATCTACCAGCTCGTCGATTTTTTCATCAGAGATATCTATCTGATCCGCAAGCAGAGTCCTGAACATTTGAAGCAGCATTTGAAAAGCCTGTATCCATGTGATATCAGACAGCTCATCAGAAAAGTATAAAAACAGTTCTCCCATAGAACGGATATCGTTTGATTCCCGGTTCTCTAAGGAAAGCATCATATATCTTGTAAAAACGATTGCTGTATGGGCAGTCATTGCATCATAAGATATGGATCTGCATTCTTTGCTTAGATTAAGATAGCTTTTGCAGACTTTGAAGAATACTTCAATATCCCAGCGTTTTCCATAAATGCGGATAATCTCTTCTTCACTTAGGCTCACGTCCGTAGAAATAAGGCAGAGATATTCATTTCTCTTGTTTCTGTTACGGACATAGACCACTTTGGCAGGGATGATTTTTCCTTCCTTTACAACGTCCACCATGACGGAAAGCAGATATCTGGAACGTCCACGCCGTTTCCTGTTTTTGTTGTAAATCGTTGCCAGTGGCATGTCTTCGCCGTTATAACGGAAGAACATTTTAGGTGTTTTCTTTACCATTGCAATCACATCATATCCCATTCCTTTGACAGCATGAAGAGAACTTGGAGAAGAGAACCAGCTGTCAAAAAGAACGTATTTAGCTGGAATATCAGCTTTTTTAGCCGATTTTAAAAGTTCCAGCATGGCGATCGTTCCTTTCTCAACAGCAAGCATACGGCGCTTATATCCAACTGTTCTTTTATCAACTTCCTTTGCTTCGTTGATTCTGTTCTTTTTATTTTCGGTGGAGAGAAGGACACTGTTGACCGGGAGAAAAGTGCTTCCATCTGACCAGCCTAATGTAAGCATACGAAAACCAAATTTATAACAATGTTTTGCATGGTCATATGCCTTTGCAAGAAGTTCCACTTTTTTGGAACGATTACGTTCAAACATGGA
>CAJTOU010000046.1 GCA_910577835.1 uncultured Lachnospiraceae bacterium | reverse complement strand
GTATAAGAGACAGGTTATATCAGGCACTTCATCCAGAAGATAAAGATGTCACAGAAGATAAGCTGACCGATGTTACCATTGAAAATGTATTGACCGATAATATCTACAATGATTTAGGCTTTATGGTTGGGAACAGGCTGCTGATTCTTGTAGAGGCACAGTCTACATGGACTGTAAATATCATTATCAGGGCATTAATGTATCTGATACAGACTTACCACAATTATTTTGAGCGTACCAAGCAGAGTTTATATAAAAGCAAAAAAGTACAGATACCAATGCCTGAGTTGTATGTGATTTATACAGGAGATAGAAAAACAAAGCCATCTGAAATTTCATTGTCACAAGAATTTTTCGGTGGAAAGGAATGCTGTTTAGATGTCAAGGTAAAAATGATATATGATGGAAAAGAAGGAGATATTATCAACCAGTATGTACTATTTACCAAAGTATGTAATGAGCAGATAGCCTTATATGGAAGGACACAGAAATCCATTTTAGAGGCAATTAGAATTTGTAAAGATAGAAATGTTTTAAGGGAATATCTTGAAAGCAGGGAGAAGGAGGTCGTTGATATTATGATGGTATTATATGATAATGAAGAGATTATGCGTTCCTATTTGGAGAGTGAAAGGCATGAGGTAAGGCTTGAAGCTAATATAGAAACAGCAAAGCGATTTTTGAAGATGAAAAAATTATCTTTTGAAGAAATAGCAGTTGGCTCTGGACTTTCAGTAGAGCAAGTCGAGGAATTGGCAAGAGAAACTGAATAAGTAAGAGCCAATTCATATTTTTAGACTAATAAAATTATAAAAGATAGAAATCTGGGGCTGTTGCAAAATAGGTGAGTAATCTATGGAGCAACAGTTCCCTTTTTGTGTCCTAAAAAATAGAAAAGCAGGCTCCAAAGAACCTGCCATTCATGGTATAATTAATTATGCCACTAAATAATAATACCACTAAAAATTATACCGAACTCGGTGAAACTTATCAACTGGTTTTACCATTAAGTTTGGAGGGTTTGATTCCTGAAGATGAATCTGTCAGACTGCTGAGCCACGAATTGGAGGAATTAGATTACACTTTGTTGTATCAGGCTTACTCTGCCAAAGGCAGAAATCCAGCAGTTGACCCAAAGACCATGTTCAAGATTCTGACCTATGCTTATTCCCAAAACATTTATTCAACCAGAAAAATTGAAACAGCCTGTCGCAGGGATATTAACTTTATGTGGCTCCTTGCTGGACAGAAAGCACCAGACCATAGTACCATCGCCCGTTTCCGTACAGGTTTTCTTGCAGATGCCTGCGAGAACCTGTTTTATCAGATGGTACGGCGGCTTGCTACGATGGGCGAACTATCAAAAGAAACGATATTTATTGATGGTACAAAGCTGGAAGCCTGTGCCAATAAATATACTTTTGTCTGGAAGAAATCTGTAGGGAAATGGGAAGAAAAAATGTATGAAAAGATAGAAAACGCTGTACAGATGGTGAATCGGGAGTATATGCAGGATTTCTGTATTTCAAAGGAAAACAGGACATCTGTTCTACATAAAATGGTGGATTATCTTGATAATTACTGTCGTGAAAACAGCATTGTATTTGTACATGGACGTGGAAAAAGAAAAAGCATGCACCAACGTTACCTTGAGCTGTTCCAGCGATTTCTTGACAGACAGCTTCTTTATGACCTGCATCATTCACATTTTGGCAGCCGCAACAGCTATTCCAAAACGGATGTGGATGCCACATTCATGCACATGAAAGATGACCATATGAGGAATGCCCAGTTAAAGCCTGGATATAATGTACAGATTGGTGTAGACAGTGAATATATAGTTGCTGTGGATATTTTCTAGGACAGAAATGATGTATGGATAATGGTTCCGTTTTTAAAACACATGGAAAAACAGCTTGAGTTTCGCTATCCAAGTGTTACTGCTGATTCTGGTTATGAAAGTGAAGAGGCATATGATTATCTGGAACAGCAGAAACAGATACCCTACATTAAGCCTCAGACTTATGAGAAATGGAAAAAGCGAAATTTTAAACAGGATATCAGCAAACGTGAAAACATGGGATATGATGCTGAAAACGATACTTATACCTGTCATGCCGGAAGAAGACTGCTTCCCCTGTATGTAAGGAAACAGAAAAGCAGGAACGGTTATGAATCAGAAGTAACTGTATATGAATGTACAGACTGTAGAGAATGCCCTCACAAAGAGAAGTGCACAAAGGCAAAAGGAAACAAAAGGGTGTATGTATCTAAAAACTTTATAAAGCAAAGG
This sequence comes from uncultured Lachnospiraceae bacterium, assembly GCA_910577835.1. Classification (GTDB taxonomy): domain Bacteria; phylum Bacillota; class Clostridia; order Lachnospirales; family Lachnospiraceae; genus CAG-303. The sequence goes on along the minus strand of CAJTOU010000046.1, from coordinate 19,289 downwards.
AAGATATCCTATGAAAACATCAAGAGTGAAACAGGAATAAAATATCGTATGAATCGTTCCATTCAGGTAGAAGGAGCTTTCGGAGTTCTAAAAAATGATTATGATTTCCAGAGATTTCTGCTTCGTGGAAAAACCAAAGTAAAACTGGAGATTCTATTGCTATGTTTTGGATACAACATCAATAAACTGCATGCGAAAATCCAGAATGATAGACTTGGAAGCCACCTGTTTCTAATAAAAACAGCTTAGAAATGATATAAAAAACAAGACCTTTATTAAAGTACGCCAAAAATCAGAGAAATGGTTCGAAAGACGAAGTTTTCACTGATTTTTTTCTTTATATAAAAAAAGAGCATCGCCCCATAACTAAAAATTAGTTATTTTGCGACACTCCCATTTAAGTTTTTAAATTTGTAATCTATGCGTATTGATACTTTTCTTTATTTTGATAAAGAAAAACCAATGCCACAATCATTGTAAGCAGCTCTGCTATGGGTACTGCAAGCCACACACCTGTTACACCTAAAAGATTAGGCAGAGTAAGTAATAGCACTGTAATTAATCCAAATGTCCGTAAAAATGACAGGATTGCCGACAGCTTTCCGTTTGACAATGCCGTAAATACGGCAGAGGTGAAAATATTTAATCCGCAAAACAGAAAATTAAATGGGAAAATTAAAAATCCATTCCTTGCAATCTCATAAACAAATGTCCCTTTTTCTGAAAAAATACAAATCAAAGGAGAGCCAAAAACAAATGCTGTTATAAAGACAAAGATAGAAATAAAAATAATAAACCGTAAGCAAATGGAAAATACTTTCTTCAATTGCTTCCTGTCCCGTTTTCCGTAATTATAGCTGATAACAGGAGCTATTCCCATAGAAAATCCTATATAGAGGGTACTCAATAAAAACTGCGTGTAAATAATAATAGTGATTGCTGCAACACCACTCTCGCCAAGCAGCTTTAACATAATATGATTAAAAAGGAATGTTGTAACCGCAGTTGCTGCTTGGCTTACCATTTCTGAAAAACCGTTTATACAACTTTCTGCCAGTACAAAAATGTCTACTGCCGGCTTTTTAAAGTGCAGGCCGCTTTTCTTTACAGAGAAGAACAACACCCCTGTTATTGCAGGTATCATATAGCCAGTGCCTGTACCAAACGCCGCCCCTTTAATTCCCATTTGCAATGGTACCATAAAAATGTAGTCCAGCAAAATATTGACTATCCCTGCACTGATACCAAGCAGCATACCAATTGCGGGATGTCCCGCTGTTACTGTCAGATTTTGAAAAAGAACCTGTAATATACTTGCAGGTGTGAATAACAACAGGATAAAAAGATATTCCCTGCAATATGGAAATAAAATATCACTTGCGCCAAGCCACCCAATAATCCTGTCTATAAAAACAATTCCCAAAATTGCAATAAACACTCCTAACAGTGCACCGGTACTGATAATCAGTGTAAAATCCTGTGATGCCCTTGCATGTTCTCCTGCTCCCATTTTTCGTGCAACAATTGCACTTCCTCCTGCTGCAAGCATAGTTCCAAGACCTACAATCAAATTAATAACAGGACAAACAATATTAAGTGCTGATAAAGCATTCATATCTGCAAACTGCGCCACAAAAATCGTATCAACAATTGTATATAATCCCATAAATATCATCATTAAAATTGTCGGAAATGCAAATTTCAGCAACGATTTTAGATTAAAATTTTGTGATAAAGGGTTTTCTGCTGCCTGTATGTCATTCATGTACTTTATCCTCCGATTTTTCTTTTTGCAGTATAAAACGCTGTGTCGGATAACCAAACTCAATCAATAATTCTGCTTCGATAAATCCAAGGCTTTTAAATATTTCACGATAACCAATATCTGCTTTGTCGCCCTCTCTAAAAGTTGTGACAGTAATCTTTGCACAGTGTACAAGCTCATACAACAGTTTTTCACAAAAGGCTTGTGCAATTTGTTTTTTTCGATACTGTGGGTGTATACCAAAAAAATCAATACTTCCTGTTATTTCATTAAATGTCATAATCCCGATTGCTGTATCAGCATCTTTTAAAATCAATGCCTGTCTATTTCCGATATATTCCTTCAGCTCTTGAAGATACTGTTTCTCATTCAAATATGGAAAACCATCAATTACAAGATGAACCAGCTTTATCCATTCAGTAATATCATTATTTGTCGCAAAAACAATTTTTTTCTTCCAGTCATTTCTCTCTAAACTTGCAGGACTCTCATTCAAAACATACCTTAGTTGCAACGGATAAAAATTTTTTTCTTGTCTGTACTGATTAGGAGATTTTTTATACATAATTTTGAAAATATCAGTAAATGACTGTTGACTTTCATATCCGGCAGTCAATGCTATTTCGAGAATTGATTTATCTGAAAAAACAAGAAGTTTTGCGCCTTCGGTCAACTGACGACGCTGTATATAATCATGGATTGTCAAACCTGCTGTACTTCTGAACATACGATGCAAATGATATTTTGAATAATGTATGGCACTTGCGATTGTATCTAGGTCTAGTTTTTTGTGCAAGTGGCTTTCGATATAATCAATGGTTGCTATTATATTTCTAATATTTTCCGGCATTGAAGCTTCCTTCTTTCTTTTTTCTTTGAATTATAGCAGGAAAATTTATATTGCTTTTCATATATCTTGCGGTTTTCAAATATTTATAAGGATAAATATTTGCCAGAATAAATATTTATCAGTATATAATAGTCCATTCTGTTATGAAATAATTTTATCCTGTCTTTTTGGTGTTTACCGCAATAAAGCCATACTTCCGGTTAATTTGTTGACTTTCTTTTTTGCACCGCAAATACCTATGCCAAGATAATTTAAATCTGTTTCAGCTGCACGTTTCATTTTTTCAATAAACTCGGCATAAGTTTTGCATCCCTGCGCCAAATCTGAAAAATCAACCACTGTTAAATCCGAAAAATCCGGCTCATATAATTTTTCACGAATAGCCTTTATAATATCTGCATTACCTTTTAAAATAGGTATGGGAAACTCTATAATCCCCAAATGCCTGTTGCCGGTTCTGTCACATATATCTGTTCCGACTATTTCAGGCATTTTCTTTCCTAATGTGATACCCATAATAGCCGCCGTATTGGCGATAATACCTAATGATAAATTTTCGTCAATTATCATAACACACTTTTCGTTTTGTAAATCCATTTTATAAAACCTCCTTTGATAATAATAAAGATATATTTTACGAAATTGATATTCTCTGCAATATACGAATAATTTTTCAGTTTTTTTTGCTTCCATTATATTCAGAAAGAAATAGTCCTGCGACAGATAATGCTGTTCCTGTTATGGAAATCCATGTAACTGTTTCTCTTAAAATCAATACAGATGTTATAACAGTTATCACAGGAACCATGTATATATAAATACTTGTCTTGACAGCTCCTAATATCTTGACAGCATAATTCCATGTCACAAAACACAGAGCAGATGCCCCGATTCCTAAATACAGAATATTAAGCAGATTTGTTATATCTGTAAAACGTGACATATCTGACTGAAAATCAGATAAAGACAATGCGGGTATCATAAATAAAATACCATAAAAAAATGTTCTGCGCGTTGTAAGAATGACAGAAAGTCCAAAACTGCCTATCTTTTTAGTAAGGATAGAATAACAGGCCCATGTAAAAGCAGCCGCAAATGCCAGAATATCCCCGACAGGATTTAATTTTAACTGAGAACCATTAAAGCTGATTAATATAATTCCTGCTATTGCAACAATAAAGCCAATAAAAAAATTTATCTGTAATTTTTCTTCTGCCTTTATAAAAAGGTGTGCCAATATTGCAGTAATAAAAGGAGCAACTGATATAATCACTCCTACGTTGGAAGCCATTGTATAGGTTAATGCAATATTTTCCAGTAAATAATACAGACATACTCCACAAAAACCCGCAGCAACAAAGGTTATTTCCTGTTGTCGGCTCAATTTTTTCAAACGGTGTGGATAAACTGTCAATAAAGCTATATAACCCATAACAAAGCGAAAAAATAAAATTTCTATCGGTTCAAAATCTGCAAGCAGAATTTTGGTGGAAATAAACGTGGTTCCCCATATAAGAATTGTAAACAAAGCTGCTAAATGCCCTTGTTTTTTCATTATTCTATTCACCGTCCTTGTCTTTTTCAGAAAATATTTTGTGATATACACCCGGAGCAAGTCCTATAAAGCTGGTAAAATAATTTGTAAAATGGCTTTGGTCTGAAAAGCCCGTTCTTATTGCCGTATCAAGTGGAGATACACCGTTTGACAACAGTTTTTTTGCTTCATTAATACGAATTGTTTCCAAATAACGATAAGGGGTAATCCCCTTTGACTTTGTAAATGCCCGAAGTAACGTTGACCTGCTAAGTCCCGCATGGCGGCAAATCTGGTCTAAATATATGTGTTCTGTAAAATGCCACTCCATAAATTTACAGGCTTTTTCAATCTCCTGTCTGCACTCCGGGATGCAGCTTTCAAAAGGCTGGCTATAATTTTGAATCAGGCTGGACAGCAGGAATAACAGATTTTCTTCTCTTCCAAATTCACTGTTACCATTCATTACCATTTCATGTAATGGGCGTAAATAACAGATTACTTCATTGTCATAAATTACATTTTTTGAAAATCCCGGAAGTTCCTGTTTTCCTGTTATTTCTTCCGCTAAATCAAGCATAATTTTCCTGCTGATATTAAAGCCGCGATAATCAAGCATACCATTATCAGTCTGTACGCAGGAATGATTATCCCCTGGATTAAACAGAACAACACTTCCCTGCCTGATTGTGTAATTTTTGTTTCTGCAAGACAGGCAGCGTTCTCCGTTTTCCACAAAACCAATCACATAATGCTCATGGAAATGATTCGGAAATGGCTGCACAATTCCCTCAAAACGGTAGGCTTCAATATGCAGTAATTCATCATAAACAACAGTTCTGGTTTCTTTTTTCATCTGTATTTCCTCCTTGCTGAAATCATTATAAAGCAAAGATTTTTAAAAGTCTTGTAAAATATCTTCATTTTTTGATAGTATAAGCTTTTATTTTTGCAGAAAAGAACAAAGTGCTGGTGACATTATAAGTTTGTGAAAATCTTTCTTACATTTTATTGAACAATAGCTCTTCTATAAGAACTGCATTATAGGAAAAGAGAAGTAATTTCCTGAAAAAATACTCCTGCCGCATGGTGCATTTCGCTTCACACGGCAGGAGTATTCATATGGTAAAATGATTCACATGGTAAGGTTATTCACATGACAAGATTATACAAACTATTTATTTTATTTAATACAAAATGCAAACTGCCCATACTCTGTATCAAACAATAGTCTGTAAGGCGGCTGTTCTTTTTCAAATATATCGGCAAGCTCATTGACAGTGAGAATATCTTCACTGGTCAGACGAAAGATTCCTTCTGATTTAAAATATACCCCGATACGCTTGATTAGATGCTGTAAAAGCTGTCTGACAACATAAATCAGGACTTCATCCATTTCATAAACAATTCTTCCGGAAAATTCTTTAAATATGTAGAAAAGAAAACATTCCTCAAAGGACAGCCAGAAATTTCTTATTTGTCCGTCATTGGCAAGATATTTTAAATGATAATAAACTCCTTTATCAAAATCTTTTACCTTATAATCTCTGCTTACAGTATGGGCATTTATCAGGAAGGATTCCTGTATAAGCTGAATAATCGACTGCTCCAGAGTATTGGTCCGTTCATCCTCTTTTTCATATTGTCCATTTACCGGAATATGTCCTGTAATAGCACGGCTTTCGATTAGAATATGTCCAATAAGCCAGCCCATGCAGGTACCCAGAAAGTGCTGGATAGATTCTACTGAATATTCGGAGTCCTGCATTTCTTTTTCAAATACTGGCATAATTTTATCCCATAACCGGTCATGCAGACGTTTATGATTGACATAACGGTTGTAATTTGTATACTTCATATACAGCTCTTCAGAGGAAAAATATTTTATTGTATAATTCTTAAAAATTTTGATTTCCTCTTGAAGCTCTTTTCTGGAGTAGCTTTTATCTGCATTGAGCCTAATCAGTTTGCAGATGGTAAAAAAAAGTCTGCGGTGAGCATTGTCAATTTCTTCTATGCCGATATTTAAATGGCTGTTCCATTTTGCTTCATCCATAACCTGTTCCTCCCATTCATTTAAATTTGTTTTATTATATAGGAAATTTTTTGTTTTGTCTATTACAATCTCAAAATATGATAAGTTAAAAATATGGCAAATACAAGGTATCTGTTCAGAAATTTTCTAAAAATTTTAATAAAAAAAGTTTGATGTTATTTGTTTCTTATGGTATACTAAAAAATAAAAAGAAATTGTGGGGTGGAAACTTATTATGAAAGCTTTAAATGTAGCACATATAAACCCGTTTTTGCAGTCCAGCCAGAGTGTAATTGAAATGGCAACACAAATCAAAGTTACAGTTGGAAAGCCGGAAATTGCAAAATTAAATTTTCCGGGCACTTCTGTTATATTGGGAGTCGGCGTTACCGGTGCCCTGAAGGGACAAGTTCTGCTTGCCATGACAGAGGGGAATGCAAAAATATTCGCAAGTAAGATGATGATGGGAATGCCGATAGAAACTCTTGATGAGATGGCAAAATCTGCTTTGTGTGAATTGAGCAATATGATTATGGGCAACACAGCTACTCTCTTTGCCTCAAGTGGAATTGCCATGGATATAACCCCGCCTTTTTCCATGCAGGGAGATAATCTTACATTGCAGACAGATGTACAGGCCCTCAGAATACCAATGCTGGAGAATGGAGCAGAGTTATTTGCACTATATTTGTGTGTAGGAGAAGAATAACGTATCGAAATGAGGCTCATCCAGATAAACTATCTGGATGAGTTTTTTAAGCAGTCAACACAATCAATATAATCAGTCGGCAGATAAAGATGTCTGCAAGGAAGGAGCTGCTGTGATGGAACTGAATGTAGGAAATGTGATAAAATTAAAGAAAAAGCATCCCTGTGGCAGCTTTGAGTGGGAAGTGCTGCGGACTGGTGCAGATTTTCGGCTGAAATGCAAGGGATGTGGTCATCAGGTTATGATGGCAAGAACTCTTGTGGAGAAAAATTTAAAGGCAGTGACAGGCTGAGTTTTACCTGAAAGTAGTCTGATACATAAATAGTCAAAGACGGATTGTATATATTAACCTGTTTTTATTAACCTATTTTTTATAAATATTTTTAAAGAAAAGAAAGCAAGGAGGCAAACTATGAGGATAGGAATGTTGACAAGTGGCGGGGACTGCCAGAGCTTGAATGCAACCATGAGAGGTGTTGCAAAATCCCTTTATAACAATGTAAAGGATATTGAGATTATCGGATTCTTAGAGGGCTATAAAGGGCTTATGAGAGAAGAATACAAGATTATGAAGCCGAGCGATTTTTCGGGTATTCTGACAGAAGGCGGAACAATTATTGGAACCAGCCGTCAGCCGTTTAAGCTTATGAGAGTAATTGGAGAAGATGGTTTTAATAAAGTGGAGGCGATGAAAAAAACTTATAAAAAGCTGAATCTTGACTGTCTGGTAGTTTTAGGTGGAAACGGTTCACAGAAAACAGCAAATCTTCTCAGTGAGGAAGGACTGCATGTAGTGTCGCTCCCAAAGACAATCGACAATGACCTTTGGGGAACCGATATGACATTTGGTTTTCAAAGTGCGGTAAATATCGCTTCTGATGCGATTGACTGCATTCATACAACGGCAGCTTCCCATGGACGTGTATTTATTGTGGAAGTAATGGGACATAAGGTAGGCTGGCTGACATTGCATGCGGGTCTTGCAAGCGGGGCGGATATTATTCTGATTCCGGAGATTCCTTATGATATCAATAAAGTAGTGCAGGCAATTGAAAAGAGAACCAGAGATGGAAAGAGATTTTCGATTCTTGCAGTTGCAGAGGGTGCTATATCTAGGGAGGATGCAAAGCTTTCAAAGAAAGAATACAAGGCTAAACTGGCGGCAAGACCATATCCGTCAGTATCCTATGAAATCGGCAAGAAAATTGAAGAAAAGACCGGACAGGAAATCAGGGTAACCATTCCGGGACATACACAGAGAGGCGGAAGTCCATGTCCTTATGACAGGGTGCTTTCTACAAGATTTGGCGCGGCAGCGGCAGAAATGATTATGCAGGGAGATTATGGAAAGTTGGTAGGAATCAAAAATGGCGAAATCGTTCGGATTCCGCTGTCAGAGGTTGCCGGAAAGCTGAAAACCGTAGACCCGGATGCATCTATTATTAAAGAAGCAAAAGCAGTAGGTATCAGTTTTGGAGATTAGTAAGTTTCTAGGTTTAATAAGTTTTCATATGAAATAAGTTTCGGAGTTTAATATGTCTTATACAGCTTTATACAGAAAGTTCCGGCCGGACAGCTTTGAGGAAGTAAAAGGCCAGGAGCATATTGTGACTACATTAAAAAATCAGATAAGGGCGGATAGAATCGGGCATGCCTATTTGTTCTGTGGAACAAGAGGAACCGGCAAAACCACTATTGCCAAAATACTGGCAAAAGCTGTAAACTGTCAGGATATCAGAGATGGAAGCCCCTGCGGGGAATGTTCATGTTGCAAGGCAATTTCAGCAGGAGCCTCCATGAATGTGATTGAGATAGATGCGGCGTCCAACAATGGTGTGGATAATATCAGGGATATAAAGGAAAATGTGCAGTATCCTCCAACAGAGGGAAGATATAAGGTTTATATTATCGATGAAGTGCATATGTTGTCTGTGGGGGCTTTTAATGCTCTGCTGAAGACTCTGGAGGAGCCGCCGTCTTATGTGATTTTTATTCTGGCGACCACCGAATCACATAAAATACCGGTGACGATTCTTTCACGCTGTCAGAGATACGATTTTAAGCGGATTACAATAGATGTGATAGCTGCAAGACTTAAAGAACTGATGGATAAAGAGGGAGTCGAAGCTGAGGACAGAGCTGTCAGATATGTGGCGAAGGCAGCCGACGGCTCCATGCGCGATGCACTGAGTCTTCTGGACCAGTGCATTGCCTTTTATCTCGGTCAGGATTTGACTTATGAAAGAGTGCTTGAAGTGCTTGGGGCTGTGGATATGGAGACTTTCAGTATCATGTTGCGGCTAATTCTTGCGGGCGATACTATGGGCGCGCTGCACAGGCTGGAGTATGTGATTATGACAGGCAGGGATTTGTCGCAGTTTATCAGCGATTTTACATGGTATTTAAGGAACCTGCTGCTTGTCACGACTGCAAAGGGAGCTGATATTTCCGAGATGCTTGAAATGTCGGAGGAAAGGCTTTCAGCTTTGCGGGAAGAAGCAGAAATGACAGATGAGAACACGGTGATGAGATATATCCGTATTTTGTCAGAGCTGTCTAATCAAATGAAATATTCCACATCAAAAAGAGTGCTTGCAGAGGTAGCGATTGTAAAGCTGTCAAAACCACAGATGGAAAATAATCTTGAAGCCGTGTTAAACAGGATAGCGAATCTGGAAAAAAATATAGAAACAAATGGATTTGCTTATGCTTCCATGGTTAATCAGGAATCAAAGGCTGCCGAAATATCAGACATAGAGAAGCCTCAGCCTGAAAAACCAAAAATCGCTGTGCCTGAGGAAATACAGGAAGCAGTCAATAACTGGGGACGTATACAGAGCAGAGTGACAAGACCTGCCAGTATGTATCTGAAAAATGTCCGGCTGACAGTTACCGGAGAGGGGCAGCTTTTGATTGTTACACAGGATAAAAACGGTTATCTGATTATCAATAGAGAAAACACGATTCAGGAGATAGAAACGTTGATTATACAGGAAATTGGAAAGGAAGTTAAGGTGGAGGTAAAACTTCTGGAAGAAGAAAAACGGTTTGAAGATACATTTACAGAGATTACAAAAAATATCAATATGGAAATTATAGAGGAGGATTTTTAAAAATGGCAAAGAGAGGTGGATTTCCGGGAGGCATGCCTGGAAACATGAATAATCTGATGAAGCAGGCGCAGAGAATGCAGCGTCAGATGGAGGAAACCACGGCGGCGCTTGAAGAAAAGGAAGTAACAGCAGCAGCCGGCGGCGGGGCTGTGGAGGTAACGGTTTCCGGTAAAAAGGAAGTGATAAAGGTAAAGCTTGCGCCGGAGGCAGTTGACCCGGATGATATTGAAATGCTAGAAGACCTTATTATGGCAGCAGTAAATGAGGCGTTAAGAAAAATGGAGGAAATGACGCAGTCAGAGATGGCAAAAATCACCGGTGGCCTTGGAGGAGGCTTTCCGTTCTGATGGAATATTACAGCAGTCATATATCAAAATTAATCGAGGAGCTGTCAAGATTACCGGGAATCGGAGCGAAAACTGCTGGAAGACTGGCATTTCATATTATCAATATGCCGAAAGAACAGGTAGAGTCTATTGCAAATGCAATGGTTGAGGCAAAGAATAATGTGCGATACTGTCGGGAATGTTTTACATTGACTGATGATGAGCTGTGTCCGATTTGCAAGGGAAAAGGGCGCAATCATAAGATGATTATGGTGGTTGAAAATACGAGGGATTTGGCAGCATATGAAAAAACGGGAAAATATAACGGGGTATATCATGTATTGCACGGAGCGATTTCACCAATGCTTGGAATTTCCCCGAATGATATTAAGCTTAAAGAATTGATTGAGCGCTTAAAGGGTGAAGTAGAGGAAATTATTATTGCTACCAATTCAAGTGTGGAGGGTGAAACAACAGCAATGTATATCAGCAAGCTGGTGAAGCCCCTTGGAGTCAAAGTAACAAGAATTGCCAGCGGTGTGCCGGTAGGCGGTGATTTGGAATACATTGATGAGATGACATTATACAGGGCACTGGAAGGAAGAACAGAATTATAAGAAATAGCATATAGATGAATGATAACAATGTAAATGATATACAATGCAATGTAGTATTGTGAGGTAGAGAGAAAGAATGACAGAAGAATATATCCTAAAACGAGATGTGATTCATGACCACAGTGAGCGAATGGAAAATATAAAACGATATTACCCTTATTTCAGGCTGATTGAAAACGATTTTTCACAATATCAGAGCGGAAAATATGAAATGCTGGATATGGGCTATATTCTCATGGCAGTGCTGCGTTTTTTTATTGAAGAAAATAACTTTAAGGAAAAAGATGTCACATATGAGGAATATTCTTCTTTTATAAAAGAAATTTATGAAAGAGACTTTGGCCTGAGGCTTGAGAAAGCAGAGGAGCAGTCTCTTTCTTTGTATATATTCGACAAGATTCGAAATGAGGGAAAGCCTTTTATTTATCAATATTTTGACCCGGAGGAAAAGAAAAAGAAGAGTATTCGAATCCGTTTAATTGAGAGCAGAATTAAGAATGAAGCGGTATATTATTATCTGACTGGAGAGGCAGTCGAGTTTTATCTCGAAACAAAGGAAATCAAGGATGAAAGCATGATTAATATATCGCAGATTCTTCTGACAAAGATGATTTCCACCAAAAATTTCAGAGGCGGTATCGAGGTGGTACGAAGAATCAATCATCAGGTGATACGTTTGAAAATGAGATACAATGAGGTTCTTGAATTATTAAGCCATGATGTGTTTGCAGGAATCAAGGCATATGAAAAATTTATGGAAAATATGGTAAAGTGGTTTGGTGAGGAACAGAGAATGTTTCATAAAAATATGGAGCTTATCAATGAAACATTGAAAAGGGCGGACCAGCCGGGAGGAGAGATTTATTTTCTGGAAATGGAGCTGAAAAGAGCGCTGGTCAATCACAGTGAGCTTCTGGATGCCTGTACCAGACTGCAGATACAGGCAGATGAAATGATTTCAAAAGCAAAATTTTCGAAATTAAAACAGAGTTTTGATTTTCAGGATTTTATGCAGATAGTAATGGAGAAGGATGATACTTCCGTTCTGCAATATTTTATTGCCCCGCTTTTAAAGCTTCATATCAAAAAGAGTTTTGGATTTTCCTCTCTTGACAGGATGCTGACTCTTCGACAGGGAAAAGAAGAGACTGGTGAAGAAATCAGTGAAAATCAGGAGGAAAAAGATTATATTTCCGATGACGAGGCAGAGCAGGGAAGGATTCGGGAAAATTATATTTTGTTTATCAGGCTGCTTTTTTATTATATTTCAATAAAGGAAGAGTTTGAAATTCGAGAATTTATTGATTATACAAAGGAAATTTTGGGAGAAACAGTTTTGAGTAACAGCGATTTTTATTCCATGCTTGCACATTTAACGCAAAAAAGGGTTTATCAGATAGAAAATGTGATAGAAAATCCTGACACGTTTTTTGAGGAATATATCACACAGACAGTAAAAGAGAATCCACAGTACAGGCGGTTAAAATTTATGCTGGAATTTACAGATGAAGAGCTGCAGGTGACAAAAGACTGTATTATTACAAATTTCAGGATTATAAAAGGCAGATGGAAAGGAGTCTGAGATGGCAAATACATTAGATAAGGCACTGGATATTGTATCAACGCTGATAAATGGGAGCGAGATAAAAAGAAACGGTGAAAATGCAAATCTGTATGAAGAATTTGCACTGGGTACAGAGGTTTATGATTATGTAACGACTATATTCCAAAAGCTGAATATTGATTTATATGAATATAATAATGCGCTTTATATTTCTGCCGGAGATAATAACAGAGTATTTGGATATACCAATGAGGAATTGAAAAGGGAAATAGGAGTCAGATTAAACAGAGAGCTGTATCTTTGTTATTTTATTATCTATCAGATTATTTCGATTTTTTACAGAAATGCCAGCAGCAGGACCTATACAGAATACATAAAGAGTGAAAGTGTAATTTTGGCAGTGGACCAAGGGTTAATGGGAATTGTAAAAAAATTAAGAGAGTTAAGTCTTGAGGAAGTAGAGGAAAACAGCTTTAAGGAAATTGCCATGGTCTGGGAGGATATGCCGCTTACTCAGACAGAAGATGCCGCAGCAAGGGCTTCAAGAGGCTCCAAAACGGGATTTGTAAAGCTTGTTTTTAATTTTATGGTGTCTCAGGGGCTTCTGATAGAAGCAGAGGGCAGATATTATCCAAAGGAACGACTGAAAGCGTTAATCGAAAATTATTATGATGCTCACAAAGGAAGACTGTATGAAATCATGAGAGGAGAAAAGAATGCCGCAGATAAACAGAATCAGAGTGAATAATATAAAATATAATTTCGGCACACAGTTTTATGATGATTTTATTATGAGATTTTCGGGTAAAAATACGATTTATGACCTTGCAAACGGCGGAGGAAAAAGTGTGCTTATGCTGCTGCTTTTACAGAATATGATTCCAAACTGTACGCTGGATGACAAACAGCCGATTGAAAAATTATTTCGTACAGAAGAGGGAAGCAATACGATTCATTCTCTTGTGGAATGGAATTTAAGTGATGTACATATAAAAAACAATTATAAATATATGCTGACGGGTTTTTGCGCCAGAAAAGCAAAAGACGAAGAAAGGACAGACACAGATTCGGCAGCGATAGATTATTTTAACTATGTCGTGTTTTACAGAGAATATAATGATAATGATATTAAAAATCTGCCTCTGTCAGTTCCGGGGACAAAAAATCCGAAAATAAAGGAACGCATTACTTATAACGGACTGAAGAATTATCTGCGGGAGCTGGAAAAGAAAGATTTGCGTCTGGAGGTAAGAATTTTTGAAAAAAAGAGGGATTATCAGAGGTTTATTGCAGGATATGGCATTTATGAAAGCGAGTGGGAAATTATCAGAGGAATTAATAAGACCGAGGGACATGTGCGGACTTATTTTGAAAGCAGCTACAAAACAACAAAAAAGGTAGTTGAAGATTTGCTGATAGAAGAGATTATTGAGAAATCCTTTAAAAATTATGCGGTGGGAAGTGAAAGTGTCAGAAAACATGAAAATAAAATGGTGGAAACTCTGATAGAGATAAAGGATAAGCTTCTGGAGCTTTCAGCAAAAAAAGAGGATATTCATAATTATGACAGACAAATGGAGCTGTTAAGAGAGTTTATCGAGTATATTTCAGAAATTAAAAAGTTTTATTTCGGACAGGAAAGTATGGAAAGGGAGCTGGTGACAGGCTACTATTCCCTGCAAAGACAAATGGAACATGATGAGAAGAAAAAGAGTGCTCTGGCAGAAGAACAGGAAAGTCTCGAACGCAGAAAACTGGAAGAAATTCGGGCGTGTGAAATTGCAGGGATACAGGAAAAAGAAGGTCGGATAGGCAGTCTGGAGGAGCAGAAAAGAGAACTGCAAAGGAAAAAGGAAGAACTGGAAGAAAAGCAGAGGGAGGCTTTGCAATCCCTGATTATGGCAGAGGGCATAAATGATTATCTGGATTATCTTTATTATAAAAAAGAAAGAGACATTGTCAGAGAGAATATAGAAAAGGCTTCCATGGATAAAAAAGAGCTGCTTTGTGAGCTTCGGTGTCTTGCGGCAGAAAAAAAGCGAAGAGATGAGAAGTTTCTTCAGGAAATAGAGGAAAAGAAAAGGGAAGCAGAGACAAAAACCAAGAAGGATAAACAAAAAGCAGAGACACTTAGAGAGGAAAAAGAAAAAGTTGCAAAAGAAATTGCAGTTACAGAATATAAGATGTCAGAATATGAAAAGATGACAGACAGCTATAACGAGAAAATCACTGATTTAAAGCGTTCAGTAAATCTTTTGATGGTGTATGACCTGGATAAAGAATTGAGTCTGAATCATAAGAAAATCGCTGAAACAGAGGCGCTGGCAGAAAAAAATAAAGAGAAAATTTCGGAAAATATGAAAGACCGACAGGAAACAGAAGCACTGCTGGAATCCTTAAATGAAAATATAACAAAGCTTGAAACGGAGCTTGAGAAAAATAAAAGCAGTAAAGAGAGCTTTTTCGAATATAAAAAACGGCTGGAAAAACTGAAAACGGTTTATAATCAGAAAGATACAGACAGTCTGCACAGTTTTCTTAAGGAAAAACTTGAGGATTTGCAGCAGCAAAAAGAAGCCGTCGAAGCAGAACAGGAAGAAGAGTCTGCATATTTTAAAAGATTAAAAGAGGGCTGTCCGATTGGAAATACAAAGGAAATGAACAGAGTGCTTGATTATATCAACCGGTTTCATGGTGATGTGGCTGCTGCCGGCAGTGATATTTTAAAGCAGTGCAGTCCGAAGGAACGAAAAGAACTGCTTGAAAAGGCACCGGTGCTTCCATATTCTGTTGTAGTAAAAGATAAATTTGAGGCTGTAATGGGAGATGCCGGACTGGAAGATTTGAACCTTGGAAATTATTCTGTTCCGGTGATTTATGAAGCGGCTTTGAGAAATGAGAGCTATCTTTTTTCTCCTGATATTACTCTTGCCATGTATAAAAAAGAAATGTTTTTTGATGAAAGTGTGATTGCAAAAGAGAAGAGAAAGACAGAGAATGAGCTTGCAGAATTGAAAAACAGTATATTAAGGCTGGAAGATTATATAAATAATTGCAGCAAAGACCTTTCCTATGTCGAGCAGTATATCGGGCAGTATCAGATACAGATGGAGGAACAGGAAGAGAAATCCCGCCTTTTGGAAATAGAGATTTATCAAGGGAAAGAGCTGCTTTCTCAAAAATCTGAAGAAAAAAAGAAACGGAAAAAATCTGCCGATTTGCTTTTGAAGGAGCAAAAAGAGTTTGAGAAAAATCTGGATATTTTATATGAAAGGGAACAGGTCATAGGAGAGATTATCCGGCTTTCCGCCGCTGTCTCAAAGTATGAGGAAGAGGTTAGGGATTCCTATCAGACCAGACAGGCAGCCGTAAAAGAGCTTTCTAATGTCGAGGGAAGACTGGAGGCATGGCAGACAAAACTTTTAGCGGACCAGAAGCTTTTAGCAAATCTGAAAGCCAGAGAAGATGAGGTCAAAGCTGTAAAGGAAAAATACCGCAGGTATTGTCTGGAAGAACAGGAGCCTTTAGAACAGTATGAAGCATATACAGATAATGAGATAGAAGTGAAATTTACAGGAGCCGCACAGGCATTTGAAAGTGGAAATACAGATATTGCAGATAAACAGAAGCTGCTGGATAATTATGAAACAGCTATGGAGAAATGTTTGCAGGCACTGGATTATAAGGGACTTTCTGTGTCTGAGGTTTCAAAAGAATATGAGAGCAATCCTGCATATAAGAGTACATATAAGAATATATCTAGCAGTAGCTATGAAAGTTCTTGTAATGGAGTTTCAAGAGAGGAACTTTTTGAACTGAAAAGAAAGTCGGAAGAAGCATTTGTGCAGATAAAAAAGCTGCAATTAGTTATAGCGGACCTGCAATCGGAAAAGGATAAAATAGAGGGCGCTGTTCTGAGTGGAAAAGAGGCGATACTTCAAAAATATGGAGTGTATGAAAAAATTGTACTTAAATGCAGTTATGAGGAATTTGTAAAATACAAGCAGCAGGCAATTGCCGATATGGAAGGAAAGATTGCGGATACTAAAATAAATATCAGGAATCTCGAAAATGGAAAAAAGAGATATGATATTTTATTATATGATATGAATCGGGTATTGACAGAAAAAATTTTGAATAAATATGAAAGAAAATACTTTGATTCAGGAGAGGATATCTGTGAGCGGGCAAAGCAGGCAGTAAAAAAATTTGAGCGTTTTAAAAATGATATTATGGACAGAAAGGAGGATTTTGAGAAGAAAAAGAACAGACTGGTGAATAATCTGCAACAGATGAAATTTCAGCCTCTTGCAGATGAGATTAGCTTTCATGCTTTAATGCCGGCGAATCTGAAGGAAACTGATACATTGATTACAGGCTTAAAGGAAATTATATCCTGCCTGAATCTGGAAAAGGACAGGATATTCAGAGGCATACAGGATATGGAAAAAATCAAGCAGAATTTTGAAAGTCAGTGTATTCAAAGCTGTGTAAATATAAAGACAGAACTTGAAAAACTTCCAAAACTGTCAAGAATTGTGATGGACGGAGAGAGCATACCTATGATTTCACTGAATATTCCTTATGTAAAGGAGGAGGAGTATCAGAAAAGAATGGCGGATTATATTGATGAAACTGTTCAGCAGGCGGATATTGTCAAGTCGGATGCAGAGAGAATAAAATTTATCAAAAGTCAGCTTTCATGGAAACGGCTGTTTGCAGTGATTGTTACAGATATGAATTTGATTCGTCTGAATCTTTACAAGAGGGAATCCATAAAGGAACAGAGCCGTTATTTGAAATATGAGGAGGCAGTGGGAAGTACAGGACAGTCTCAGGGAATTTATATTCAGTTTTTAATTGCGGTGATTAATTATATTTCCAGTATTAATTCTAGGGATGCTGACAGTACCTCTCTGTTGAAGGTGATTTTTTTGGATAATCCATTTGGTGCTGCAAAGGATATCTATATTTGGGAGCCGATTTTCAAGATGCTGAAAACAAATAATGTTCAGTTGATTGTTCCGTGCAGAGGTGCAACACCGGCTATTACGGGAAGATTTGATGTAAATTATGTGCTTGGGCAAAAGTTGATTGACGGAAGGCAGCAGACCGTGGTTGTGGATTATTACAGTGACGTTGACAGCGATAGCCTTGATTATACTACGATAACATATGAGCAGGGGGAGTTGGAACTTTATGGGAATGTGTAGTTTTTTCAAAAGCCCTCATTGAAACATAGGGGAAGATGTGGTATGATATGTCATACCCTTTAGGGTGTGACCGGATATGTCTTACCCTAAAGGGTATAACCGGATATGTCTTACCCTAAAGGGTATGACGCGACCTGTTGTAAAGGAGTTAAAGATGGATAAGTACGAATATAATGTAAAATTAGAACAGATAAAAAAGCTGATAAAAAAGAAGGATTATGCAACTGCGGCAAGAATTGCAGATACAATAGACTGGTATAAAGTAAAAAATAATCAAACCATTATAATGATAGCGGATGTATATGAGGCAAGCGGGAGATATGACCAATCCAAAGAAAACTTAAAACTTGCTTATGATAGAAGCGGACTGGGACGTCAAATTGCCTATAAGCTGGTAAAAATCTGTATTAAATGCGGTGAACTTGAAGAGGCCGAGGATTTTTATGATGATTTTGTTTCAGCAGCGCCAAAGGATATTTCAAAATATATTCTGCAATATGAGCTTGCAAAGGCAAAGGGTGACCCGATAGATAAGCAGATTTCCATACTGGAGCAGTATCTTGAGGAGGATATGGATGATAAGTGGGCATTTGAGCTTGCAAAACTGTATCACAAGTCAGGGCAGAGGGATAAGTGTATCAGACAGTGCGATACAGTTATGCTTTGGTTCAGTGACGGAAAATATGTGGAAAGGGCAATGGACCTCAAGATGATTTATACCCCGCTGAATAAAAGTCAGCAGGAGAGGTATGAAGCAAGATGGAGGGAGAAAACCGGACAGACAGGTTTTGAGGCGGAAGAAATCCGTGTAAAAGAGGTAGATGTCTCAAATAAATATAATACACAGAATATACAGGCAGCTTTAAAAGAAAGCATGGATGAGTTATATTCCGAGGAGAAGAAGGAAAGCGGCAAAAGAGAAAATATTTTCAGACCAACTATGCCTTCGCCGGAATATGAAGAAACTCATGAGCAATATGAGTATTCAGAGGAAGCGCTGTATGAGGAAGCAGAGGAAACGGCAGCAGGAGCAGATGATTATCTTTACAGAATGAATCAAAATCCGAAGTATGACGAAGCTTCTTTTGATTTTGCGCAGGAATCGGAACAACACATAGATGATTTGGGAGACACCAAGGTTTTTGTAACTACAAGAAGTAAGAAGAATCTAGGGGACACTAAGGTTTTTGCACCAATTAGACAGGCTGTACCAGAGAGAATTAATTTTGAGGAAACAGCGAATGAAACTGAAAATGAGGCTTATATTCTTGAGGAAAAAACGATAAAGAATACATCTGGATTGTTTTATGAGGAAGAGTCTGAGGAAAATTTGAAGGAAATATGGGGAAATCCAGAGGGTATCGTTGAAAATTCAGAAGAAGAATTTATAGAAGAAGAGCAGGAACTTCCAGAAGAAGAGTTGCAAGAGGAATTTATAGAAGAAGAGCAGGAATTTCCGGTAGAAGAGTTGCAAGAGGAATTTATAGAAGAAGAGCAGGAATTTCCGATAGAAGAGTTGCAAGAGGAATTTATAGAAGAAGAGCAGGAATTTCCGATAGAAGA
>CAJTOU010000045.1 GCA_910577835.1 uncultured Lachnospiraceae bacterium | reverse complement strand
GTTACGAGGTCGATGAAGCAGGAAGCCCATTGGCTTTAGACAATGGGTAGTTCACCTCTGTACTTTTAACGTTGCCTGTGATATAATGAAAAATACTTGATGCAATATTTTCAAGCTGAATAACTTAAAGGAGAAAAATTTTATGTTAAACGGAAAAACTATACTTGTGACAGGTGGAACAGGTTCATTTGGAAATCATTTTGTAGAATATGCTTTAACTCATTATAAACCGAAAAAACTCATTATTTACTCCAGAGATGAATATAAACAATTTGTAATGTCTAATAAGTACAAAGAATATAAAGAAATTCTTCGTTTTTTTATCGGGGATGTCCGTGACAGAGAAAGGCTTTCTGTGGCATTAAACGGTGTAGATTATGTGATTCATGCTGCTGCCATGAAACAGGTGCCTACCTGCGAATACAATCCAATTGAGGCTGTAAAGACAAATATCAATGGTGCTATGAACGTTGTAGATGCTGTTTTAAATTCCAGGTCTGTAAAAAAAGTAGTAGCTTTGTCTACCGATAAATCTGTCAATCCGATAAATCTGTATGGAGGTACAAAGCTTGTATCAGACAAGCTTTTTATTGCGGCAAATGCTTATGCCGGCAGTCGTGATTTAAGCTTTTCTGTAGTAAGGTATGGCAATGTGGCCGGTAGTCGTGGTTCCGTAATTCCATTTTTCAACAATATTATTAAAGAAGGCGGAAATGAACTTCCAATTACAGACTACAGAATGACAAGATTCTGGATTAATTTAGAACAGGGTGTGGAACTGGTAATTAAGGCATTATCGGATGCCAAGGGTGGAGAAACCTTTATTTCGAAAATTCCATCTTTTAAAATTACAGATCTGGCACAGGCGATGCTTCCGGGGTGCAGGATGCCGGAAGTTGGTATCAGAGAAGGAGAAAAACTGCATGAAGTTATGGTGACAAAAGAGGATTCCACAAATACGTATGAATATGAAAAACATTATATTATTTATCCGCATTTCGAATGGTGGAATAAAGATGTACTGGAAGGAGGAAAAAGGGTAGAACAGGGATTTGAATATAATTCCGGTACAAATACAGAGTGGCTTTCTGTGGAACAGCTAAAAGAAATATTAAGTCAAATGTAGAGATTGTGACGCGCTCCCACCACTGAAGAAGTGGGGGCTTCTCGTTAAAAGCAGAAAACAGTAACCCCTTTTTCTGCTTTTAAATAAATTTAACTGCTATGAGTAGTTTATTTATTTGAAGTGAAATAGACGGCTTTTCTGTTTATTTTTGTAAGCGAATTGAGATAATAAAATTGGAGGAAGCATGGAAAAGGAAAAAATAGCCATTATACCAGCCAGAGGGGGCAGTAAAAGAATTCCAAAAAAGAATATCAAAGAATTCTGTGGCAGACCCATTATATGTTATGCCATAGAAGCAGCTCTTCAGTCAGAATTGTTTGATGAAGTGATGGTTTCTACAGACAGTGAGGAAATTGCTGAGATTGCCCGAAAGTATGGTGCATCTGTACCTTTTATGAGAAGCAGGGAAGCAGCCGGAGATTATGCTTCCACCGCACAGGTTATATTTGAGGTTTTAGATGAGTATGAAAAAAAAGGAAGAAGATTTGATTTTGGAACCTGTATTTATCCAACTGCACCATTTGTTACCAAAGAGAAGCTGACAGAAGCAATGAATCTGATTCAAACAAAAACTGGTACAATTGTGCTTCCTGTTGTTGCTTTTTCCTATCCTCCACAGAGAGGATATGTGATGAAGGATTCTTACATAAAAATGAAATATCCAGAAAACTTCAAAACCCGTTCACAGGATTTGGAAAAAATATATCATGACGCTGGTCAGTTTTTTGCCATCAATATTGAAAAATATCGAGAGGTTCAGGGAATTGTTATAGATAACATTATTCCATATGTGTTAAGTGAGCAGGAGGTTCAGGATATTGACAACGAGACAGACTGGGAAATTGCACAGATAAAATATGAATATATGATAAAAAATAAAAAATAAAAAAGTACCACAATAGAACAGATTTATATACCCCTATGGTAATATAGAATAACAAAGCAAAAAGCATACATATTATCTGTAGATATTTAAAAATATTATTAAATATAAAACAATACAATATCTGATAAAAGAAAAATAGAAAGGGAAAAATTGCTATATGAAAAAGGAAGTGAAAATAGGAAATCATATTATTTCAGAAGACAGTCCTGTATACATAGTAGCTGAAATGTCGGGAAATCATAATATGGATTTTGAAAGGGCCAAAAAAATTATAGCCGCCGCCGCTGAGGTGGGTGCGGATGCTGTTAAAATTCAGACATATACCCCTGACACCATTACAATTGACTGTGATTCAGAACCTTTTCAGACACAGAAAGGTCTTTGGGAGGGAACTACTTTATATGAGCTTTATAAAACCGCATATACCCCATGGGAGTGGCAGAAGGAGCTTATGGAATATGCTGGCAGTTTGGGACTGGATTTTTTTTCTTCGCCTTTTGATTTGACAGCAGTAGATTTTTTGGAGGAGTTAAATGTTCCGGCCTATAAGGTGGCATCCTTTGAAATCAATGATATCCCGTTTATTCGAAAGATTGCCAGAACCAAAAAGCCGATTATCCTGTCTACAGGTATTGCATGGCTGGAGGATATTGACCTTGCAGTCAGGACCTGCAGAGAAGAAGGAAATAACAATATTATTTTGCTGAAATGTATTTCCGCGTATCCGGCACCATTTGAACAAATGAATCTAAGAGTAATTCCAAATCTCAGTCAGACGTTTGAATGTATTTCCGGTTTGTCAGACCATTCACTGGGAACTGAAACAGCGATTGCTAGTGTGGCGCTGGGGGCAAAGATGATTGAAAAGCATATGACATTAAGTCGAAGTGATGGCGGCGTAGATTCAGCTTTTTCTATGGAAAAAGAGGAATTTGCCCATATGGTATCACAAATACGCAATGTGGAGAAAGCATTGGGAAGAGTAACTTATGAACTGAATGAAATTCAGATTGACAGCCGTACAAAATCCCGCTCGTTGTTTGTGGTGAAAGACATATCCGCAGGGCAGATTTTTTCACCGGAAAATATCAGGTCTATACGGCCGGCAGCGGGGATGCATACAAAATATTACGAAGAAATATTAGGCAAAAAGGCGAGATGTGACATAAAAAAAGGAACACCAATGGATTGGAAGTATATCGAATAAAAATGTAGTCTGAATAAAGGATAATAAACTGTTTAAGGTGGGAACAGTTTATTATCCTTTTAGTTTGTAAGAAAAAGGATTTTTTCATAAGAATGTTTTTTGCGCAATTTCATCCAGTTTTCTTTTAGAATACTCATTATAGTAATATCATAAAAGGTCCCGTTTTTACAGATATGCTGTTTCAGGACCCCTTCGATTTCACTTCCACACATTTGATGAATACGCACTACGCCTTTGTTAAAAGAAAATATTTCACCTGTCAGTTTATTCATATCAAGTACATCAAAAACATAATCATATAAATTCCATTCCAGTGCAAGTGCCAGTGGAAGTGAACGTTTCTCTTGGACTGCCATATAATATCCCCATGCACATCGTTTGTTTACATAGTCGATATCTGTAATAGTTAAAGTACCTGCCGGAATGTTATCCACCTCGATTATAAATGGCATTATATCTGTTCTGTCTTTCAGGGAATAAAACCACTTTTGCTGAGATTTTAGAGTTAATATTGGGTCTGTATACATATATTTTGTAATCTCCGGCAACATGCGCCAGTTCATTATCATCTCAAGGTCATCTTCGTGAACAGGTCTTAAAATAGTCATAATTTTGCTCCTTTTTATAAATATATTTTTACTGATTTTAACATAATTTTCAGCAGGGTGCAATGTGTAAATCTAATATAGACTGCAGATTTCTATTGTATATAAGAAATCAGAAAAGCAAAAATATTTTGTATGGAAAGAATAGGATAGTATATTTTTTTTACTGATGTTAATTTTTGTGTGTCAGCATCCGATATATAATATAGTGCTATTATTTAAAAAAATAGTATTTTATTAAAGAATAAATTAAGAGGAACAAGGAGGTGCCTCATAATGAAACCATTAGTAAGTATTGTAATTCCAAATTACAATTATGGACGTTTTATTGGACAAACTATGGAGAGCGCAGTAGGTCAGACATATGAAAATGTGGAAATTGTAGTAGTGGATGATGGTTCAACTGATAATTCCATAGAGATTGTCAATAACTATGTAGAAAAGTATGAAAATGTTACTTTGTATAAAAATCCAAAAAACCTTGGTGTGGTAAAGAGTCATAATAAAGCGATATCTTTGAGTCACGGTGAGTATATTGTTGTTTTATCCTCGGATGATTATCTGGATGAGCACTTTGTAGAAGAGTGTGTTCAGAAGTTCGAGGCTTATTCGTCTGCAGGTATGGTAGTTTCGGCCATGCATTTGGTAGATGATAAGGGAGTAGTGACGAATGCTCCAAATTACTATGGAGCAAGTTTTATTTGTAAAGGAATCAGTCAATGCAGAGTCTTTTTGATGAGTAATACTTTTGTGCCTTCACAGGTACTTTTTAAAAGGGAATGTATTGAAAATCCAGAGGTAGGCGGTGCATTTAAAGATTTTGCAGATACCTCTATTGATACAGAGTTGTGGTATCGTATCTGTCTTCATTATGATTTTTTATATTTTGATAAAAGATTGTGTTATTATAGAAGTTATATAGGCAGTTATTCGAAATCTTATGATAACCTCAAGGGTGCTATGCAATATTATCTGTTAAGACAACGTTTTGTACAGTTAGCGAAAGATAATGAATATATTCAAAGTTATAAAGATGAAGCAATCAGGAGAACTCCATTGTTTTGTATTCGTTCCATAAGAAATCTGCTTATGGCAGGAGAATATAAAACTGCGAAAAGATATCTGCGATTGGCAGAAGCGATTGATTTGGCAATTGCGGATTCAAAATATTATACTATCGTAGAAAAGATTATTGCGAATAAGAAATTAGATGATATCGATGCTTATAGAGAGGCGGAAGGAGAATATCTGGATTCATTAAAGAGTGAGAAAAGCAGAGGTGTAACAAATACAGCTCCATATGCATTACCAGATGGAGCAGAATTGATATAGTGCTAGAAAAGTTAAAGATAGATAGTTTGACAGAGCTAATTATAAACGGAGAGTAATATGAATAATTTATTGACAATGATAATTGAAAAACTGGAAAAATATAAAAATATAAAAATTATTAGCTTTGATATTTTTGATACTATATTATTTAGAATGGTAAAAAAGCCTGAAGATATCTTTAAAATTGCTGCCAAAAATGCTATAAGAGAAAAGTCATTGCCATATTATATAACATCTGAATTATATAAAAATATAAGAAAAGAGGCTGAAAAGCGAGCAAGAAAACTTAAAGTTGAGAAATATGGGCATGCAGAGGTCAATTTAAAAGATATTATGGATTGTATGCCTGAACATGTTAGCAATTCCAAAGAAAAAATGATTACTTTTGAATTGCAGACAGAAAAGGAAAAATGTTATATTAATCCAGATATTCAGGAAGTGATTGATTATTTAGTTAAAAAAAGAAAGTGCAAAATAGTATTTACATCAGATATGTATTTATCATCAAAAGAAATTTGCAGTATATTGAAAGAAAATGAATTTCCAGTGGAAGTAGTTGATAAATTTTATATTTCAGGAGAAATTGGAAAAAGTAAGGCAACAGGACAGTTATATGAATATATTATAGATGATTTAAGTATTTGTACAGAGGATATTCTTCATATAGGTGATAATATTTTATATGATGTTGTAAATGCTAAAAGTATAGGTATACATACAATTTATTATGATGTTATAAGTGGAAATTGTATGGAGATACAAATGGAACAAATAAAATATGGAAATATTATGCCAGAACTATATTCCTTAAGAAGGTTTGTATCAAATAAAGCGAAGTATTTGAAAGAAGAAAAAAAACAATGGTTTAAAACAGGAGCAATGGTTTTGGGACCAATAATGTCTGAAATAGCTGAATGGGTATTAGATACAGCTGAAAAAGAACAGATATCAACTATCTATCCTCTGATGAGAGAAGGAAAACTTATTACAGAGTTGCTAATACAAGCGGCATCTTATAGAGATAAAAAATATCATATATCACCTATGTATATTTCAAGAAGAGCAGTCTATCTTCCTTCAATTACGAAATTTGATAAATCAGAATATGAAAAACTTACTATTTCTTTAAAAAAGAATGGTAAAGTGAAAAATATATTCGAAATGCTTGAAATACAGGCGGAAAGTTATATAGATGATTTATTGGAAATTAGTATAGAAGAAGTAAGAAAAAATAAAATAGTAGAAGAGAGATTAAAAGATTATTTGTTTTCAAAAAAAGTGCAGAGTCAGATTCTTCAATCAATAGAAAGTAAACGTAAAAATATATATGGTTATTTGAAACAATTAGGAATCGAACAAAAATTTATTACAGTAGATGTAGGCTTTAATGGAAGTATACAGGAAGGATTGGAAAAAATATTATTTACAGAGAGGACTAGCAGCGCAAAAAATATACATTTATTAGTATTTGGAAGCGAAAAATGTATAGAGAAAATTCTTGATAATGTAGATATTAGAGCTTATGCTGGAAGTTTTGAAAAAAAATGTAATATAGTATCAGAAATAGCTCAAAGACCATATTTGCTAGAACAATTTATGATGTGTGATTGTGGAACTACTGTTTCATATTCAAAACAAGCAGAAAAATATATTCCTGTATTAAAAAATATAAGTGGTATTCTTCAAAAGCAATACCAAAATATATCATATATACAAGAAGGTATATTGTTATTTCAAAAGTATTATTTAGATTTAAAGAAAAAAAAGAAAATTATTATTGAAAGAACAAGTAATAAAATAAAAGAGTTTACACAGATTTTTTTAAGATTGCAAACGATGCCAACATTAGATGAAGCAAAAATTTTGGGAAAATTATCTTATGATGAGAATTACGGTGTGGATTCAGTTACAAGATTCGCGGATGAAAAGAATGTTCTGGAAATAAAAAATATAGGAATAGAAAAATGGCTTAAAAGTGTAGTTCCTGGGCAGAAAGCATGGGTAGAAAGTATAGTAGTTCAAGCGCAGCAGGAATATTATGTGGATAAGGCGTTAACAGAAAAAAGTTCTGATTATCAAAAGTCAATTTTGGAAATTGTCAAAAAAGTTTTTGCAGATAAGCCAGAAAAAGTTATAATAGCTGGAGCAGGAGAGGCTGGAAGGCAACTTCATAAGTATCTGGAATTATATGGAATGAAGGTAGAGGCATTTACAGATTCAAATAAAAAACTTTGGGGTAGTTTTATTGATGACATTCCAGTTAAGTCACTTGAAGAAAATTTTGATAGTATACATTTTGTAATAGCTTCCTTTGCATTTGCAGAGGAAATAAGTAATCAAATAAGAGCTACAAAAGGAAGTGATATAGTTATATATAGTATTAATATTTAAAAAACATATTATAAAATAGCTAATAATTGGTCAGTAAATTTAGGAAAGGCGTCATAAACAGTGGAAGAACGAATATCAGTAATTACATTAGCTTATAATAATTTAGAGTATTATGAGGAGTGTTTAAAAAGTATTGTAGAACAAAAATATAAAGAGATAGAATGGATATTGTGTGATGATTGCAGCGAAAATTTTATTTATGTTGAAAAAGATATAAGAAAATATTTGAAAGAACACAAAGGAAATATCAATAATGTAATAATACATCATAATAAAAAGAATATGGGTGTTGTAAAAAATTACGAACAAGCTGTAAAAATGGCATCGGGAGAATATATTTTTTATCTTGCAATTGATGATATGTTTTATGATGAATATGTATTATCGGATGTAGTAAAATACTTTAAAAAGACAAATTATGAAATATTTGGGGGATACTGGGAAATGTTTTATGATGATGGAAGTCGCAGAATACAACCACTTCAGGGTCAGATAGAATTTTTAAAGAATGAAAGTCAGGAAAAAATATTTCACAGATTTATAAGAGTTCCATTAGTAGTTGGTTCTTGTACTCCATTTAAAAAACAATTAGTTGAAAAATATGGATTTATTGATAAAGGATATAAACATCTAGAGGATTGGCCAAGATATTTAAAGTTAATAAAAAATGGTGTGAGAATTGGGTTTATAGACAGATGCTTGATAAAATATAGAGCAGGTGGAATTACTACTGAAATTAAAAATAAGGATTTGATATTAGATTACAAACGATTGCTTGGAGAATATATGAAACTGCCATATAGTGATATATTAAATGCAATGAAAGAAAAAAAATATATAATTGCATGGGGATGTTCTGGAGGATTTATAAAGTATTATAAAGACTGGGAAGTTATATCTAATAGAACAATAGATATAATTGTAGATAAAAATAAAGAAAAGTGGGGGAGTACAGTAGAAGGAAAAAAAGTGTTTTCGCCTGAAAAAATTAGTGAAATGAATATAAATGAGATATATGTACTGGTGTTTTCGCAAATGTATTATGTTGAGATTGCAGAGGAATTGGAATCTATGGGATTAGTAGAAGGTATACAGTTTGATGTTATATCTAGAGAAGTTATAATATGGGGAAAACAAATTATAGGTATTTGAAGGAATGTCAGTAAAGATTTATATGAAATTTTAAGATATAAAATAATATTTTATAGGATGGTGATTCAATATGGATTATGATACACTTATACAAAAAACAGAATGGTATAAAATTCTTCATAAGTATAAACATATAGTAGTATTTGGAGCAAATGAAACAGCTTTAAACACATATCATTTTATTGAGTATGTGGGGGGGGGAGGGATATTGAATGCTTTATAGTAAGTAAGAAAGGTACTAATCCTGATTATTTGGCCAATAAGGTAGTAAAAACCTTTGAGGAAATAAGTCAAAATGTTAAAGAGAATGCATTGGTTATAGTATCACAGTCATATGATGATTATTGTAATATGCAAAAAATACTTTTTGAGGCTGGATTTAAAAATATATTTCCAAGTAATTTGCAAATGACTACAAATATATCACATGAATTAAAAAAATATTGTTGCAATATTTTGGATGGATTAAACATTGTTGATGAATTTACAAGTCAAAATCAAAAGATTTGTATTAATAGTGAATTGAGTACATCTATTTATGCTGTTACTTCACATCACAATAAGCATATTCAAAAGAACAATTTTGAATCAAAATATATATATTATATTCAAGCTGGCAGTGCTTTGACGGATTGTAAAATCTGTGATTATCAAGATAATGTTGGGAGTGATAACATATCACATTTGAATTCTTTTTTTTGTGAGTTGACAGCAGGATATTGGATATATAAGAATGATAATTGTAGTGATTATATTGGTTTGTATCATTATAGTAGAGGGCTGGATATGACCGATAAACAAATTGAGACTATTATTAGTGCAAATGTAGATGTTGTATTGCCGGTTCCTTGTATTTTTAGACATGAAATAATTACAAAATTAAGGAGAGAATATGTTGCTATATTAAATGAAGCCATACATAAAGTTTCACCAGAATATGATAAAACAGTTGAGAACTATTATATGAGCAAAGTATTTTTTCCTGGTAATATTGTTTTTTGTAAAAGACAAGTTTTCGATGAATATTATAAATGGATGTTCGATATTTTTCATGAATATATAGAAATACAAAATAATAGAAAAATAAAACCTTATACAAGGCAATACGGATATGTTGCAGAAGCTCTAACTAATATATATTTTAGACATAATCTTAATAAGTATTTTGTATTGTATTCAAAAATAAAATTTCAATTTTGATAGATACAATAACATTGCATTTTATAGTATTTATAGAAGAATTAGTTTAAGAAATCAGTATTGAAGGGAATAAAATAAGAACATTTTACTTATTCATAGAGATGGAACAAGAATAGGAGATAAACAGTGAAAAGAAGAATTATAAGAAAAATATTAATAAATATTTTATGGATTATGGGAATTGTTTGTATTATTTCTCTATTTATCAAGAACAAAACTGATGAAATATTTTTGAAGAAAAGTGAAGAAGCTGATAAATTTCATAGTTATTATAATACTTTGGTGAAATGGATGGAACTTATACAAAATAATCAGAAGATAGCAGATTATTTTAAAAAAGAAGATGTAATTGCTATTTATGGTATGGGAACTATAGGTGAATTTATTAGTAGTGAATTATTAAAAAATAATAGAAATGTAATTTGTGGAATAGATAAGAACATTGCGGGAAAAAATATGAAAACAGGATTAAAAATATATTCCATAGAAGATTGTCAAAACATAAAAATTGATTATATTATAATTAGTATTCCTTATTTAGCAGATGAGATAGTACCTATGTTAAATAAAGATAATTCATTAAGAATTGTAACAATAGATGAAGTGATTGACACATTGCTGATGAGGTGATAGGAATGAAGCAAGCTATTATATTGGAATTAAGAGGTATGATTGGAGGAGCATGTGAAAGTATTAAATTATTAATACAAAATATTGGGCATTCAGTTGATTTGATAATTCCAAAAAGAGAAGATATATACATTTCAAAAAGAATGTTAAAGCAGTTTTATGGTGAAAATGTAGACCAGATATTTGAATTCTATCTTCCTTTTTGTTTAGAAGGCACAAAAGGAGGGGAAATTTTTGACAATGATTTAATGAGAAGAAGATATCGTTTATTCCAAAAACATAAAAAGGAATTGTATCATTTTTTTGATGTAAAAAAGTATGATCATATTCACTTAAATGGTTTGGGATTGTATCCAATACTTACTAAAAAATTTCCCATGACTATACATATACGTCAGGTATTTGACGGAAACAGAGTAAAAAAGGCAATCATAGATAATTATTTATTAAAAGCGAAAGGGGTAGTTTATATTGATTCATCGACACAGGAGCCGTTTAAAAACTTAAATGTTAATAGTTTGTTAATTAGTAATCCTATTGATCAAACAGAGATTAACAAGATTGATAAGAGTATGGTTATGAACAGTTATGGGTTAGATAAAGAAGATGTTATATTTACCATAGCAGGAGCTCTTTCAGAAAATAAGGGACAAGAGTTTGTGATACAAGCTTTTAATAAATTTTCTGAATATCCATATAAACTATTAATAGCAGGAACAGGTTCAGATGCCGACAAAAGAAGATGCAGTGAACTATCAAAAGAAAATTCCAATATATTGTTTTTAGGACAGGTATCAAAAGATGAAATGTATAAAATATATAGCATTACAGATTATATAATTCGTGCAGAAGCATTTTTTACTATTGGTAGAACTGTATATGAAGGCCTTTATTCAGGAACTGGATTAATTATTCAAGGGACAGAGAAGGAATTGTTAAATATAAAGGAATATAACAAATATAAAGGTAAAATTTATTCTTATATACCTAGAGATATACAACAGTTTAAACAAGTTTTACATATGATTCAAGGAAAAAAAATTTATCATAGCAGAGCAGTTTCTAATGCAGATAATTATAGCAAGAAATTTAATAGATATATAGATAGAGTATTAAAATAGGTAAGGAGAAGGAGGAAATGAAACAAATTTTATTAAATAAAATAAGAAATAGAGAAATGATAGTAGGTGTAGTAGGGCTTGGTTATGTAGGACTTCCTTTAGCAGTTGAAAAGGCGAAAGCGGGATTTCGAACCATTGGATTCGATATACAAAAAGAAAAAGTAGATATGGTGAATGCTGGAAAAAACTATATTGGTGATGTTGTTGATAATGAATTAGAAGTTTTGGTAGAAAAAGGACAATTATCAGCTACCTGTGATTTTAGTTTTGTAAAGGAAGTTGATTGTATCGCTATATGTGTTCCTACTCCATTAGATAAGCATCAGCAACCAGATATCAGTTATGTAAGAAAATCCTCAGAAGAAATAGCAAAATATCTCACAAAAGAAACAATTGTTGTACTTGAAAGTACAACATATCCAGGAACCACAGAAGAAGTAGTACAATCAATTTTAGAAAAGGGTTCTGGTCTAAAGTGTGGAGAAGATTTTTATCTTGGTTTTTCACCAGAACGTGTAGATCCTGGAAATTTAATATATAAAACTAAGAATACACCAAAAGTAGTAGGAGGTGTAGGCAGAGATGCTACAAAAGTAATTGCAGCTATGTATAGAGCAGTGCTTGATGGAGATGTATTCGAAGTATCAAGTCCGGCAGTAGCAGAGATGGAAAAGATACTGGAAAATACATACCGGAATGTAAATATAGGCTTGATAAATGAACTCACCATGTTATGTAATCAAATGGGAATCAGTATGTGGGAAGTCATAGAGGCAGCCAAGACAAAACCATATGGATTTCAGGCTTTTTATCCAGGACCAGGTCTTGGGGGACATTGTATCCCTCTTGATCCATATTATTTATCATGGAAAGCAAGAGAGTATGGATTTCACACCTCTATGATTGAAAGTTCTATGATGATAAATGATAAGATGCCAGAGTATTGTACAGAAAGAGCAATGAAGATATTAAATCGTTTTAAAAAGTCTATGAGTAGTTCAAAGATACTGGTTCTTGGGGTAGCATATAAGCAAGATATAGATGATTATAGAGAAAGTCCAGCGATAAAAGTAATAGAAGAATTGAAGAAAAATAAAGCTGAGGTGGACTTTTATGACCCTTGGATAAAAAATTATAAATATAAAGGACAAGTTTATACAGGTATAGATAAAATAAATGAAAAAATTATAAATAATTATGATTTGATTATGATTACTACAGCACATACGAATATTGATTACAAGATGATACAAAAGAGTTCAAAGTTTATTTTTGATACGAAGAATGTGATGAGGGATATTGAGAATAGAGAAAATATAGAAGTGTTATAGAATAATAATTTATCTATTTTTTTCAAAATCCATATAAAATATATAAAAAGAGGGAAATCGAATGAAATATGCATTAATTGGCTGTGGACGAATTTCTGTTAATCATATAAAGGCAGCAATAAATAATAATTTGGAAATTGTAGCAATATGTGATATTGTTCCAGAACATATGGAACAGGTTCTTGTAAAAAGTGGTATTGAGGAAAATGGGAAAATAAAGCGATATCATGATTATAAAGATATGATTATGAATGAAAAATTAGAGCTTGTCAGTATAGCAACAGAAAGCGGACTTCATGCAGAAATAGCAATTTATTGTATAGAACATGGGATACATGTTATTATAGAGAAACCGATTGCTATGAATATGCAAGATGCAGATACTATTATAAAGAAAGCAGAAGAAAGGAAAGTGAAGGTTTCGGCTTGTCATCAGAATCGTTTTAATATTGCTGTTCAGAAAATGAGAAAGGCATTAGAATCAGGTAGATTTGGAAAACTTTCGCATGGTTCTGTTCATGTACGTTGGAATAGAAATGAAGGTTATTATAAACAGGCTTTGTGGAGGGGTACATGGGAACAGGATGGAGGAGCATTAATGAATCAATGTATTCATGGAATTGATTTACTTCGATGGATGATGGGAGATGAAATAGAAGAGGTTTATGGAGCTACGAGACAACAGTTTCATTCTTACTTAGAAACAGAAGATGTTGGCATGGCAGTAGTTAAATTCAAAAACGGAGCTATTGCTACAATAGAAGGCACTACGAATGTATATCCGCAGAATTTGGAAGAAACATTATATTTATTTGGTGAAAAGGGAACCGTAAAATTGGGTGGAAAATCTACAAATAATATAGATGTATGGGAATTTGCAGATGAGACAGATGAAGATAAAAAAAGTAAAGGATTAGAAGAAGAAACCAGTAATGTTTATGGAAATGGACATACTCGATTATTTGCAGATATGATAGAAGCAATTCATTATGACAGAGTTCCATATATTGATGCATATGCAGGTAAAAGAGCATTGGAACTGGTATTGGCCATTTATAAAAGTCAGAAAGAGGGAATACCTGTAAGATTGCCATTACAAGATTTTTCTACACGGGATATGGTTGGAGTTAAAATAGACAAGATATGAGGTAACTACAAGTGGAGTATTTTATACATGAAAGCAGTTATATAGATGAAAATGTTAAAATAGGAAAAGCAACAAAAATATGGCATTTTTGCCATATTCAAAGTGGGGCAGTGATTGGTGAAAACTGTTCCTTGGGACAAAATGTAAATATATCAAATAATGTAAAAATAGGGAATCGGGTTAAAATACAAAATAATGTATCAGTGTATGAAGGGGTGGAATTGGAAGATGAAGTATTTTGCGGCCCGTCATGCGTTTTTACAAATGATTTGACACCTAGAGCTGCTTATCCCAAAGGAAGAAGTCATTATGTAAAAACATTAGTGAAAAAGGGAGCTACGATTGGGGCGAATGCAACTATTGTTTGCGGACATAAATTGGGTGAATGGTGTATGATTGCAGCAGGTGCAGTTATAACTCGAAATGTTCCTCCATATGCATTAATGGCTGGGATACCAGCCAGACAGATAGGATGGGTATGTGAATGTGGACAGATATTGAATAAGAAATTGTTTTGTATAAATTGTGAAAAGAGGTATAGGAAATTGAAAAATTCTATAAAAGTTGTCCAAAATTGTGTGGGGGGAGGTAAATAGATTAATAATATTATCAAAATATGCTATGCTTCCCATGAGGGAGGTAGCGTGATGGAGAAGTTAAATGATAATAAGAAAATAGGAATTATAACATATCAGCATCGGCATCTGAAGACAGAACAAGTGATTATGAATTTGATTATACAAGGATATCATTTGAAGGTTTTTGCATTGCCTTTTGTAGAAAGAAAAAAAGAAATGTATTTTTTGCACATAGACCTAATCAAAATGAAGGTATAGATGCTCAGTTAATTTGTTATAAATACAATATAGAATATAAAAAATGTGAGTGTGACTTAGATATAGACGGTGAATGTGACGAATATTTGATAACAGGGGCTGGTATTTTATCAAAAGAAGTTATTGATAATAAAAAAATAATCAATTGTCATCCGGGAATTATTCCAATATCAAGAGGATTAGATGCATTTAAATGGAGTATTTATTATATGCGTCCAATAGGAAATACATTACATTATATTGATAAGGATGTAGATAAAGGTGAAATAATATCAATTACTGCAACGCCTGTGTTTGCAACGGATACATTAGAAACATTTGCCAGAAGACATTATGAAATTGAGTTAAGAATGTTGTCAGAATATCAGTATTTTATAGATAATCCTTATAATGAATATAAAGATGCGAAAAACTATGAAACAACTATGCGTATGCCATATAATATTGAAATTGAAATGTTTCATATGTTTGAAAAGTATAAAGAGTTATATGTAAGGTAATAAGAAAGTGTGGGAATAGTGCTATGGAATTTAGAGATTTAAAAAAGCAATATGAAGTACTGAAAACGGATATAGATGCTGCTATAAGTAGAGTTTTAACAAATACCAATTTTATTTCTGGAAAAGAAGTAAGAGAATTGGAAGAACAATTAGCTGAATATGTAGGAGTGAAACATTGTATTACTTGTGGAAATGGAACAGATGCATTGGTGCTGGCATTAATGGCATGGGGAATTGGAGAAGGAGATGCTGTTTTTGTTCCAGATTTTACGTTTTTTGCATCGGGAGAGGCACCAGCACTTTGTGGAGCTACTCCAGTATTTGTGGATGTAGAAAAAGATACATTTAATATCTCACCAGAATGTTTAGAAAAGGCGATTATACAAATATTGGATGAGAAAATATTAATTCCAAAAGTTATAGTAGCTGTCGATTTATTTGGACAACCAGCAGATTATATTAGAATTAGAGAAATTGCTAATAAATATGGATTGTTAATATTAGAAGATTCTGCGCAGGGATTTGGTGGAAACATAAAGGGAAGAAGAGCATGTAGCTTTGGAGATATAGGTACAACTTCTTTTTTTCCAGCAAAGCCATTAGGATGTTATGGAGACGGAGGAGCAATTTTTACAGATAATGATGAGTGGGTAGAATTGATAAAATCATATTGTGTACATGGAAAAGGAGTGGATAAATATGATAATGTAAGGATAGGAATGAATTCGAGATTGGATACCATACAGGCAGCAATTTTAAAGGTGAAGTTTAAACAATTTGTAGAATATGAATTAGAAAAGATAAATGAGGTGGCTTTATCGTATGCAGAAATGCTTAGTGAGTCAATAATTATACCTACAATAAAGGATGGATTTGTTTCCTCTTGGGCACAATATACCATTATATGCAAAGAAAAGGGAATACGGGATAAATTACAATTTAGATTAAGAGAACAGGATATACCATCAATAATTTACTATAAAAAAGGATTACATGAACAGAAAGCATTTGAAAAAAACACAATTTTAACAGCAAATTATAAAAATACGCAATATCTGACAGACCGAGTATTGTCTTTGCCAATACATCCATATATGGATATATATGATGTAAAAAAAATTGTTAAAAATATAATGCAAATTTTATTGGATTTAAAAACAGGGTGCAATATATAAAATTAAGAGGAGGAAAAAAATGGAATCTGAAGAATTAATAGAAAGGTTTATTGATTTAGAGGAAAAAAATGAATTTTTTAATTTAAAAATAGAAAAAATCAAGTTTTGGTTATATATTAGATTTGATATATATACTTGTTTAATGCAGAATTATGGATTATATAATAAAAATGTTTCACCAGATGCACAATTTAGCAGAAAAGTGGATTTAGTAGAATTTATAAAAAGAATGACGGTTAAAAATCAGTTTTTTTTGCGTAAGAAGGATATTTTGATTTTCAGTTGTGCAAGAAAAGTGAAGGAAAACACATATTATAAATGTGTTTATACAGATTTGATTTCTAAAAATTTAGATAATACTTATTATATATTTGATGATAGCTATGAAGGTATCTATTACTTTCCGAGAAATGTTTCGGGAATTAAAAATTTAGATATAGATTCTTATAGAAAATTGAATAACAAGAAAGAAATTTCATTTAATGGACAAATATTGGAGGAAAATATTTATAGTATTATAGAAAAGGAATTTGATAAACCATTAACAATAGCACAAAAAAAACAGATTAATTCATACCTTGTAAATGTATTAAATACATACAATGATTGGAAAAAATATTATTATCATATACTAAAGAAAATAAAACCAAAATTAATTATGATTGTATGCTACTATGGTTTTAAAATGATGTTATTATGTGAAACAGCTAAAGAGTTAGGTATACCTGTTGTAGAATTGCAGCATGGAACAATGGGAAAAGAACATATAGCATATAATTTTTTGAAAAAAAGAAGATTAAAAAGTTTTCCTGATTATATTTTCACATTTAGTCAATATGATAAGAAGGCTGCTAGATTTCCGCTTACTTCAGATAGAATCTATGCAGTTGGGTATCCAGAAATGGAAAATAAGATAATAGAATATAAAAAATTATTCAAAAAAAAGAAAAAGAAAAAAATATTATTTATTTCACAAACTATAAAGGAGATATTTGAATATGCTGCTGAATTATCTAATCGAATAGATTTAGAAAAATTTGAGATAATTATCAAATTGCATCCGAGGGAGATTGGAAATTGGAGAAAAGAATTTGGAAAAATAATAAATGGCTCTAAAGTTACCATTATAGATAATAATAAAAACATATATTATTATTTGGCCCAAGCTGATTATGTAGTTGGAATTTTTTCTACTGTTTTGTTAGAAGCTACAATGTTCAATACAAATATAGTAGTTATCAAAAAAGCTTCTTATACATATATGAAAGATTTATATGAAAATAATATGGCGGAGTTAATTGATAGTGTGGATAGACTTGAGGAAATTGTTACAAATAATATTTGTACCAGTACAGGCACAAAAACATATTTCGAAAATAATAGTATTGTTAAAATAAAGGCAGCAATACAAGATATAATAAAGAAAGGATAGAATTAAATTATGAATACAAAGAAGATTATAGGAATAGCAGGTAAAGGTTTGGTTTTATGTACAGCAATAGCAGGAATATATGGATACTTAAAAAAATCTGATGATAAAGAAGATATTGTTGTTCTTAAAAGATATAAAAGATATTATGGATTGACTTCGGAGTGGTTATCTCAAATTATAACAGGAAGAGATTCAGTTAAAGAATATTTAGACCAGTATGGATATAAAAATATCGCTATTTATGGAATGGGAAGCATTGCAGAGTTGTTAAGTAAACAATTAAAAAAATATAATGATAATCAAGTTAAATATTATATAGATAAAAATGGTAAAGAATTGTATTATGGATTAGATGGGGTAGAGGTTATTGATATTGAGGGTATGGATAAAATGCAAGATGTAGATGTAATTATTGTTACAGCTGTTGCAGACTATAATGAAATAATAGAAGAAATAGGTGACAGAGCTAATAATGTGAAAATAGTTTCTTTAGAAGAAATAGTGAATAAAAATTAATAGTATCCGAATTTAATTATATTTGGGTTAATAATAAAGAGAGAAAAAATGAGAAAAATTTTAGCAGTGATTCCAGCAAGAGCTGGATCAAAAGGAATACCAAAAAAAAATATAAGAATGATGGCTGGTAAACCATTAATAGGTTATACTATTGAAAATGCATTGGGTTCAAAGTTAATTACCGATATAGTAGTTTCAACAGATGATGAAGAGGTAAAGGCGATAGCACTTAAATATCATGTTCATGTTATTGACAGACCAGAATTTTTATGTGAGGATAATGTGACTTTAGATAGTGTTGTTTTTCATGCATACAATAAAATGAAAGAAAAAGAAGATTATGAAATTGTTGTGACACTACAACCAACCTCACCTTTGCTAAAAGTTAAAACTTTAGATACAGCAATCAGTAGTTTTATAGAAACAGACATGGATACAATTATCAGTGTAGTGAATAAACCTCATCTTGCATGGGGTAAAGAGAATGATATGATTGTTCCTTTATATGAAAAAAGAATGAATAGACAATACCTACCGGCTCATTATAATGAAACAGGAGCATTTGTGATTACAAATTCGGCATTTGTTACTGATAGTAGTAGATTCGGAAAAAAGATAGGGGTATTTGAAACATCAGAGGAAGAAGCCATAGATATCGATAGTCAGCAGGATTGGGTATTAGCAGAGGCAGAGCTAAACAAGAAAAAAATTATTTTTAGAGTTGATGGATATAAAGAGATAGGCTTGGGTCATATATATAGAATGTTACAAATAGCATATAATTTTACAGAGCATGAGGTTTTGTTTGTGCTAAGTTCTAAGAGTGATTTGGGTATTAATAAAATTAAGAATAGCTTTTTTAAATATGAAATCGTGAATACAAACGAAGAAGTCATAGATATTATTAAAAGACAAAATGCAGATATTATTGTTAATGATATATTGGATACTGAGAAAGAATATATGGAATTATTAAAACAGCAAAGAATCAGAATAGTTAATTTTGAAGATTTGGGTGAAGGAAAATTTTATGCTGATGCAGTAATAAATGCTTTATATGAGGGTCAAGAAGGTAAGAATATTTTTTGTGGGGAAGATTATTATTGTGTTAGAGATGAGTTTATGCGTTTTAATGAAAAAAAATTTAATGAAGAAGTAAAACATGTATTAATTGCTTTCGGAGGAACAGACCCAGAGAATCTTACAATGAAGGTAATTAATGCAATCGAAGAAACAGGGTATAAGGAAATACAATATGTATGCATATTAGGATTGGGCTATGGTGATGAAGGGCCATTATTAGAAAAGGTAAAGAGTATGGATTATAATATTGAAATATTTAGGAATGTAAATAATATTGCAAGTTATATGTATAATGCAGATATAGCGATTTCCTCTCAGGGAAGAACTATGTATGAATTGGCCTGTATGAGAGTCCCAACAATATTGATTGCGCAGAATAAAAGAGAACAAACACATATTTTTGGAGATATAGCAAATGGATTTATTAATTTGGGTTTGGGAAGTGAAATAGATGAATCTACAATTACCGAAACCTTAAATTGGTTAATAAAAAGTAAAGTAATGAGGAAAAATTTATATCTTAGAATGAAAAATAAAAATTTTACACAGGGAGTACGAAGAGTAAAGAGAATTATTTTAGGAGAATAGAAAGTATATGAGGATATAAACGCAGATGAAAACATATTTTGAGGAATTAAAAGAAAAAGGATATTATCTAATAGCGGAAATAGGTGTAAATTATTATGATATAGCAGAAAAAAAGAGAATAGCTCTTTTGGATGCAGCAAAATTAATGATAAAAGAGGCTAAACAATGTGGAATAAATGCAGTTAAATTTCAATCTTATAAAGCTGAAAAGCTGGCCGCAAAGCTTTCACCTGCTTATTGGGACTTGAAAGAAGAAAGTACAACATCACAGTATGAATTATTTAAAAAGTATGATTTATTTGGAAAACATGAGTATACAATTCTCAAGAAATATTGTGATGAATTGGAAATTATGTTTATGTCTACTCCTTTTGATTTTGAAGCAGTAGATTATTTACAGGAACTTGTTGAGATATATAAAATTTCATCTTCAGATATTACAAATCTTCCCTTTCTAGAATATATTGCTAAGAAGGACAAGCCAATTATAATTTCAACAGGTGCTTCTAACTTAGATGAAATTATAAAAGCTGTTCAAGTGATAAAAGCATATAACAACAAACCATTAACAATTATGCATTGTGTGCTTGAATATCCTACGCCATTGCAACATGCGAATTTATTAAAAATAAAAAGTTTAATTAATGAATTTCCAAATGAAATAATAGGTTATTCAGACCATACAAAACCAACAGAGAATGCTCTTGTACAAATAACTGCATATAGTATGGGAGCAAGTGTGATTGAAAAACATTTTACTTTAGACAAAACATTAAAAGGAAATGATCACTATCATGCAATGGATGTAAATGATGCAAAGAAAATAATCCATAATTTGGAATTAGTAAAAGAGATAAAAGGAAATGCTGACATTTATTGTTTGGAAAGTGAACAATTAGCGAGAGAAAATGCAAGAAGGTCTATTGTAGCAAAATGTGCAATTAGTTCAGGGACACAAATTACTAGAGAAATGCTGACATTTAAAAGGCCGGGAAAAGGTATTTCACCAGATAGAATATCAGATATTCTTGGGAAATTTGCTAAAACAGATATTGAAGAAGATACTATATTAAATGAATTTATGATAGAATAAGAAAAAGGATTTGTTAAAATATTGATTTTTAGATGATGACGTTTTAGAAAAAGAAATTTTTAGATGATTTATTGTATTTATTAAATATCAAAAAATATTGTAAAAGGGAGAAATCAGAATGTTATTAAATGAAAAACATAATGCGATGTTATATGCAAAAACCAAAGTTTTAACATCAAGAGATGAAACACTTGAAGATAAATATGGAGAAAGATATAAGCAGTATAGACAGATTTGGAATG
Source organism: uncultured Lachnospiraceae bacterium (assembly GCA_910577835.1). Classification (GTDB taxonomy): domain Bacteria; phylum Bacillota; class Clostridia; order Lachnospirales; family Lachnospiraceae; genus CAG-303. The sequence goes on along the minus strand of CAJTOU010000045.1, from coordinate 322 downwards.
CCAATGTTAGAGAAGAGGGAGATATTCCTGAATTTCCAATACATTATGAATGTCAATTGACTGATAGTTGTAATCTTAAATGTGCTATTTGTCATGACAGAAAAAGAACAGGAGTTAAGATTGATATTGAAGTATTGAAAAAAGTGATTAATGAAGGTAAAAAATATGGATTGTGTGCTTGCTCATTTGGCCTTGATTCGGAAAGTTTGATAGATAAGCAAATTCTTTTAGACACAATTGACTGTGCAAAAAATGCAAATGTAATGGACATTATGTTAGGAACAAATGGGATATTATTGACAGAAGATTTATCAGAAAAATT
>CAJTOU010000044.1 GCA_910577835.1 uncultured Lachnospiraceae bacterium | reverse complement strand
GTTTCCTGATAATACTTTTGATGTAATTACTGCATGTCAGTGTTTTCTATATTTTGACCATAAAAAACTTATGCCAAAGCTCGCTCATATGTTAAAACCAGATGGAAGGCTTCTGCTGCTTTATATGGCATGGCTTCCGTTTGAAGATAGGATTGCGGGCGCAAGTGAAGCGCTTGTGCTTAAATACAATCCTCACTGGACAGGTGCAGGACAAATCAGGTGTCCGATAATGATTCCAGACTGCGTATATGAAACATTTGAGCTGATATATCAGGAAGAATATGATATAAATGTTTCATTTACAAAGGAAACATGGCATGGAAGAATGAAGGCGTGCAGAGGAGTAGGGGCTTCTTTGTCACAGGAGGAAATTGCACAGTGGGAACAGGAGCATAAAAAGTTGCTCGATTCCATCGCACCAGAAAGGTTTGATGTACTGCATTATACTTCTTTTATAGAATTAAAGCCAAAAATATAAGACAAAAATCAGAACTGAAGTTCGAAATTAGAAGGAGAAAAGATTAAATGAATAATGATAATACGAATTGGGGACAAAGCGTTACCGGAGTTGTGATTCACAAAGGAAAGGTTTTGCTGGCAAGGCATACCTATGGAACAGGTGTGGGTAAACTAATTATACCGGGTGGATATGTCCAGTATAATGAAACGCCACAGGATGCGCTTATTCGGGAATATCTGGAGGAAACAGGCATTAAGGTGGAACCTGAAAATATTATTGGAATTCGTTTTAATATACATGACTGGTATATTGCATTCAGAGCGAAATATATTTCAGGCATACCAAGGTCAGACAATGATGAAAACAGTGAAGTAATTTGGATTGAGATTGAGGAAGCGTTAAAGAGAGAGGATGTTCCAGATTTGTCAAAAAAATTAATACAAAGTGCAGTTTTAAATAAAGAAGGATTAAGATATACAGAATATAACAGCAATTCATTAACGCCATTTTCTCTATATTGTTGATGCAAACATATTGAGATAGATGAAAAAGAAATTGTAGAAGCTGTTGTGTAATTCAGAAAGGAAGGCTGTATATGGAATATGAAAATTTAGAACAGGTAAAGGAACTGATTAACCGAATTGCAGATATTTATGATATACCAACAAAAGAACAGGTAAGAAAAATGCAGGAGCTGACAGGTGTGGAATGGGATGCAAAAGATTTGCAGATGGCATGCTGTGAATATTGGAGCCATAATTCGCTGGAAGAAACCGCGTATTTCATGTTTCATGAAGACTATCCGCCTGTACAGGAGGAAGACCTTGTTTTTTGGAAATATAAACAAGGGGTTGTTTTGGATAGTCAGGAAGTATATGAAAAATATCGTTTGGGAAAAGGAAAATTAAAAGCATTGGAAGCCCTTCCTGTGAAAGAAATTTTTCAAAAAGTAAAAGAAAAGTTTTCTGACTGGAAACAGGACATGGAAACATCGGACGAGGAAAGCTGTCGTTTTATTTGTCCAGAGCAAAAAGAGTACTGGACAGATACGCATTTTTGGATTTTTTTGTATGGAAGAGAAGCAAATGGCCAAAAAGAAACCCAAATGGTACGTTTTTCCTGTCATAACATGAATGAACAGCAGATTCAGGTTATCTTTGCATGTATGGAAGAATTTGAGTGTTCATTATATATCAGGGAAGAAAAAACAATGGAATATGACTGACAAGTATAAAAAATCGGCAGGTGAATGATATGCCGTTCACTAGAAGATGGAAACGTTGAAAAAATATAAAATCATGGAAAGGATATGAGCTGCAGGCATTTTTTCAACCTTTATTTATGCTGTTTTATGCCATAAACAGCACTATATGTCGTACATCAGGATGTATGATATGTCAGGATGTATGATATGGTTTGCAGCATGGTACAAAAAATGTTAGAACTAAACGGAAAATATAACAGTGCAAAGATATTTACAGATAAGATAGATAATGATTCCATTGCACAGATTATCCTTTTGTGCAATCAGGAATTTACAAAGGGGCTGTCAATCAGAATGATGCCTGATGTACATGCCGGAAGTGGCTGCACAGTGGGAACTACTATGACCATAAAAGACAAGATTGTTCCAAATCTGGTAGGTTCAGATATTGGCTGCGGCATGGAAACAGTAAAGCTTCAGGAACAGGAAATTGATTTAAAGGCGTTTGACCGGCTGATTTATGCAAGGATTCCGTCTGGATTTGCAATCAGAGAGAAAAAACATTCATATGTAAAGCGCCTGCGGCTTTCAGAACTTCGGTGTTTAAAATATGTAGATGTTTTAAAGGCGGAAAAAAGTCTTGGTACACTTGGAGGCGGAAATCATTTTATTGAAGTAGATAGAGATGACAGCGGAGCTTTTTATCTGGTCATTCATTCCGGTTCAAGGCATCTGGGGCTTGAGGTTGCCAGTTATTATCAAAAGGCGGGATATCATCGGCTGAATAAAAGCAGCTATGAAGATGTACAGAAGTTGACCGAACGTCTGAAATCGCAGAACAGGCAGTCAGAAATTGAATCTGAAGTAAAAAAGCTGCTGTCCACAAAAACAACATCTGTTCCAAAAGAGCTTGCCTATGTAGAGAAAGAGTTGTTTGAAGATTATATACATGATATGAAAATTGTTCAGGAATATGCGTTTTTCAATCGCAAGGCCATGGTGGAGGAACTGCTTTCGGGAATGAAACTTCATGCGGAGGAGACATTTACGACTGTTCATAATTATCTTGATACTGAGAATATGATTTTGAGAAAGGGAGCCGTGTCTGCGCAGAAAGGGGAAAAGATTTTAATTCCTATTAATATGAGAGACGGAAGTCTTATTTGTATTGGGAAAGGAAATCCGGACTGGAATTATTCTGCGCCGCATGGAGCAGGGCGTTTGATGTCGCGTTCAGAGGCGAAGGAGTTATTTACAGTGGAGGAGTATGAGCAGGAGATGAAGGGGATTTATTCCACATCTGTCGGAAGAGGAACAATTGATGAATCGCCTATGGCGTATAAGAGTATGGAGGATATTACAGAAAATATTGGAGATACAGCAGAGATTATTCAGGTGATACGGCCGGTTTATAACTTTAAGGCAAATGCCGAAGGATAACCGAATATTTTCATTGACGATTCCTGTTGGGTGTGATAGCATGAAATTTAATAATAAAATATCAGAAAGTGATTGTACATATTGAAAAGGTATAGAAATAAATACAATTGTTTTAGAAAATGGTGAGATGGAAATGAATGGAAAATTAAGAAATATGGCATCTTTGTATATATCAAAAGGAAATAAGATGCTGCTTCTTTTCAGACAGGGCGGCAGAGTAGTAAATAATGTCTGGGTTGGTTCTGCGGGAGGCCATTTTGAAAGTTTTGAGTTGAACGATGCAAGAGCCTGTGTGCTGCGTGAATTAGAGGAGGAATTAGGGATAACGAATAATGAAATTGAAAATCTGTCATTACGATATGTCACCTTGAGGAAAACAAAAGAAGAAATCAGACAGAATTATTACTTTTTTGCAGATTTAAAGGAAGGTGTAGATGAGCATTTTGTATCAAATGAAGGGATAAGCAAATGGTTTGAATATTGTGAACTGGAAACACTGGAAATGCCGTTTACTTCTGAATTTGTGATAAAACATTATTTAAAAACCGGATGCAGAACAACTGAAATTTATGCAGGAGTAGCAGACGGAGAAAAGGTGGTTTTTACAAAAATGTGAGAAAAGCCATTCCTTTAGGTGTGGGAACAAAGCTGCTGGAATTTTAGGCAAATTTGAATAGATAAGTTTTTATGAAAATATAACAGCTTATATTTTACTTAAAAAGTCTCAAATCACAGTCGGAATTTAAAAGGAGACAGAAATTATGATTACATTTGGAACTATTTATATTATTACTCAAGATTTTGAAGGCACATTGGAATTTTATAAAAAGCTTTTTGAGCGGGATGTGGCAGCACAAAATAAAACACGTTTTGCGTGTTTTCAGATAGATGGTCTGGGACTGTCTGTTATGAATGGAAAATTTGATGCTGCGTATCCAGAAGAAGTAGTTCGAAAGGGTGATGAATATGCTCTGTATGATGATATGGAACAAATTGCATATAATCCAAATGGCGGAAAAGTAGTCATAAATCTTTGTACAGATGATTTGAAAAAAGAATATCACAGAATTAAGACTTTGGGAATAGGAACCGATTTGACAGATATCAGATATATAAATGCAGGAATGCCATATTGGTATTTTTGTCTGAAGGATTTGGACGGAAACACAATTGAAATTACTGGAAATTATGCAGAGGGGCAATATAAAATGAAGAATAGATTATCAGAAAATACAAAACAGGAAAATATTCACCCAGTATATAAAAATGATTTGAAAGAATGTGTTGAGGTTATCCGCAGCAGTTTTAAAACCGTTGCGGATGAGCTTGGATTTACAGAAAAAGAAGCCCCAAGATTTACAGCATTTGCGACTACTCTGGAACGTTTATTATATCATTATGAGCAGGAGAAAAGACCAATGTTTGCGTATTGGAAAGATGAACGGATTGTCGGATATTATTCATTGCTAAAGCAGAACGGCAGAGAATGTGAATTGAATAATCTGTGTGTGCTGAAAGAATACCGGCATAATAACATTGGAAAAGAGCTTTTGGAACATGCATTTTCCGAGGCCGAAAAAATGGGGTGCTGCCAAGTAAATATTGGTATTGTAGAGGAAAACGTCAAATTGCGAGATTGGTATGAGGAAAACGGAGCAAAGCATGTCAGAACAGAGAAATATGAATTCTTTCCGTTTACCTGCGGATATATGAGAAAGGAATTATAAAGACATTTTATGGAAGATATATTTGCATTAAAAGATGTTATATCTGATTATAACAGATTTTACAGCATTGCACAACAGCTTGAATGGATAGAGATAAAAGAACAGCATCAGGACTGGTATCATGACTATGGGCATTATTATCCATTTGGAATATATGTTGATATATTTTAACTTCCAGAAGAATATGTACAAAATAATATTATACAGGCATATGTTCGGACTGTTTTTGCCAGTATGGCAATTTATGAGGAATGGAAAGATAAAGATTTTTGGAATCATATGACCCAAAAGCAGAGAAATAGTGTAAATATATGTGAAACAGTAAATTTAGACTGCTTTTTAAGTACGAAAGATTTAGGAGAAAATTGATGAAAAAATATTATGAAGCCTATGATGAACGGTATAAGACAGCTCATTTGAAAGGGGTAAGCTGGTCAAGTGAGAAAAGCTCCCCAATTGTATTGGATATTATTAAAAAATATAAAATAAATGCTTCAAGCACTATACTTGAAATTGGCTGTGGTGAGGGAAGGGATTCCAAGACTGTACTGGAAAGCGGATATAATCTTTTCGCAACCGATATTTCAAAAGAAGCCATAGAATACTGTAAAAATATTATGCCTTTATACAAAGCCCATTTTGGTATTTTAGACTGTCTCAATGATAAGCACCAAAATAAATATGATTTTATTTATTCTGTGGCTGTGATTCACATGCTTGTTTTAGAAGAAGACAGAAACCTGTTTTTTAGATTTATAAACGAACATTTAACAAAAGATGGAATAGCACTGATTTGTACAATGGGCGATGGTATGACAGAAATGCAGAGTGATATTAACGACGCGTTTAAACTTTATGAAAGAGAACATAAATCAGGTAAAATAGTAGTTGCGCGAACATCATGCAGAATGGTATCATTTGAAACATTTGAGAGCGAAATAAAATCAAATAATTTGATAGTGATAGAAAAAGGAATCACATCAGCACTTCCGGATTTTAACAGTCTGATGTTTGCAGTTGTAAGAAAAAAAGCTCAATAAAAAATGAAAAATTCCAAGAGCATTATTCTGGTGAAAATGAGGCGGTGAAATAAAGAAGAGAAAGAATTGCTGGAGACAGTTTATGGTTTTACTTGTTTGCAGACAGAAAAAAATAATATGTTTTCTGTCTGCAAATAAAAAAATGATATATTTTTCTATTAAGAAGTGATAAATAATTCCTTCATGATTTTTTCTGCACATTTTTCTGAACTATATATACTTGTGTCAACCTTGGCACTGTATTTAATATTTTCAGCCATCAAGTCATACTGTTCCTGCGATTGTGTTTCATACCTGTCTCCCCGGATTATATTGCGCTGTCTGCAAATATCTAATGGACAATATATCTCTACGATATCAAGCGGGTTATCCTTTAATATTTCTAATAGCTGATGATAATGAGGCTTTATCTCATCTCTTTCAATTAATATTCCGTCAATCAGCACATTTTTCCCCATATCGGAAAATAATTTCGCTGTATGATACATCATAATGATTACTTCGCTAAGGTATCCCCAATAATTATCACGCAAATAGTTATCTCCAATCATCTGTTCAAATAAATCATTAGCCACAACATAGAAAAATATATCTTTTTGCTGCTGCATAGCTTCAACAATCGATGTTTTACCTGAACTGGTTACGCCGTTAAAAAAAATGATTCTTCCTTTTTCCATATTTCCTATTTCCTTTCTGCTTTTGTTTTCTATCTCAAGTTTACCATAAATATATTTGTTTGTCATTCTTATAGCATAATCGAAAAAAGAATGAGAGAAACCACAGACATAGATTTCTCTCATTCCATATTATTTCTTTTTCCCTCTGGCTAAAATTCGGTAAATACTTTTTTCAGAAAGATAATATTTTACAGCTAATTCTGAAACTTTTTCTCCCAGCAGAAACCTCTCACATATCTCCTGATTTCTTTTGGATATTTCTAATTGGTAAGTGTTACAGGCATTTTTAGCTTCAGGCACTTTAGGTATGTAAAGGTTTATCCCATTTACGTATTTTTGAATTTCATTTATCAGCTCTTTTGGCAATACAATATTCGCATTTATATAACTCATTTTTTCTCCTTTCAACTCTAAATAAAGCTAAAAAGAGAATTTCTATACGTATATTTTTGTACCTTTATCCACTGATAAAGTTTTAAAGGTAAACACCTCTCATAAAAGTAGACATTTCATTAAGCTCCTTTCGTATCACTTAATTTTATTTTTTTATTATATCAGGAAATTTTATTTCCTTCAACTTGTATTTTGAGCAAACTATTATAGAGTTTGTTTACTGCTCAGTCCTTTAATAATATGCCATATATTTACCTGTAATTCACCTTATATCTTGTAATTTTACCTTGCTCATTGGAACTTTCTCTCAAGGTCCAAAGCATGGCTGCTGTACAACAGTGGAAGGAGTACTTTTACAAATAAATGACAGATTGCAAAATCAGTATAAATATTTATGAAAAAACTTTTTTTTCCAAACAATATGTGATATAATATGGAGAAAAGCATTTTGCCTGTTGACTGAATAAATAATAGTTAGATTTCAGCAATAGAATAAATGGCTTTTATTTATATCTATAAAATATTTTTTAGGAAAAGGAGAGATAAGGAATGACTGGGAAAAAAGCAGATTTTCATAACAGGAAAACCAGACGGAGTATTAATGGAAGGATATTGAAAAATACTACTATTAATATTTTGATACTGGTTATTGTATGCTGTGTGATTATGGCATTATCCATGCAGTCATTGGCAAACAATATCCTGTTGGATAGTTTGCAGCCCATGGCTCGACAGTCAGCAAAAACTGTGGAAGCCAATATCCATATGCTGGCGGACCGAATGATGACAATTGCAGGAGATTCCCGCATGAATTCGGATGCTATGAATAGTCAGACAGAACAAAGTCAGCCTGATTCTGAAACAGTCAGGGCAAGACGTGAGGAAGTTCTGGTGGAGGCGGCTGAAATTTATGAGCTGTACACTATTGCATTGTATGGTTTAGATGGCAGGCTGATTCAGGGAATCAGTGATGCGCCCGATAATCTTGACAGTGAATTTTTTTCACTTCTTCAGGAGACAGATAACTTAACGACTTATTCTTCTACTATTTTTGGAAGAAAACTGGGCATTACCATGGGAATGCCAGTAAAAGAAAACGGAGAAACCATTTTTTATGTAGTGGGTGTTTATAAATACGATGTATTAAATGATGTAATCAACAGTATTAATTTAGGAAAACATAGTGTGGCATGTATGATTAATCGCGAGGGTACTGTTGTTGCTCATTCAAATCAATCTGTGGTTTTGGAAAAAAATACGCTGGCTCAGTTCAGTGATGGGTATGAAGAGGCTCTTGCCCATGTGAATACCGGTGAAACAGGTGCCGTAGAGTTTCCTGTTGATGGTGAAAATATGCTGGTAGCCTTTTCACCGGTCAGAGGTACACAGTGGTTTCTGGTGATTCAGATTCCAAAATCAGATTATAATCATTTTATTAATGCAGCGATGCTGCTAGCCATACTGCTTACTTTGTTTGTGCTGATTATTTCTATTTTGCTGGTACTGCGTCTGGCAGGGTCGATTTCACGTCCTGTAAAAAGCGTAACAGAGCGAATGATAGCTCTTGCTGACGGTGATTTGCATACTGAAGTTATGAGGGTTACTTCCAAAGATGAGCTGGAATTAATGACACATACGCTTAATACGACTGTGGAGAGCGTGAATCGTTACATATCAGATATTCAGCAGGTATTGACTCAGGTGGCAAATGGCAATCTGTGCGTAGATTCTCATGTGGACTATAAGGGAGATTTTACTTTAATCCGTTCAAGTCTTGGCACAATTATTCAGTCTATGAATGGAACTATTATGGATTTTCGAGCTGTTGCTTCCCGACTTGCTGATATGTCCGAGGAGTTAAATGAGCAATCGAGTCATCTGCATCAGGTTTCCATGAAACAGAATCAATCAACAGATGAGTTGGTTTGTGAAGTATCCAATGTCAAAGAGCGATTGTCTGGTGTTACAGAAAGCAGCAGTCAGACCCGTATGAAAACAGAAGAAATTGCTCAGTGTATTGAGGAGGCCAATGTGCGAATGGCATCGCTTTCTGATGCAATGGACAATATTAACCGTAATGCTCAAAAGATTACTCAAATTGCCAAGGCCATTGAGGATATTGCTTTCCAGACCAATATTCTGGCTCTTAATGCTTCAGTAGAAGCTGCCCGGGCGGGAAGTGCCGGAAAAGGGTTTGCAGTGGTGGCTGACGAGGTCAAACAGCTTGCTTCTAAAAGTGCGGAAGCTGCAAAAAGTGCTACGGATATGGTAACGAATACCAAGGCTATTATTCGGACCGGTGTGGAGCTCACCGCTGATACTGCGGGTTCTCTTCAGGCTATTTCTGATGTATCAAATCAGATTAGTGCAATTTCAGACCAACTGGTGACAGCAGTAAAAAGTCAGGAAAGTGCTCTGGCTATTATGGAAGAACGAATTGAAACTATTTCTGCCATTGCTGATGACAATCTGAAAAATGCCGGTGGAATGGAACAGTCCAGTAGTCTGCTGGCAAAAGAAGCAGAAGTTCTTCAGTCTCAGGTAAGAAAATTTGTGTTGAAGGAGGGAAATCATAGATGAAACGTGTATTAAGTCTGGCATTGATTTGCGTATTGATAATGTCGTTGACAGCATGCAGTGAGAAAACAGAGCTTCAGGATGGCTACTATACAGCTCAGGCCTCCGAGTTTAATCATGGGTGGAAGGAATATATCACGATTATGGTTAAGGGAGGCAGTATTGTTTCAGTAGAATATAATGCGGAAAATGCCAGTGGTTTTATTAAAAGCTGGGATAATGCCTATATGCAGACAATGCTTCATTCTAACGGGACTTATCCAAATGAATATACCCGTTATTATGCAGGACAGCTTTTGGAGGACCAAAACGAAGATGAAATAGATGCTCTGACAGGGGCTACTTCTTCTTACACCTCTTTTCAGAAGTTATCCAAAGCAGTTTTAGAGCAGGCCAGAAAAGGCGATTCCAGCATGGTATTTGTTGATACCTCTCAATAGTTTATAATAAGGTTGGGACTGCTGCATGAAGTTTTGCATGTATTCTGCTTAATGCGACAGTCCCGATTTTTTCTTTTCATTTAAAGTACAGGAAGATTATCATGAATTTATGGTGTCACAAGCGCTTTGTTCCCAGATAATATGATTCCTAAAATCTACCTTTTTATTTCCTGTTTTAATTTCACCAATTTCATAGCAATCATAATATTTTTTAATAATTTCCACTGTCCGTCTTATATGCTCTCTTTCTACAATAACAATCATACCCGCACCGCAATTAAAAGTTGAAAGCATTTCTGCTTCATTAATATTTCCAACTGTCTTAATATATGAAAATACAGGCAACGTTTTTAATTTGTTCAAATCTATTTCAGCACATAATCCGTCTGGTATAATTCTGCCCAGATTCCCTTCGATACCCCCGCCTGTGATATGTGCCATTCCGTGAACGCCAGAATCGGAAAAGAGCGGTTTAAGTGCTTTGTAATATGGTGTGTGAGGCTTCATAATTTGTTCGATAAAAGTTTCCCCATTGATTTTATCCAGCTTTATTTGGGGCATTTTTTCCATTAACAGCCGAACTAATGTATAACCATTTGTATGAAGGCCATTTGAAGCGACTGCCAGTGCAGCGTCGCCTTCTCGAATCCTGCTTCCGTCAATAATATTGCTTTTAGAAACAATACCTGCAATACTGGATGTAAGTATATATAATCCGTTGCCGACAACATCTGGCTGAATGGACGTTTCCCCGCCGACCAGATTACACTCATTTTCCTGACATGCTTCGGATATGCCTTTTATAAAAGATTTTATTGTTTCTTTTTCTGCCTTTCCACATACAATAGTGTCCAGTACAGCAAGCGGTTTTGCTCCCATTACTGCGATATCATTTACCAGATGGTTTATCATATCATGACATATCGACCTGCTGTACCCATATTCCATAGCCAGCTTTTGCTTGGAACCGGGTTCTTCTGATTTTAAAACCAATACAGGCTCTTCGATATTGGAAAATCCAATATCATATAAAGATGCGAAAGGTCCCAGGCCGTTTAGAACACGTTCATTGTCTGTTTTTAAATACTCTGCCATTTCTTTTTTAATAGAATCCGTATAGGAAATATCTACTCCGGATTTACTATATGAATAGGTCTCGTTATCTTTATCCCTGCCTAAGAGAATTTCATCCACTGATGTATTTAAAATTTTAGCTAATTCCACTAAAACTTCCACATTTGGCAAAGTACCATTTTCCCATTTTGAAACCGCCTGAAAAGAAACTTTTAATCTTTCAGCCACATCCGCCTGTGTCATGCCAAGCTGCTTTCTTTTGCCTGTAATAAATTCTGATATTTTTTTATTATCTAACATAGTTTTTCCTCCGAGTCTACATTGTGTTTCAATTATAATTTCTTACCATATTATTTACAATAAACATATATTTGAATTTGAATGTGTTATTCTACTTCTGGTTGAATATAAATGGTAAACTCTGTTTTTCTTTTCATATTTTTGGAATTACCAGCTTCTCACAAAAAATATAAGGCATATACAATAATTACAAATCGGAAAGAGGCTGACAGGAATAAAAAAGCATTATATATCTTGTTGTACTCAGCAAAAAATAAATATCCAAAAATATTTTGCAAATTCCGTATAGTAATCATTCATAATAGAGAAAATAAAATACAAAGAGAAAATAAAGTATTTAAGGAATTAAATTCGTAATTATTCATAATGAAGAAAAGAAGGTCAAAAGCAAACAATTAAAATCAATCAAACTAAATCAAATTTGTGCATATTGCACCAAAAATAATTGGTTTTTTGTGAATTTTTATGATTGAAATTGAATGAATTTGATTATATAATAACATTATCAGATGCAACCAGCGCTTGTATTGATTGCATATTAAAGCAGACAAAGAATATATGGAAAGGAGAAAACCTATGATTTACACAGTTACCTTTAACCCGTCTCTGGATTATATTGTATCTGTTCCCGATTTTCAGCTTGGGCTTACCAACCGTACAGCGTCGGAGCTTCTTTTGCCGGGAGGAAAGGGAATCAATGTTTCAACTGTATTGATGAATCTGGGAATTTCAAATACTGCACTGGGATTTGTCGCAGGATTTACCGGTGATGAAATATGCAGAAAATTGAAAGAACTTGGAATTAACACAGATTTTATTAAAATCGGTTCAGGAATATCAAGAATTAATGTAAAACTTAAATCCATAGATGGAACAGAAATTAATGGAATGGGACCAGTGATAGATGAGGAAAAGCTGGAGGAGCTGAAAAAAAAGCTTGATGCATTGCAGGATGAGGATATTCTGATACTCGCAGGAAGCATACCGGCTTCCATACCGGACATGATTTATCGTGATATTATGAAGCGTTTGCAGACACGAAAAGTGCTTACCGTAGTAGATGCCACAAAGGATTTACTTCTTAATGTGCTGGAATATCATCCATTTTTAATAAAACCAAATAATCATGAGCTTGGAGAGATTTTTCATGTAAAACTTAGCACCAGAGAAGAAGTGATTCCTTATGCGAAAAAGCTTCAGGAAAAAGGAGCAAGAAATGTACTGGTATCTATGGCCGGTCATGGAGCAGTGCTTGTAGCTGAGAATAAAACAGTTTATCATATGCCCGCGCCTAAAGGAAAACTTGTCAATGCAGTAGGAGCCGGAGATTCTATGGTAGCTGGATTTGTAGCAGGCTGGATAGAACAGCAGGATTATGAGCATGCTTTTAAAATGGGAGTATCAGCGGGAAGCGCCAGTGCATTTTCAGAATATCTGGCGACAAGGAAGGAAATTGAAGAATTATATAGACAGTTATAGAACAGAATAGAAACTATAAATTATATATCATTTAAAAACAAATCACAATAATACCAGAATAAAAATAGTGACTTGTAACACGTAAAATGCTATATCAAAGAGTGATTTAAAACTATATAAGAATGGAGGATTTTTATGAGAATTACAGATTTGCTTGATAAGAGAAGTATTTCGCTCAATGGTTCCCCATCTGGAAAAAACGAGGCACTGGACCAGATGGTTGACCTTATGGTAAAAAGCGGGAAGATTAATGACAGAGAAGGATATAGAAAACAGGTATATGCAAGAGAGGAAGAAAGTACCACAGGTATCGGTGAAGGAATCGCTATTCCGCATGGAAAATGCAGCGCAGTTACAAAGCCGGGACTGGCGGCTATGGTAGTGAAACAGGGCGTGGATTTCGACGCACTTGATGGAGAACCGGTCACTTTAATCTTTTTGATTGCAGCACCAAATACTGAGGATAACATTCATCTTGATGTGTTAAGCAAGCTTTCTGTCCTGCTGATGGATGAAGAATTTACAGAAAATCTCCGTAACGCCAAATCCGTTGAGGAGTTTCTGGATATTATTGACAAGGCAGATAACGAGGAGGCAGATATTGACAATCGGCTGGCAGATAGTATGTCAGGGGAAAAAGAAGGTGTAAAGATTCTGGCCGTTACTTCCTGTCCAACCGGAATTGCGCACACTTATATGGCGGCAGAAGGACTTGAAAAGGCAGCGAAGGTCAAAGGATGTTTTCTTAAAGTAGAAACAAGAGGCTCAGGCGGAGCAAAAAACATTTTGACACAAAAAGAAATCGAAGAAGCACATTGTATTATTGTAGCGGCAGATGCACAGGTGCCAATGGACCGTTTTGACGGAAAAAAGGTAATTGAATGTCAGGTTTCGGACGGTATCAGCAAAGCAGAAGAGCTTTTGGAACGTGCAATATCTGGAAATGCACCGGTATACAAAGCAGCTCAGGCAGTCAAAAAGGAAGGCAGCTCAGGAAAACAAAGCATAGGACATCAGATTTACACACAGCTTATGAACGGTGTTTCGCATATGCTTCCCTTTGTAGTAGGCGGCGGTATATTGATTGCGATTGCATTTTTGATTGACGGCTTTGGTGTGGATATCAATGCTCTTTCTGAGGAAGAGAGAGGAAATTTTGGAAGTATTACATCGGCAGCGGCATTATTTAAAGGGATTGGCGATGCGGCTTTCGGATTTATGCTTCCGGTGCTGGCAGGATTTATCGCCATGGCAATCGGCGACAGACCGGCTCTTGCACTTGGATTTGTCGGCGGAATGCTGGCGTCAGGCGGAAAATCCGGTTTTTTAGGCGCTCTGGTAGCAGGATTTGCAGCCGGTTATCTGATTCTGCTGCTTCGTAAAATCTGCGAGAAAATGCCGGAAGCCATAGAAAAGCTTGCACCTGTTCTGATTTATCCGGTAGTTGGTATCTTTATTATGGGTGTAGGTATGAATTATATCGTCGAGCCGATTATGGGAGCGATTAATACAGCATTAAATAACGGGTTGACAGGTATGGGCGGTTCCAGTAAAATAATTTTAGGTTTTGTTTTAGGCGCCATGATGGCGATTGATATGGGAGGTCCATTTAATAAGGCAGCTTATGTATTTGGAACAGCATCGATTGCAGCCGGAAATTATGATATTATGGCAGCGGTTATGATTGGAGGTATGACACCACCATGTGCAATCGCGCTGGCAACCCTGTTTTTTAAGAGTAAATTTACAAAAGAGCAAAGAGAGGCCGGACCGACAAATTTTATTATGGGATTGGCATTTATTACAGAGGGAGCAATTCCGTTTGCAGCATCTGACCCGCTGCATGTACTTCCATCCTGTATTGTCGGCTCTGGAATAGCGGGGGCGTTGTCTATGGCGTTTTCCTGTACTCTGATGGCACCACATGGAGGAATCTTTGTATTTCCGGTAGTGGGAAATGCGCTGATGTATCTTGTAGCGCTGGTAGTTGGGACAATTGTATCAGCAGTTATGCTTGGTTTATTGAAAAAACCGGTGAATGAAGAACAAAGTGCCTGAAGAACTGTAAATATATGAAAATCTTCCCTGCATTTTGTTTAGAAACAAATGCTCTGCAAGAGCTGCTTGATAGGAAAGACAAAGCAATTTCCTATAAAATAAATAAAAATAAATTTTAGGAGGAAAAAATCATGAAAGAATTTACTTACACAATTACAGACCCGGAAGGAATCCATGCTCGTCCGGCAGGAGAGCTTGTAAAGGCGGCAAAGGGCTTTTCCTGTAACATTAAAATCAGCAAGGACGGAAAAGAAGGCGACTGCAAGCGTATCTTCGGCATTATGGGGCTTGCAGTAAAGAAAGGCATGGAAGTAAAAATGACCTTTGACGGAGAGGATGAGGCAGAGGCATGTCAGGCGATTGAGACATTTATGAAGGAAAATTTGTAGGTATTCGGACTGCCGGTAAATTATGCCAGTATTTGCCACAAAACCAGTAAAAGGTTGATTATATTGATTGTTACAATAAAAGGGCTGCCAGAATAGAAAGTCAGATTATGGCAGCCCTTTTGACAAGTTTGAGTGTGTTGATTAGATATGATACAATTATAAAATGGAGGGATAATATGCAGATATTTTATGGAAAAAGTGTATTTGGCGGAATAGCGATTGGAAAAATAAAGGTTTATCAAAAAGGCAAGCAGCAAATTAAGCGTATTCGGGTGGAGGATACAAAAAGGGAAAGAGAGCGTTATGAGGAAGCGAAGCAGGAAGCAATCAGACAGTTAAAGGGACTGTATGACAAGGCGGTCAGAGAGGTCGGAGAAGCAAACGCGATGATTTTTGAGATTCATCAGATGATGCTTGAAGATGATGATTATAATGAATCCGTTGAAAATATTATTAATACTCAGAAGGTTAATGCAGAATATGCGGTGGGAATGACCAGTGATAATTTTTCACAGATGTTTTCGGCGATGGATGATGAATATATGAGAGAACGGGCCGCAGATGTAAAAGATATTTCGGAACGGATTTTATCGATTTTAAATGGAAGCGCTAACGGCGGTGTAAATTCGGATGAGCCGGTGATTATTCTTGCAGATGATTTGGCGCCTTCAGAGACTGTACAGCTTGATAAGGATAAAATACTTTCTTTTGTAACTGTACATGGTTCTGTAAATTCTCATACGGCAATTCTGGCAAGGACTATGGGAATTCCGGCACTGATAGGAACAGAGCTGCCATTAGATGAGACAGTGGATGGAAAACTTGCTGTTGTAGACGGTATCAAAGGCTGCGTGTATGTGGAACCAGACGAGGAGACTCTTGCACAGATGCAGGAGAAACAAAAAAAAGAGACAGAGAAAAAGGAGCTGTTAAAGCAGCTTAAGGGAAAAGAGAATATTACGCTGGACGGAAAGAAGATTATGCTGTATGCCAATATTGGAAATATAAAAGATTTGGCAATGGTTTTAAAAAATGATGCAGGTGGTATCGGACTGTTTCGGAGTGAATTTATTTATCTGGAAAAAGACAATTTTCCGACAGAAGAGGAGCAGTTTCAGATTTACAGGACAGTGGCGGAAACAATGGCCGGAAAACGTGTGATTATTCGTACTCTGGATATTGGCGCGGATAAGCAGTGCGATTATTTTAAGCTGGCGCATGAAGAAAATCCTGCAATGGGGGTTCGGGCAATCCGTATCTGTCTGACAAGAGAAGATGTATTTAAAACACAGCTTCGTGCACTGTTTCGTGCAAGCGCTTATGGGAAAATCGCGATTATGTATCCAATGATAACAAGTCTCTGGGAAGTAAAAAAGATTCAGGAAATTGTTTCGGAGGTTAAAACAGAACTTGATAAACAAAATATTGAATATGGAAATCCTGAACAGGGGATTATGATAGAGACTCCAGCAGCCGTTATGGTCAGTGACGAGCTGGCGAAACACGTGGACTTTTTCAGTATTGGAACCAATGATTTGACACAGTATACCCTTGCGGTTGACCGTCAGAATACAGAGCTTGATATGTTTTATGATGCCCATCATCCGGCAGTTCTGCGCATGATTAAAATGGTGGTGGAAAATGCACATAAGGCGGGAATATGGGCAGGCATCTGCGGAGAGCTTGGCGCAGATACAGAGCTTACAAAGGATTTTCTAAAAATGGGAGTAGATGAACTTTCAGTATCGCCGGGAAGTATTCTGCCGCTTAGAAAGATTATACTGGAAACAGATACACAAAAAGAAGAAGCGGAATAATTTCCTGTGAGATGAAAAAGAGAGGTAAAAAATGCTGACAGAAAAAAGATATGAGATTATATTAAGTTTGCTTGAGGAAAGAAAAAGTATTACAGTACCGGAATTAAAAGAGCTTTTAAAGACCTCGGAATCTACTATTCGCAGGGATTTGACGGCTTTGGACAATGCGGGACGGCTGGTAAAAGTTTTTGGCGGGGCTGTATTGGCGGAGTCGGGCGTTACAGCCGCAGAATTGTCTGTGGCTCAGAAAGAAGACGTCAATCGGGAGGAAAAGGAAATAATTGCCAGATACGCGGCGTCATTCATAAAGGCAAATGATTTTGTATATCTGGATGCCGGAACTACCACAGGCTATATGATTGAACATATTACACAAAAAAAAGCAACTTTTGTAACAAATGCGGTAGCTCATGCAAAGCGTCTCGCAGCGGCAGGTATGAAGGTTCTGCTTATCGGCGGAGAATTAAAGGGAACTACCGAGGCAGTTGTAGGCAGTCAGGCGATTCTTTCGATTCAGAACTATCATTTTACAAAAGGATTTTTCGGGACAAACGGAATTACAAAAAAAGAAGGCTTTACCACACCAGATTCCAGTGAAGCACTGGTCAAAAAGACTGCGTTTGAAAGGTCGCGCAGGGCTTATATAGTGGCAGACAGCACAAAGTTTGGAAATATCAGTTCTGTGACATTTGCAGATTTTGAAGATGCGGTGATATTGACAGAGCAGAAGCCTTCGGCAGGGTATCATAGCTGCGGGAATATTACGGTTGTGAGTGAAATGGCTTATTTGGATAAATAAACGATAAAGTCAGTTAGGAATTGATTGTGTTGTTTTATTTCATCAGGAAAAAACCAAGGAACTGTTACACTAAGAAAATACAATAGCATATGGTTATTTTAACTTTGATAAATACCATATTTTGTATGTATTCTGTTTAATGTAACAGTTCCATTGTAATTTACAGAACTCTTTTTTATTTTACTGATAAATAGAGATTCTTATTACAGTCTCCGCTCCGCCAGATAATCAGTTAAATCAGTTATGTTACCTTCACGAATATCTGTGGAGAGTATTTTCGCTGGTTCTTCTGTATACTCATCCTGACAAAAAAGCTGTATCCACTTTTCGATGCCCTCTTCTGTATAATATATATTCACACAAAATCGTCTGGTCATAGGATTTCTGGAGTGGAACACCATGGAAGGATTGATTTTTTCTGTTATTCCATCCGTTTTTACAATAATTTCCTGCATAATATTCTTCCTTATAATATATATCTGTTTAAAAATGTTTCATATATATTAGGGGAATTTAATAACTTTGCTGAATTATTTTCTATTTCTTCCGCTCTGTCATCATCCGACATTGAAATAAAATAAGTAATTTTTTCAGAATATTCCCCAAAAACTTTTTCTTCAATCAGATGTTTAAAAGCAGAAGTAACTGTTTCAAAAAATAATTTTTGATTTTCTTCATATTCTTCGTCGTCATATTCATCTGATTCACTGTTTTCATACAATAGTTCGCTGATTTTTGCAAGTTCGCTGTTATCATCATCCGAATATCCCCATTCATCTGGAAGCCATTGCGTCAGACTGGCAGAACCTTCTTTTAAATTTTTTATATCTTCTTCTGATAAATCCATATCTATTGAATATTCTTTATCATGCTTTTCCAAAAATTCATAAGTGTTCACCGCCAGATATAATGTAATGCAATCACTGTCTGTCACCAGCGCAACAGCGTAGATTTTTTCACTACCAGTTTCTTTCAGAATTTTTTTCATATCCTTTTTGACAGCTTGTTCAATGTTATGTTCCAGGTTCTTAAAAAAAGACTTCATTTTATTCCTCCATTTTATGAGATTTTCACTTGTCAATTCAGATTGGTTATTGAACTTATTATAGCATGGTTTATCTATATTGTCCACTCTGTTCTTGCATTGTTTTTACGCTTGATGTATAATAATAAATAATAACAGGAAAGAAAAATTTGTCAGATTATTATTGGTGTAATCCATAAAAATTTCAGAAAGGAAACATAAATTATTATGAAAAATAAAGAACTGATTATAAAAGCACTGGAGAAAACAGCCATACCTGCATTACATATCACGGCTGTTTCAGATGAAACTGTAACATGTCTCAGCAGCAAATTTGGAGGAGATTTTTATCTGCCGCAGGGACAGAAAATTCCGGTCAGTCCTGAAGGAGAAGAACTGAATTTTCTTGCCCAGATTAATTTTTCAGAGACAGAACCATTAGAAGGATTTCCAAAACAGGGAATTTTGCAATTTTTTGTAGACACAAACGAAGAGCATTTTTTTGATAAGCTGGAAGATGAAGAATTAAAAAAAGAATTATATGAGATTCGTTATTATCCAAATCCTGATAAAACATTGCAGCAGACAATTATTTATCAGAAAAAAAACGAGAACAGGAATGATTTAAGGACATTATGGCTGGAAGGAAAAATGTCTTTTCAAAAAGAACAGGAGATTACAAATCTGTCCATATATATGGACAGCCAAACCCCATGGGAGGAATTGGGAAATTCCCTGAGAAAAAAGCTTCCTTCGCTTATCTCTAAAGCAGGTTATGACCTTGAAAATGATGAAGAGGATACAGATGAGTTTTTCTGGGATTTTGGGAACTGGGGCTGTAAAGCAGGCGGCTATCCCGCTGTACGACAGGGAGATATCCGTGATGATTATGAAGAATACACGTCATATACAACGCTCCTGTTTCAGTATGATTTTACCACCAGAGAAGAGCTGGAAGAGGATACATTTGTTTTCTTTATCAAACCGGAAGATTTGGAGGCATGCAGATTTGACAATGTGCTTCTATACTGGCATAATTGTTATTAGAACTTTTATCTGGAGAAAAGGAAATGAAGAAAGAAAAATTAATTCCATTTATCAGTACCATTCTTGCGCTGGCTGCTGCCATGCTGGTTTATCTTAACTGGAATCCGGAAGCCCTTTTGCAGGGAAAGGAAGGTCCCGTCAGTATGGAAGATATTGAATCGGGACAGGTGGAAAATTTTGTTGGTTCCAAAGCAGGAAGCGATATTCCGCGCCTGGCGGGAAAGGATGACTTTGAAAAGAACCGTTCTCTTATTTTTACAGCGGAGCCAGTTGGAATTATTTCAACAGGAACCTACGAGCTGAAAGCATGGGCGGACCCTTATTATTCAAATGGCGGCAAACGGCGTACTGGTGCGAAAAAGAAAAAGCCCCAGTTTCGGCAGTATAAAAATCCTGACAGTATATTAAACGACCGTGCAGATTATTTACAGATTTACCTGCTGGAGCTTCCCGATGGCAGCTATATTCTGGCGCAGATTCCTGAAAACGCTGTGAGGGCAATTCGTTCCGGCAAAAATATCACTCTTCCAATTGGAAAAAAAGTGTCGCAGGGTATTCCTGATAAATTAAAGACCTTATGCGAAGAATACGATGCTTATACCGGCGGCATTTATTATGCATTTAATGATGAATGGCAGGAAGAACATAAATTTTTGATATCGCTTCTTCGCATAGGCGTTACAATGGCTGTATTATTTATACTGGCAGTTGTATTTATTTTTATTGGAAATAAATTATTTCGGGTAAAACAGGAAGTATAATTAAACAAAAAGTATAATAAAACAGGAAATATAATAAAACAGAAATCATGATAAAACAGGAGGAAGATTGTATTGTTTTTGATTCAGAAAATTAATCTTGAGTGGAGTAAAAATGAACGCGGCGTCAAAGGCGAAGATGCTCGGCGCAGGTTTCCGTTGGCATATCCAATGCAGGAAAAGCAGTTCTCTGATAATATAATAATAGATAGTCTGAGCTTTTTTCAAAAAGAAACAGTTTTTATGGACGTTATACAATGGCAACAGAAATCCTTGCAGAATTATTTATTACAGTTAGGATTTACACAGGAACAGACTAAAAATGAAATTCAAAGAAGAATGCAATGGATAAAAAGATATCAGGATTCGTCGTATTCCTCGGTCTCTGCGTTAAACCTGACCAATCTGTCGATTTGTTTCCAAAAAGACAGCTATGATATTACATTTTTTTATGATGAACAGCGCAGCGGACTGCCTTTTCGAAGAGGGCACAACAAGGACTTTCATAATCAGGATTCTCCATTTTATTAGAAGTGGCAAGAACACTCGTGACTTTAGTCATGAGATGAATTGCCACGATATAGTAAGCATATAGAGAAATCTGTATGTAGACGCAGTTCTGCACTGTGCAACAAAGAAACTGAATTGCTTGAAATCCCTAAAGCTTAACTGACTACAACGTAATACCTGTAAAATGGTATCAGCGTGAATGTTACGAAAGTAGAAAAAACAGTTAAGATGACCTAAGGTTAAATCCTAAGGGTTTAAATAATGGGCAACCAGCAGCCAAGACCGAAAGGTAAGGTTCAACGACTATCCCTCGTGAGGGGAGTACCCTGTAAGCGATTGACAGGGGAAGTGGTTTCGCCTAAGTTCCATAAGGGATATGGATAAGATATAGTCTGTGCTTGCATGAAAGTGTAAGAAGTTCATTATTCTGATAAGAATATGGGAACTGTACAGGAAGCAGCGTTCCTGTATGAACGACAACCTCTGATACGAGTAAAAAACAGGGTTCTTCATGTGTCCATTTCACTTGTGTCGTATAAGATGCAACCAACCGAAGGTTGATTGCTTAATAAAAAAATTATTTTTTACAAAATATTGCATTTTAAAATAAAGTATGTTATAACCATCTCATAGAAAAGAGGTGATTAAGATGTATTTCACTATAAAACAGCAGGTAAAACAGTTATCAAAGGAAGATTATAAAAATCTCAGAGAATTATCCCATATAGCGAAAAACTTAACAAATGAAGCTATATATAATGTAAGGCAGTCTTATTTCAATGAAGGAAAATATTTAAACTATAAAAAGAATTATGCCTTGCTGAAAAACTCTGAAAACTATAAATCATTAAACTCAAATATGG
>CAJTOU010000043.1 GCA_910577835.1 uncultured Lachnospiraceae bacterium | reverse complement strand
TTCCGCTGTTGCGGCTCGCCTTGTAGCGCTGCTGTATCGTCTCTGATGCCTTTTTATAGTCTCCCGAAGCCTTATAAAGAGAAACCAGACTGCTGTAATACTCGTCCTCCGTTCCCGGCCGTTTTACCATCGCATATTTTAAGCCCTTCCGATAAAATTCTTCTGCCTGCTTAAAATCTCTCATATACCGGCAGCAGTCTCCCGCGGTCTGATAAAACTCCAGAATTTCATTTGGAGATTTCATGGCGGCAATCGCCTTTTTAATAAAATAAAGCGCCTTTTGATACTGCTTTTTTCCAAGATATGCCTTTGCCTTAAAGCTTAATGCAAAACAGTTGTTTTTATCAATCTTTAATGCAAAGTCCGCATCCGCCAGCGCCTCGTCATAGCGGTTCATATCCAGATATACCTGACATCTGTCCATATATTCAAAAGGATTGTCCCCCTTTCGCTCAATTTGAAGCGTAGTATATTTAATTGCCAGTTCTCCACATTCCCGACTTTGTCCATGTTCCATTAAACGTGTGTAAACACTGCCCAGATATCCATTTACTCTGTCATTTTCAGGGTCCATCTTTCCGGCTTCTGTAAAGTACCAGATGGCGCGGTCCAGAATATCAAGCTCGTCATAGCATCTTCCCATATTAATATAAAGGTTTTCCGTTGCACCTCCAATGCGCTCCGTCTCCTCATATTGCTTTAACGCTTCTTTATACTCTTTATCCTGAAATAAAATATTTCCATATACATAATAATAATTCGGGTCCTGATTAAGCTCAATTGCCTTGCAGATATACTCCTTGGCCTTGCCCTCATGCACCCATGGCTGATAATACTGCTTATCCTCAATCAATGCCATTTCATAATAAAGGTCTGCCAAAAGGCTGTCTTCTACCTTCTGCTCCAGAAATTCCGCCAGTATTTTCTCCGCTTCCTTATCCGACTGATAGACAGAAATATCGCTCCATGCCTTTAAACGCATAAGCCGTACTTTATACAGCTTTAATACAGGACTTTCTACCTCCGCCTGTTCCGCCTGTTTTAAAATATTGGCGGCATCTTCATACTGCTGATAATGTATAAATACCGCTGTTGCCAAATCATAAAATCCAGCAATATATTCTTCCAGTATGTCACGCCCCTCAAAATTCAGATAAATGTCCTGCGCCTGATAGAAGATATCAATCACCTCCTGTGCCTCGCGAAGCTCATAACAGATTTTCTGTTTTTTCGACAATACCATAAAGAAATTCGGATAGACATCAAGAATCTCATCTGCTGTCTTCTTTGCAGCTTCATATGTCTCTGCATCCATTTGCACATCCAAAAGAAAGGTATGAAGCTGCACAAACATATCCTGCTCATGGTATGCGATTGCCTCCCGAAGTGCCTGTTCTGCTTCTCTTAGCCAATATGCCCTTGCTTTCAAAAGTGCCTGCTTCTTCTCCTCTGGTATTTCCTCCTCCTTTGGTATTTTCGCCATGCCATATGCCGCCTCAGCCTGATAATTCCAGCTTTGTGCAACTTTTTTGTTGATATCCTCTTCGTCTTTCTTTTCAGAAAGCCGTTCTCTCCATGTAACCGCCGACTCTCTGGCCTTCTTCCATTTTTCTTCCTTGAGATAGAAATGACAGAGATATCCATATCCGCCGATTAATTCTTCAAGAAATCTGCTGTTCTTTAAAAATTCCAGACCGATTTTATAATTTTCAGTTCGAATACATGCGATTACATACCGCTTTGCCTCATCTGCGTTTTCCGGCGTTTTTTTCTTGGCAAGCTCTATTCGCTCTTTATCCAGCCTGTTTACAAATTCAAGAAATTCTTCCTCCTGATAATTCTGTCTCAATACCTTTGCAACATAATCCTCAGCTTCCCTCTGATTTCCTTTTTCATAAGCATAATAGGCGAGATATTTTTCCACTACTGCAAATTCTTCTTTTTCCTCAATAGATGCAAAAATCTCTGCCGCTTCGTCATGCTCTCCGCTTTTCCATATCATCTCTGCACCTATGCAAGGAATACGCAGGCTGTCCGGATAATCCTGAATCAGCCGTCTTGCAATATCGGCCGCCTCTGTACAGTTACCCTCCTGACTTGCCATACTTGCCTTCTCCAGCTCAAGAAACGGATGATAAATATGTAATGTCTCCATCTCTTCTATTGTCTGTTTCGCCGTTGTAAAATCTTTCTGAAAAACCTGTTCTTCCAGATTATATTGAAGTCGGATAAAGGTATCATAATCGGCATATTCATCTCCCTCTAGCCATTCAAACGCAAATTCCAGCTCTGCTTTTTTGTCATGGATTCTCCCAATCATAAAGTTTACAAAGCCTTCTGGAAGATATTCCTTCAGTTCATTTTCATTTTCTTCTATGGAAAATTTTTCATCTAATATCTGAAAAATCCGGCTTGTAAGCTGATAATTTTCCATTAAAAATGAAAAAAGCCTTTTTTGTATCTCCTCGGAATATTCAAGGTCACTGCAGATATCATCTGATAAAAGTTCTTTCCACTCATTTTCATCCAGCCTTCTTTTTATTGAGCTGTAAACCTCATTGACCTTCTGAATCCACCGGGCAGCAGGGGAATCGAGTTCCTCCGCTGTTATCATGGAATCTTCCTCATCTTCTTCCTCAGTTTTTCTTGCATAAGCAAGCGCTTCTTCATAAGCAGTCCGAAGGCGCTTAAATTCTTCCGGCTTTTCCTCCGGATTTGTAGAGGCAAGTTTCATACGATAGGCATTTTTAATTAAAGTTTCATCTTTGGTTTTTTCTATTTCCAAAATATGAAATATCAAATCTTCACTCATATACACTTCTCCTTTAAAATATTATCTGTTTTTACTATTTTACATGAATATGGAAGAAATTACAATGAAAATCAGAAATTTTAAAAGGAGACAGATAATTTATTTATCTGCCTCCTGACGAATATTTTATTATATGAGAAAATTATGCAATATTCTTAAACTGAGCCTGATATAACTGATAATATGCTCCTTTTTTGTTTATCAGTTCTTCATGACTTCCCTGTTCTAAAATTCCTCCCTCATCAATCACAAAAATTCTGTCTGCATTTTTAATCGTTGACAGTCTGTGTGCAATGATAAACGAAGTTCTTCCCTGTAACAGCGACTCAATTCCCTGTTGAACCAGAATTTCTGTATGTGTATCAATACTTGAGGTCGCTTCATCCAATATCAATATCTCAGGGTCTGACACCATTGTTCTTGCAAATGCCAGAAGCTGTCTCTGCCCAATCGAAAGCCTTGCGCCTCTCTCACTGATTTCCGTATCATATCCATGCTCCAGATTCATAATAAACTCATGCGCATGAACTGCCTTTGCGGCGGCAATTACCTCATTATCTGTGGCATTCAGCCTGCCATATCGGATATTATCTTTTATTGTGCCGGAAAACAGATAATTCTCCTGTGTCATAACACCCATCTGTTTTCTTAAACTGTGAATCGTTACATTCTGAATATCATGCTCATCAATTAACACTCTGCCCTTTGTAGCATTATAAAACCTGCTGACCAGATTTACAATTGTTGATTTTCCTGCTCCCGTAGGTCCGACTAACGCAATTGTCTCTCCCGGCTGAATATCAAAATTTACATTATGTAAAACAAACCTTTCCGGCTCATCAGGATATGCGAAGGAAACTTCTTCAAAACGCACTCTGCCTTCAATTTTCGGAAGCTCTGCTGCCCCTTCTCTGTCCGCTACTTCCGCCGGAGTATCTAAAATATCAAAAATTCTTTCTGCCGCTGAAATATTTGTCACCAGCTTATTATAATAGCTTGCAAGATTTCTCACCGGTCCCCAGAACATGGAAAGATAAGTAGAAAAGGCTACAAAGGTTCCAACACCCACTGTTCCGACCCCAAGCTTTTGTATTCCGATATAATATAATAAAAATGTGCCGATTCCCCATGATATTTCAATTGTAGGACTAAAGCTGTCCGCCACCAGCACCGCATTGCGAAAGGAAATCCGGTGTTCATCCACAATTTTGGAAAATTCGCTCTGAGACTCCTTTTCCGCAGTAAAGCTTTGTACAATACCGATTCCCGAAAAATCCTCATGCACAAATGCGGTAATATTTGAGGACTTCTTCCTGTGAATCTGCCACTTTTTATGCGCAAGAATCTCTGCTACATACATTCCCGCAATAATAAACGGAAGTGCCGCCACCGCCGAAAACGTCAGCGCAGGACTTTTAATAAACATAATGATAAATACAACCAATACTGTTAAAAAATCCGGTATTAACTGCGTCACAGTACTTTGAATCACGTCCTTTAACGCATTGACATCGCCGATTACTCTTGCCAGTATCTTTCCTGTCGGCCTGCTGTCAAAGAAATCAAACCCAAGCGTCTGAATATGCGCATACAATTCCTCTCTGACCACTAAAAGCACCTTGTTTGACACTCTTGCCATTGTTTTCATCCAGAACTTGGAAGTAAACATAAACACCACGCTTAAAGCAAGCAAAACAGCTACCACCGTTACCAGCCCATTCCAGTCTTTCTCTGTAATATTCACATCTATCGCATGTTCCATCAAAAGAGGATTTACCATGGAAATAGACAAAGACAACAACATAGCCAGCAGTACAAATATAATTTCTTTTTTATAACGAAGCATATATCGAAACAGCCTTAAGATTACTTTTATCTTGACCGAATCCTTCTGCTCTTCATCTTCTTTTACTGAATTAATAGACATAGTTTTTCCTTTCCGGCTTAAATCATACAACTAACTCCTGTTCTATATAACCAGTCAAAAACTGATTAGGTTAATTGCTTAAATAACAGCCTTTCGGTAATCTCCATACTGCGCCTCATAAGTGGCGTAATACATTCCCTTTTTCTCCATCAGTTCTTCATGTCTGCCCCGTTCCGTAATCCGGCCATGGTCCAGTACAATAATTTCATCCGCGTTTCTCACGGAAGAAATTCTATGCGCAATAATAATCTTGCTGACATCTTTTTTCGCTGCCAGTTCCTGCTGAATTTCATATTCTGTCTCCATATCAAGCGCTGATGTGGAGTCGTCAAGAATTAATATTTTCGCATTCTTCGCCAGCGCTCTCGCAATGCTTAAGCGCTGCTTCTGTCCGCCGGAAAGTCCTACACCGCGTTCCCCGATTACCGTATCATAACCGGCTCCAAGCTTATCTACAAACTCTGATGCATGAGCGGTTGACAGAGCATTTTTCACTGTTTTATCCGACATGGTTCTGCGCCGACCAAGTTTGATATTTTCACGAATCGTATCTGAAAAGAGAAATACGTCCTGTGTCACCACCGAAGTACAATCTCTGACAGACTCAAGCGTAAGTTCTCTGATATCCTTTCCGTCAAGACAAATACTTCCTGAATTTACATCATAAAAACGGTTGATTAGATTTACAATCGTACTCTTTCCTGCACCTGTCATACCTATAATTCCCAGTGTATGCCCGCTTTCCAGATGAAAGCTGATATCCTCAAGAATTCTGCTTTCATGCAAATCAAAGGAGACATGGTTAAACATCAGGTCGCCAGTCGGATGCTCCAAAGAAACGGCATCTTCTCTGTTTGTAATTTCCGGTTTTTCCGCCAGAATATGATTGATTTTTTTATTTGATGCAAACGCCGCCGCTACTGCGTTGGCAAGCCAGCCAAGATTCTCCATTGGCCATACGATATTATTGGCATACTGTATAAACGCCGTTAAAATACCAAGCGTCACTTCGCCTTCAATAACCAGATATCCTCCGATTAAAAGGGTGAAAAGCTGCATAAGTTTTGTCAGGAAAGACATATTCGGTCCAAATTTCGCCATAATATACGCCTGTTCTACATTTAAATCATAGTATTTCTCATTGTTTTTTCTAAACTTTTCCATCTCAAAGTCTTCTCTTGCAAAAGACTTTACCGCGCGCATTCCGGAAAGATTTTCCTGAACAACGGTATTTAACGCTGCATTCTGCTCACTTATATTGTCGTATACCTTATCTAATGTTCTTTCTAGTCGGATTGCCAGAAATCCCATTACCGGAAGAACTGCGATTGGAAGAATACTTAATTTCCAGTTCAGATTGACCATACAGATAATAATTCCTATTGTATAGGAAAATGCCTCCACTGCAAGCATTCCTACAAATCCGAAAATATCCCATATTCTGTCTACATCATCTTTTACCCTTGCCATCAGCTCACCAGTATTGTTTTTATCAAAATAAGTCTTTGAAAGTGTCTGTATATGCTGAAACAGATTTTTTCTTACATCGCTTGCCACACGACTGCCGGTTACGTCACAGGTAAATTCCTTTACATACTGTGTAAACGCTCTGCCAAGTCCCACAATTAAAATACAGACAAGGTTTTTGGGCAGCATTTCCATATTTCCTTTAATAATGACGTCATCCACAATCGACATGGTAATAATCGGAAACCAGATATCCAGCGCAATACTGGTCCCCATGGTAACAGCGGCAATCAGATAACGCCACCAGTTTTTCAGCGCATAGCGCCCAAGTGGATTTTTATTCACTTTTTCCATTTTTTCTGTTTCCTCCTTATCAACAGGTTTTCTTAATTAATAAGTTTTCTTATTTCCGGTAATAATATCTGCGTTTTTTCCTTCTCTTTCTCACCGGAAGATTTTTTGCTTTTCTATACTCTGTATAAGATTTCAGCCATTCTTCATAATCTCTTTCAAACAGTTCATTCACCATCTGCCCCTTTAAGATTTGAGGGTTTATCTTTTCTAAAAGTTTATCCTGAACAAATTTTTTGCTTTTTCCAGTATATTTTGGCAGACTGTTTTTCTCCAGAATACTGTTCAGCTCTGTGCGCCACAGCCATTTAATCTGCTGCTCCAGTCTGCATTTTAAATTCTTCTGCGGCTCCCGTTCAAGCTGAATCAGTATCTTTCCGTCTTTTTCTGATGCAATCAATATACCCCACCAGTCCGGCACATGTTCAGCCACATGTTTTTTATGAGACTGACCCGCGACAATATAATTAAAATCACAGAATTTATCATAATCTCCTGTCTGGGTTTTCAGTCTTTCATAAGTGTCGGCATCGCTTTTTATTTCCAGTCCTATAAAGCCCTGCTCCACAATCATCACAAGGTCCGCTCTGGAACGTCCCATGATTTTTTCCTCAAATATTCTGTTTTTTATGTAAACCTCGTCAAGATAATCAAATAAAGGTTCCCTGATATCTGCATCGTACATTTTTATCTCCTCTTTACAGTGCCTCATGCACTTTATTTTTTCAGAAAATAATTCCAATCATATTTTAAATTTGATATTGTCCGAAAGCAGTTCTTTTATTTGATTTGAAATACCCTTAAATCTTATGTGGAATATTAATACAAGAACATATAGTTTTCAATGATATTTGCTGTTATCAAATTGACATTTTCTGCTTTCTGTATTTATTACTTTATATACTTCATATAGTACTATGGAAAACATGCCAGTAATGGAAAGTGAAAGAATTTAGAATCTACAAAGAGCTTATAGAAAAGAAGAAGATATTCTATCCGATAAAGGAGCTGCAAATATAAAACCTGCTAAACTCCCACTTTCGGACAGATATCTTTGAGGCAGCATTCCTCACAGTATGGATGTGTTCTTGCTGTACATATCTCACGTCCATGATATACCAGACGATGGCAAAAATCACTGCCCTCATCTGGCGGTATGATTTTCCACAGCTCCATTTCTACTTTTTTTGGTTCTTTTATCCCATTTACCAGCCCCATGCGATTTGTCAGACGAATACAGTGGGTATCAGTCACAATTGCCGGCTTTCCAAAAACATCTCCCATAATCAGATTCGCGCTTTTTCTTCCAACACCCGGAAGCTTTAACAGAGAATTAAAATCTTTCGGAATTTCTCCGTTGTATTCATCACGCAGAATTTTCATACACGCACTGATATCTCTTGATTTAGTCTTTCCAAGCCCGCAGGGTCTGACTATTTTTTCGATATCCTCTACGGATGCTTCCGCCAGCGCATTTACATCTGGATACTTTTCATATAATTTTTCTACAATAATATTCACTCTTGCATCGGTACATTGAGCAGCCAGTCGCACACTGACAAGCAACTTCCATGCTTCATCATAGTCCAATGTACAGCCTGCAACAGGATATTCTTTTTTTAAACGCTCTATTATTTCCAACGCTAATTTTTTCTTTTTCGTCATTCTTGCCATTGTTTTTTCCTGTGCCCTTTCTTATTTTATCATAAGGAAGCACGCAGATGCGTGCGCAGGTCATCAAACAAAGTTTGATAACATTATATCATATTTTCATATTTTTCTATTTTCTGTTTTTCTTTCAGCACATATTTTACCACCTGTTTTTGTTATTGTCATCAAATTTTTTTATTTTCCAGAAAATTACTCCATATTTCCTGATAAACCTTTATAAAACGGACTTTGTAAACAAAATGCAGGGAAAGCTTTGACAAACTTATATTGCCATAAATATTTTTTCAGCTTATCGTACCATTTTCTTATAAAAAATACTATGGAAATTATTTCATACGGATTATTTTAAAAAGGATTGCACAAATTCCTGTAATTGTGTTATACTAAAAGTTCAGAGAATATATTGTAGAAAGGCGTTATATATGATATTTTATATCTGGTCGGCAAATGACAACTCTCTGTAAAATACAATTACCAAAAAAATTTATAAAGAAGGAAGGTATTATGCCTATGCGTAAAAGTATCAACATTATGGTTGGTATTCGGGTGATATTTGCTTTTATTTCTGTACTCTTATTCAGCATTATGGTCACCAAAAATATCAATCTCATTGAAAAAAATGAAACAGCCAATGAACAGGTAAATGCTCTGCTCTCCAGAGCACAGCAGGCAGAAACAGCACACTATAAATGGTCTACAAATCTAAGTAATGCTTTGTATGCAAATACTGAATTTACCGGCAGTATAGACCCTACAAGCTGTATTTTGGGCCAGTGGATTTATGGTGATACCGGTACAGATGATGATTTTATTCTGAATCTGCACAAGGAAATGGAACCCTTACATAAAAAATTGCATGAATCGGCCACCTATGTGCTGGAACTTATGAAAACTGACCCTGCACAGGCACAGGAATATTATCAGAAAACCATTTTGTCCAACCTTACAACTCTGGTGGGATTGTTAGATGATGTTGTGGAACATGGAACAGAGCTCAGTGAAGCCAGCTCGGCAAATATGAAAGAAACAATTCGTGTTATGCGCAATACAGCTATTGGAGGGTTTATTTTGGTACTTATCTGCCTAATCAGCCTGATTGTGTATGTATTCCGTCAAATAGTCAAACCAATTCTGATGATTACCAAAACAACCAGTTGTCTTCAGGATGGAAAACTGGATTTGAAACTGAATTATCATGCTAAAAACGAACTGGGAGACCTTTCTACCACTCTCGAAAACTCCGTAAAGCAGATTCGGGGATATATACAGGATATTAATCATATTATGAAAGAACTGTCTGACGGCAACTTTAATGTATATACATCCGTTCCTTTTATCGGTGATTTTCAGTCTATTGAGGCATCTATAAACAGCTTTACTTCTACAATGTCCACAGCAATGGATTATATCAACCAGGCAGAAAATAAAGTATCTGGCAATGCAGGCAACCTTTCCGGCAGTGCACAGCAGATTGCAGAGGGTGCTACACAGCAGGCAAGCGCCGTAGAAGAACTGTTTGCTACTTTAGATGATTTGTCCAACAGTGCTGCTGAAAATGTGAAAACAGCTTCCGACGCTCAGAAAAATGCTCATCTGACCAGCGAACAGGTAACTATCAGCAGCCAGCAGATGGAACAGATGGTATCTGCTATGGAGGATATCAAAAATTCATCTGATAAAATTGAAAAGATTATTGCAACTATTGAAAATATTGCATTCCAGACAAATATTCTCGCATTAAACGCGGCTGTGGAAGCGACTCATGCCGGTGAAGCAGGTAAAGGCTTTGCTGTTGTAGCCAGTGAGGTACGTTCCCTTGCCAATCAGTCCGACCAGGCAGTTCAGGCGACCAAAGAGCTGATTGAAAATTCTGTGCGTGCAGCAGAAAAGGGAAATCAAATCGTGGGTGAAGTATCACAGACATTACAGACAACGCTTGATTTAATTACGCAGTCCAACAGTGATATCGGTATAATCGCTGAAGCGGTACAGACAGAAGCTGCTTCGATTCAACAGATTACAGAGGCAGTCGGACAGATTTCCAATGTGGTTCAGACGAATTCTGCCAGCAGTGAAGAAGCTGCTGCCGTCAGCGCCGAACTTTTTGAACAGGTACGACTGCTTCAGAATCAGACACAAAGGTTTAAGCTGAAACAGAGAAGATAATAGACAATCAAAATCAACGGCTGATATAGCCGGAAATCAAACAAAAAATAATACAATATATAGTATTTCACACAGAACTATATATTGTATTATTTTTGCTTTAAAATTATATAAGTTTATTTTTTATTATATGATTATACTATTGTCTGCTTGTTTGCAGCCATAATATCATTCGTGAACTATTCATTGTCTAAAGCCTGCGGGATTGCAGCCGCCATATTTTCAAACAGTGGAGTTGAAAAATATCTTTCCGCTGTATCTGGCAGGAGAGTCACCACAGTCTTACCTTTTCCTAATTTTTTTGCAAGTTTTAATGCTGCTGCCACATTTGTTCCGCTTGAAATCCCGCACATCAGTCCTTCCAGTCTCGCCAAATCTTTTGCTGTCTGCAACGCTTCTTTATCACTGACAATAAATATATCATCATAAATATTCTGATTCAGCACTCCAGGAATCACACCGTCTCCAATACCCATCTGAATATGAGTTCCAACAGTTCCTCCTGCCAGAATCGCCGCATTTTCAGGTTCTACCGCCCATATTGTAATATCGGGATTTACACACTTCAAAGTTTCTCCAATACCAGTAATCGTTCCGCCTGTACCGATGCCGGAGCAGAAACCATGTATTGGTCCAGCCACCTGCTGCAAAATTTCCAGACCTGTATGATAGCGGTGTGCCATTGGATTTGCAGAGTTTTCAAATTGTTGTGGAACAAATACTTTTGGATTTTCCTGTTTCATCTGATTTGCCATTTTTACACATTCCTCAATACAATCCCCGATATTTCCTCTGTCATGGACCAGAATCACCTCAGCTCCGTAGTGTTCCACCAGCATTTTTCTTTCTCTGCTGACAGAATCCGGCATGATAATAATGGTTTTATATCCCTTTACAGCACCTACAAGAGCAAGACCAATCCCCTGATTTCCACTGGTAGGCTCTACAATCACGGAATCCGGCTGTAAAAGACCGTCTTCCTCCGCTTTGCAAATCATATTGAATGCAGTTCTTGTTTTAATCGAACCGCCTACATTTAATCCTTCGAATTTTACCAGTACGCGCGCACTGTCCGAATCAGTCATATGATTTAACTGGACAATGGGGGTATTGCCTATTGCCTGTAATATATTCTGATATATCATTTTTTTATTCTCCAATCCTGTCAACAATTTATCTGGATTATTTTACCATTTCTATGGCTGATTGTCATCCGTTTTTTTAATTAATCTTCCTTCTGCTCATCCTGCCTTTTTTCCAATAATATTTTTATCTTCTCTTCTGATTTGAGATATATGCTTTCCAATACTTTTTTATACCTTTCCTACTCAAAGTTTATCAAATCTTATTTAAGCTTTTGTATTATTTTTTCAATCTGCTGTTCATCAAAAATTATTTTATTTTGCTGCTGTACATACAATCTTTGTATTTCTTCCTCTGAAACCTCCCCGATATCCTTCACTATTCGTAAATCGTCCAAAAGCATGGAAACAGCTCTTCCAAAGGTCTGTGAGTCATAAATCTCTAACCAATAGCGGTCATTTTCTGCTGCCCGATAGAAACCATCTTCTTTTTTATATATAGGCTCCAAATCAAACGTATCAATATAATATCCTGCTATCGCCATAAATTCTCCATCTGTCAGTTCATACCAGTTTGCTTTTTTTGTTACAATCTGTTCCAGAATATAACTCCACTCACTTGCTGCCTCCTCCAGACAAAGATTAAAATACAATGAATTATCCCAATCCTCTTTATATTTTTCCCACGCTGTTTTATCAAGGTTGTCATCATCATCCACCAGTATATAACTCAATACCGAAGCTGAAGCATGGTGAAACTTTTCCAGCTCCTGCACAGAACATTCCTTCTTCAGGTAATGCCACAGATAATCCCTGATATCCCTCAAAAGAACCGGAACCGGCACAGAAAGCGCATTTAGAATCCTTTGTATAAAAAGGTAATACCGTTCCATAAAGAGCGCCTGAGCAAGAATTTTCTGTTCAAAAGTATAATCCTCTGTCGCCGTGTCTAATATTTCTTCTATTTTATAAATAATATTTTGTTTCTCCTGTGCATGTAGAGCCAAAAAATTTATATTTAAAAAATCCATTCCTTTTCTCCTTTCAAAACAACTCTATCTGTTCCACCCGAAACTGTGCCAGCTCCATTTTTTTGATTTCGTTTCCTTTGACATGCCTGCTTGTCAAATACTGCATCCCCTGTCTCAGACCAGAATTTACCACATTTAACACATAAATATTATCAAACCGGTTATAAATTGAATCTCCTCCAAGACCGGACAAACAGATAAGCTGTGTATTCGTTTTTTTCGCCATATCCATAAGCGGCTTTAGCAAATGTTCCGCATTTGTCTGCGCAAACGGATTATCCATAATCAGTACTTTTCCTTCTTCACCTGTTGCAAATAAATCTGTGTCATCTCTTCTCATAAAACTTAACAGACTCGAAAGAATTACAAATGCTGATAAAAATCCCTCTCCGCCGGAATTTGCCGAAACCTCTGCCCACGAAATCTGAACTTCCCTCTCCGCTTCTATTTTATACAGACGAATATCAATATTTCCAATTCCAACAATCTCATCATAAAGCTTTTTTGTGGTAATTGTCTTTCCCAAAAGTTCCTCCACATTCTGATTGTTCTCAATCGCCTCAATTCCTCGTCGGATACATGCTTCCATATAATCGCTTATCTTAATTTGATACAGCTCTTTATAATTTTCCCAATCCGGCACAAGAATCTTTAGCATTTTCTTATTCTTCCCTCTGACCGAGATAGACGAATTTTTATCAATCCGCCGCATACCATCATCAATATCCTTTACATATTCCAGAAAAACCTCTTCAATATTTTTTCTTTCTCTGTCAATATGCTCCAAATCAACCTTCAGCTTTTCCAGCATGTTTTCATAAGACGTCCTTGTTGTCTCAAGCTGCGCTTTTGCATGATATACGTTGTCCGTAAGTCCCAGAAGATGTGAAAATCCCTTTTTAAAAGAATCCTCCTGATAAATAGTCTTTGCCGCAAGCCTTTTGATTATATTTTCAAAAGCTTCTTTCTGTTCATTTCTTACATTTTCCCGTTCCTTTAAATCACGCCGCAGCATTCCCTGATATTTATTTAATTGTTCTCTTGAAAAATGCTCCAACGCCTGTCTTTCAACCTCATGGTTTATTGTAAAATCAGTATATTCCGCCATTACATCCCATGTGCTGCGAAATGCTTCTAAATGTGTGGAAATATATTCTATTTCTTTTTGCTTTTTCTCCCTTTCATATCCCATCAGCTTTAATTTTGTTTCAAAATCTGTATCTACAATAAGAGCCCGTTCTTTTAATATTGTTCCTCCTGTTTTTTCAAGCAGATGTTTGTGCATATACTCTGTTTCTGTTTCCAGTCGGGTAATTTCCTTTTCCAGCCTGTTATTTTCTTCTTTTGCCGCATTTTCTTCCCTCT
The DNA here is from genome assembly GCA_910577835.1 of uncultured Lachnospiraceae bacterium. Taxonomy (GTDB): domain Bacteria; phylum Bacillota; class Clostridia; order Lachnospirales; family Lachnospiraceae; genus CAG-303. Next base: position 10,362 of record CAJTOU010000043.1, on the reverse strand, counting down.
CCGCCTGATGTATATTTTTATCCAGACGCTCTGCCTGCTCCTCCGACCACAGAATTGATATATATTCCTGCTCGGAAAAATCATATTTATTCTTTTTTTTCAGTTCTTTTTCCTTTTTTTCATATCTGTCCCTCTCTCTTTTCAAGCTCTGTGTCAAATCGCTGATAGAAGCGGAAATTCCCTTTGTGATAGCAGTATATTTCACTTTTGCCGTCATATAATCAAACTCCGTATAATTAATTTCCTGTTCAGCTTCCTTCATCGCCTCCTTTTGATAAGTTTTAAACAAAACAAGCTCCGACTGAACGCCTGCCAGTTTCTTCTCCAGATTATTTTTTATCTCTCGAAGGTCCGCCAGCTTCTCCTCTGCACTTTCTCTGTCAAGCATAAAGTTCTTCGCTTTTTTTTCTGCTTCTTTTCTTTTATGTTCAAAACGAAGCTTTGCCTGTCTGTTCTCCAAATACCTCTGATAAGCCGCCATAAAATTTTGATACTCCTGATTTCTCAGTTCTGCTCTGCTTCTTTGCGCCTTTGTACTCTCGATTTGCCCGTTTATTTTTATCTGTTCTTCCGCGTTGTTCTTTTTTTCCTTCTGGCATGTCAGATATTCCTCATGGAAACACTCTTGTTCTGCTTTCTTCTTTTTGATTTTTTCTTCGTTTTCCTGTATCAGAGCCAGAGTAAATGATTGATTTTCGATTTCATTCCAATAACTGCGATACTCCTCTGTTTCGCTGTTCTTTATCTGAATTTTTTCTTTCCATTGTTTGATTTTTTTCTGTTTTTCCTCTAACAGCTTTTCAAGCTTTTTTTCGTCTAATAAATGTTTATTAAACATCACAAGAAAGTTTATTTTATCAAGCCGCAGAAATGCCCTGTCAGTCTGCGTCAGAGCAGTCTCCAGCTTCTCGCGCATAATAACGGGAATTGGAAAATTTGTATAAACATTCCCGTCTACGCTTTCCAGCTTTTGAATATCATTTTTTCCCAGAAGAATACTATATGGAAGAAATGGATTCTGTACTGTCAGCCTTTGATTTTCTTCTGTGCTTCTCCCGTTTTTCTTTAACCATGTCATTCCATATACCGGCTCTACTCCAAGCTCCTCGAAGTATTTCAGCACATTTTCTGGCAGCTCCACTATTCTGCCCTGTGCCAGATTCTCATACTCTCTTTCGCTTTCTTTCTGTTTTACTTTATATTCGTCTTTCATCCGCTCCAGCTCTTCTACCTTTCTTTGGAGCCGTTCTATCAGTAACTCTTTGTTATCCAGCTCGTTTTCCGGCGCAGAGACGTGCTGCATAATCAAACTGCGGCGTTCCTTTTCTTCCAGCATGCTATGCCTATGCTGCATAAGCTTCTCCAGCTCATGCCTGACCTGCTCCGAAGAAACTCTTAATTCCTCGCTTTTTCTTTCCAGCTTTTCCGCTTCTGTTTTTAATAAAAAATACTTCTCCGACAGTCTTGTAAGCAGTACATTCAACTCTGTCCATTCATCCTGAAATTTTTTTTCTGAAAGCTCCAGACCTCCCTCCTCATACTCTCCTAAAATATTTCTGGCAAACCATATTCCGTTTTTCTGCCGACTGCCTGAGTCCGAACAAAATCTCTGGTTAAATTCTTCTTCTGTGCTGTCAAATACCTGTATTACCGCTTCAAGCTTCTTTATTTTACCATAAAACTCCTCTTTTTCAGATATTTCTTTTTCATAACATACCATACATTCCTGCTTCTTTTTTTCTGTTTCCAGAAATAAATTTTCTTTTTCTGTCAACTCATCTTTATATAAATTTACACAGTTGTTATAATAACGAAAAAGCTTCCCGCCTAATTTTTTTCTTTCCTCCTCGCTGTCCTTCTGTTCCATCATCTGTATATCAAGTTTTCCCTGCAGCTCTGAAATACTCTCCTTAAAATCTGCAGCCTCCTCAGAAAGCTTCGCACATTGCAGCCTGCAAAACTCCTTTTTCGCATTCTCCTTCGCCTGCTCACTCATAGTAATCCTGATTTCTGAAGCAATTCTGTCCTGTATTTTTTCTTCTTTTTCATCCTCAAGCAGATAAATCTCATAAGAAATTTTTTCGTGTTCAATTCCCAAAATCTCCTTTGATAATTTCTCCGCCTCAATGGTTTCCCTGTCGAACTCCTGCTCCAGAAAAATCATTCTCTCCCGTATATCCTCAATAAATGCGCCGATTCGGCTTTTCTGCATCTCCAGAGCTTTCTGCGCCGTCTCATATTCTGAAAGGTATCTTTTTATCTCATCAGCATCCTCAAAATACTGCTCAATATTTTCCTTCCGTTTTATCTTTGATTGATTTTCCCGATATTGACGGATAAATTTATAAGCGAGCTTTTGAAACTCCTTTATCTTGTTTTTATCCTGATTCAGCTTATTCTCCACTGCATCGAGAAGCCACTTTTCCACCAGCCCCTTTTCATCTTTTGCATTAGAAAATAATTCTGATAATCCGGATTCTTTCACATTTACCTTTTTGATAATTGTTTCCCATTCCTTGTGATTAATCTGATATTCTTTTAACTTTGAAAAATACATTTTTCTATGATTGGGATTCGACATATCATAGTACGCAAAATCAAGGCTCTGCTTCTTTTTCAGTTCTTCAAACTCTTTTTTACATGCACCAAAGCCTTTTAAAGCCCTGCTATTCTGCTTTTCCTCTATCACCGGCAGATTGTCCAAATCGCCTGCGCAGGGCTGTTTATAAAACGAAGTAAAATTAATCATTTCCAGTTCTTCATTATTATTTTCTTCCGGATTCTGGCATTTTCTCACCATCATACCCACAAGAAAAAAGCCCTGTGCTCCGTCTAACTTCCACTCTGTCATCAGAAAGGCAGGACGATTTGTAGTAAAATAACTTTTAAACGGGCGGTCAGCAAAATCACGGCTGGCTTTATTCACAAACAGACTGATTACCATTTGCACAAGCACCGTTTTACCGCCTCCGTTTCTTAGAGACAGCAGAGTAGATTCTCCCCCTAAGTCAAAGGTTTCGTCGTCTATCCGAATGGTGTTTCCGTTATAATTCAAATTCATAATTCGTATTCTGTTAATTCTGCTCATCTTCCATTACCCCCAGCGTCCGCATTACTCTGCTGTAATTCTTTTTATTTAACAGTTTCATCTCCATAATATTGTCAAGTTTTCCAGTTGTCTTTATCATTTCGTCCTCCTGTATATATGTAATCAAACTCTGCTTTTCCAGAAAGTCTATAATCGTATTTATCATGCCCTCCTTGGTCGTTTTCTTTCTCGAATTTTTATCATCGCTTTTCAGCGATTCAAAAGCCTCACTCATGCTTTGGTAGTCAAGACCTGTTGTTTCTATCTCAGCCTCCGCTTCTATGCCTGTTCTTAAACGTTCGGATACAATATTCTGAAGCTCGCCTGTTTTTATAAAATCCCTCGATTTGCAACGAATACCCTGTCCGTCGTAAAACTCCGCAAGCAATGTCAGTATAATAAATTGCGACAGATAATACTCTTTATCCGTCGCGCCGGATTTGCACAATTCCCGTTTCAATTCCGCCTTGGAATAACCAAAATGATGATTGCTGATATTTGGCATAATATAAACGGTATTTCCATAACATTCAATCATGCAGTCCGCAATCTCTCCCTGACTTTTTACTAAATTCATCACGTCTTCATTTTCCACATACGCTTTAAATAAATCCGGCTCCTTGGATTCTGTCAGTTCGCTGTTTTTCAACAGATAATAAAAAACAGCCTGACTCAGCCGGATACTTTCCATTTCATACGCCATCTCTTTTCTCCTATTATTCGTACCAAAACTCCACATTGGAGCAACGGATATTTTTATATTCTCCGTTTTCATCTCTCACCTGTTCAAAATATATCAGCTTTTTATCCTCACAACGCCTTATGCAGATTTTCTTTATTTTTTGCAGATGATTTTCTTCCAGAATATCAAGCAGCATTTCATTTAACTGAAATTGTCCGGAAGTTTCCGACAGATATTCCCTGCGTTCTCTCCTTAGTTCTTCAGGATAAATTATATGTGCAGATAAAAGTTCAATCATAATTTCACGAAAAATTTCCAGAGACGGAATCAACAAGTCTTTCTGTTCCTCAAATACTGTTTCTTTTAATTTGGCAAGAGAAATTCCATTATTCCTTACCATTTCTTTTATCAGCAGCGACAGACTTTCCGAATACTTCTTCAACCGTTCCCTGCGTTTCTTCTCCAACTCCCCCTGATACAATTCTTCATCAAATCCAAGCTCCATGGTTTCATCTTCGCTGTCTGCCTTTCGTATTCTTTTCTGAACCTCAAATGCCTTTCCGGGATGATAAACTTTATCTGTATTTCGCCAGAATAGCGGCTGAAATATCTGATGTATATTTTCCAGCAGCGAGGAATCCCGCAATATCCGGTCATATAATTCACTTCGCATATGAAATCTCTGTACCATTGTCATATTGGAGTAATTTTCAAGCTCCATATCATACAGACTTTTTAAATCAAAATGGTCGTTTAAAATTCTCTGATGTTCGTCTAAAGACCTGCTTAGAAATCCCTCTATCACTTTCAGATTTTCCAGTCTGTCCGCATCCTTTTTAGACAGACTGTGGATATGAATCTCCTGCTTTTCAAATTCCAGAACCCGCTGTTCTACAATTTCCTTATGAGCCTTAAATTTCTGTCTGGTATCTTCTACGGTTTTAATAGTTTCCTCTATAATCTGTCTATATTCCTCTACGGAATAGGAAAGCGCATTCTGCCTGATTCTGCGCATTGCTTCCTGTATTTTCTGTGTCTGGATTCTAAGCTGGTCAAACACATTTTTAATATCATTTACTGCTCTTCCGTAATCTGCTTTTTCCAAATGAAGCTTAAATAACATTTCATGTACAGTCAATTTCAGATTGTTTTCCAGCTCCATAGTAGAAAGTACCATATTATAGCCCTCCTCCGTCAAATAATAGGAGGTTCTTCTTACGCTGTTCTCAAGATAGACAATTTTATTTGCAATATAATTAATATGAATTTCCTGATATTCTTTTTTTTCATAATCATAACCGCTGAAATACATGGCATTTCCCGAATTGCTTAATATCTCGTTTACAATAAAATCCGCAAGCTTTCGGATATCGTCGTAGGAATATTGCTTTTTAAAGTACTGGTCGTTTATCGTACCAATAAATTCTCCAATATCGTCAATCGTACAATTTTCTTCTTTCAAAGAATATTCCATAATATATAATAATACTGTAAAAATAATATTCATCTGCTCATCTGCTGTTTCGATTCCATATTGTTTCCATGTAGTTTTCTGAAAACTGTTTTTCATCAATACCACATATCTGCCCACGCTTTTCATACGTTTTGGAAAATCCTTTAAAAAATTCATCTGTTATTCTCCATTTATCTGTTTTTTATTATTTTATTTTTTATGCTTTTTGAATTGCCAAAATTATTTCTCACATTTCTGGTAGTCTGCTTCATTTACAATTTCCTGTGGAATATATTTTCCCAATTCTAATATATTTCTTATCTTTTCCTGATAATCCTTTTCAAAAAAAGAAAAAAATTTTTCTCCAATATTCCGGTTCTGCCCTTCTTTTGTATCAGGAAGTTCGTCAATTCCAAATATTTCCGCCTTTTCCAACATTTTTTTATATCCCTGTACAAATAAGATAATATCAGTATTGTGTTTATATTTTTCCGCCAAAATTTCATAAATTAAAATTCCCTCATAATCCAAATCACCAAAATAATAAACCTGATTATTTTTATCTGCAAAATAAGGTTCCACAAAACTTACATAATCCTCAAAAGTTTTATAAATCCCTTTTCCTCCGCCATATATCAGAGTTTCGATTTTTAAATCAAATATTTTTTGATTTCCGTTAATCAAATATCTTCGCATACTATAAAAAGTATCTTTGTTTTCTATAATTAAAAAATTCTGTGGAGTCTGCTTCTGACGGGAATAATAAGACATTGGCTCGGAGGTTCTGTAAAAATTCAAATCCTCTGCCGATATGCCAAGACGTGACAATAAATCCATACCACCCTCACGGTCTAAAAATTTTTCACGGTGAAATATTTCAAAGCTTCGCTCATTGATTGTTTCGGATGTATTTAAACAGTTTTTTGATTTTGTGAGATAATCGCTTAAAAGAAGGATTTCTTTTTTTTCCTGCTGATAGCGCTTGGGGTATTTTTGATAATAGGTGGTATCTAATAATGGATGTATTTTGTATTTTAATTCTTCTGAAATATCTGTTTCTTCTTTTTCCTGCTCTGTCAGCCAGTAGGAATTATACAGCGCGGGTTTTTTTCCATTTAATCCAGAAGCCTTTATGGGGATTAAATGTTTTTTTTCTATTTCTGATAGAACATAGGAGTAAAGCTGCTGATAATCCATATTTTTATGTCCAGCAACAACTTCCGTTAAATAAATTTTCTTTTTTTTCATTCGTCAGAACCTTCCTTTATTTATAAAACTTTCCAGCTTTCTTTTCTATTTGTGCCTTTTCCCTCAATTTTTTCTAATTTTTGAATATAATATTTACTATATTTAAAAAGATTTTACACCCCTTTTTCTGACATAATACTTATAGTAAAATTTCTCTTATATTCATACTTCCATAACATTTTTTCCAATTCTCTTTTTGCTTCTTCTACCGAATAACAAAATATACTTTCCAGTTTTTCGAAAAATACGCCTTTGTCTTTCAAATCATAATAAACATAAATATGCAACAGAGAATTTGTACTACATTCATTTATATACTCCTGAAGCTCTACATAAACAAAAGACTCCTTTAATTCCAATCTGTATACCGATATATCTCTTTCCCATTCAAAATCGTTAATATTGCATTGTTGTCTGACCGGAAAAGCAAAGATATCTTTTTCGCAGAAGGAATTTAATAAAATATTCCATCCAGCGGATATTCTGACAGGAATAAAATCAATCAATTTATAATACTCATCTGTGCCATGATATACTATCATGCTTTTTATATTTCGTGCAATTCGCTCTTTTTCCCAGATTTTATGAATAATTGCTATTTGATACTTTTTCCAGTTATATGGACTTGAATATCTGCCTGCCAGATACTTTATTGTCTCTGCTGTGCTTTGTGAATCTCTGCATGTCGCTTTATCCAGAAGATATGCTTCTGTATTGCATGGTTTTACAAAAATGAAAATTAAATATTCATCTGTGCAATTATCACTTTTAAAATATTCTTTAAAATATTTCTTTGGATATTCTTTCAAGCACCAAACGGAAATATACAACTCATAATTTTGAAAAGAGAACTTTCTTTTTCGTTCATGGTGTTCATATTTAAGCACAAGCAGCGGATTTTCAGAAATATGATTTCTATATGACAAAAGTTCTTTTTTATTATCCGTTTTCAAAAATTCATTTTTTTCTACTATCCAGCCTGCTCCAAGAGCTAATGGCTGAAATTCACTGTAATCTGTCATATTTTACTCCATAGAAAATTTATTCTAATCCTCATATTGTTTATCCCATTGAAAATTCAAACCTGCAATTTTTTTATCAGTGTTTCCATTCCACAGTAAATCCAGCTCGAATATTATCTTGTATTAATTTTTTCACACAGTCTTTATCTAAAAGTTTTTTCCACCTTATAGATATTCCTCCTCTCTGTTTTCTTCATATTCTTCTTCCATATCCTGTAAAAATTCAACAAGATTTAAATAGACACATTCTATTTCATCTTCCATATCATGGTCCCATGAAGTAATCCATAGTCCTTCCGAATCAGGACTGTAACTGCAAAGCCAAAATGAAAAATACCCGTCAAATCCAAAACAAAACCATCCTTTACTTTTAAACGGCTCGGCAGTATTGGAATATTTGACTGCATTTTCCATTGAATCTATTCTGCCAAATGGAAATTCTATTGAATCATAATAAGTATACAATTCTACAAGAGGCTGTGGCACCTGTGTAAGTGTTTCCTCATTACAATTTCTCATTTTCACAACAACATTCCTGCCATATTTTTGTTTCATTTTTTCTACAAATTTTTCAATTTTCGTCATAATTCATTCTCCTGAAATACTTTTTTATATCAAGTATCTTAAAATTGGTTTTACAATATTTTTCTTTATTCCATTTCATATGGCATTCCTTCTTCCAACCTGATAACTTTGCTTTTTGCTTTATCTAAATATTTATTCTCTTATATCTTCCTGCTGCATAATCTGCTTTATTTTCTGAATCAGTTCCACATCCGCCGGCAGCCATTTTACACTGTCAATTGTTTCCCTTGTCAGCCACTTCGCCGCCTTATGCTCCCTTAGAGTCAAATTACCAGACAACACAATCGCCCAAAAACAATACATAGTTAAATGAAAGTCGGGATAATCATATTCTATTAAATCAACAAGACCTTCCACACTTATTTCCGTGTCCAGTTCTTCTTTTATTTCACGAATTAACGCCTGTACAGGCGTTTCCCCTTTTTCTATTTTTCCACCGGGAAATTCCCACTGCCCCTGAAATTTTCCATACCCCCTCTGTGTTGCAAATATCTTTTGCTTTTTATTTATGTCATCACAGATAATTGCTGCCGCTACTTCTATTTTTTTCATTTTACTTCTCCATATCTGTAAAATATTTTTCAAATGTACTTTTGATAATTGTATCATATTATAAAAATATTTACCAATATAATTTGCGCATTTATACCACTTTATATATACCACTTGACCAGTTTAATTGTCTCAAAAAGGATTTAAACAAAATTATCTTTGCAATCTTTGACAGAAGTATCAATGCAGATTTCAGAGCAATCATGGAAAGCTGGAAGAAAAATGGTTAATTGAAGTTCTCTTTTTGAAAAAGGAGATGATTAAAAAAAGCAATATTTTTATATTCGTCGAGATGACAGGTTTTCATTTCCAGCTCCAGCATATTGTCATACCATTTCACAATTATCCGACAATTTCAAATGAAGCATTTCATCATTCGGTTCAACTGCCGTTACTCTGTGATGCTGTGCATAATAGTTAGCTGTGACACAAAATCCTGCTCCAAAATCAAGAATATTAAGTGATGGATTTGTTGGTAAAGAAAGCTGGCGAAATATCATATCATAAAACATTTTCCCCCATGGCTTTTCGATTAGTTGACGATAGTCTTTTATTGATGATGACATATATTTTCCTCCTATATATTTGTTGGATTCATTCAAAAACGGAAAGAGAGGGATTCGAACCCTCGGTAAGCAATTGCATACATCACATTAGCAGTGTGACACCTTCGTCCATCTCGGTCATCTTTCCAAATCACGCAACCAATACTTGCTGTATTATCAGCCAAAACTGATTGCGTATAAACTTACTATATATATTACATGTATTTGTTTAGACATTAACCTCACCCTTAACTGGCTTTTTTCCTTCCAGAATAAGAATATCATCTACCCGTACCTGAAAAATCGCAGCCAGTACCACCAGATTATCCACTGACGGCAGTGCAGTTCCATGCTGCCATTTATAAATTGCCTGCGGCGTAACAAATCCAAAAACATCTTGAATATCCTTTACCGACAAGCCCCGCCTTATCCGTAATTTTATTATATTTTGTCCTGTCTTTTCCATATCAATCACCGGAATGTCACACATCTTTTCTTCCTCCTGTTTTATTTTCTTCTGAGCATGGATAAGACAGGACAATATGCTATCTTAATCCGATGCCTTAAAATTATAAATTGGCTTCATTACCTGAATTACTGTTACAGATTCTTTTATTACATCAAGAATATCATCTATCGACTTATATGCCATAGGTGCTTCATCCAAAGTAGCTTCATTTACGGAAGTTGTATAAATACCCTCCATTTCTTTTCTGTACTCCTGCATACTTAGGTTTTCCTTCGCTTTTGTTCTGGACATAAGCCGTCCTGCTCCATGAGGCGCGGAATAATTCCATTCTTTGTTTCCCTTTCCAATCGCCAGCACACTGCCGTCTCTCATATTAATAGGAATTAATACCTTTTCCCCCTCATGCGCTGCAATAGCGCCTTTTCGCAAAATCATTTCCTCTGTATCAATATAATTATGAATTGTGTGAAATGCTTCACTGCCCGTAAGTCCTACTCTTTCCAGCAATACCTCCGCTATTTTCTCCCTGTTTCTTCTGGCAAATTCCTGACAGATTTCCACATCAGCCAGATAATCTTCAAAATAACTTCCATATAGATAACACAAATCTTCTGGTATCAGCAAATCCCTGTTCTGCCATTTGAGTTCCTTTAATGCTGCCTGAATTTCATTTTTTCTTCCTGCAGCCTTGTATTCTGCAATTAATGCATCGCGTTTT
>CAJTOU010000042.1 GCA_910577835.1 uncultured Lachnospiraceae bacterium | reverse complement strand
AGCGACAGCTTGTATAGTCTATCACATTAAAAAACATTTGTCAACAACTTTTTTATTTATTTTTTTCTGCTGTTTTTCAAGCGACAGCTTGTATATAATACTACTCTTTTCTTCCTTTGTCAACAAATTTTTTTACTTTTTTTCAATTTTTTCCAAAAATATATATTTTATAATCCGATAAAGCAATCTTCTGTAATCAACACTCTTTTTACAAAAGCATTTTTTCTTTTATCGTCAGCAGATTTTTTATTAATTTTCTATTTTTCACCAAATATACTACTTTACACTCTGTCTCCCCAAAGATATAATATCCTTTATAAATAAACTAACAAGAAGGTCTGTTTTATGCAAATGTCAAATATTCTTAATTTGCTGAAATCATATCTGCTATTGGGAATTGCTGTTATTCTGTTTATAAGTATTATATTTCTTATAGGATATGGCTTAATTTACAGAAAAATAATGAATGGAAGAAAAACAATTAACAAAAAACGTCTATTTCTATATGGAATTATGATATGCTATCTCACAGTTCTAATAGGAGCTGTATTTTTAAGCCGCAACGCAGGAGTTTATGGAGATGTAAATCTTCATTTATTCAGCTCTTATAAAGAGGCCTATCACAAAATGAAAGAATCCTTGTTTTGGAATATTATTTTAAATATTCTGTTATTTGTACCAATGGGGTTTTTGCTGCCTTTTTATTCTGATAAATTAAAAAGAATCTACAAAATTGTTCCTCTTGGCTTTTTTGTAACGCTTCTTATTGAAATAATTCAATATGTACTGAAGCTTGGTATTTTTGAAATGGATGATATTTTCAATAATACTCTTGGTACACTGATTGGATATTGTATATTTATGATATTTTATCATCTGAAAAATAAAATATATAAAAAATATACTACACTTTATATTCTTCCTGTTTTTATTACAATATTTGCGTTTTGGGGAATTTATATAAAATATCAGCGTCAGGAATTTGGAAATCTTGAATTTCAATACAATTATACAGTAAATATGAAAAATGTAAATATCGAAAACAAAGTTTCATTTTCAAAGGAAACACAGACAAAGCCTGTTTATTATAAAAAGCGTCTGACAGAAACCGAAACAAAGGAAATGGCAGAACATCTTTTTAAAAGACTTGGAACAGAGATAAACGAAAATGATACTATGTTATATGAAGATACTGCTATCTATAAAGCAGATAGTTATAGCTTATGGATAGATTATATAGATGGTTCCTATTCTTACTCTGACTTTTCTGAATCTTCAGGCGGAACAATATTGCCTGTAAAACAGGGAGAAAGCAGGGAAAATATCGAAAAAGCCTTAAAACAGTTTGGAATAGAGCTGCCAAAAAGTGTTGAATTTAAAGAAATCAAAGAAAATCATTTACCATATACCTTTACAGTTAATATGGAATTTCAGGATATTCAGTTGCAAAATGGAAGTTTACAATGTGCTTATTACGAAGATGGCACAATTAAAAATATTACAAATCATATTATCACATATAATAAGATAAAAGAAAGTGAAATTATAAGTGAAGAGACTGCTTATAATGAAATTCTGGCAGGACATTTCCGGTACAGTAAAACTTATATGGGAAAACTTGAAAATATTGTTATCAAAGATATCGAAATACAATACGTATTGGATACAAAGGGATATTATGTGCCAGTTTATGCATTTGAGGTGGAGATAAACGGACAGAAAACTGCCATATATAAAGGCAATAAAAAATTTATAAAAACAGCCTTAAAGTCTTTCCGGTTTTTTCATATAAAATTTAAAAAAAATAGAGAAATTTATTATCGGACAATCAATACAGACAGTCATCAGTTAATTATGTAGCAGGCGTTAATTGCATAATCAAACAATTAACGCCTGCATAGCTTTTACAGAAAAATATATTTGAGAATAAACAACACAGCAAGTACTGTCATCAGCCAGTTTACCTCTTTTCTTTTTCCGCATATCAGATTAATGAATACATAAGAAATAATTCCTATCGAAATCCCCTCAGATATACTGTAAAACAAAGGCATCGCTAAAATACATAAATATGCTGGTATGGCAGTTGTATAACTATCGCTTGTAAAACGAATCTCTGTAATACTGCTGAACATCAGAAAACCTACCATAATAAGAGCAGGGGCAGTAGCAAAAGATGGTATGGCAGTAAATACAGGTGCGAACAGCATGGATATCAAAAACAATACAGCAGTTGTGATTGCAGTAAGACCAGTTCTTCCTCCTGCTGCAACACCTGCGGAGGATTCCACAAATGTGGTGGTTGTCGAAGTTCCAAGCACTGCTCCCGCAGTAGTCGCAATAGAATCTGCCATTAAGGCTGCTTTGATATTAGGAAGTCTTCCATTTTTATCGAGCATACCTGCCTTTGTACTTACTCCAATAAGAGTTCCAAGTGTATCAAATAAATCTACAAAAAGAAAAGAAAAAATAACAACAATAAAATTAAAAATTCCTACATTGCCCATGTCTATATGAAAACATTGTCCAAAGGTTTTTCCAAATCTGGAAAAATCTGTCAGGTGAAAAGCTGGAAACAGAGTGTAATATCCTGTCTGAGCGTCCGGAACATAAATTCCAACGGCTTCACAAAACATTCCCAATGCCCATGTTCCAAGAATTCCTATCAAAATGGAACCTTTGATATTTTTTATATAGAGAATTATCGTAACGAATATTCCAATAACTGCCAGCAGAGCACAGATACCGGATGTTCTGAAATTTTCGGTAAAATCGACAAGCTTAATCAGCGTGGAAGAATCTGCAATCACAAGTCCTGCATTTTGAAGTCCGATAAATGCAATAAACAACCCCATTCCTACCGAAACAGCTCTTTTTAATGAAAGAGGAATGGCATCAAATATAGCCTCTCTCACACTGGTAAGAGAAAGAATAATAAAAATAATTCCTTCAATAAAGATTGCAAATAATGCAACCTGCCATGAGTATCCATATCCCTGAACTACCGTATATGCCATAAATGCATTTAAACCCATTCCTGCTGAAAGTGCAAACGGAAGATTCGCCATAAACGCCATACAGGCTGTGCCAATAAATGAAGCCATGCAGGTAGCCAGAAGCACTGCCGTACTGTCCATGCCTGCGACTGACAGAATCGCCGGATTGACTGCCAAAATATATGCCATAGTCATAAAAGTGGTAATACCTGCCGCAATCTCCGTTTTAATATTTGTGTTATGTTCTTTTAATTTAAATATTTTTTCCATTATTTTCTTCCTCCAATAATGTGCAACCAATCTTTAATTGGTCATCCGAAATATACAGTTCATCCTTAATTAGTTATCTGAAATATTTAGTCAGTCTTCAACTGACTGTCTGAATTCCGCTATATACGGAAGATTTCTATAATATTCCCCATAATCAAGTCCATAACCAATAACAAATAAATCAGGAATAGTGAAAAGCACATAATCTGCCTGAAAGTCCACTATACGCCTGTCGGGTTTGTCTAACAGTGTAATAACCCGCAATGAAACCGGTTTTCGGGATTTTAAGAGCTTGACCACATCATTTAAGGTTCTGCCTGTATCAATAATATCCTCAACTATTATCACATGATAATCGCTGATATCCTGCTGCAAATCCATCGTTATTTTGACAATTCCTGATGACTGCGTAGCTTCATAATAACTTTTCGCTGCCATAAAACCAATCTCACATGGTACAGTTACTTGCCTGCATAAATCCGCCAGAAATACAAAGGAACCTTTTAGTATACTTACAAGAAGTATTGGGGTTCCATCATAGAAGGAATCAATCATTTTCGCTGTCTGTTTTATGGCGTTTTGAATTTCTTCTTCTGAAATAAGAATTTGCTTAATTTTACAGTTAAATTCATCAGTGTTGTTTATTTTCATATCATTTTTCTCCTTTATTTTTAGTGGATTAATGTAAGACCTTGTGAATCTTAATTCCTTATCTCCCTTAAACCTTGTATCTTTCAAATGTTATGTTTTTAATCCCCATATTTTTAAACTCTTTTCAATAGTATATCACAAAAAGAAATTTTTTCCTATTTTTTTATATTTTTTCTATGCTGTCACGTTAGAATGTGTAAAACTTCTTTTGCATATTACAGATATGTGATAAAATAGTATGAAAAACAGTGGTATTACTATAAGAATTTTATATTTTAAGAATGTTTGAGAAAAAAATTTATTAGATATGTTAATCCATTTTTTTATATGCTATACTTATTCTAATGATAAGTAGATTAACAACTGATATATGAGGTTGTACAGAGAAATCATATGCCAAAGCCATGCCTTTTCTGTGCGTAAAATGTCCAAGGGACTTTAGGTCATACATCTTCGATGTATGACCATGATGCAGCATCATTTTTGTAAACCGCAGGAACTGCCAAGTTAGCTTGTGTGTCTGGTTTCATTGGAAGCCATTTTCCAAGAATCCTGTCACTTTAGTGATAAGAGGTTCAATAAAAGAGCAATAACCGTTGAAAAAAAGGGACTAATTTCCTGTCCCTTTTCTTAACAGTTCTTTATATTCTTTCCAGCTTATATACTGTCCACCCATACTTTCAAGATGTTCTGTATAAAATTGACAGTCAATAAACAGAAAATTTTGTTCCTGCAAAATTTCAGAAAACAAAATCAATGCAGTTTTAGAGCCGTTTTCTTTGTCTGAAAACATGCTTTCCCCAAAGAAACATTTTCCGATAGATACTCCATAAAGGCCTCCGGCCAGCTCTCCGTCTTCATAAGCCTCTACGCTGACGGCAAAGCCTGCATGATGAAGCTTCAAATATGCCTTTTCCATATCATCGCCAATCCATGTACCCTCCTCTTCTTCTCTTTTCATCCGACAGCGATGCATGGTGTCATGAAAATCACGGTTTAATACAAGTTCTATTTTGTGTTTTCTTAAATATTTTTTCATGGATTTGGAAATATGTATCCTATCTGGAAAAATCACATACCGTTTCTTCGGACACCACCATAAAACAGGCTCTTCCGGATTATACCATGGAAAAATTCCATTTATATAGGCCTGAAGCAGGCGTTCTACGCTTAAATCCCCTCCAAATGCAAGCAGACCGTCATCATCTGCAAGCTCAGGGTTTGGAAATATGATGTTATCTTTGTTCAGTTCAAATATCATTTGTTTCTTCCTTTCTGAAAATCTGAATGGGGAAATATAACTTTAACTTAAAGGGGGCCTTTTTGATTAATTTTGAAAACTTACCTATGAAATAAAGATTCCTGACATTCTATTTAAAATTATTCTATCATACTTTACTAGTGTGGACAAGACATTCAAAGATAATTCGAAATTTATTATCCTGTCCATACTATTTTATTAGTTTTTTATAAAATTAATATAAATAATAGATATTCTCATTATTTATGATTACAAACCGTTTTCCTCTTTTTATCAACTTGCTGTCAGAATCAACGATATCGCATATAAAATCCTTAAACATATCTTTTTTATATGCATATCCTCTGATTTTTCCATCTGCCGGAATAAAAATAATATGATTTGAAAGACACAGGTGATTTAACGGACACTGATATTTTATTTTATCAGTGTCAATTAGAACACCTGATTTATTTACAATCAATGTCCGAAAGCAATTTGCCTGATTTTCCGTTACAATCAGCCACGAATCTGAAACACTGTCATAGTGAATCCCATAATTTATCACAGCATCCTTATGCTCTATTTCATAATGATATCCACAAAAAGAAAGAATCCATTTTTGTCTGTAAATATTTAGCACACAGTACTGCTCCCCCTCTACATGATAATACGCTGTATTACTGCACGGTTCGATTTTTTTCACGCTGTTCCCCTTTTCTAAAACTGTCACCGCACACAGACTGTTTTGTTTATTCAAATAATAAATGACATCCTGCTCTACTATAATAACACTTTTATATTTTTTTTCAAATACAAAATCCTCTCTTCCTGACAATAAACTGCTCCTGATAATAAATCTTTCTGTTTCTTCTATAACCGGAATTCCTTTTAATGTAAAATAGTATCTCTTTCCCGATACAAATTGTTCTTTTCTGCCGCTTCTTAAATCAACCACATATTGATTTTTATTAATATAACTAAATTCATTTAATACGGTTTCAATATCCTCTCCATTCAGCACCTCAGTCAGCTTTAACCCCTCCATAACTCCCTGTGAAACCGGTTTTATCAATATTTTCGCATTTGTATCACACAGAGGGCAGGTCATATATTCTCCATAATAATACTCTGAATGTATTTTACAGAATTTCAAATTTGCAAGCATATCCTCAAGCTCTGTTCCGATTTTGCGCGTTTTATTTTCAAAAACATTTTTCATCGCTGCAAGAAATGCAGGAGAGAAATTTTTCCAGTTTCTTACGGTTCGGGGAATTTTCACAGAAGTATTGTTAATCACAGAAATTCCCTTTTTCATTCTTTCTGTAATATTCATATCGTCTGGCAGAACTCCCCCGAATGGATGAATACGTGTCAATGCCTTCCATGACAATATACAGTAAGCATATATATCTGTTTCTTCATTAAAATAATTCTCCTGAAGCATTGGGTCGCAGAATAAATCCTGCGCCACCATGCATTTTTCCGATTCAATTGCCCAACTGTCACAGTCAATAAAATACAGATTGAAATACTGGTCAAATAAAATATTTCTATCGTTCAAATCACCAATATAAATATCCTGACTGTGAAGCTTCTTCAAAATATCCTTTGTCTGTATCAGCATCCTTAAAATATCCTGAATACTGATATGATTGGAGGTAGTAAATTTTTTATTGGACAGTTTTCGAAACTCTTCGCCGCATGCCCTGTTCATCAGATATCCGATAAAATTTTTTTTGCTGTCAAACACTTCTTCTATTGGACAGATTACCTGCGGCGGCAGTGTTTTTTGAATAAGAAGCTGTACTTTTTTCTGTTTGGAAGAAATATTTACACAGGGCTTATAGATTTTTATGACTGAATGACCGTATTCATAGATAATCCCCTCTCCGCCCTCCGCTATTGGCAACAGTTTGGATAAATCCTGTATCATCATTTCCACCACCTCCTAAAATACAATGGTTATATCATCCTTAAATAATACCTGATTTTTATTTATTAATCTTTTTATGGCAGCTTCTTTTTTGAATTTTAATGCAGATAAAAATTCAGTTTTTAAGCTGTTTTCCGCATTTATTAAAAATCTGAGTCCATCTGAAGCTATACCGATTTTAGGATATTCGTCCTTTTTAAAAGATAAACTGGCAAGTTCTACTCCTTCTTTATAATGGCTTAAAAGATTTGACGGTACATAGTTATAGGCATAATATTTCGGATATTCACCATCAGTTAATTCGGAAAATGTAATATTTCCCTTTCTGTCTTCCAAAATAATATACCCGTCTCCACAGAAGGACAGCTCAAATCTGTCCTCCTGTTCAGACAGCATAAGAATCGTAAAACAGAGATAGTGTTTTATTGTAGAAGCGTTTTGTCCGAATATGTCAATTAATTTTTCAAATGCCTGACTTATGTTATATCCACAGCTTATAAGGTGACAGAAGGTTTTTGCACCGACCTCTGTATGACTGCCTTCGGAACAGCCATCACATACCAGTTTTTGCCTCTGACTGACCATTCCAAAATCCTGACAGTTCTGTCCAAGCAGGATATGTTGATGTCCCATTTTGTTAATAAGCATACTGTCTCCTTTATAATTCTGTCTATTTACAGTTTCACTATTTCTGTGCGGTTTTTATATCTGAAAAAAATCATCTTCGTCTGCAAGCACACTTTTTGAGCTTTCAATTACCGACTTTGAAAGACAGTTAAACGCCTTTCTTAATTCAGAGGCGGAGCTTGATACATCCAGAAGATTTCGAAATCCCAAATCTTTTGCTGTCTGTACTGCATTTCCTCCAAAACTGATAAATGCGGTGGTGATTTCTTCACTGTTTAAAAATTCAACTGCTTTTTTTGCATCGCTAAAGGAGCTTTTTGAATCATTGTCCTCGCCGTCGCTGAAAATTGCAAATACCGCTTTTACTCTCATGCCCTCTGTTTTCAAAAATTCTCTGTAAGTTTTTAACCTTTCTGTCCCTGTGGTAATCGCATCGTACATGGCGGTACTGCCACTGGAGGTAAATCCGGCATAAAATTCATCTATTTTTTTATATCCGCCGATTTCAATTCCGGAAGAAAAATTTGCACGTGCAATAAGAATTTCATCGGCTTCCTTTGAATGAATCAACGCATCTTTAAATTCCAGAAGCGCGCGCTTCATATCATTGTTATAGCTGTACATGGAACCGGACTGGTCAATTCCGAGAAAGATAAGATTGATATTTTCGCTGTCGATTTCATCAATTGATGTGTTTTCAATTTCAATTTCGTCTAATCCATCAATAACGGTTTCATATTCCAAATTTTCCATAATAAAAATCCTCCTTTTTTACAAAATATCAAATTTTATTTTATTTTTCTTAAATAATATCCTTCTAAATTTTCATGCAAAATTAAATATCCTTTTATTTTGGACTAATATTCTGCTGATTTCATACAGGTTCAAACACTGCTCCATTTTACATAAAAAATAGTATTTTATTGTAAAATGTTATCAGTACTTTTTACAAGATTTACATGATATTTGCTTCTAAATGTCTGGAAGGTTTGTTCTGTCATATCTTCATATCCCGGAATTGACGACATGCAGTCCTCTAAAATATAGACCTTTTTTGTAATTTCCGGTCTTGTTTCGTAATATTCAAGAATCTGATGAATACTCTCTAAAACGCAGTGCGACTTTGCCTCACCAGCAATCAATATTCTGTCGTAGCTTTCAAGTTTGTTCAGAAAATCAAGGTTAATATAACCTTTTGTATCATATTCCGGCTTGATAATGCCATACATCTCGCTTAACGGGTCCTGCCCCTTGACAAGCCGCTGCATAACCGCTTTTTTGGCCACAGAATGAAAATAAACCATATTGGCGAATTGATTTTCCAGCGCTGCTCCGCTGGTACCTTGCAGGCAGTGATAGGTCCAGATGCAGAGGGCTTTTTTGGCATCCTGTTCCAGATGCTTTACATATTCTCTGCTTGCCTGCGGGTTAATAACCGCTCTCCACCTACCTGCATCTAAATCCGCCAGAGTAATAATGGTATATGGAGCTGGATGGTTTCCGTTTTCATCAATCCACCAACATGGATGAAAAATCTGATGAGGCAGGTGAGTGTCTAAAGAAACGGCGATATTTGAAATTTTATCCATATTGTTGTAGATAAATTTTGTAACACGCAATACGTCCTGTTTGGCTCCCGGAACTCCCAATGCGCCGTTATCCATAAAATCCTGCTGAATATCAATGCCCAAAAATAATACCTTTTCTCGGTTCTGCGAAGCTGGAGTGAGGTGTTCTTCGTTGGCTTTTTTCAATATTTCATTTAGAGAAACAGGGTTTTCTGTGCTTCCGATATAGTTTGTGTTGATAATTTCTAAATAGTTTGTGTTCATGGCGTTATCCTCCTATACTGTTAGTATTTATTTGCTACTTACTATATATTGTATAATAGTATACTTTTACTACTTTGTCAAGAGTTTTTCTGTTTTTTACTAAAAAATTATTTTGAAATAATGTGGTCGCAATCCCACTGGCTTTAGACAATGGGTAGTTCACCTTTTGATAAAATCTAAAAATAAAAAATTTCCTGTTTGACGATAATTTTATACCGCCAAACAAGAAATCTGAAAAATCACAGATATTATCCCATTTTCTCTTCTAAAGCAGGCATTCTTTTCTCTGCTCCTCCCAAGTTATCTAAATACTCCTATGCTCTCCTTCATCTCCTCTGATATCTCCGAAAGTTCCTCCGTTTTTCCCGAAAGCCCTTGAAGCTCTTCATATACTCCACTTATCGCCCTCATCATTTCCTCTACATTCGCCGCGTTCTCCTGTGACAACGCTGCAGAATTCTGCACAACTGCCACCATATTGGTCCGCACATGTTCCATTTCCCTTGATTTCTCAAACATAACATCCATATGCATCATCGATTCCTTTATCTCATCCTTCACATTTTCAAATACCCCTCCTGTCTTTTGAATCGTCTTCTCCTGATTTTTAATCATTTTCTGTGTTTCTTCCATTCGCTGTGTCATATTGTCTGAATTTTCTGTCAAATCTTGCACCATATTCTGAATATCCTGCACAGAATCATTCGCCTGCACAGACAAATTCTGTATTTCAGAAGCAACAACTCCAAAACCTCTTCCAAACTCTCCTGCTCTCGCCGCCTCTATGGATGCATTTAGCGCTAACAGACTGGTTTGAGATGCAATTGTTGCGATTAACTCTGTTGCCCGATTTATTTTATCCACAGATTGTTTTGTTTTTCCAGCCTGATGCTCCAAATAATCTACTGAGTTTCGTACCCGCTCCATATCATTATTTAATTTTATAATTTCCTCCATCATCTGCTCGGACATTCCCTGAATTTGACCGGAAATTTCATACATTCTTTTAATTTCCACATTGCTGCTTCCAATCATTTCTCCTATCTGTGTAATATCATTTCCTGCAGTGCCAGCGTCTTCTGCCTGACTCATACAGCTTGCGGACATTTCCTGTGCAGACTGGTCCAGTCCCTTCATTACCTGAAGAATATTGCCTGACTGCTTTCTGAGAGTATCAGCTTCAAGGTCAAGCTGTGAACTTTTTTCTTTCAATATATCCACAATTGCCCGAAGTTTATTGCGCAACTCCAATATTCCTTTTCCCAACATCCCGATTTCATCAGAACGCATCAAAAGAACAAGGTCTGGCTCCACTGACAAATCTCCTTCAGAAATCTTCTGCAAAAGCCACATACTTCGTCTAAGTGCACTTACAATACGCTTTATCAGCCCTGTCACAAGAACTGCTGTTATCACAAGAACCACCAGAATCGCAATCAGTATTTGCAGACGGATTTCATTAATAATTTTTTTCACCTGCGCACGCGGTTTTCCTACAAAAACCATACCAACAGGCTTGTCTGTATTCATCTCCTGATAAAATGGAGCATAACATACAATATATTCTACTCCTAAAATTTCTACATTGCGGTCAAGGTAATATTCTCCTTTTTTCAATACTTTCTCTATCACTGCGTCAGAAGCTTTTGTATGTATCTGCCTCTCTCCTTCTTCATCTTTAATAGAAGTCAGAATACGGGTATCGCCCCAGAATATGGTTACATCCATCCCTGTTCTATTTTTTATATGGTCCACGATTTCCACTGCCTGACTGATATTTAAGCTCTCCCCTTTCCACAAATCTCCCTTTTCGTCCATATAATAGCTTCCATCATTACCAACTTCGAAAATATCTCTTACTGCCAGCGATGCCGCCTGCATTCCAGCGTAGGCTTCGTCATAAATTCCGTTTGCTGTTCGGTCTGCCGCAAGAATAAATATACCAATTCCCAGAACAAACACTGGAAGCAGCGCAATCATCATAATCTTTGTACGCAGTTTCATAACAGATTCTCCTTCTTATCTTTTCAACTCATAAGGCTGTCACAAGAACAAAGTGCCTGTGACACTGCATGCTGATAACCTTTATGCACTTTGTTCAACAACACTACTGTTTAAAACAGCAGCATAGGAAATTGGTGGAGCAATTTCCTATGAAATAACAAATAAAAGCTGCACAATGATGTAAATTTAATATCGGTAAGTACTGGCAAGCTTAATATTTCCTGTGACAGCCCGACCACTTTCATAAAATTGGTCCGAACAGTCAACATAGCGTTAGCGGGCCGGACTTCTATTTAATGATAGCGTCATTACTATGATACCAGTTTTCTGTTATGTCTGTTGTGCCTATTTTTCACATTTTCTGCCCGTTTTTTCACAAAAATCCTATATAATTAAAAAAGAATAGTATTTTACATTTTTCCAAAATAGTGTATAATAAATTATAGTTTATAAAAAGTAATCTATTATAATAAATTACCTTTTATAATATGAAATTATTTTTGACCCGAAAGAAGAGACATCTATGCATATTGTGATTTGTGATGATAACATTGAAGACTTGCTGACACTGGAAAAATTAATATTAAAATATACTGCTCGTTATCCTGCTATAAGCTTCGAAACAGAAAAGTTCTCTGACGCTTCCGTTTTATTGCATAAAATACAAAAAGAAAAAATAGCAGATATTTATATTCTGGATATTATTATGTCCAGAATATCAGGAATTGATTTGGGAAGTCAAATCAGAAAATCAGACAGTAAAAGCATGATTATCTATGTCACTTCATCTGACGATTTTGCATTGGATGCCTATGATATACATGCCATAAGGTATCTACTGAAACCTATTCATGAAAATAATTTTTTTGAAGCGCTGGACTTTGCCATTGCTTATACAGGTATAAAAGAATCTACGGCTTATCTGGTTAAAACAAAAGACGGATTAATATCTGTTTTGTATTCCAAAATAGAATACATCGAAAATTGTTCCAGAAGGTTGAAAATTCACCTAACAAATGGTGAAACTATAACCAGTATATACATACGTACATCCTTTGATGAGGAAATAAGAGAGCTTGAAAATGACAGCCGTTTTTTGCGTGTTCACAAATCCTTTTTAATCAATTTAAACTGTGTAAAGCAGCTGACTAAAAATACTGTTACAATGGAAAGCAGCCATACTTTGCCTGTCAGCCGAAGCAGTGCACTGGATGTAAAAAAACAATATCTTTTATTTATTTCCGAACAGTACAGATAAGGAGCAGAAATGAATTATTTTTTTAATATATCCTATACGATAAGCCACTTATTTTTAATGCTGTTTATATATTTATTTATTGTTTCTCGCTACTCCAAGACTGTAACCATATTTATATGTTTCTTTTCCTTTTTTGCTCTGAACATACTTGACTGCTTCAAATTAAATATATTCCCTGACAGTCATTTATGCTATGTAATTGTGACTATTATACAGATAATCATTACGCAATCTACTGCAATTTTTATTTCCCAAAACAGAAACAGCCATGTTTTGTTTATTGGACTCAGTGCATCAAGTTATGTTATTGTAGGAAGTATTTCTTCAGATATTATACAAATTTATACTGCAAATGACATTCTGGCACTGACAGGCAGTTTTATTATACACCTTGTTACCCTTCTGATTTTGTTTGTGAAAATACGAAACATATGTCTTGAATTTCAGAAAAAACACTATACAAAACACTTTTGGGAATTATGTTTAATCCCTGTATTTTTTTATTGCAGCTTTTGTTTTACTGCCTTTTTTCCATATACTCTTTATGATAACCCTGACAATATTTTAGGGATTATATTTTTTATTATTACAATGTTTATATCCTATATTGTTGTGCTTCGCTATATGGCAAGTGAATCCAAAAAAAATCTGATTTACTGGGAAAATATGTTTCTGGAGTCTTATATTAAAGGATTGGAAAACCAGCATTATCTGGTAGAACGGGCAGAACGGAATCTTAAAATATTGAATCATGACATAAGACATTACTCAAAAATGATGGATTCTCTGCTGGACCAGAAAAAATATGATGAAATCAGAAAAATAGTCCAGCATATCAATGAAGTGACAGTTAAAAACAAGGTCGCAAAATACTGCAATCACCTGATTGTAAATTCTATTCTCTCAAATATGATGGATATGGCACATTCCTTTGATATTGAGGTACGTCTTGATGCAGCTATACCAAAGGAAATCCGTGTAAATGAGTATGAATTTACTCTTGTAGTTGCCAATTTATTTGAAAATGCAATCCACTGTGTAAAGGATTTCGAAAAAGAAAAGCGATGGATTGACGTAAAGATTCACTGTCTGCCGGACCATCTGCTGATTCAGATTAAAAATCAATATAAAGAAGAAATTTTGATTGACTCTGTTACAGGACTGCCAAAAAGTAAAAAGGGAGGAAATCATGGTTTGGGAATGCAGAGTATTTTGGGATTTTCGGAAAAAATACATGGAAGTCTTGGATGTTATCTGAATAACGGGATTTTTGATATTGTACTGTTTGCAAAATTATAAGTTATAAAAGCTTTGTTACAAAAAATCAGGAAGTAGACTGTATATTATACACAGTCTGCTCCTATACTTTTATAAAACTGCTCATATTCTTTTCTGTTTTTCTGAATATCCGGCAGCTCACCATATTCCAGAAGCAATGCCTTTATAACCGCGGCGCTTTTTGCCTGACAGTTTATGGATTTCTTCGGATTGAACTCAATATCCGTAAAATATTCATATTTCAGCAGTTTTTTTATCTCTTCTGCAGGAATACATTCTCTCACAGAAAGAATATAAATATAATCATAGAAAAAAGTCTTTGGTTCTAATGGAAACTCTTCTTTATTATAGATAAAGGAAAGCAGTTTTCCAGAAGTTTGATGTCGTTCGTCTCTTTTAGCATCTTTTGGTGCCATATTCAGCATATCTTTATATGGACCGCCATGCTCATATTTCTTTGAGGACTGAAAAATATTTTCCAGAAAAATATGGTCCAGTTTCAGATTAAATGCGCTGAATTTTATACCCAGTTCCTCCAACGATTTTGTGGATATTTCCAAAGCCTTTCTTCCAATCTGCTCATGAAGTGCCCGAATATTCTTCTGTTTCTGAACAATAGAAAAGCCTGCGTTAAATACAAATTCATAAGAATTTCTTTCTATTTTCTTTTTTTCCGAATCAAATCTCCATGCTGGTCTGTTCGCCATAATAAAACCCTAAATCACTACCTGATTTCTTCCTCTCTGTTTTCCAAGATACAGCTTTTCATCTGCACTGTTAATTACCTTTTCATAGTTACTCTCGGCAAGACCGATTCCAATACCGGAGGTAATAGTTACACGAATTTTTTTCTGGTCTGTCTCGATTACCATTTCCTCTATCTGTTTTCTTAAGCCTTCCATCATTTCATATACCTCTTCTGGTGTTTTTTTTGGAAAATACAAAATAAATTCCTCGCCGCCCCACCGGACCGCGAGATTTTCTTTGCCTGCCAGACTCATGAGACATGCAGATACCTTTGCAAGCACAATATCCCCTGCTTCATGTCCATAAGTATCATTGACCTTTTTAAAAAAATCAATATCTACCATGGAAATTACATATGGCTTTCGTTTATTTTCTGAAATCTGGCTGATTTGTTGCTCAAAAAAACGACGGTTATATAATCCGGTCAGAACATCATGATTCATATTATATCTCAGAGTGTCCCATACCTTTTCTGTTTCTTTGGAATAAAAAAAGGTCGCTGCCAGTACTATACTTGCCATAATTGCCATATTGACCAGATAGAAAGCCGGCTGATATGGCGCTGCCGGTTCCTGAATCTCCGGAAAACGCACATGTCCTATCATGATAATGCTCTCCAGAATAAGTGCGGTTACAATTCCGATTATCTGATACTGAAACCTTTTATTTCCATACGAGGGCACCAGATAAAATACCGCCGCCGTCATTCCTACAATATAAAGTACAAACCCGTATTCTGGTCCAAGCGCAAACTCACTCAAAACAGAAAACAGCAATATTTCAAAATAGGTCGCCGCCATACTGCTTTCCGAGGTATCCTTTTTTAAAAACAGATAGGTAAAATAAAAGATGCTGCTGAATATATTAAGCAGAACCAGAGGCCATATAGCCAATGCATAAAATATACACAGATAAAGCACATGTATCGCCATACATACCGACAGAAACAGCATATTTCTGTTATCTGTAAACCAGACAACTATCTTTTCAATTTTTGTCATATTTTTTTCCATTTGTTCATTTTCCAATCTATCTTTTCCTGTTATATTTTCGCACTTTTTCCGTTCCTTAAAGTTATGTGTATTATAACAAATCGAAAATTATTCGTCAACCAAAATAATTATATAGGCAGCTTTTAATTATATTATATGATTAAAAAATTTCTCTACCATATTATTATTATAAATCCAGCTTAAAAATGAGCTGTCGTTTATCTGCGCAAATATCTTCTGCGCCCAGTCCTCACTTCCGCATGCCTGAAGCACAAGACAGAAAAGCCATAAAAGTAAAATCCCCTCCATCAGTCCTGCCACCAACCCTGCCAGCCGGTTTATTTCCTTGATGACAGGCAGCCTTGTCACTATATTAAAGGTTCCCATAATAATCTTAATCACAATATATATAATAATATTTAAAGAAATATAAATAATTGCATTAAATATCTGGTCCGAAACTACTGAAGCTGCTATATTTTTAAGATTTTCCGCAGTACCTGATGTTATATTTTTAGTCATATATTCAGGAAACGGAAGCTCTTTCAGAGACTCAATATTGACAATTTCATATTGGTCGATTGCCTGTTCTACGGACCGTTCTATATTTCGATAGAGAGATGTATTATTTTTTATAAGAAGACTGACAGGACGAAGCAATGCTCCTGCCAGCATAATTGTCAACACCAGACTTACAATATATAATATCATTTTCACAATTCCCGCATGATATCCACGCCATGCAGACAATACGAGTATTGCAAGCGCCACCACAAAAACTATATAATTCATTTTATTTACCTTCTTTCCTGTATCTTATTTTAGTTTAATCTCCTCTGCTTCCTCATTTGTAATAATGATAAACCGGTTCTCTGTTTTTGTGGGAATAACTTTAACTATTCCCTCATTGATTTCTCCATTATATTTTTTTACATTATCCACAGAAAGCATGTACATTTGTTTGGAATTATTTAATATAATCATATTATTTTGAAGCTGAATATCCGTATAAGAAAATTCTACGGTAGTATCCAGTATTCTTTTTCCATTCAAATCATATACGTTCAATATATGCTGATTCACTGAATTTTCACTTTTGAAGGCGAGCAGGACATATTTATTATTATATGCAATACTTTCAATCTCCCGCTCTATCTTTACTTCCTTCATAACAGAAGGCTTTTCCTCCATACTGTAAATCGTCAGTATATCATCACCAAACGCCACCACTACGTCATTTGTAACAAATTCGACTTTGGATATAATGCTTTCTTCATAATTTTCAAAGCCGCCAACGATTCGCCCTGCCTCATTTTTACCAACACCTGAATAATTATAAAAAATGACCTTTGTTCTTGCCATATTATTTTTCAAATATACATAAGAAACCGCAAGCTTTGTTCCGTCATTGGAAATACTGATATCCAAAGGGCAGCCGTCTCCCGAAAGGACAGTTTGTCCCATTGCTATATTTGCGCCCTCCTTATCATAAATTTCAATTAAATTTGTAATCTCATTCTGGGTAATCAGGGCTACTACACCCTGAGCTGCCACTTCCAGCTCCAGTATTGGACAGGTCGCTTCTATAATTCCCTGCTGCCCGGATTCATTATAAATATAAACTGTGGTATCTCCTAAATCTGCAATCGCCATATAGCCATCACAAATGTCCACTAACGGCTGTTTCATTTCAAATGCCTGATTCCATATGGTATCGTCTCCTACCATATAAGAAATACCATCATTGCTGTATCTGAGTACTCCATTGCCATATTTATAAAATCTGCACTTCATAACATCCCCCATATCTGTAGTATTGCTGATTTCATAGGCATCATATACGCGGTTATCCAAAAATATTTTTACAGCTATCACAACAGCAGCGGCAAATACAAGAAGCAGCGCCAGAAGCAGTACCATTCTGCGCCGATGCTTTATCAGCATACCTTCATAATCTTTTTCTTCTGCTTTTTCTCCCAGCTTTTTAATCTTTTGTGTCCCTTTTTTAATCAATACCATTTTATCCTCCTGTCAAATGCCTCTGTTTATCATACCACATTCTGCCAGAATTGTCATTATATTTCAGGGAACAATCAGCTTCTTTCCGGAAGTTATGCTGTCTGGACTTTCAAGGTTATTTAAATCCATAATTATCTGAATATTATTTGCATTTCCATACAACTTCTGACAGATTCCATATAATGTGTCTCCCTGCTGTACTTCATAGTATTGTGTGACAGCAGGAGATACTCCGGCAGTCTCCTCTGGAGGAGAAGTCTCCTGTACACTGGTTTCTTCAGGTGTTTCCTGACTGGTTGAATCCTGTCCACTTGAAATTCCTTCACCTATACTGCCCTCTGCTGTATTTTCTTCAGTTGTACTCTCTGTTTCATTCGTTTGTGTCTTATCTTCACCTTGTGTCTTATCCTCTCCTTGTGTCTTATCCTCTCCTTGTGTCTTATCTTCACCTTGTGTCTTATCTTCGCCTGAATTTTCCTGTTCTGTTTTTGTCTTTTTATTTTTGTCCAGCAAAACCACATTGTCCATTTCGGAGGTATCTCCCTTATTCATAATATTTGCCACTACCTCTTTCATTTCTGTGGCCAGATGGTCAAGCTGTCCCTTTTTATACATAACTCCTATGGTAAATACCAGTGCTCCCACGACAAAAACAGAGGCTGCTCTGCCGGAAAACATCATAAGCTTTTTGGAAATATCCCCTGACCCTGTTCCAACAGTCTCTTCTTCCTGTGTATCCGAAACAACCCTTACAACTTCCGCCTCTTTTTCCGTCTCTGACAGCATGTCCTCTGGCTTTGTCTCCGGCACTTCCTCTGACTTTGTTTTAATATTCTTTCTTCTGGAAGTAAGGTCGTAATGAGTTTCAAAAATATATCGCTCCAGCTCTTGATTTTTTTCATAATAAATATGATAGCATTTCACCTTCTGCAAATCTCCGTTTGCATAAAAATAAAACTCTTTTTCCTCTTCCTCACGGTTGATATTTAAAAATACCTTGTCATTTCCAGCAAAATGGTCGAGATGCAGCTTTCTCATATGAAATAAATCCCGCTCCTCAAACTCCTCCATAGAAGCATACCAGCCCACGATTTTATCTCCGTGATAATATTTTTTGATATCATCATAAATGCCTGTCCACACATCATCGCCAAAAATCAGAGTGTTTTCAATTACCTCTCTTACTTCTGCCACCGAACGAATAAACATATATACTTCTCCTTTGGAAAATTTCACACTGCCGAGAAGCACACCATATCTTATATTTTTTTCATTTTCCGGCAAAAGCTCTAAAAATCTGGATACCTTGTCTTCTATATAAACATGGTATTTTGTCTCTCCCGAACCTATCTGATGTATATTTTTCGGAAGCTTTACCGCTTCTTCTTCATTGTTTTCAGCATTATATATCGTTTCTATCATGGCTACCTCCATTTCCGGTTTATCTTTGGTATCATTTTACATGAATGTCTCTACATTTTTTGTCAGAATTTAGTCACTGCTTTAATTAATTATCGACAATTTCTTCTGAATAAACTTTTTCTTTTCGGGCATATATAAAAATATCAAATAAATACAATTTTTTTGGAAAGGAATAGGACAGGAAACTGTTCTTTAAATTATGTATATGAAAAATGTTTTTTATTATGATGCACTCTCCGAAAAAAGTTCTTTAAAATTTGGAAAGCGCCTGTCGGAAATGATAAGTGAGGCTGACATCGGAGACAGAGACATTGTTCTTCTGTGTGTAGGCAGTGACCGTTCTACGGGAGACAGCCTCGGTCCGCTGATTGGACATAAGCTGCAGCGAACCTTAAATAATAAAATGTATGTTTACGGCACCTTAAAAGAACCTGTCCATGCAGTGAATCTCGAATGTATGGTGGAAAATATCTATGATATTCATAAAGAACCCTTTGTTATCGCCGTGGATGCCTCTTTGGGAACCAGAAATCATATAGGATATGTCACGCTTTCCGATATGCCTCTGCGTCCCGGACTGGGAGTAAAAAAAAGTCTCCCTGAAGTGGGAGACATTTGTATCACAGGAATTGTGAATCTGTCTGGAGGAATGGATGGTATTTTGCTTCAATCCACCAGATTGTCTACTGTGATGGAACTTGCCGATTTTATCAGCATTGGTATTTTTATTGCCATTCATTCATGGTCGTCTTCTTCGATTACCTGTATTTCGAGATAATCAAAATCAATTTCATCTATAAAATTATCCTTGGAAAACCGCACCTTATCGTGTCTTTGGAATTCGGCAATACTGTTGTCCAGCCAGATTGGTCTGCTCAGGTCGAATTCCTTACATACCTCCTCAAGAGCGGCAAATATTTTTTTTGTACGGTTTGGTCCTCTGTCATCATTACATATAACCATATCTCTGGTCATACGGCCGGACTTCCATATTTTTGCCCACAGCCGAAACATCACTCTTCCTCCCGCTTACATGCTTTGCACCATTGCTGATAACAATTTTACGGAATTTTCCACCGCCATTGCCTCAAACGCCGGATAATCCATGGCAGCGCTGTCATC
This sequence comes from uncultured Lachnospiraceae bacterium, assembly GCA_910577835.1. Lineage (GTDB taxonomy): Bacteria > Bacillota > Clostridia > Lachnospirales > Lachnospiraceae > CAG-303. The sequence continues at coordinate 4,785 of CAJTOU010000042.1, read as the reverse complement.
TGCCTTATCGGAAATCGCGCGCACTATCAAAAATGGAACCTGATTCAAATATGCCGCCTGAGCAATCGCAGCTCCTTCCATTTCTGTACAAAAACCCTGAAAATCTTTTGCTAACTGCTCTTTCTTTTTCTTATCCGAAATAAACTGGTCTCCGCTTATTACACGTCCTTTGAAAAAATGAATTTCAGGACATACTTTCTGACACTTTTCTGCAAGCTCTATCAGATGTTTGTCACCCTGAAATACGGATTCTTTCATCTGCGGGATTACTCCGGGCGCATAGCCGAAACCGCTTGCATCCACGTCATGCTGAAGCGCATCTGTTGAAAGAACAATATCCCCGATATTAATTTCATTTTTCAGTGAACCGGCGATTCCGGTATTAATAATTGCATCTGCCTGAAATAAGTCGATTAATATCTGTGTACAGATTCCTGCATTTACTTTTCCTACGCCTGAACGCACCACTGTCACTTCTTTGCCGTACAGTGTTCCGGTATAAAATTCCATACCTGCTTTGCTTGTCATTTTTCCGTCTGTAATCTGCTCTCTGATTTTTTCTACTTCTATCTCCATTGCGCCTATGATTCCAATCATTTTCTGTTCCTCCTGCCTAATCTTCAGGATAAATCAGTCTTTCTTCTGAGATATCCTCTATTACTTCCTTTAAAAATTTATCTGCCAGGTAATTTGCCATATTTAAATTAATATCCAGATAATTTCCACAGTCTCTGGCGCTTGCCCCCGGAACCTCGTCTCTGTAATCTCTGATAAATTCAAACATCTCCTTTATCAGCGGAACAATGTCCCTAGACTGATAATCTCCTGCAAGAATCAAATAAAATCCTGTACGACAGCCCATTGGTCCAAAGTAAATACATTTATTTTGATATTCTGGATGATTTCTCAAAAATGTAGCGCCGAGATGCTCAATGGTGTGAACCTCAGCAGTGTTCATAACAGGCTCAAAGTTTGGTCTTGTCATTCTTAAATCAAATGTAGTTACTGTTTCTGCTCCAGCCTTATCCTTTCGGGATACATAAATTCCCGGCAGCAGCTTTAAATGATTGATGGTAAAGCTTGTTATTTTTTCCATATCAAAATTCTCCCTTTTATAGTTTTTTCAGCGCCTGTGCAAGCTGGTCCGGACAGGAAGTTTCTTTCATACCACAGCGTATTCCCTCAAGTTTGGCTATTGCATCTTCTACCTTCATCCCCTGCACCAGCTTTGAAATTCCCTGAAGGTTGCCGTTACAGCCTTCTGTAAAGCGAACGCTTTGTATCACCCCGTCTGCAGCCTGTATCTCTATGCTGCTTGAACATGTGCCTTTTGTCTTATATATCATATCACTTCATCCTTTCTTATAATTCTGCTATGTTATATCGTAATGAAGCACGCTGATGCGTGCGTAGGTCATCAAACTACGCTTTGCTTCGTTTTATGACATATATCGTAATGAAGCACGCTGATGCGTGCGTAGGTCATCAAACTACGCTTTGCTTTGTTTGATGACATTATACCACATTCACACATACTTTGTCGAACTTTTTTTCTTGATATTTGGACATGATATTATTATATTAAAAATAACCAGTAAACATTTATATGAAAGGAGTTTTTTATGATTTATTTCAAGTATTTATCTATTTTATGTTTTGTTTTTGCAATGTTTTTTGAACTTGCCGGATTTATCTGGATTAACCGGCTGTATACGGCCTGTCTGAATATTCAAGGTGTCGGCCACACGCTGCTGAAGCAGATTCTTTTGCGCTTTACAAACTGCGCGAGACTGAATATCGGCATCTGTAACACTGATTCCTTTGTCAGAAAGTACATATCAGGCTATACCTTCGCCGGACTGCATTACAGCTCCCCTAAAAAACTTGGCGCTGCATTTTCTCTAACGGGTGTTATTTTGACTGCATATGGCACTCTGAGTTATTCGCAGACATATTACCAGTACGCTTTAATTTCAATTCTGTTTTGCATGATTTATATACTGTTTTGTCATTTTGTCGATGTAGACGGCAGATTAGAACAGGCCTCCAATATGATTACCGATTATCTGGACAATACACTGAAACACAGACTTGTCTCCTTTGCTGCCGAGGAAGCTGCCGCTGCAAAAGAGTCTTCCTCTGTTTCTAAGCAGACCGTTAAAAAAGAAACTCCTAAAGAAAATTCTGCAAAAAAACAGATTGTGGAAAACAGCGATGAAATTATTTTTTCTGTAATTAATGATTTCCTTGTTTAATTTTTCCAAATAATGTGATATAATATTACTAAATGGAGCAAAGCGTAGTTTAATAACCTACGCATGCATCAGCGTGTTTCCTTTATAACACATAAAATATAAATTGAGAAGGAGTGTTAAACAAAATGGCAAAAGTAACATTTGATTATTCAAAAACTGCCCAGTTTATCTCTGCTGATGAAGTAAACAGCATGAAGAAGCTGGCTTTGGATGCAAAGGAAACTCTTGTGTCTAAAAATGGCGCCGGAAATGACTTTTTAGGCTGGATTGACCTTCCTGTAAACTATGACAAGGAAGAGTTTGACAGAATCAAAAAGGCTGCCAAAAAGATTCAGGGAGATTCTGAAGTTCTTTTAGTAATCGGTATTGGTGGTTCTTATCTTGGAGCAAGAGCCGCAATTGAATTTTTAAGACATAATTTCTACAATATGGTAGACAAGAGTATCCGCAAAACACCGGAGATTTACTTTGTGGGAAACAGCATCAGCAGTACCTATGTACAGCATTTAATTGATGTAATTGGCGACAGAGACTTTTCTGTTAATATTATTTCCAAATCAGGTACCACTACGGAGCCTGCGATTGCCTTCCGTGTATTTAAGAAAATGCTTGAAGAAAAATATGGCAAGGCAGATGCTGCAAAAAGAATTTATGCTACAACAGACAAGGCAAGAGGCGCATTGAAGAATCTTGCTACCGAGGAAGGTTATGAGTCTTTTATAGTTCCTGATGATATCGGCGGAAGATTCTCTGTTCTGACTGCCGTGGGACTTCTTCCTATCGCTGTAAGCGGCGCTGATTTGGACAAGCTGATGGAAGGCGCTGCAAGCGGAAGAAAACGCGCGCTGGAGGCTGAATTTGAAGATAATGATGCTGTGCAGTATGCAGCTCTCCGAAATATCCTTCTGAGAAAAGGCAAAAATGTAGAAATTGTTGCAAATTATGAGCCAAGCCTTCATTATGTTTCTGAATGGTGGAAGCAGCTTTACGGTGAAAGTGAAGGAAAGGACCAAAAGGGAATTTTCCCTGCCGCTGTGGATTTGACCACAGACCTTCATTCTATGGGACAGTTTATTCAGGACGGCGCAAGAATTATGTTTGAAACAGTAATTAATGTTGAAACTCCTCAGTGTGAAATTACTCTTGAGGAAGAACCTGTGGACCTCGATGGACTGAACTATCTTGCCGGAAAAACAATGGACTTTGTAAACAAAAGCGCTATGAATGGAACGATTCTTGCTCATACAGACGGCAATGTTCCAAACTTTATGGTAAAAGTTCCAGAACAGAATGAATTTTATCTGGGCGAATTGTTCTACTTCTTTGAATTTGCCTGTGGTGTATCCGGATATCTGCTTGGTGTAAATCCGTTTAATCAGCCGGGTGTAGAGAGCTATAAGAAAAATATGTTTGCTCTTCTCGGAAAGCCGGGATTTGAAAAAGAACGTGAAGAATTATTAAAGAGACTGGATTAAGATAAAATTTATCTGTTCTTCAATAGTATTATAGGAAATACAAAATAATTTTTTATAAAAGAAAAAAAGGCTCCTCTTTTAAGTGGTGCAAATTAGGGATGTTTAATCTCGGAAAAAATAGGCATAGTTTGGTATGTATTTACCGGTTATGCCTATTTTTTCATTGACTGTTATGACTAGTGGCATAATTCACCTATGCATCTCTATACGATTCAAATGCACTGTATTTTCTGCCCATCAATGCACTTATCTGGTGCATATAAATCAAGAAAAAAGTTATCACTATGAAACAAAATTATACACCCCAATTAAAAAAATTGTTCAGCTCTGTTTATATGAATAATTTGTAAAAAATGTCTTGGCAGAGTATTGTTTCTTATAAATTATCATAATTAATAGCCATATAATCACCTCATTCAAGTTCATACCTGTCATTATCAAAAACAGCATATCCGTTGCAAAAAAGCGCATCTTCATCATCAACATATATAAATTGGGGTCTATTAGCAAATGTTGAAAATAATAATTCTTTCCGTACTTGTTCAATCCTTGTGTTCTTCCATAAGCGTACCATCCTTGAGCAACACCTTTTCCTTTATCACGAGCATCCAGTTCATCTCGTTGTGCCAAAAGACACTCATATGTTTTAGGAAATTTATCAGCAAGCTCAAATTCTGCGATTAAGGTATAGCCGGTCTCTGTTTTTATATATGGAAATATTATATATCGTTTTGGAGCATCGATATTATCATGTAGTTTTAAATCTGGAATCTTATAGATTGGTTTTACAAGGTCATTCTCTATATAACATTTGTTACTGTTATATTTTTATAAAAACCATTATTATCGCGTTCGACAAGATATACTCTATCGCGAAGAATCGCAATCCCACTGGCTTTAGACGGTGAGTTAAGACCACAAAATTAACTCTTGCCATAATTTTCACTTATGCTATAATTTACTCATACACGAACATTGATAACTGTATATATAGTTGTGTTGGGAAATATTATGCGAAAACCAGGCTTTCCTCCAGCACGTAAAATATACAAGGT
>CAJTOU010000041.1:7109-26809 GCA_910577835.1 uncultured Lachnospiraceae bacterium | reverse complement strand
AAATGAGATACGGCAGATGTAAAAGGACAGGGCCGGAAGCTGTTACAGTTTCCGGTCCTGCCATACAAAGCTGTTTTTATTCCATGTTGAGAAATTCAGCCGGTGTCATGATCTTTGGATTCTCCAAACCTGATTCCAGAAAATCCTTGTCGCCGGTGAGCAGGACATCAGCCTTTGCCGCAATCGTCGCTCTTAAAATGGGACGGTCATCTGCATCCCTGACCTGTGATTCCGACATATTTTCGTCTGTTGGGATGGGTACTAATTCCAGCGTCAGTAAGGCTATTGAAAGAAATTTGTCCAATGCCGCCAGACGTTTGGGAAATTTTTTATTGAATATCCGTTTCATTTCGTCCACATTCTGCTCACAGATCAATCCGTGGTTAGGATAAGAGGCTGCTTTTACATAAGCCTGATAAGGAACACCGTTTGCACTCAATGCCGCAGATATGAGGACATTCGTATCAATCAGAACCCTCATGCATTTTCGTCCTCATTTCTCAATTCTTTTACAAGCGCCATAACATCATCGTCAGATGTGAGGCCGGTCCGCTCTGCTTCGCCTGCCATTTCCCCCTCGAGCATCTGCATGGCATAGACAGCCGAATTAACGATACGGACAGTACCGCCTTCCACAATAAAAGAAATACGGTCTCCGCTTGCCACGCCAAGCACTTCACGGACATCTTTTGGGATTGTGACCTGCCCTTTGGCCATGACCTTTGCGTTGTCAACAAAAGCGTTTGCTAACATATCTTTCACCTCCTGAAATATGGAAAGTAGGGATTTCCCTACTTGTATTATATGCGACTGCCAAAGAAAAATCAAATGAAATTCATGGAATGGGTTTATCGGACACTGGAAATGTGAATTTTTTGTGAAATTGATTAAAAAGTCCTTGACGATTCGTCTCTGGCAAAACGGCGAAGTCGATTTTAATTAGCTGCGGCGCAAGGATTTCTCCCTTTGACATTAAGGAGCTGCGGGAGCTTATGGAAACGGACGATTTGGAGCTTGACACGTTGGGGGACAGGAAAACCGCCCTCTTTGTCATTATCTCCGACACGGACGACACTTTCAACTTCATTGTAGCCATGATGTATACGCAGCTTTTCAACCTCTTGTGCGACAAGGCAGATGATGTGTATGGCGGCAGGCTTCCCGTACACGTCCGCTGCCTGCTTGATGAAGTGGCGAACATCGGGCAGATACCGAAACTGGAAAAACTGATTGCCACCATACGAAGCCGGGAAATATCCGCCTGCCTTATCTTGCAGGCACAGAGTCACTTAAAAGCCATTTACAAGGACAACGCCGACACAATCACAGGGAATTGCGACACCACCCTTTTCTTAGGCGGCAAGGAGAAAACCACGCTCAAAGAAATGTCGGAGCTTTTAGGGAAAGAAACCATAGATTTATACAACACTTCCTATTCCTATGTCGGGATTGTGGACATCCCCACGGACGAGGAAATGCGGGAAATGGAACAGGAATATATGCAGCGTACCAAACGTCAAACCGCCTAAATACAGGCGTGGCAGGAGAAAATCTATGCTCCTGCCGATACATATCTATTTTCATCCGTATTTGGTTTAACCCATAAGAAATTTTTCCAGAAAAGTTGATAATAAAAGATGAATTATATAAAAAATAAGAATTGTCATATGAAATGTTTGACTATTTTGAATAATATAGTAAAAAATTGTGAAATTAGAATTGACAAGTGAAATTTGGTAAGTTATAATAATATAAAAATATTTTAGAATTAATTTTTTAATATTTCAACTTTTTATTAGAATAGATTATTATTAATCAACAAATATACAAAAAAGGTGTAATCTTGTACAGCATATAATTTTTGAAAAAATGCTATAAAATTATTACTTTATGAGAGGAGATTATGTATATGAGCAAAAAGTTAAAAACAAGGTATTTATTTGTTTTTTGTTAATATTTGCAATTATTTATCCATGTAAAAGGAATATTGAAGCATCAGAATTAAATAAAGGTGTAGAAATAATCTGTGTTTCAAATGATAATAAAATTAAAAGTTTAGAAAATATGGAAAGTTTATTAAATGGTGATTTTGCAAATAAGGAGTTTGTGGAAATTAAAGAACCTATTAGTGTTTACAATGCTGACAGCAATGATATATTTTTTATATATCCAGTTTATGAAGAAGATGAATGTAATTATGCTGTTGAATCTGATAGGAGCGGAAATGTTATATTATCAGATAATACAGAAATAATAAATGAACTTTCTAAATTAGAGTCTGGGAAATATTTGATTTACATTGTTAATGGAAAATATTATGCCGAAAGTTCTAATATAATTAAATCATTTCATCAAGTGTATGTAAATAAATTTAATGAATCATCATTTTTTCATTTACTATTTGAACAAAAAGTGAGTTTTGTTCAAAATATGGTTGATAACTCCCTTGACTATTCGGATAGTTTAAAGACAATAAAGAAAATTGATGTTACTTCACAAATTTCACAAGTAAGAAGTGGATTAGTGGATATGATAATGGATGGCCTTCTTATAAATGTAATATTACTAATTTTGTTACACAAGGTAATTATAATTTATGCTGGTCAGCAACAGCAACTACTATTGTAAATTATAAAAAAGGAAGAACATTAAATGCTAAATATTTTGCTGATAAATATCATATAAATTATGATAATGGTTCTACATTAGAACAAACTCGCACCTGTCTACAAAGTTTTGGATTATCATATACATTAATAAATACCAGAATAAATTGGGAACAAATCAAATATTAATAATGATAAACCTTTTGTAATAAGATTAGATGGTAGGATTGATGAAACTATGGGACACCAAATAACAGGTTATGGTTATGCCTACTCAAGAACAAATAGCTCAAATCCAAATTTTAGAAAAATTTATGCATGGGACTCTAATGGATATCAAATATCATTTTTAGATTCAGCAGCTACAATAACTACTTCAGGAATTACGCTTATTTGGAATAGAAGTCTTTATTAGGGGGTGAAAAGAAATGCGTAAAGTATTATATATTTTTATCATGATGATAATTCCATTTGCTTTTTTAACAGCATGTAAAGATAATACGTCAAAATCAAACAAAGGGATAGAACAAAGTCAGGAAACGCCTACAAATAGAAAAATAGACATACCATTTTCAGAGAATATTTTTGATAATATTGTAAAAATTGAAACTGGAAAAGTATATCCTTTGCAAGAAATTAAAAATAAAGCAGTTATTCAGGATATTTGTGCTGTGTTAAGAGAATTAAAGCTGACTCAAATTAAGGACCCAAAGATTGATGGGGGAGATATTATGAAATTTATTTATGAAGATGGAACAGAAAAACAGTTTGCTTTTACAAGTGAATATATATTATATGATGATGTAATGTATCATATAGAAGATAATCAGGGGAGCAATATATATGACGTTATTAGATATGATGACAAATAATTATACATTAAAATCAGATAGATTACAGTTATTTATAATATTTTTATCTATTAGATTGTTTGAATTGTATAATAAATAATACAATAATATTAAATAATAATTTGAAAATATGAATAAAACATAAGCAAAAAAATATAAATAATTACTCAGGTAGTGTTTGCTGCCTGAGTAATTTTGTTGTAATATATAAGTATTGTTTGTATTATTTTTGGAAAAGCGAGAATGGTTAGGAAATTTTTTAATTTAATATCAAAAATGATAAAAAGTATATAATAAACTATAATTTTGGGATAAGGAGAATATCGTTTATGATAATATTTTGCACAGATTTGGATAATACACTGATTTATTCTTATAAAAAAGAGATTGGGGAGGAAAAAAGATGTGTGGAGATTTATAAAGACAGAGAGGTATCTTTTATAACAGAAAAGAGCTTTCAGCTGTTAACAAAAATACCCAAGAAAGCAATGGTGGTGCCAGTGACAACGAGAACTGTGGAACAGTATCAGAGAGTAAAACTGGGAATTGGGATGCCGAAATATGCATTAACATGTAATGGAGGAGTGCTGTTGAAAGATGGGGAGAGGGATATGGGGTGGTATTATGATTCGTTGAAGCTGGCGGAGAAGTCGTGGGATGAGCTTTGGAAAGCACAGGATATTTTAAAGTTTGATAGAGACAGGAGCATGGAAGTTCGGTTTATTGAAGAATTGTTTGTTTTTACCAAAAGCAGAGAACCAAAAAGGACAGTACATAAACTAAGAGAAGAACTGGATTTAAGTAAAATAGATGTTTTTTCAAATGGTGTTAAAATATATGCAATTCCAAAGAGTTTAACGAAGGGCAATGCGATTTGCAGGTTAAAAGAATCATTGGGAATAGAGTATATGACTGCAAAAGGGTATGATATATTTGATTTAATTATGACTGTGGAAGAAAATGGCAAATTTGATTTAAATACGATTATATCAGAAAACAGCGATTTTGATTTAACTGTGATTGTAGCAGGGGACAGTGAGTTTGATTTGACCATGATTGAGGAGGCAGATATGGCGGTTATTCCTGAGTTATTGGCAAAGAAGCTGGAAGAAAAGCGGATGCAAGAAAAATGTATGGTAATAGGAAAAGAAAAAATATATTCAGATGAGTTATTGGAATATATCTTTGAGAAAATAAAATAGTTGTTGAAGTTTATGACTTTCACTTTTTGAAATAAGACTGCTGTAATTTCACAGCTTTTAAACAACAGGTTCAGGTAGCCAAATACAGAGGTTTGTGTTATACTTGGATAGTTCACATGGTAAAATGAAGATAATATATGACAGAAATGAGGATATTTTTTTGGAAAATACGGATTACAGAAATGGACTTCGCGATGGGGTTGCTGTTGCATTGGGGTATTTTGCGGTGGCGTTTACTTTTGGAATGGCGTCTGTTGCCAACGGACTTGGGATTTTACAGGCAGTATTAATATCACTTACAAATGTAACTTCTGCGGGACAGTTTTCAGGACTTGAAATTATTGCCACGAATGGCAGCTATATTGAAATTGCGCTGACACAGCTTATTATTAATTTACGCTACAGCCTTATGTCATTTTCCCTGGCACAGAAGCTAGAACAAGGCAGACAAGGATGGCACAGATATCTTATGGCATACAGCGTAACAGATGAGATATTTGCGCTGGATGCGAATTTTGATGGTTCTCTGTCACCGGCATATCACTATGGAATTACAAGTGTAGCGGTGCCAGGCTGGGTATTTGGAACACTTGCAGGTGCAGTGTCAGGAAATATTCTGCCTTCTTTTGCAATCAGTGCTCTTGGCATTGCCATTTATGGGATGTTTCTTGCAATTATTATACCGCCTGCAAGAGAAAACCATATTATTTTGCTTGTTGTTTTATCTGCAATGGGACTCAGTTTTTTGTTTTCGGTTCTTCCAGTGTTAAAAAATATTACATCAGGATTTGTAATTATTATAACAACTGTGAGTATAGCAGGTATTGCAGCATGGTTGAAACCAATCGAAGATGAAATAGAATAATTAAGAAAAAAATAACAAATAGAATGACAAGAGGAGAAATAAAATGAAACACAATATATATATTTACATTTTAGTTATGGCGGGGGTAACCTATTTGATTCGTATGTTGCCGTTGGTATTGCTGAAAAAGAAAATTACCAGCAGATATATCAAATCTTTTCTTTATTATGTGCCATATGCCTGTCTTGCGGCCATGACATTTCCGGCTATTTTACATTCTACTGCGAATATTTATTCTGCTCTTGCAGGATTAATTGTTGCAGTAATAGCTGCATATAGGGGAAGGAGTTTGCTTACTGTTGCGTTGCTTGCATGTGCGGCTGTGTTTATTGTTGAGAGAATTTTATAATAAAAACCACTATTCATAAAATATAAAAATTAGTTCTTTTTCGGTTGACATAAAAATAAAAAATAGCTATAATATTAGAAAAATAAAAAAATTAATTATTTTTAAGGAGGATAGTTAAAAAGATGAAAATGAATTTAAGGAAGAAAATGGGAAATTTTGTTGTTGTGTTAATGCTGCTGTTTATGGTTTTGTCCATTCCAATAGGTGTATATGCTGGAGAATATTTGCAGGGTCAAACGCTCAGCCAAGGGAATACTCTGACAACACAAGATATTTATATTAGTAAAACAGGACATATTGCTCCATATTTAAGTATCAGAAAAGTGGAAAAAGCAGGAGTTATTACCTATATTTTTTTGCAGAAGCAGAGTAATGGAGTTTATAAACCAGTAGTACATCAGGATAAGAAGGTTGCAAGTACAGCTACAGGAGTAACACTTCCAAGTGGAAAATCTGTTGATGCTGGAACATATCAGATTCGACTTTGTGTAAATGCAGGAAATACTGGAGGGGTAGCAAATCTGGTTATTGATTTTTTAAGATGTGCATATTAAATGAGTTTATAAAAATGTTGTTATGGGCAGAGGATTCTGCCCTGTTTTTATCAGGAGAAATGATATGAATAAAAGAAAAATGTTTCTTTATACAGGAATAGTGGCTGTTGTTGTAGCAGGAATTATTTTTATGATGATATCAGGCAAACAGGAAATAAATTTTGAAATATTTGCAGCCAGAACTGGAATTAAGAGTGTTGAAGATGTGGAATATGTGATGTTTTATATAGAGAAGGAAGACAGAACGAAAAGAACAACTTATTACATTACAGACAGGGATTTAATCCATAAAATGTATGATATATTTGATAAAACAGTTTATACAAGAACAAAAACAGACTATTTTAAGAATTATAAAACAGATTTGCTGTATGAGCTAACCTTTTGTCAAACGCTGAAGAAGAACCATAATCTCACAGTTTGTGGTTATTATGTGGAAAGTGATGATTCATTACTGGCATGGCCTGTAATAGAAAGCAATTATGGAACTGGAGAAGATGATTTTTGGGATTATGGAATAGACCATTATGTGGTAAAAGTGGATACAGATTTATGTAAAGAGCTCCAAAAAATATGTGAAAATGATTTGAGCTATATTACAATGGAGGAGATAGAGAAAATTTTAGAAAAAAAAGAGAATCTGAATGTTTTGGACTTTTATGGATTTATTCACGAACAGACAGGGAAATATGAACCAAATGAAGAACCAGCAGAAAATTTATATGACATAAATCGTATGGAGATAGCAGACTATGAAGGTTATCTGGAATTAAGAAATCAATATGAGACCGTTCATAGTGAAAATATAGAAGAGTGCCGCTGGTATCACGATATTCTTAGCATCGCTCTTTATAATAATAATGGTGAGCTTCAGGAAATATTATATGAAAAACAGGAGTTAGAGGAGGAATAGGATGTATCAATGGATATTAAACAGAAAAAGACTTCGCCCCTTGTTATTTATATTTAATATTATTGTGTATTCTGTAAATATAGCATTGATTTATATAAGTATTTATATGTTTTTTTGTATACAGACAGGAATTCACACGGACTGGTTTGCTAGGGCGATGTCTAATGCTTCAAAAGTAGATTTATTTTTCAGTAATCAGTCAGATGTTATATTTAAGGCGGTGACTGTTACTTTTTTCTGTGTATGTATTTTTTCTGTTATTATTGTGATTGGATACAGATATATGCAGTTACAGGAAGAGAAAAAGGAAGTGGGAATTTTTCTTGTATATGGATACCACAGACAAAAAATGATACTTCCATTATTTATAGAAACTCTTTGTGATATTGCAATTAGTCTTCCATTTGCAAGACTGATTGCGATGTATATACAACATTTTATGCAATCTGATACAATATTTTTACAAATTCAAAAAGAACGAAGATTTTTGTTGACAGACAGTATTATGATATTGTTATTTTCCGCAGTTCTTTTGGGAAGTGTAATGTTTATACAAACAATAATATATATAAACAGATTGAAAAAAATACATTTGGATAATATGCTGAAGGGGGTTCAGATTTAAATGAAAAAAAATGTGGAGCTGTTTGTACTTGCATATAAAAATCTGAAGGGGCAAAAAAAACACAGCAAAATATTTATTCTGATTCTTATAGCGCCTTTGTTATGCTGTATGCTGGGTAATTCTCTTGTGAAATCTTTTGATAACAGTTTAAGAAATATGTGTAACAGAGGTCTGGGAAGATTAGAACTAATCAATGAGGTGGAAGACAAGCCTTTTGAGCAGATTCGTGATGCTATGGAAGCTGTTGACGGGGTAGGAGAGGTGAGCAGAGTAACCCTGCCCATAACAGGAGTACTTGAAAACAGAAAGAATGAATTTGGAAGTGAACATATACAAATTGCAATAAGGTCCAGTTATAAAGGACTTTCAGATTATGCTGTTTCGGGAAAAACAGAAAATTTAGAATATGGAGAAATAATTATTCCAGAATATTTATATGGAATGGGTTCTTTTGGAAATTATGAATATACATCAGGTACAAAACTAATCGGAGAAGAGTTTCTGATTATGATAGATACAGAGATAGAATTATCTTTTCGTGTGGCAGGTACATTTGATAATATAAAGACAGGAGATAGTGGTTCGGAGTTTTTTATTCATCCAGAGGAGGCAGATGAAATAAATTCAAAAGTGACAAAAAAATATATACAAGAATATCTGAAAGAGAATCCTGAAGAGGAGACATGGATTCCAACAAAACAGATTGGGGTTTACATAAAAGAGGGCTATGATATACAGGAAGTATGTGACAGACTTTATTATGCTACAGGATATCGGCCTTTGATGGCCTGTAAAGTAGCAGATGAAACCATGTTAATGTTTTATGCATTTATTATAAAAATTGTCAATATTTTTGTAGTTATGTTGACTGTGGTATGTTTTGTAAGTATTATCATGATAATAAGTGCAGAATTGAGAAAAAGGCTGGGAGAAAGTGCAGTATATCTAGCATTAGGATATCAAAAGAAGGATATGTTGAAGGTGTTTTTTTATGAAAAAATTTTTATGTGTGGAAAAGCAATTTTATATAGCAGTTTTTTTACGCTGTCAGTACTTTTAGGTGCTAATTATATTTTGCAGAATTTTATGGAATTTTATAAAAGATATATTGTATTTCAACCAGATATTCAAAATTTTGTAACAGGATTTATTATAATGACAGGAGCTGTGGTAACAGGTATATTGATGATTGCAGTGAGGCTGAAAAAAGTGAATATAGTAGAAATTGTAAGAAGGGAGTAGGGGATAAATTGTATTTCTTTTAGTACTTTCCACAAATCTCTTGATTTTCTTTTTTATAAGTGTTACTATGACATTGTGAACAGAAATCATGTTACCAAGTGCAAATATCCATGTTTGTATTATGGTAATTGATGTATACAATATACAAATCATACGACATCATTTATTTTATACAATTTGTCTAACATAGTTTGCATAGAGCATATTGTTTGACACAATCTGTGTAGCATAATCTGTATAACACAATCTGTATGACATAATCTGTATGATTCACATTGTATACAATATAAAAAAATTAGTTTATACAAGGAGGAAAAACAAACGATGTTAGAAAAAGAACAGTGGAACGGCTTTGAGGGAAGACTTTGGAAAGAAGAAATCAACGTAAGAGATTTCATTCAGAGAAACTACACACAGTATGACGGCAATGAAGAATTTCTGTCAGGACCTACGGAAGCTACTGATAAACTCTGGGGAAAACTTCAGGAGCTTCAGAAAGAAGAAAGAGCAAAGGGCGGCGTACTTGAATGTGAAACAGAAGTAGTTACAGGTCTTACCGCATACGGTCCGGGCTATATCGACGAATCCATGAAAGACCTTGAAAAAGTAGTAGGTCTTCAGACAGACAAACCGTTAAAGAGAGCATTTATGCCATACGGTGGTATCAAGATGGCAGAGGAAGCCTGCACAAACTATGGTTATACTCCAAATCCTGAGTTGCACAAGATTTTTACAGAGTATCACAAGACACACAATCAGGGTGTATTTGATGCCTATACACCGGAAATCAGAGCAGCACGCCGCAGCCATATTATCACAGGACTTCCTGATACTTACGGCCGTGGACGTATTGTAGGCGATTACAGAAGAGTTGCTCTTTACGGAATTGACTTCCTGATTGAAGAGAAGGAAAAGGATAAAGCAAACTGCGGCGACGGCACTATGACAGATGAAGTAATCCGTCAGAGAGAAGAGCTGACAGACCAGATTCGTGCACTTCAGGGCATGAAGAAAATGGCAGAAGTATATGGCTATGATATTTCACAGCCTGCAAAGGATGCCAGAGAAGCTGTACAGTGGTTATACTTCGGTTATCTTGCAGCAATTAAGACTCAGAATGGTGCTGCCATGTCAGTTGGTCGTGTATCTACCTTCCTTGATATCTATATCCAGAGAGATTTGGACAATGGAACACTGACGGAATCAGAGGCTCAGGAATTAATCGACCATATGGTTATGAAGTTCAGAATGGTAAAATTCGCAAGAATCCCATCCTATAATGAATTGTTCTCAGGCGACCCTGTATGGGCAACTCTTGAGGTAGCAGGTATCGGTATGGACGGACGTCATATGGTTACAAAAAATGACTTCAGATTCCTTCATACACTGGAAAATATGGGACCTTCACCAGAGCCAAACCTTACTGTACTGTATTCCTCTGCTTTGCCAGAGAACTTTAAGAAATATGCAGCTAAGATTTCTATCAACACAAGCTCTATTCAGTACGAGAATGATGATGTTATGAAGCCGGTATGGGGTGACGACTACTCTATCTGCTGCTGCGTATCTGCAACACAGACCGGTAAGGAAATGCAGTTCTTCGGCGCAAGAGCAAATCTTGCAAAGTGTCTTTTGTATGCTATTAACGGTGGTGTAGATGAGAAGTCACTTACACAGGTTGGACCTCAGTATCAGCCGATTACATCCGAATATCTTGATTATGATGAAGTAATTAAGAAATACGAAGTAATGATGGATTGGCTGGCAGGATTGTATGTAAATACACTGAACCTGATTCAGTATATGCATGACAAATATTACTATGAAGCAGCAGAAATGGCTTTGATTGATACTGACGTAAGACGTACCTTCGCAACAGGTATTGCAGGATTTTCACATGTAATTGATTCACTTTCTGCAATTAAATACGCAAAGGTAAAGACCGTGCGCAATGAAGAAGGCATCGCGGTAGATTATGAAATAGAGGGAGATTTCCCGAAATATGGAAACGATGATGACAGAGCAGATGAAATCGGCTTATGGGTACTCAGAACCTTCCTGTCAAAGATTCAGAAGAGGCATACTTACAGAAATTCTGAACCTACCACATCAATTCTGACCATTACATCAAATGTCGTCTATGGTAAGGCAACAGGTTCTCTTCCAGACGGACGTAAGGCAGGTGCTCCGTTTGCACCGGGAGCAAATCCAAGCTACGGCGCAGAGCAGAATGGTCTGGTTGCTTCTCTGAATTCTACTGCAAAGCTTCCATATACATGGGCATTAGACGGTATTTCAAATACTCAGACCATGAATCCAGATGCACTGGGACATAATGAAGAAGAAAGAATTGAGAACCTTGTAGGGGTAATGGATGGTTACTTTGACCAGAGCGCTCATCATCTGAATGTAAATGTATTTGGCAGGGAGAAGCTTGAGGATGCCATGGAACATCCAGAGAAACCGGAATATGCGAACTTTACGATTCGTGTATCAGGATACGCGGTTAAGTTTATTGACCTTACCAGAGAACAGCAATTGGATGTAATCTCAAGAACATTCCATGCCAAGAGATAAGCAGGAATAAAAAATATTATAGAATGAAGTGCAGTGGCTTCGCCTGCTTACAAGGGGAACATCATGCAAGCAATGATTACTATGTAACTGGCCACAGGCTGATTGCATTGATTGCCTAGTAAATGTGGGAGTGAAAGACAAATCTTTCGCTCCTTACGCATAATTAAATAAATGGCAGGTAAAATATTTTTGTAAAGATATTTTACCTGCCATTTTTGAAGGTAAAGAAGGTTGAAAAAATATTAAAATTATGGAAAGGAGATAAGTTGCAAGCGCTTTTTCAACCTTATTTCAGACGTTTTGCGTCATAAATTGCACTGCGCTTGCAGCATGGTACAAAATATGGGATTGGAAAATAAAAATCCGGAGGAAATTACAGGACGAATTCATTCGATTGAAAGTTTCGGCTCTGTGGATGGTCCGGGGATAAGATTTATTCTGTTTTTAAAAGGGTGTCCTATGAGATGTCAGTACTGTCATAATCCGGATACATGGGCTTTGAAAGAAGCAAAGACGATGACCGCAAAGCAGGCGTTTGAGCAGGCATACCGTTATCATACCTACTGGAAGAGAAAAGGTGGAATTACAGTAAGCGGCGGCGAGGCTCTGCTGCAGACAGAGTTTGTAACAGAAGTTTTCAGGCTTGCAAAGAAAAAACAGGTGCATACCTGTATTGATACCTCCGGTGCTCCGTTTACCAGAGAAGAGCCTTATTTTTCGAAATTTAATGAGCTTTTGAAATATACAGACCTTTTTCTGCTGGATATCAAGCAGATAAATGACGAAAAACATAAAAAGCTTACCGGACATACAAATGCAAATATTCTTGATTTGGCGCAGTATTTGTCGGAGCAGGGAAAGGATATGTGGATTCGTTATGTACTGGTTCCGGGAGTTACAGATGATGAGAAGGATTTAAGAGAACTTGCGGAATTTGTAAAAAGGCTTAACACTGTGCAGAGATTTGAAGTGTTGCCTTATCATACACTTGGCGTCTTTAAATGGGAAGAGCTTGGTCTGGATTATGCATTGAAGGAAGTCAGTCCGCCTTCAGAGGAGGAAATTGAACGGGCAGATAAAATACTTGGAACTGCTGACTATATTGGATATCTGAAGTAGTTTTTTCTGTACCCAAACCAAAATCTCAGTTCTGACAGAAAATTATTTGTCCAAAATCCTTTGATTTGGTTGATTATTCCTGAAATATTAGTTATAATAAAAAATACGGAAAAAATAAAGAGTTGTGAAGAATTTCTTTATTGAATTACAAAGGTCAGACAGGAGGCAGGGCTTTGATAACCAGACGATTTGTAAGAACGAGGTCATTAATAGAAGGAATGAAAATCGAACAAACGATAAAAAATCAGCAGGGGCGTATTCTGATTGCCCGTGGTACAGCTCTGGATGAATATTTGATTGATTCTTTAAAGAAGCTTCAAATAGCCGGTGTATACATTCGTGAGGGTGAGGAAGACCCGGACAGCGAGGAGGTGAAAATATCTAAAAAGGCCGAGGAAAAGATAGAGAAACTTATGGTATCAGACCGCTCAAAGGTAAAGCTTTCAGAGAGCGTAAAAAACAGAGTGGCGGAGGGTGTACAGTTTTTATATTGCAGTACGGACTCAGCGGATTTTGAAGATGCTACCAGCAGTATTACAAATGAGCTGATGAGAGCGATTACAGATAATGATGCCATAGCTGTTGATATTAATGCATTAAAGGTCAGTGATGAATACACTTTTAAACACAGCGTGGATGTTGCAACCATGTCAATGATTATAGCCAAAAAATACGGCCTGTCAGAAAAGGAAATCTATGAAATCGGAATTGCGGGACTCCTGCATGATATAGGAAAGTCCAAAATACCCAATGAGGTGCTTAATAAGCCGGGCAGACTTACAGATGATGAATTTTCACTGATGAAACAGCATACTCTTCTGGGTTATCAGATTTTAAAAAATAAAAAAGATATTTCGCCCGGAGTGAAAATGGGGGTATTACAGCATCATGAAAAGATAAACGGAAAAGGGTATCCATTAGGGTTGTCAACAGAAAAGATAGATATTTATGCAAAGATACTGTCAGTGGCGGATATCTATGATGCCTTGGTTACAGAACGGCCATATAAGAAAGCATTTTCACAGAGAGATGCGGTGGAGATGATTATGTCGCTGACAGGAGAGCTTGACATTACGGCAATGAAAAGTTTTCTGGGAAGTGTGATTCTTTATCCGGCAAATTCTATTGTGCAGTTAAGCAATGGGGAAAAGGCAAAGGTAGTAGAAAATGACCCTGATTATATATTAAGACCAAAGGTGGTAGGACTTATGTCCGGAAGGGTATATGACCTTGCAAAGGATATTAACTGTGCGAGTGTAATTATTCAATAAAAAATAAGATATTCTGTTTTCCGCAATGAAAAAAGTTCAAACTTATACGGAAAAATTAACATATTACTTGCTTTTGGTTTACAGATATTATATAATGTTTATAGTTATTTTATAATATAAGTTTTTGTTTACAATTTTTTTGGGCCTGTTAAATTTTGGATAAAAATATTATGGAATGATAAGAAGAAATCGTGAGTATATACGTCCATAAGTATATATTGCCACAAAAGAAAGGAATTATAAGAAGTATGCTGAAAAAATTTAATAACATGAAAATCAAGAAAAAGATAACAAATGGATTTGTATTGGTTGTATCCATTGCCAGCATAGCCGCCATAGTTGCATGTATTGCCATGATTTTTATGGTGGGAAAATATAAGTATGCATTGACAAATTATGGGTTTTCTCAGGGTGATATCGGAAAGGCGTTAGTTACCTTTGCAGATACAAGAAGTGCTACCCGTGCAACTATCGGTTATAACGATGATGCGCTGATTACTGCTACCAGAAAACAGCATGATGAAAAAAAGCAGAATTTTCTGAATTATATGAAGGAAATGGAAAACAGATTGACATCAGATGAAGAAAAGAAGCTTTATCAGGCAGCAACAGATGAATTGGAAGAGTTCTGGAAAATTGATGAGAAAGTTCTTACCACAGGAGCAACAAAGGATGCAGAGAAGAGCGCAGAGGCACAGGAGATGGCATATAATCAGTTGGGACCTGCCTATGACGATGTATATAACAGTCTGGCTGAGCTGATGAATTATAATGTGGATGAAGGAAACAGACTGGCAAACACTCTGGCAATTCTTCAGTTCGTGATAGTAGGTATAATTATTGTAATTATTATAGTCAGTATTTTTGTTTCTCTGAGATTTGGAAATGCGCTTGCAAAGGGTATTGCCAATCCTATTATAGCAATGGGAGAACGTTTCAAAACTTTTGCAAAGGGAGATTTAAAGTCTGCGTTTCCTGAGACAGTTTCCAAGGATGAAGTTGCTGACATGATACAGGAATCGCAGCAGATGGCCCATGATTTGGAGCTGATTATAAGCGATGCCGGAGAACTGATGAATGATATGGCAAATGGAAATTATGCGATTGATACAAAGATAGAAGAGAAATATATGGGTGAATTCGGGCAATTGTTGAGTTCTATGCGTGAGATGAACAAGCAGATGAATGAAACTTTGAATCAGATAAATGATGCATCTGTACAGGTATCCGCAGGCTCCGGTAATCTGGCAGAAGCAGCACAGGCACTGGCTGAGGGTGCAACAGACCAGGCGGCATCTGTACAGGAATTGCAGGCTACCATTACAAATATTACAGAAGGTATACAGGAATCCGCAAGACACGTGGAGGAAAGCTATACGCAGGCGCAGAAGTATGCCGAACAGGCAGATAACAGCCGTGGAGCAATGGAAGCCATGGTAAGCGCAATGAATCGTATCAGTGAAACTTCACAGAAGATAGAAAATATTATTTCAGAGATTGAAGATATTGCCAGTCAGACAAATCTGTTGTCGTTAAATGCAGCAATTGAGGCGGCAAGAGCAGGAGAAGCAGGAAAGGGATTTGCGGTAGTTGCAGAGCAGATTCGTAATCTTGCAGAGCAGAGCGCACAGTCTGCGGTTGATACACGTGAATTAATTGAAAGCTCTATTCAGGAAGTCAATGAAGGAAACAGGGCTGCTGAAAGTGTAGCAGCGTCTCTGGTGGAAGTGGTGAATGGTATTAAGGCCATTGCAGATTCTTCTAGGGAATTAAGCGAGATTTCAGCAAAGCAGGCAGAGGTTATGGAGCAGGCAGAGGCTGGCGTAACTCAGATTTCAGAGGTAGTGCAGTCTAATTCGGCAACTGCCGAGGAGACATCCGCTACGAGTGAGGAGCTTGCTGCGCAGGCAATTAATATGGGCGATCTGGTTGGACATTTTACATTAAAGGATGAATATTAAGAATAATATTGATAAGTTGTGGTAAATATGTTAAATTATAGGTATGTAAAAATATTGTGCTAAGGAGAAGAGTGTATGTTTAATCAGTTATTTGGGAAATATTTAGTAGAGCAGAATGTCATCACGGACATAGAGCTTGATGTGATTTTGACAAGACAGGAAGATGAAAGACTGAAGCTTGGAACGATTGCAGTAGCTCAAAATCTGATGACGGAACAGCAGGTAAAAGAGGTAAATTACCTTCAGGTACAGCAGGATAAAAGGTTCGGTGTAATAGCAGTGGAATGTGGATATCTGACAGAAGACCAGGTAGTCAGCCTGTTGACAAAACAGGGAAATATGTATATGAAGTTTATTCAGATATTTACAGATATGAAGGATATTTCCATGGAAGAAGCGACAGAATATGTTGATGAGTTTCAGAAATATTATGGATTTTCAGATGATGAGATGGATGCATTAAAAGAAAACGATTTTGATGAAATTGTTCCGGCGTTTGTATACGTATCCAAACCATATGTACCAGAACTGGTAGCACTTGTACTTAGAAACCTTGTCAGATTTGTTACCGATGATTTCTATATCGGAAAGGTAAAGCGCACAAATAAATTTGCCTATAAAAGCATGGTAGTACAGCGGCTGGTAGGAAAGCATGATATTGTTCTTGCTTTTTCCGGAGAATGGGACAATTCCGGAATGGTTGCTCTTGCTTCCGGTTTTGTAGGTTCTGAGCTGCATGGACAGGATAAGGTGTTCGATGCAGTCGGCGAATTTGCAAATATTTGTAATGGACTGTTGGCAACAGATTTAGCTGCAAGGGATGTGGAGGTTGATATGGTGCCTCCGGTGACATATCTCAATCAGGAGACTGTCGGAGTTGGGTATACAATTCCATTGTACATTCATGGCAAAGAGGTAAAAATGTTTATTGCTGTGGACAGCAAAATTGAGCTGGGTAAAGAGCCATATATTTTTGATTATAAGAAACAGGAGGGGTCGGTAGATAAAGGAGATGCCAAAGCTTCGATTGTGATTGTAGATGATTCTATCTTTATCAGAAAAATGCTCCGAAATATGGTGGAAGATATGGGCTATGTCGTTGTAGGCGAGGCTGTCAATGGAAAAGAGGCAATTGAGGAATACAAAAAAAATAAGCCGGATATTCTTACGCTTGATATTACCATGCCGGTAATGGACGGGCTGGAAGCTCTGGAAGAAATCATGAAGTTTGACAAAAAAGCCAAAGTTGTTATGATAACAGCAGCAGGACAGCAGGTAAAGGTAATACAGGCATTAAAGATAGGCGCTGAGAAATTTGTAGTTAAGCCTTTTGATAAGGAAAAAGTCAGAAGAACTCTGGAAGAAATGGTAAAATAAAAAGAAGCTGCCGTATTAAGAAGAATTTATACTACTTAATACGGCAGTTTTTCTATGATGTAATGAATGTGAATGAACTTTTGATTGATTACATATGGATATTGGTGAATGGCAGATAATTTAAGTAATCAATATTGCTATTGGTTATATGATTTGGGTAATCAGTATTAGTGTTAATTGAAGAATTTGGAGAACAGGCATGAAAAGAATTTTAATTATAGAAGATGATGTGGGCTTGCAGGAGGAACTAAAATATCTGCTGCATCAAAATGGATATGAAGGTATTACTTTGACAGATTTTAGCTGTGCATTGGAGAAAATGCTTGACAGTCAGGCAGATTTAATACTTTTGGATATTACATTGCCGAATATAGACGGACAGTATCTTCTTCGGGAATTTCGTAAAATATCAACAGTTCCAGTGATTATGGTAACAAGTAAAAATACGGAAATGGATGAAGTGCTCTGTATGACCTATGGAGCGGATGATTTTATTGCGAAGCCTTATAATCCTACGATTCTGCTGCTTCATATAGAAGCGGTATTCAGAAGAACAGAGTATACAGATAATTCAGTTATTGAATATAAAGAGATAAGGCTTGATATTGGAAGAGGAAATATGACAGTGAACCATATCTGTGTTGAACTGACAAAAAACGAAATGAGAATATTGACGTTTTTAATTAAAAATAAAGGAAAGATTGTTTCACGAGACAGTTTAATCAGTGATTTGTGGGAATCGGAAGAGTTTATCGACGATAATACACTGACAGTAAATATGACACGGATTCGTAAAAAGCTGGAAGACTGTGGACTGGAAAATATAATAAAAACAAAAAGAGGACAGGGATATTTAATAGAATGAAGAGAGATTTTATCAAGGAAAAGATGCCGGTTATCTACGGGTATATTTGTGTTATATTTTGTATGATTCTGTTGGGAATTGAAATGAAAATCCCGTATGAATATGTTGTTTTTGTATGGTTTATTATAACTGTGGCGTTAGTGTTTGCAGAAGTGCGGGAATATTTAATAAAGTGGGGATTTTATCGGGATTTTCTTCACAGGATAAATATGCTGGACCAGAAATATCTGATTAGTGAGATGGTGGAAACTCCTGCATTTTATGAGGGACAGATTTTATGTGATGCTTTATATGAGATTGGAAAAGCTATGCAGGAAAAAATAAATGATATGGAGTCGTCGGTTTCCGAGTTTAAGGAATATATTGAAATGTGGATTCATGAAGTCAAGATACCAATATCAAATATGATGCTTATGAATTATAATAAAAATATGGATATGGAAAAACAGAAGCTTCAGTTGATGAAACTGTATTATTATGTAGAACAGATTTTATTTTATGCAAGAGCGGATGCGCCGCAGAAGGATTATTTATTGAAGAAGGTCAGTCTGGAAAGTATAGTGAATAAAGTGATGGTTGAAAATAAGGATTTGTTAATTGGGAATAGATTTCAGATAGAAAAAGAAAATTTGGGAATTGAGGTTTATACAGATTCTAAGTGGCTGGAGTTTATACTGGGACAGATAGTGAATAACAGTGTGAAGTATAAGAAGGCGGACGAAGGGTATCTTGGGTTTTCTGGAAAAGAGGAAAAGAATATTGTATGGCTGTTTATAGAGGACCATGGGATAGGAGTGGAGAAAAGTGATATAGGGAGGGTGTTTGAGAAGAGCTTTACGGGAAAAAATGGAAGGAGAGTGAAGGAAGCTACGGGAATGGGGCTATTTATATGCAAAAAGCTCTGTGATAAGATGGGACATAGGATTTTTATTGAGTCGGAGAAGGGGGAATATACGAGAGTGGGGATTGGGTTTGGGAGAAACAAGTATTATGAGTTAAATGGCTGATAAAAGAATAGAAAGGAAATCCGTGTGGTGTATAAATATAAAAAACAAGATAAAAAAAGAATCAGATAACTTTTGGTAAAGATACTGGTTTAATTCAATGTTGCAAACATGACAAAAATTGTCCATATGAAGACCCATGTCCTATACATGGAGAGAACCATAGTCAAGTAAGTAGACACATTTTTGTGAAAAAAGTTGAGGGAGCAGTCTAATCCTGCTCCCAGTAGAAAGCCTCTGTCTCATTTGGAGTAAGCATGTTCAGTGTGCTGTGTGGTCTTTTGGAATTGTAGTACCCTTCGATATATTCAAAAACAGA
>CAJTOU010000041.1:0-7100 GCA_910577835.1 uncultured Lachnospiraceae bacterium | reverse complement strand
AGTGTGCTGTGTGGTCTTTTGGAATTGTAGTACCCTTCGATATATTCAAAAACAGAAAGCTGAGGCTCTTGCAGAGAATGGTAGTGTTTGTGGTCTGTTTCCTCTTTCTTGAGATATTTGAAGGAGCATTCGCAGCAGGCATTGTCAAAGGGACAGCCTTGTTTGAAAAAAGACTGTACAACATTAAGGGAATCCAGAAGTTGCCGAAATGCAAAGGCTGTATATTGGGTTCCCCGGTCGGAATGGAACATAAGACCATAAGGGGCGTTTCGTTTTTTGTAAGCCTTCTGGAAGGCAGTGATAACCGGTTCCACATCTGCATTGGCAGAGATATGCCATGCAATAATTTTTCTGGAATACAAATCAATCACAATGCAGAGATAATACCATTTCCCGTCTGCTTTTATGTAGGTGATGTCGCTGGCCCATACGAGATTGGGGGCTTTCTGGTTAAAGTTTTGCTGCAGGTAGTTGGTGCAGGCCTCGTTATCTGAACGTTTGGCAGGAACAGAAGGTTTATCAGTGGACATTTTGGGCAGCTGTAACTGTTTCATCAGTCGGTACACTCTGCCGGCACTGATGTGTATGCCATAATCACGCTGAAGGACATAAGCGATTTTGTATGCTCCAAGTCGCTTGTTGTAGTCTGCATAGATATGAAGAATCAGAGAAGCAATATGCTGATTTTCTCTGATACGTGGTGCGGGTTCAGAAGAGAAATGTTTGTAATAAGTGCTTCTGTTGACCCGAAGAACCCTGCAGAGGGTTTTGATGCTGTGCTGGAAACGGAGCTTATGTACAGCGGCTAATTGTTGTGAGAGTGTGGCGTGAAGATGTCAATCGCTTTTTTAAGATGAGGTTTTCCTCTTCTAATTGTGCATTACGCTTTTGAAGTTCTTTCACTTGTTTGGCGGTGAGGACATTACCATCGTCCATCTCAACAGTGGAGTATTGTTTTACCCATTTGCCGAGAAGTAGATTGTGAGACACTGTATTCCTTGCAGAGCTATGACTAAATTTTGCCATTCTGGTAAAGGGAAACGAGGAATTTTTTAAAATCTTCGTCATATTTAGTATAGTTGTTTGTAGCCATAAAGAACCTCCTTTTTTGTGTATAGTTAATTGTAACATATAGTATATGTTTATGTCTACTTTTATAGTATAGATCCAACCTTATGTAACCGGATATAATGTGTCTGATGGAAACAATAGATATGCTGGTGATAAGAGAAATGATATTGATGCTGTGGAAGTGTACTACACTACTCTAAGCGGATATGTTTGTAAGAAAGCAAAATACAGGCTCGCCCCTGTTGGGAAAGACTATTATGACTGGCAGCATGATAATGAAACTTCTAGTGGGCAGGATGGATATGCTGGCAGCTTTGGGACTTCTTTTGGGAAATTCCAGCTTGTAATTGAATAAGATAGTGCATTACCGTCTTAAAAATATATAAAAACTTAAAAAGACCGCTTGATTTCTCTTGCGGTCTAGTGTATAATCTGATTAGAAAGGTATTTCGGATGCAATATCCGATTTGCCCTCAGTAAGAATTTTATAAGATAAGCATCCTACTTTTGCGGGGCGGGATGCTTATTTCTTTTTATTATGATTATCTATGTAAGACAGTGCCGTAAAAATGACCAGCAACAAAGTTAATACTTCCATTGTGTTCATGGGCATCACCCTCCTTTGTAAACTAGAGGGCATCTAACTATTCGAAAATCGCATCCAACTTTCTATTTAATTATACGAAGTTATTATAGCAGATATGAAGTAACAGCTCAAGCAAAATATTAGCAAGACAGAGAATAATGTTTCTTCGTCTTGTTTTATTTTATATATTTAATGTAATGGAGGATTATATTATGTATTTGAAATTTAATAAATCAAGTATCTATTTGTGTGACTATTATAACAATAAAATAACATCTACCTTGAATTTTACTATTAAAGAAATCGAAGATTTTAGCGAACTGCTGAATATTTTAAAAAACAATACAGTAGATGTATATCTTTATCATGACAACGAATGTATGTTGTTAGAGGGGCAGTACAAATCATACATTGTACTAAACCTCAACATAGAATACAACACCAAAACAATAAATTGATTCTTTCCTAACTTATTAATATATAAATTCCACAACGGTAAAAGAAGTGAAATTATAACTGCACTCACTTTTATATTATTTGATTTTATTGTATCTATCCTTTGTCGAAGTAAATTATTTACTATTTCAATTTCTTCCTTATTCCAATTATTAAAAGAATAGTATTTTTTTAATAATTCAATCCTTTTAATTTGTATTTTAAAATGTGGTATTTTTGTTTTTCTATATAATATACTTAGCAAAACAAATTCCGATAATATTACACTCATACATAATATCACAATAAAAGAGCTGATTTTTTTACAAACAATAAAATTATATAAAAACACTATCAAAAATAATGCAAATATTAATGGCAATATTATTATTGTAAAATATAGCTGTTTATATGTTCTATAAACTAACTTATATATTCCCAAGTTTCTTTTTGCATATATAATTAATTTCTTTATATCACTATTTGTTACGACTTTCATTACACCCCTCTTCAAAAATACACAATCAAATTATCTAATATTTAACAACTTTTCTCATTATATATCAATCTCTACTCTTTTTCAACAAAAAATCGTAAAAAATAGAGCATACCAGATATTTTCTATCCGATATACCCTACATACTTATCTCATTACATCAAGATATCCATAACTAAGAACTAATGTTTATCCCATAATAGAAAAAAGAACACAGTGTCCTTTGAAGGACTTTGCAAATCTCACAGCGGAAAATTTCGCCATACTCCCACAATCCTAATATGGCGCCACTTTAACCTTTAAAAGCCTGTCATAAATATAATCTGGTATACTTTCCTTATATTTTGCTGCTACCATTAATATATCTGCCTGTTTCATAATCTTATATTCTGCAAATGCTTCCTCCGCAGTATCCCATTCAGAAAGAATAATGAGTTTCTCTGCCCCTCCCCCTGTAAAGGTAATCGTGCTTGAATACTTACCTGTTCTCCCGTTATATCTCACTCCTAATGGCAGCACATT
Organism: uncultured Lachnospiraceae bacterium; assembly: GCA_910577835.1. Classification (GTDB taxonomy): domain Bacteria; phylum Bacillota; class Clostridia; order Lachnospirales; family Lachnospiraceae; genus CAG-303. Next base: position 3,990 of record CAJTOU010000041.1, on the reverse strand, counting down.
ATCAGATGTTTCACCCTCTTTGTAATGCTTTTTGCAGTTTGTAAGAAGCGTATTCAATCCCTGTGGCAGTATGCAGCAGAAATCAGGATGATACATATCTGAGTCTTCACCAAACAAATCCTTATCAACATGCATGGATTCTTCCCTGCACTCATAGTAATGCTCTAAGTACCATTTTACAAAAGACTTGAGATTATCAAGCCATCCCTGCCGCATGATAGATTTATCATAACATTTATGTATGGAAACTGTTGCTTCTGTGTTACTACACCTTGCTTTAATACCATCATATACCCTGTATGCGTATAAATTTGCTTTTTGCAATATCATATCAGCCCGACAAAAACCTCAAATACAAGAAAAATCCCAATAACAGAACGAGTTTACGAGGTCTTATGCAAACAGAGAAAGTCTTATTTTGTCTATGCTGACGAATATATAGACGGAAAGAGAAATTTTGTCTTTCATACGCAGTCAGGCAAGCTAATTAAGATTACCAATTTTGACAGCGAATTAAAGCGAGTAGCAGCGGTTTATAACGAAACAGCCATTCACAAGATTGATAACCTGTCCTGTCATATTCTTCGTCATACTGGCTGTACCAGAAATGCAGAGAAAGGTATGGATATGAAAGTGTTGCAATACATGATGGGACATGCTACACCAAATATTACCAATAATATATACAATCATGTCAATGAAAAACGGGCACAAAATGAGCTGCTGAACATGGAAAAACGCTGGAAAAACAAGGCTTGAGACGCTTAAATTCGTACACCAAATTTACACCATTTTGGCGTAAATTTATGTGAAAATACATGAAGTTATGTGAACTTTGATTTCCTGAAAGCCCCGAAATATAAGGATATGTGAAGATATAACAACTTATGTGAACATACTAAACCTTACGAAACTGTAAGTTTTCGTAAGGTTTTTCTATGGAAAAATCCCTTATATTTTATTATATTAATACTGTCAGATAAATTACATTATCAAAGATTGAAAGGAGACCTGTAAATGGATACAGTATTAAAATTAAATAATGTAGAAAAGTATTATGGGAATAATTCAAATATTACAAAAGCAATAGACCGAATTTCCTTCGAGGTGGACAAAGGAGAATTTGTCGGTATTATGGGTGCCAGCGGTTCAGGAAAAACGACTCTTTTAAACTGTATTTCCACCATAGACCGTGTGACAAGCGGACACATCTATGTAGGAGATGAAGACATCACAAAACTGAAGGGCAATAAACTGAATAAATTCCGCCGGGAGGAGCTTGGATTTATTTTTCAGGATTTTAATCTTCTGGATACATTGACTGCCTATGAAAATATCGCACTGGCATTATCTATCCAGAATACTCCGGCAGAGGAAATTCCGGACAGAATCTATACAATCGCAGAACAGCTTGGAATAAAAGAAGTGCTAAACAAATGCACTTACCAGATGAGCGGCGGTCAGAAGCAGAGAGTAGCCGCAGCAAGAGCCATTATCACAAATCCAAAGCTGATTCTTGCCGATGAACCAACAGGTGCGCTGGATTCAAAATCTGCAAGATTTCTTCTGGAAAGCCTCTCAGAAATGAATGAAATTTATCTTGCCACGATTTTAATGGTTACGCACGATGCATTTACAGCCAGTTATGCATCAAGGGTAATTTTTATCAAAGACGGACAAATCTTTAACGAAATCAGAAAGGGAGAAGATACAAGAAAACAATTTTTCAATAAAATCATAGATGTGGTGACAATGTTGGGAGGGGATTTAAATGATGCTCTTTAAATTATCCATAAAAAATTTAAGAAAAAGTATGCGGGATTACGCTGTTTATTTTGCTACGGTAATTATCGGTGTGGCAGTATTTTATATTTTTAACAGCATTGAAAAACAGACTGTTATGCTGAATGTTTCAAAATCCTCGTATGATATTATAGACTTAATCAATAGAACCATGTCATCTATCAGTGTATTTGTAGCGATGATTCTTGGATTTCTAATTGTATATGCCAGTAACTTTCTGATGAAAAGACGAAAAAAAGAATTTGGTATCTATATGATTCTTGGAATGGAAAAAGGAAAGATTGCCCGGATTCTTATTATTGAAACATTAATTATTGGAATTATTTCCCTTGGAGTTGGTATAACTGTGGGAATTGCAGGGTCGCAGGTAATGAGTATTTTTGTGGCAAATATGTTTGAGGCGGATATGAGCAGTTTTACTTTTATTGTCTCAAAGAGCGCGATTGCAAAAACTGTCATTTATTTTGTTATTATGTATATAGTAGTGATTCTGTTAAATACTTTTGTAGTGGGAAAAGCAAAATTGATTGATTTAATTAATTCAGGAAAAAAATCGGAAAAGAATATAGCCAAAAATCCGATTCTCTGTACAGTTGTATTTATTGCTGCGATATGTATTCTTGGAAACGCTTATTATATGGTAACAGTAAAGGCTGACCAGATATTGTCAACCACGGATATTCTAAGAGAAATTATAAAAGGGATTGTATCTACATTTTTGATTTTCTGGTCCATGTCAGGTCTGCTGCTCTTTTTTACACAAAAGGCAAAGCGGTTTTATCACAGAAAACTAAACTGTTTTACAATACGGGAGCTTGGCAGCAGAATTAATACAACTGTATTTTCAGGAGGTATTATCTGTTTAATGCTGTTTGTTACCATCAGCGTATTATCTTCTGCGCTGTCTATCAGAAAAGCAATCAATGATAATCTGAAAGAAATGACACCGGCGGATGTAGAGTTTTATATTGACATGCACAGTGGCAGCACTGTTTTAGATATCTTTGAAAAGACAGGAGTGGATACGTCGATATTTAAGGATTTCGTAGATATTATTTCTTTTTCGGCAGCAGATGGCAGTTTTACGATGGATGATACCATAGGCGATGCGCTGTATGATATGGAATTTTCTGAGGACTATGTGGAATATCTGAAAACGATATCAGAAGAATTTATAAAAGTCAGTGATTATAACAGGGTTGCCAGAATCTACGGACGGAAAGAATATTTTCTGGAAGACGACGAATATATGATTGTGGCAAACTATGATACAATAGTATCTGTAAGAAATAAGGGATTAAAAAGGGGAAACATAATAGAAATTGGAGGTAAAGAATACCGTCCGAAATACAGTGAATGTCAGGATGGTTTTATAGATATGGCAAGTAATAATACAAATTTTGGACTGATTATTATACCCGATAATACAAATTTGGAGGGGTATAAAGAGGAAATGAGCTATTTTATTGCCAATTATAAGGAAAACTTGCAAATGGACACAGATGATATCGCAGAATACATTGACAGCGATGAATTTAATAATAAAATAAATCCTTCAGATAAGGCGTGGCCAAGTATTAAAATTAATAGCAAAACGCAGATTTATAACAATTCGATAGGTTTAACCGCTATGATTATATTTATCGGAATTTATGTGGGAATTGTATTTATGATATCCAGCTCGGCGATTCTTGCGTTAAAGGAATTATCAGAGGCATCTGACAATAAAGAAAAATATAATATTTTAAGGCGTATCGGTGTAGATGAACGGCAGATTCATCATTCTCTGTTTACACAGAGCGCAGTGTTCTTTGGACTCCCTCTGGCGCTTGCATGTATCCATTCAATTTTTGGAATAAAGGTATGTAATTATATGTTTGAGACTTTTGGAAACAGTGGATTGATTTATTCGATTTTTGTAACAGCAGGAATTATTATAGCAGTTTATGGAGTGTATTTTTTAATTACGTATAGCTGCAGCAAACGGATGATTCAGGATAAAAAGTAAGATATAAAATAAAAATAATAGTTTTTTAGAGTAATTTAAAAAGAGACAAATGTTTTTCAAACATCGTCTCTTTTTAAATTTGATTTTTGTCTATCTGGACATATAGTAATTTTTTGGAAACAAAAAAGCGGGTGATGGGAATCGAACCCACGTATCCAGCTTGGAAGGCTAGTGTTCTA
>CAJTOU010000040.1 GCA_910577835.1 uncultured Lachnospiraceae bacterium | reverse complement strand
CCTGTTTCCCATTTGCTGATTGCCTGTACCGTAACCCCCATTGTCTCAGCTAAATCTTCCTGACTTACCTTTCGTTTATGGCGCAGGAAACGAATATTTTGTCCTACCTGAATTTTCATAATAAATTCTCCTTTTTTATTTTGATACTCTATTTTCGTAAATAATATATTTTTATAATATAGCAAAATGGAGCGTTCCACAAGAGAAGAGTTTTTGAGAAAACTAAACTGATAGTTGATAAGGAAATAATATACAGATAAAAAATGATCTGTCCAACAATATCTAATGAGTTGCCGCAAAAATAATCTCAGGCACAATATATGAGTTACAGCTCTTTGCTGATAAACAATATATTGTGCCTGAGATTACTATTTTGCGACAGCTCTTCTGGATGTTATAATTTTAAAATAACATGTATCATTTCTTTAATAAGTCTCATTATATAATCCTGTTTAAACATACTGCCCTGCCTACTATAGATATCGACTTATTTATAATTAAATTCTATTTTTTCAATAAAAACTTCCTAAGTTCTTAACATTTGTATCCCTCTCAAAATCAAGTTCATCAGGTAACAAAACGTATTTTGAACAATTGTCATAAGTTCCTTTAAACATATTAAACTCCTGGCAAGTAATTTGTTCAAAGGCAAAAAGGTATGTTATTTGATAATACTTTTGTAATAAAATTTACTTCAAGAAGATAATCAAGTCTTTAATTGCCTTCTATACTATTTACAAAAGCTCCCTTTTTTATTTCTGCTTTTCCTGTACAATTGAGTTGTTTTATATAACAATTTTTCCCTGCTATTATTTTCTCACAATCAATACGTTCCACAATTATATTATCAATCTTTATATGTTTACCTTCAATATGCTCAATTGTTGATTTTTCTTTTCTTTTTTTCAAAAGCTTAGATAGAAAAGAGCTCCTTTGCGAGTCAATACTTATAAAATCGCCAAACAAACTTTTTACAAAAATATCTCCTGTTATTTTAATCTCCTTTGCTTTTATTTCTCCTTCTGCTTCTCTTACGTCACATTTAATAATATCTAACTTACCGCTTTTTAAGGTCCCATTAACAAATATTTTATTACATTTAACACTTCCACCACTGAAACAAGTACCATTAATTTCTATAATATCTGCCTCAACCTTCTCTCCCATGTTTACACTACCATTAACTACAATCTTATTAGCCAAAACATTGTTCCCAAATCCTCCGGTTCCACAAATCTCTATTTTCTCATATTCTCCACTTTTCACTATACCATTTCCCCTGATAAAACAATTATTTTGCATACTTAATCCTCCTGAATTATAAAGTATTAACATTTATATATGCATCTTTGTGAATTATTTAAAAACTGTACTTATAAAATTAGTTTCTAAAACACATTTATCTCTTATATTCATTTTCATAATACAATTGCATATAATGATATATATCCTCCTCCTTATACAAACAAGGCGTCGTATTTTTTAAGATTCTTTCTCTTTTACAACACCCCATACATGTTGGCAAACATTTACACTTTTTACATTGCTCTATATTTTCCATATCAAATATGTTTTTTCTCCACTCTGCGTTTTTCTCATTATAATCTATGCTTCCATCCGCCTTTAGCATACCAACACAAAATTGTTCATCTCCTATTAATGAATCACAAAAATATATACTTCCATCATAACCAACAATAATGCTTGACAAGCTGTCTTCGCTACACCATCTTATAGCTGGTAAAGGCAAATAATCGGATATACTCCTTATAGATTCTGTTCTGTTAAGTTTATTAGCAATATATAAAGTAAATTCTGTCTGTTTTTGTAAACCCTCTTCAATCGTAAAAATATCATCTTGCATACTTTCAATATCTTTTCTCTGTGTCTCAAAATTATAAACAGGCCTACAATATATGACAAATCTCCTATCTCTATTAATTATTTCGCTTAATTCATCAATCAAACCATACACAGCTTTATATGTACTTTTCATAAAATTAATTCTTATTGCCATTTCAAATTTCAAGCTATCTTCAACTGAATTTTTAATAGCTTTAATATTTTCCATTATTTTATCAAAAGTTCCACCTGAACCATCTTTTAATTTTCTTGTTACATCATGAGATTCTTTTGCGCCATCAAAAGTAACTTGAAACATTCTTACATCATTCTTACACAATTCATTAAAACATGATTGAGAAAGATAATAACCATTTGTTATAATACTAGCTTTCACTTTTGCTCTACCTGAAAACTCAGATTTAAGCTTCTTCATAAAATCATAAATCTCCTGACTCATCAATAATGGTTCACCACCATACCATGATATCTCTATAACTTTCTTTTTATCCGATTGGTTACCAATTTTTTTATCCAGATACTTTATTACACTTGTATAAACTTCAGGTTTCATTTTCTTTTCTCTATAATTCCATATAAAGCAGTATGGGCAGGCCAAATTACAAAATTCAGCAGGTAACATGACTACTTTTACATAATTATCATTTTTTTGTCCTTTCTCATAACGACTACGAATAACCTGAAGTTCATCTTCCTCTTTATCTACCAAAAACCCTTGTGTATATAAAATTTCACAAAATTCACTTTCCATATTTTTTTCTGGAAAATTCAAAATATCATTTATCTGTTCATAATGCTCCTGGTCTACTACTGCCACAGCTCCTGATTTAGAGTTATAAATTATCATCTCTCCATTATCAAAAGTCTTTTTAAAATTATAAAAACTTTCTTTGTGCATAACATTCACCTTTCTGTATAATTTTTGATTAATGTATATAATTATTCTTTTCTCTAATAGATAATATTCTTTTTAACTTTTTATATTGTTCAAAATCCACATCTTCCATTTCTGCCACAAATATAATTATCATTTCAGATAACTTTTTAAAAAATTCACACATACATGATTCAGGAACTATCATACTTCCTGTTCTGATATATGAATTATAATAACAATCACCAGAACACAAATATTTTGCCCAGCATTTTTTACAAACATTGCTGCTATCTGTATGATAATCCCAGTATTCATGAATATCAATAGTAGTGTCAATATAAATATTACCCAATTTAAATTCTTTCATTCCTACGAAATTATCGCATGGATATATATCACCATTTGCTGTAAAACTAAATCTATCTTTACCAGCTCCACATCTATAGCAATTAGGTTCAAGCAGTGTAATACTCTTTATCATCTTACCCATAGTATCATTTCCATTAATTAATGCCAAAAGAGGTTCCATATTTTTATTAATATACTGTTCCAGTAAATAATCTATTAATTTCTGATATGAATCAATAAACAATGATACATTCTCTTCTGATATACCATACTTGCTCTCATCACCTCTTGAAACCTTCATTTGAACACTTTTTGCTCCTAATTTTAGATGATGCTCTAAAACATTTACTAAATCAAGATTCTTTTCAGTAACAACAACCATAAACATCAGGCCTTTGGTTTTAGTAATTATACAATCATCTTTCAATTTCTGAATATTTCGTACTACATCATCATATGTTCCATTACCATCTTTATAAACTCTCATACTGTTGTGGACCTCTCTGGGACCATCAATACTAATAGCTATTTGAGGTTTTATATCATCAAAAAACGCAATATGTTTTTCATTCAATACTGTCATATTAGATGCAATAAAAATCTTTCTTTTTATTCCTTTATGGTATTTATTAACTATCTGGTTAATATGATTCATTACATCCAAATTAAGCAATGGCTCCCCTCCGCTAACTAAACTTATTTGTAAATAATCACAATCAGGTGCTATATTTGTTAATGAATATGAAATAATATCCTCTATCACTTTTTCTTCCATATCCTTAACAACCTCATTATAATTTTCACCTGCGTCAGCGTAACAGTACTTACATTGCAGATTGCACTTATGCACAGTAGGAAAAGAAATAGCCAATGTATTTCTGATTATATTTTCATTTGTGTAAGGGTCATCAAATGATAAAAATTTTAAATATTTTTTAAACTCTTCATTTTCTATTTTTTCGGTTTCCTTAATAAACATCTCCTTTTGAAAATCAGTAAAGTTTTCAGGTAAAATTTTAGGAAGAATATTTTTTAGGCCACTTTTAAATTTAAAAACTTTTAAGGTTCTTATATTAAATGCTATCAAATAATCTTTATAATAAAAGTATTTAACTTTAGTACACTCTATCATATCGATATTTTATCTCCTTTCAAGAACATATTCTGTTATAGAATCTATATTGGCAAATTCCCTAATAATAAGCTTTTCTTCTTCAATAATAATATTAAACTCATCTTCAATATCAACTATCAGTGAAATAAATGTTATGGAATCTATTTCTTCTTTAAAATCGGCATTATATAATTCATATTTACACATTATCTCCTTGATTTTTTCTTTTACTATTTCTTCACTCATTTGGAATTCCCTCTTCTTCTTTATATTCCATATTTTTCTGCTTGGACTAAAAACATTTTTGAATATATGCCATCTAATTTTATTAATTGTTCATGTGTTCCTTGTTCAGCTATAGTTCCATTATCAAAAACATATATCTTATCAGCACCTTTTGTTGTTGATAATTTATGAGATATATAAATCAATGTTTTATCTTTAGCAAATTTTTCAATCTTGCGGTATATTTCATTTTCAGATATCGCATCCATTGCACTAGTTACTTCATCCAAAACGATAACTTGTGCTTCATTTACAAATATTCTTGCCAATAACAGTTTTTGTAGTTGCCCGCCTGATAACATAATTCCATCTTCTGTAAATTCTTTAGTCAAGATACTGTTTATTCCATCTGGTAATTGCTCTACATAACTTTTAAGTCCAACAATCTCTAATGCTTTCCAAACATTCTCTTCATCTTCTCTTTTCATCACTTTTCTTAACAAAATATTTTCCGCAATACTAATTGCGTATACCTGGCAATCTTGAAACACAACATTATATTCTCGTCTTAATATATTAACATCATAATCTTCATATTTTCTCCCGTTCAACATAATTTCTCCATTTTGAGGCGTATATAATCTTAAAAGTAAATTAATAAATGTACTCTTACCAGCACCATTATAACCTACAAGTGCGTATTTTCCACCTTTATCCAATTTCAAATTTATATCTTTCAACACCTTTCTATCCACATTTTTGTATGAAAAATCTACATTTCTAAATTCGATAGTTTCAATAGTTTCAATTTCATCAATCAAATTTTTATTACCGCTATCTAATTTTTTTTCAATTACTGATGTATTACTTTTTTTAAGCATATTATAATTTGATATATATCTACTATTCTCATCAAATAGTGGTAAAGTTGCAAATAATTGACCTATAATATTTTTTAATTCTTCTGAAGCATTATACATAGATGCTACATATCCCATTGACCATGACCTAAAAACTGTACAATATGCTAAATATATTAACACTGCTGCAAACGAAAAACATTGAACAAGCGATGCTACTATACCATATATTATGTATTTATTGCCATATTTTTTAGTTACATCAATTAAAGTCTCCGCATTTTTATTATTCTCTTTTATAAGGGTATTTGAAATATTATATATTTTTAATTCTTTTATAAAATCCCTAATATAAAAAACCCTTCTAATATAATCCTGTTTTCTTTGTAATGGAGTCTTTTCCATATACGAAGCATAACCAAGCTTATTCATAATCGGTGACAGCACTAAATTTGCCACAACACCAAATAATGATACTGCAATCATAATTGGACCAACACGTAACATAAGAACAATAACCACACTTAACGAACAAACATTTCCTATCAAGCTACACACAGCATTCTGTACAGCCATAATTCTATTTGAAATATCATTTATAACTTGTGTATATTTATCATAGAATTCAGGATTTTCTATTATCTCTACATCAGTATCTAAATATATCCCTAATATCTCTTTTGTAAAATATAATATATTTTTTTGTTCAGAAACAGGTGTTAACTTGCTATTAACAACCCAGTTTAAAATTCCCACTATCAAATTTATAATTGCAGAAAAAACAGCAATCATTATTCCTCTCTTTATTGATTGATTTATGAAAATAGCATCAAGAAACACTTGAAACAAATATATACTTGAAATCGGCTGTACTATTCCTAAAATACTTGTCACTATACGAATAATACAATACAATGGTTCTTCTTTAAAATATAGTTTATATAACTGAATATTATTTTTTAATGTTGTTCTCATTAACCTCTATCCTTTCATTATAAATTCTAACATACATTCTAAGAAGTTTCTCTATATCACTATCATTTATTGAACAAGCTCTTTTCCCTAATAAATGATATATCTTATTGCAGGACCCATAGCATACAGGAAGTCTTTTGCAATTCAAACATCCCTTTAATTCTTTCAGCAAATGTTCTTTAACCTTGCTATATAATTTATATTCCTTTTGTATTTTTATATCTCCATCTTCTGTAATAAATCCCAACTTATACTCCTGTCTATTTATCACAGCATCACACATATATATTTCTCCCATAGCGTTAACAACATATGAATTACAGGAATAACTATTACACCAATACTTTCTCGGCCTGATTAACTCCATTAACAAATCTGCATATTGAGTGTACTCACCAATAATATCACACAATGCATCTGTCTTTCCTTTATATATTGATAACAGTTTTTGTTCATCGATTTCATCGTAGTTAACTATAGGCTTTAAAACCAAACTAAATCGTTTATCCCTCGAAAAGAACTTATCATATAACTTTAAAAATTCCTTTGAATCAGTCATTTCCTTTCCTATTTCATAATTACATCTTATAGTAATATAGTATTCATGAAATGCCATTTTCTGAATTTTTCGTAAATTCCTTATTATTATATCAAAGCTTGCGCCCTCTTTCCTGTCAAGTCGCATACTATCATGTTTATTTTCTGCCCCATCAAATGTGACTTGTATATTTCTTATATTATTATCATATAATTTCAAAAAATTATGGAGTGTTAGATAATATCCATTAGTAACTATTGAGCTATTATATTTTTTACCATTCTTTTCACAGAAATGATATATTTTTTTATTATATTCTATTAAATTTTCTATTCTGATAAGAGGCTCCCCGCCAAACCAACTTATATCTATCCCGGAATATTGATTAATCTTTTTCTCCAATAAACGATATAGCTGTCCGAATTTTTGTTCTTCCATTATTCTTCCACTTTTCTTGACAAAACAATATTCGCAATTAAAATTACATTCTTCAGTTAGATATACTGTTAAATGAAAAATTTTTGAATTTTCAATTGAATATACATGTTCATCAATAACACTTTTTACTTCATCTGTTTCATCCGAGACCAAAAAACCATATTCTATCATATAATTTATAGTATCATTAGCCTGTATTTCTCCATCCAGATAAGACTTTACATCTTCAAATTCTATTTTTTCAAGATATACTATATTTCCTGTTTTTGTAGAATACATTATCACTCCCTTATCATCATTTATAATATATAGATATTTACTATATACATATCTCAAGATAATTCTCCTTTCCTCTTTAATACAGAACTATTCAAGAAATTGGCAAAAATCATTTTTTCTTACATTAATGTTACTGCAAAAATATGAATACTTGGATTAATTGGCAATATAATCTTATTTATATATTGATCAAACCCAATTTCATAAGTTTTTTCCATTAGATATAATTCTTCCTTCATAAGTTCCATATCTGATTTATTATCAGTTTTCTTGCATATACCCTTTCCTCTCCAAATTACTTTTTCCCCATTCTGAGGCAACAAAATATAATCTGTAAAACCAACCTCCAATTGTAATATATCTCTTTCTCCAACTAAATCAATAATTTCCATAGAATCTCCAAACTCTGCAACTCCAACTATTGAAATTTTTGAATACTTCCTTATTTCAACATTAATACATTGTCCACTACAACTTATATTATCAAACGCGTTCTCATATAATGCTTTAAAATCATATACTTGCTGTTCTTCTTCAGATATGACAAAACCATTTTTATCTGCAATAAAACAGTTACCTATTAATGAAAAATCAGCAAACTGATTTCCTAATTTACCATTTTCCCATGTTGTAAATGCACAATTATTAAAATACTCTTTTAGATTTAATTTAACACAATCACCACTGGTTCCTTCTATTGCATTACATACTTTGTTCTCATAATTATTCCCGTTCTCATTGCCCAAATTAAATATATACTTTCTAAAAAGTTCAGATATATTTTTCATTTTATTAACTATACTAATTTTTAACAAGTCATTTTCTCTTCGAATAAAATATAATTTAATGACTAACTTTCTAACCTGCTTCCACTGTATTGTTATATTTCTAATATCAGTCACTAAATCTTTTTTTATTTCATTTTTCTTTTTTTTGAAAAGAAAATCCAGCAAAATAGTTAAAAGTAACAAACATCGATTCACCTGCATCATAAGTACAATTATATGATTTGACCATAGATATTCATCTTTTGTTACTTCACTGAAAATTTCTTCTCTTGACGAATTCTCAAAGTAATTAATTATTACTTGCAAACATTCCTCAAAACCATTTGACAAATAATTATCTTGTATATTTTTTAATATTACACCAATATTAATATCTTCAGTGTCCGGTTCTTCATAAGATTTTGTCAAAAAAATATTTTTTAGTCCTTTATTAAAAAAATCATCGGACAATTTAATTTCATCTATATTAAAATATGGATCTACACAAGTAAATCCTCCTTCTACTATATTTGTTATAATAAAGTAGTGTCCACATTCACTAGAAAATTTTTGAAATCCTAAATCCCAAGGACACCAATAGGTATCAAAATGTACTAATATCGGTTGGTTATCTTCTATCTGTTTTTTTATGATTTCCCTTAAATTCTGACTATCATCATTGTTAAATATTTGTATTCCAATTCCATGATATTTAAATAAATTTTCAATTCTATTTATTGAAAAAATATCAATATACTTTTTTACAGAATTATAACTTTCATCCTCTGAAATATCAATTCTAATTCCATCCGAATATATTAGTTCATAATTTCTTCCATAATATGTAGCAATTGTTGCAATACAATCATCCAAACATAATAATCCCGGCTCATCTTCTATTCTTGTTATTTTTTTTATTTTTACTCTCATTATATTTCCTTTCTGTAATATTTTTATATAAGTAAAGTATTAATATATATATTATAATATTATACACACTTATCATTTTTTTTCAAGGTTTTTTTTATTGACCAAACTAAATTAATATGTTATATTTATTATTATAATTTTAAGTGATTGTCAAACTTATTTTGTACACTTTTTTATTACATATAATAAAATGATTTCTTTAATAAATGCTGCCCAACAAATAAAGAAAGTCAGAAAAATAAAAATTGAAAAAAGTTAGTAATCATGCATCTTATAGAGTTTGGCAAACACGTATTATTATAATTTCATGGAAAGGAGTATACAAAATATGATAATTTTAAGACACTCATACAATTTTAATTTGTTCATAGAAGAACAATTTGATTGTGAAAGCTTTAAAGTTAGTGGTTTTTGTTGTTTAAGCGGTGCTTGTTGTAAAGGTTGCTAATTTATAAAGTTCAACAAAAAACGTCTATACAGGAATTTTATTTTAAAACTGAGGAAAGGCTTCTCAGGCAAAAAAGAGTATACAAGAAAACAGCCATCAAATTAACTGGAAAATTGCAACAACTTGTATATCTGGAATGTTCCATGATGTGAAAGAGGTTTGTCCCGTAACAAACGGTTCAAACCTCTTTGCATTTCAAAAAACAAAAGATTTTAAAAAATTTGATACTTCACTGCCTACCCCTTTCAAACTCTTACAGCAGCTCTCAGAATAAAATACCTGCGCTGTTTGGAACAGTGTCACAAAAAATAAGAACCACATCCTGTTGCTAGATATGGTTCTTATTTACTACGTATCTCCGGATAATTATTTAGTAGTAATAATAAACTTCACACTGCCTTCCTGATTATCTGCAAGTTTTGTAAATGTCTTATACTCCTTTCCTGCCTCTGCGACAGCCTTTATATTTTCAATAAATTCCTTTATATCTCCATTATACAAATCAGCAATTTTCTGAATTCCGTCTTTATCAAATTCATTCATTCCTGATTCTAAAGTCTTTGAACCGTCAAGAAGCTGTTCGATTCCTGATAGAAGTTCCGGAACCTTTGCTTTTAAGCTGCCTGTTCCGTCAGCCAAGGTATTGCTTCCTGATTCAAGCTGGCTTACACCGTCATTTAATGAAACCATGCCTGTATAAAGCTGACCACTTCCCTGTGAAAGATTATACAGCGCTCCAAAAATCGTTTCCGTAGAAGTATCTCCTCCTCTGCCAATAGCACCTCTGAACCTTGCAACACCATCTGCAAGCTCTCCTGCGCCGGATACCAGCTTTCCAAGATTTCCTGTCAAATCCTGAGAAGCTGCTCCGTCTGAAATCGTCTTTAAAGCTGTATAGGCTCCCTTCTGTCCCGCCGCCTGTACAAGCGCCGCTATCTTCTCATTATATTCCTTTAATACTGCATCGTTTGTCACTGCCTGTGTCACCATAGCAGTAAGCTCCTGCGTCACCGCCTGTGTTACTTCCGGTGTCAAAACCTGGGTCACCTCTGCTTCTACCATTTCTGTTAATTCCTGTGTTACCTGTTTTTCAATCACTTTTCCATATGCAGCGGTCACCTCCTGTGTTACCTGCTGCGTCACCTGCTCTGTAATCATCTGTGTTACCCGCTCTGTCACTCGCTGCATTACCTGCTGCTGTATCTCCTGTAAAAGCTCCTCCGGAATACCACCCGACATATCCTGATTTGGATATTTTGCCAGATACTCCTGCATTACCTGCTGCTGTATCTCCTGCTGAAGCTGTGGTATTTGCGACTTTACCTGTGATTCTATCTGCGGCTGTATCCGCTGCTTTATACTGTCAATATAATCTTTATTTGCCTCCATAATCTCTGCTTTCACCTTCTCAGTGACAGTAGCCTGATTTTCTGCAATTACCCTCTGCTGAGTTTCTGCAATAAGCTTTTGATTTGCCGCCATAGCTTCCTTGGTTTTCTGCTGTTTTATTTCCTCCTGTTTTGTGGTCAATATTTCATTGTTAATTGCAATACATCTCATCGCGTAGTTTCCGATATATTGTGTAAGCTGCTGCTGTATTTCCGTATTGCTTTCCACATTTGCGTCAGAAAGTCCGGTCGCCGCCAGATAATCAGAATAAGTCTTTGCTGCTTCCTGCTGTGATGCCGCTATCTGACTGAATGTATTATTTAAGCCTCCTGCAAGCTGTGAAATGCCTGCGCTTAAAGCTGCTGCACCGCTGTCCAGCTGTTCTGCTGCGCTGACAGCTCCATCTGTCGCTGTAAATGCGGACATCAGCTTTTGAAGACCATTTTCCAGCTCACTGCTTCCTGATACCAATTGCTTTGAACCAGATAATGCAGTATCCAGTCCTGTGGCAAGAGCCTTGGCACCTTCATCTAACTGCATCGCCCCGTCTGCAAGAGTCGAACTGCCGGAATTAAGACTTTCTATTCCCTGTCTTAATGTCTTTATTCCTTCTCTTAACTGAGAAGAAGCATCAGTAAGAGTCTTTATCTGTTCATCAATGTCTGAAAGACTGTCCGCTTCCTCAAAATCCAGTTCAGAAAACATCTCATTTGTCACAAATGTCATCATCATATCAAGGTCGAAATCCTTCACATCTGCCGTAATCTCTACGGTATCAGGGATTTTTTCTGCATCTTTTCCTTCCAGACCAAGATTCTGACCAAGTCCCGGAATTCCTATTCCTATTACTACATTATAATTTCCATTGGAAATAACTTTTCCATTTGTTATTTCTACATTTGTACACTTATCAGTGGATAACAGCATGCCTGTCGCAGCCAGAAACGGAAGATAAATTTCCTTCTTTTCGCCGTTTATTATCTTTTCTGTTTTCTCGTTTGGTACATATTGAATCTTCATAACGAGTTTTCCCGATTTTCCGACAATATCACTGGCGCTTACTTCTTTTCCGTCAATCGTATAAGTAATTTTTAATTCCACTGGAAGCTTTTCTGAAGCCGGCATACTTCCCTGATAATATATATCTGAACCGCCTGCCGCGAAAGTAAGTTCATTTCCTGACAAAACAAAGCTCTCATCTCCCTTGACATTTACAATATCAGACAGGTTTGTCAAATCATCAAGACTTTCATAGGCACCCTGATTTTTCAGCCATTCGCTGACAGTGATATTTGTGGCCTTTCCAGACTTATCTGTTACTACATAAACCGTTTCTTCCTTACTTGCCATTCCTGAACCTACCCCTGCGGAAGCAGCTTCACTTTTTGGAGATTTTTCTTTATCATCATCTTTTTTTGCAGAGGTATTATTTACCTCTTTATTACCAGAGCCGCATGCGGTGAGTGTTGAGCCAAATAACGCCGCGGTCATCAGGCATGCGGTCATCTTTTTCCACTGCATATCATTCCATTGTATACTTTTCCATTGTATACCTTTCCATTGTATACTTTTCTTTGTTTCATTCGATTTTATATTCTTAGATTTTATATCCTTCATAGCAATCCATTCCTTTCTTTCTATTTCTGATATTTCTATTTCCAACAGCTCTGATATTTTCAGAACACTTCTATCCTTTCGATGTCACCATTGGACGCTGCCCTTTTGAACTGTTTTTTTCTGTTTTTTGTATAAATCCGACGCTGGTATAGCAAATCAGTTTGTCAAATACCATAAGCATTGACGGTAAAACAAAGATAACTACTATCATACTGATAATCGCACCTCTTGCCATCAGCGTACAGAGAGAGCTTATCATATCTATTTCCGAATACATGCCCACTCCAAAGGTTGCCGCAAAAAAGCTTAAAGCGCTGACAATGACTGAATGTATGGAAGCCCTGTGGGCTGTGGATACAGCCTCTTTTTTACTATATCCGTTATACCTTTCCTTCTTATAACGGGTAGTCATAAGAATCGCATAATCCACTGTGGAGCCGAGCTGAATCGTTCCGATTACAATAGAAGCGATAAACGGTACTGTTGTATCAGTCAAATATGGAATACCCATATTGATAAAAATAGCAAATTCAATTACCGATACCAGAATAATCGGAAGGGATATGGACTTGAATACAAAAGCAATAATCACAAAAATTACTCCTATGGAAACGGCGGATACCGTCTTAAAATCCTTATCTGTAATTTCAATCAAATCTTTTGTACATGGAGCTTCGCCTACAAGCATGGCACTGCTGTCATAGCTTTTTATAATACCTGATATTTCTGTACACTGTGTATTTACTTCTTCGCTTGCTACCTTATATTCCGACATGACAAGCATTAGCTGCCAGTTTTCATTTTTCAGAGTTTCAGTCAATGATTCTGGTATAATCTCCGCCGGAATCGTTCCACCAAGAATTGCATCGATACCAAGAATTGTCTTGACACCGTCAAGCTTTTCTATCTCTCCACACATCTTTGAAACCTCTATGGAGGACAAATCCGCATCTACCAGAAGCATATGTGTGCTGTTCATATTGTATTCTTCCTGAAGCTTTGCATTTGCGATAATGGAATCCAAATCCTTTGGCAGTGTTTCGTCCAGATTATAATATACCGGCGTTTTGCTGTTACACAGATATGCCGGAATAATTGCCAGAGCAAATATAAGAACAAAAACAAAGTGGTATTTACATACAAAATCTGAAAAGCGGTTAAAGCTTGGAAGTATATTTTTATGAGAAGTTTTTTCGATTGCCTTATCCAAGATTAATATCATAGACGGAAGGACTGTGACACAACAAATAACTCCGAATATAACACCTTTTGCCATAACAATACCAAGGTCAAGACCAAGCGTAAAGCTCATAAAGCAGAGTGCAATAAAACCTGCTACTGTGGTTACGGAGCTTCCTACTACGGAGGTAACAGTATTTGCAATCGCATGTGCCATTGCTTTATCCTTTTGCTCTGGATAATTGCTCTGTTCTTCTTTATAACTGTGCCATAAAAATATAGAATAATCCATTGTTACACCAAGCTGCAGTACTGCCGCTAATGCCTTTGTGATATAAGATATTTCACCGAATACAATATTGGTGCCCAGATTATACACAATCGCTATTCCTATGCTTAACAGAAAAAGCAGGGGAATCAGGAAAGAATCCATCGTTATACTTAAAACCACAACAGATAATATAACTGCAATACATACATAAATCGGAGTTTCCCGTTCGGATAAATCCTTTGTATCTGTGACCACTGCGGACATTCCGCTTAAGAAGCACTGCTTTCCTGCAATCTTTCGTATTTCTTTAATGGCATCCATGGTGGAATCCGCCGAGGTGGTTTCTTCAAAGATAATTGCCATTAATGTGGTATTTTCTGTATTAAATGCTTCTCTGACAGAGTCAGGAAGGACACTCATTGGAACGGTAATATCTGCAAGACTGTCATACCAGATAACTTTGGCTACATAATCTACCTGCTCCATTTTTTCCTTGAGTTTGACAATGTCTTTTTCCTCCATTCCTTCTGCTACGAACATTGAGAAAGCTCCTGTTCCAAATTCATCTACCAGAATATCCTGCCCTTTCATTGTTTCGATATCTTTTGGAAGATAGGCAAGAATATCATAATTGATTCTGGTACTGAAATACCCGATTGCGCAGGGTATCAGCAGGAGCAGTGCCATAATAAAAATAGGCACGTGATACTTTACAATTTTGTTACCAAATTTCACCATTGACTTTCACTTTCCTTTCCTTTTCTAACTGACCATCGGTCACTTTTTTGTTATACCACAAAACTGACCATTGGTCAATATTTTTTTGCAAAATTCTTGACTTTTTTTCTATATTTGTGCTAACCTATATATTGACAAGGATAGAGAGCAAAGATGGATAGCATGATTTATTTATGTTTTTGGACACTCAGAAAGGAGTGGGATTATTTATGGGAAAGGCGGAAAAAAATAAAAAAATAAAAAGGGAGGCTCTGCTTAGTACAGCGTTTGAGCTTTTTACGTCAAAGGGGATTCAGGATACATCTATTTCGGATATTGTAAAATCTGCCGGGATTGGAAAAGGTACATTTTATCTTTATTTTAAGGACAAGTACGATATTAATAATCTGCTGATATCACATAAGTCCAGTCAGTTGTTTCTGGCGGCGATATCTGAGATGGAGAAAGAGGAAATAGATGTTTTTGAAGATAAGATTATATTTATTGTAAATCATATACTGGACCAGTTGAATGAGAATAAGACACTTTTAAGGTTTATATCAAAGAATTTGAGCTGGGGCTATTTTAAGAGTGCACTGATTGAACATGCGGGGGCTGAGGATGTGGATTTTTATGAGGAGTATCAGAAGATGATACGGGAGGCGGAGTATAAAATAGAGGAACCAGAGATAATGCTGTTTATGATTATTGAACTGGTAAGTGCGACGTGTTATAGTTCAATTCTTTATGGGGAACCAGTGGGACTGGAGAAATTGAAGCCGTATTTGTTTCGGAATATCAGAAATATTATACGGGAGCATGTTCCGGAAGGGGTGTAGAAAAAAGAAAATGATACCTAAGGAACGCCAAAGGGAGTGTAAAACTTTCTGTGGTTTCTGCTGTGCAGTTTAGAAGTTCTAAAAACTGCTTTGCAGAAAATCACAGAAAGCCTTACACTCCCTTTGGCTGTGCTTTAAAATAGGGCGGGTTTAAATATTTTCAAATTTTAATTTGGTATCGTTATTAAAAATACTTGACAAATATGTTTATACTGTATATACTGATAATATACAGTATGACAAAGGAGGCGAAAATGAATCTTTTTATAGACAACAAAAGCGGAATCCCTATTTATGAGCAAATTTATTCTCAAATTAAAAATCTAATTATAAACGGGGAACTTGCGGAAGATATGCCGCTGCCATCTATCCGTAATCTGGCAAAGGATTTACATATCAGTGTAATTACCACAAAGCGCGCTTATGATGAGCTGGAAAAAGAGGGATTTATTTACACAGTGGCGGCAAAGGGCTGTTTTGTAGCTCCAAAAAATATAGAGCTGCTAAGAGAGGAGAATTTGAAAAAAATAGAAGGACATCTTCAGGATATTATAACGCTTGCTGCTTCCTGCAATTTAAAGGAAGAAGATATTATCAGTATGTTACATCTGCTTTATGAGGAGGAATAAGGAAATGAATGCATTAGAAATAAAAGATTTAACAAAATCCTATAAAAACTTTCAGCTTGGGCCTGTAAATCTGACCTTGCCCTGTGGATGTATTATGGGACTGATTGGAGAGAATGGTGCCGGAAAAAGTACCACAATTAAGCTGATTCTTGATATGATAGAAAAAGAAACAGGAAGTATTACAATTTTGGGCAAAAATAACCAAAAAGAACTGCATATCACAAAAGAAGACATCGGAGTTGTGCTGAATGAACCGGGCTATCCCGAATGTATTCGGACAGAACAGCTTGGGAAAATTATGAAATATACTTATAAGCAATGGGATGACAAGGTGTTTTTAGAACTTGTAAAGAAATTAAAAATTCCTGCAGATACAGATTTTAAAGATTTATCCAGTGGAAATAAAATGAAACTGGGGATTGCCGCTGCCATGTCACATCATCCAAAGTTGTTGATTTTAGATGAAGCCACAAATGGACTGGACCCTATTGCCCGTGAAGATGTGCTTGATATGTTATATGAATTTACAAGAGATGAGACACATTCCATTTTACTTTCATCACATATTGTCAGCGATTTGGAAAAGTTGTGTGATTATATTACTTTTATTCATAATGGAAAAATACTGCTGTGTGAAGAAAAAGACCGTCTGTTGGAACAATATGGGATACTTCGATGCGGGGAAGAAGAACTGAAAAGACTGAGTAAGAAAGCAATAAAAGGAAAAAAATCTACGCCATATGGGATAGAGGTCGTTGTAGACAAAGACAAACTGCCAATGGGTATGGAAACAGGCGTTATCAGTATTGAAGATTTGTTTATATTTATGATAAAGGAGGAAATGTAAAATGAAAGGATTGTTTCTGAAAGACTGGTATTTAATGAAAAAATATTGCAGATTTTTACTTTTATTTGTCATTTGTTTTCTTGTGGCAGGATTTGCAAAAAAAGACGAATTTTTTCTTATGTATTCCATGCTGATGGTGAGTATTATTCCTGTCACACTTCTTGCTTATGATGAAAAGTCAAAATGGAATATATACAGCCAAACAATGCCTTATACCAGAAGACAGATTGTATCAGAAAAATATCTGATAATGCTTGCTCTTTTAGGCATTGTATTGGTACTTATTTGTATTGGTCAATATTTTATTACAAAAACAGAACTGTCTTCCGATATCTGGTATTATTATACTCTCCGCATACAGACTGTTGTGATAATTTTTTCTATTTGTATCATTATGTCATCAATTCTTCTTTCCGTTTTATTTAAATTTGGTATAGAAACAGGAAGGATGATTTACTATATTGTATTTATTCTGACAGCTATCGTGGCAAATTCTATTGTTACTCCTGATACAAACGAAGTACTGCCAGAGCTTATCAGAAAACATATGATATTGACTGTATTTGTCATAGACATTTTATTGATTGGAATATCATGGTGGATAGCGGTTCGCAGTTACGAAAAAAGAAGATTTTAAAAAATTTTT
This sequence comes from uncultured Lachnospiraceae bacterium, assembly GCA_910577835.1. Lineage (GTDB taxonomy): Bacteria > Bacillota > Clostridia > Lachnospirales > Lachnospiraceae > CAG-303. The sequence goes on along the minus strand of CAJTOU010000040.1, from coordinate 9,261 downwards.
TGTTTATCTGTTTTATTTCATTGTAGTCAATATATCCAGAAAAATATCAGCACAAAACAGAATCCTCTATATTTTGTGCTGATATTTTTAATATGACAATGTCAATATTTCTTATTTTCAATAAATTTAATTTTTTCTATTCATATCTAATTCTTTCCATAAGTTCCTCTTTCGCCATCCCTCGGTACATGACCACTGGTATCAGCACGCAAAGTATAATCACCATAAAACACACAATCCCCACAGTGAGCGGCGGCAATGTAAATCTTACCCATCCAACCATATTTGATAATATTTTTACAGCCAGCAAAGTAAATCCAAGTCCTATGGTAAACATTACCCCTACTGATATGATGGCATATCCTATTCCCTCTTTGATAAGCATCGAAAGTATCTGTTTTTTTGTCATGCCAATACTTTCAAGAATGGATATCTCCTTTTTTCTTGCCTGAATACCTGCACTTATCAGGCTGATAAAATTCATAATTCCAAGAAATACAAATATTAGCGAAAATCCATTTCCTATGACTGTAAGCATTGTAATTATAAATTTTGTATCTTCTCTAACATCCTCTACACTTAAAATATCAATTTCCTTATTTCCTGACAAAAGTGATTCTATATTTTGAATTGCTTCACTTTCTCTCCCATTCTTTGCATATATATAAATGGAATTTGTATTTATTTTATTTTTGTCTGCTATTTTCTCAAGTTCTGTTTCAGGTACAATCAGACTTAATCCAAGTCCATCGCTGGAACTACAAATAAAAATCCCCATATCAATATATCCGCCGAAAGAAAATACCTGCCGTGTACCGTCTTCCAAGACAGCCTCCACCTTTTCAGGCGGGATAAACTCTTTTTTATATCCAGAACTGATATAATAATATTTTCCTGACTGAAATTTTTCCAATTCTTTTTTTGAAATTCCTTTATATTTGTCAAATAATTCTGCATCCAATCCGATTATCTCCGCATAAAAATTACTCCGAATCTCATCTTGCTTCACTGAAAACTCTTTTTCCATCCACTGGATAAAAGAGTCAAATTCTTTCGAATCCTCTGTATCATATTTGACTGCCTGCTCTAAATAAACATCAGCCACCCCTTCTGTACTTCTTATCTCCTGAACCAATCCTTCTGTAAGAGCATCGGCCAAAATATACTTTCCATCCTCATTCATCACATACTCATTGCTTATTTCTATTGTTGAATCAATCATGGAATCTACATAATGTTTTGGGCTGATTGAAGCTACTACGGTTGAAACACACAGGAAAATAATTAACCCCAGCGATAAGGAAATAAGTACAAAAATACTTCTTTTTTTATTGGAAAACATATTTCGGTATGCCATAACAGTAGAAATCGACTGATTTTTACTGGTTTTTAATTTTTTATTTTTTATTTCTCTTTCATTTTCCATATATTTTAATGATTCTACCGCCGATAATGACTGCATGCGTTTTGCTGGTCTTTTTGCACTGACAAAGATTGTGGCAAATGTAAACAATACTGAAAACAGAACAATACTGATATGAAAATTCCAAAAAGCTGTGACATCCTGATTTGAATAATGATTCACCAAAGCTGGCAGTCCGTACATGGACACCGCCAGCCCAACAGCTATGCCAATGAAAATTCCAAGACTTCCCAGATATATGGACTGCCGGTAAATTATTTTTTTAATCTGCTTTCCAGTGGCGCCAAGAGTCTTTAAAAGTCCATATGTTTTTACATCCTGCGAAACAGAAATATAAAATACATTATAAATTAAAAGATATGCGCATACCAAAATCATAATAAGCACTATAATAATGACTATTAAGACCTGAAGTTTTTCCTGTGAAAAATCAAAGGTACTAAAAGCCTGAAGTTTCTGTTCTTTTGTAATATTCAACTCTTTTGTCAAATCCTCAAGTATTTTTTCTACATCATTTCCCTGTTTCGTTCCCTGAAAATTAAAATAAATTGTCTTTTCAGCCGCTTCCATTTTCTCACTGTACTTTTCAGATACAAATCCTTTTCCTAATTCTTCATTCATAAGTTCTGATGAAAAAAATCCGGAAATAATAAATTCTTCTTCGCTTCCATTGATGGTGACAAAAATCTTGTCTCCTTTTTTCAAATTTTCCCCCTTAAATGCCTGAATAAAATTTGAGGATAGCATAATTTCGTTTTCTTTTTCAGGATAATTTCCCTGAACATTCCATATTCCCTGTTTTACCATAGAATAAGATGTTTTATCCTCATAAGAAAGCATAATTTTCATGTCATTTTCTGCTTTTATAATTCCTTTTGGCAAAACAGTACTGACTCCAACATCAGATACCAGAGAGGATTTCTGCAGCGCCAATATTTGTTTTTCCTCAGCGTTAGTCAGACAGCCTTCTGCGGAAGTTCCATAAAAACGTTTTGTCATGCTGTCATAGCTGGACAATGCGTTAATGCCTATGGAAAATACTGCCGTTAAAATAAATGCTGCCAGCGCTATGGCAATAATGGAAATAAAGTTTCTTCCCCTGCGGAATTTCAGGGAATCTTTTACATAATTTTTTGTTACAAGGTCTGTATTGTAAAACATAATATACCTCCTATACCGACGCAATACAACCGTCTTCGATTCGGATAATGCGGTCAGCCATCTGTGCAATCTGTTCGTTATGGGTAATCATTACAAGTGTCTGATGATATTTTTCTGAAGTCATTTTCAAAAGTCCCAGTACGTCGCTGCTGGATTTTGAGTCAAGATTTCCGGTCGGCTCATCAGCGAGTATAATCGCAGGTTTCGACGCCAGTGCTCTTGCGATTGCCACTCTCTGCTGCTGTCCGCCGGACAGCTCCGTTGGCATGGCCTCTATATAGTTTTTCATATTCATAAGCTCCAAAAGCTCATGAATAAATTTTATATCTGGTTTATTTCCATCAAGTCTTGTCGGTAATGAAATATTATCATATACATTCAGAACCGGAACCAAGTTATAATTCTGAAAAATAAATCCTACGTTTCTTCTTCTGAAAATAGTAAGTTCCTCCGATTTCATCTGCTGAATTTCTTTTCCGTTGATTTTTATACTTCCTGATGTTGGAGAATCCAGACCTCCTATCATATTTAATAAAGTAGACTTTCCGCTTCCTGATGTTCCTACAATTGCGATAAACTCTCCCTGCTCCACAGAAAAATTTACTCCATCCAAGGCTTTTACGGTATTGCTGCCCTTGCTGTAATATTTTTTTAATTCAGTTGTTTTTATAACTTCCATAACCTTATCTCCTTTTTTATTTTTTATAAATTTATATAAAAGATATAAGCAAAACAATCTTTCTATATGATTATCTGCTGTTTTTCATTGCTACATAAAAGATATTAACATAACAATGTCACTCAAATATCACAATTTTCTTCTATAAACAAAATAAAATGTCACAATTCTGCGACATTTCATTTTCTTTCACATTTCTTTATTTGGAAGATATACTTTAAATACTGTTCCCTGCGTGTCTCTTTTATGCACTGTAATATACCCGTTCTGCATAAATATAATCTGTCTTGTAAGATATAGTCCTACACCGATTCCATTATAATCATGCACTTTATCCTCTCTGTAAAACCTTTTAAAAATATCCTCATAATGTTCTGGTGAAACTCCTATTCCGTTATCTGATATTTTTATTTCGGTGTAAATTTCCTGAGCAGAAACAGTAATATCTATATTTCCTTTTTCAGGCGTATATTTCACCGCATTATCCAAAATATTAAACAATGCCTCCTCTGTCCATTTCCTGTCATGATATACGGGCAGGTTTTCTTTACAGTCAACTGATATCTCAATCCCCTTCTTTTCTGCCTCTATAAAAATATTTCCCAATGCCTGAGCAATCGTATCAAAAATACTCTGCTCCTGCCTGTGAATATCTATCACACCGCTTTCCAGTCTCGAAGCTTTTATTAAAGACTGCATAAGAAATTCTATCTTATCTATCTGAGAGACAAACTGCTGCCAAAACAAATTTTGCTCTTCCTTTGTAATATTTTCTCTTCCCAATGTATTTATCAGCATCTTTATATTGGAAAGAGGCGTTCTTAACTGGTGAGAAATATCGGAAATAAGCGTTTTCATCTTTGCTTTGTCCTCTGCACCTGTACTTCGCTCATACAGCATTAATTCATGAAGCTTTTCGAGTTTCGCCGCACATTTGGAAAGATAGGTTTCCTGATTAAGATTAAGACTGACAAGCCCTCTTCCGTCAATAATATTATCAAGAAGCTGTATTATATCTTCTAAAAATTTATCCACTGCTCTTTCTGTCAGGTATAAAAGCAGCCAGATACAAAATAGAATACCAAAAAGAAGGGCAAGCGCTGTAATTTTGTAAATAAGGTCAGCCCTAGGCATAAGACCTGTGGAAATATGCACCCAATCAAAGACTGTCCGTCTGACCGCCCATCCGGAAAATTTTTCGCCAAAAAGCAGCCAGATAATTTCCAGAACAGCCAAAACTATCATAAAAATAATGATATACTGTTTCTTTTTATTGTATTGTTTTTCCATAAATTACGCCTTTACTACTGACCTGTCCACATATATCCCATACCATAAATTGTCTTGATATACTTATAGTTTTCGTTTTCTATTTTACTTCTCAGACGGCCGATATTTGTGGTTAAAGCATGCTCATCTACATAATTTCCGCTGGAATCCCACAGTTTATCCATCAGTATGTTTCTGGTTAATACCTGATTATTGCTGCTGATAAAAATTTTTAACATTCTTATTTCCAGCGGAGTAAGTGAAATCTTTTCGTTTCCCAGAGATACCGCCATTGTCTCAAAATTTACATTTAAATACCCATCGTTATAAAAATCTGCTGTTTCTTTCTGCTCAAAGCGTTTTAGAATCACTTTGCACTTTTTTAATAGAACTGGAATAGAAAATGGTTTTGTTATATAATCCTCAGCTCCAAGCTCATAGCCTTTTAACATATCGCTTTCCATGTCGTTTGCAGTCAGGAAGATGCAGGGAATCTTCCAGCAGTCTTTGTATTTTTTTAACAGTTCAAATCCGTTTCCATCTCCAAGATTTACATCCATAATCAGCAAATCTGCACAGGAAGTGGTAATATGTTTTTCTGCGTCTGAAACGGAATAGCAGGAAAACACTTCGTAGCCTTCCATTTTGAGGTTGAATTGGAGAGTGTTGTTTAATAAATTGTCATCTTCTATAATAATAATTTTGCTCATTTATTTTTGCACTTTCTCTATATTTGAATACTATTTTCTGTTTTTATTTAAGTTCATTAAATTTTCTTTAATAGTAATTGTATCTGGATGATTTTCTCCTAATATTTTTTCATGTATTGATAATGCTTTTTTATATAGTTTCTCTGCCTTCTCATACCTTTGTTGATTTTGGTATAAAACTGCCAGATTATTGTAATCAATTGCTGCATCTGGATGATTCTCTCCCAATATTTTTTCATCAATTGATATGGCTTTCTTATATAACTTCTCTGCTTCTTTATACTTTCCCTGACTTTTATATAATCCCGCCAAATTATTGTAATTAATTGCTGTATCTTTATGATTCTCTCCCAATATTTTTTCATCAATTAATATGGCTTTCTTATATAACTCCTCGGCTTCTTTATACTTTCCCTGTTTTGTATATAAGATTGCCAGATTATTATAACTAGCTGCTGTATTTTTATGATTCTCTCCCAATATTTTTCCATCAATTGATATAGCTTTCTTATATAACTTCTCTGCTTCTTTATACTTTCCCTGACTTTCATATAATTCAGCCAAATTATTATAATCAATTGCTGTATTTTTATGATTCTCTCCCAATATTTTTTCATCAATAGCTATGGCTTTCTTATATAACTCTTCTGCCTCTTTATACCTTTCCTGTTTTCCATATAATCCGGCCAAATTATTATAATGAACTGCTGTATCTTTATGATTCTCCCCTAATATTTTTTCATCAATTGATATAGTTTTCTTATATAACTCCTCCGCTTCTTTATATTTTCCCTGATTTTTATATAATCCGGCCAAATTATTATAATGAACTGCTGTATCTTTATGATTCTCCCCTAATATTTTTTCATCAACTAATATAGCTTTCTTATATAACTCTTCTGCCTCTTTATATTTTCCCTGACTTTCATATAATCCGGCCAAATTATTGTAATTAATTGCTGTATCTTTATGATTCTCCCCTAATATTTTTTCATCAACTGATACAGCTTTCTTATATAACTCTTCTGCTTCTTTATATCTTCCCTGACTTTCATATAATCCGGCCAAATTACTATAAATAATTGTCATCCCTAAATGCTCAGAACCCAGTATTTTTTTACTAATTTCCATAACTTTTAGCAAAGATATCTCACTCTTATGATACTCTTGCCTTTTTTCCGCTTCTTTTGCTTCTCTTAATAAAATATCTACTTCTTTCAATTTTTTCTTTGCTTCTTCTGAATCCCATTCTTCATTCTGTTCAAAAGATTCCTGTAAAAAATCTGCTTTTAAATCCCTGTTCTCTTCATTTACAGTATTATTATAACTAGAAAAAAGAATTCTTATTTTAATAAAAGAATAAAAATCATATGCTCCACTTGCAAGCATATCATCCCCGTATGGCGTTGTAAAAAAAATCAGATTTTTTCCCAAACCTGCCATCATATCCCTGCTGAAATTCAAACGCTTTAAATCATCTTCACCCTGTATTGCAAGCTGAAAATTTATAATTAAAAAAGTCTGAATTTCCAAAAAATTCTCTATCCACTTTTTCAAATCAAGAAAAGAATAGGCTTTTGGATGTTCTTTATAATCATAAATTCTCACCATTCCTCTGCGATAAACCCTAGCAATTTCATTTTGCATTTCTTCGTCAGCTATTACCAGAAATAATCCATACTCTGATTTATTTATAATCCATCCTAATGTTTGATATCCTTCCTGATTACTCTCCGACATCTTCCATCAACCCCTGTTCTTTAAAAAACTGAACAATCAGAGGATGCACATTATGCCACCGCTTTCCGTTATATTCAAGCACCACGGATGCCTGCAACATTTTTAACAGCATCTCCTTATCCTCAATCAATTCTTTATTTCCTTTGCAAATATTTAATAGAAACTCATAATTTTTCTTTTCTATTCGTCTTGTCAAAGATGTTTTCAGCTCCTCTAACGCCCGCTTCCCATCTTCCATGGAAATACTTTCACTGCTTCTTCGTTCTGCTCTCTTTGCTGCCGAATTAATTGCCTGAAATAAATCTCTTAATGAGCCTCCTGTATATAAAATCAGCTCCTGCAGTACACCACTTTCAAATAAATCAAGCTTGGCCCGTTTTTCTACAATATTTTGTATTATTTGAATCCCCTCCTGATATGGCTGGCCTTCTATTGTCTCAATTTTAATCATTGGCAGTGTTTTTGTAATAAAATAACCTTCCATAGCCGAAAATCTGGCATCGTAGGAAAGTGCAATTGGGAAAGTATAAATAACTGGAAAGTCCATGCCGGAAAGTAATGCCGCATAATTATAAAATACTTTCCATGCATCTTCAGGATTCAGCTTATCCAAATCCTCAAAAATAATCACAGGTTTTTTTCCACCTGTTTTCTCTGAAATTATCTTTGATACACACCCCATTAATCGAATCCAGTCGCTGGAATGTATGCTTATTTTTCTTCGATATTCTTTTCTTGTTTCCTCATTATATTTTAAATCAGCTTTTATTTTTGCAAATATATTTAAAACAGATAAAATTCCTGAAGGTTCCACAGATATTCCTCCTTCTATGGAAGTCGCCGCCAGATTTTGAGACGATAGTATTTCTTCTCCCTCAGCCCAGAAATTTTTTATATTTTCAAGAATATTCTTATTAATTTTACAATTCAGTTCTTTTGCAATTTCCAACAAAGCTTCTCCCATTAAAATAAAAAGGTCCGAATATACAATATTAAACAAATCCAAATCCATACTACAAGCAATTGTTCTGATACTGTAACCTTTCGATACAAATTTTTCAGACATATAGTTCAACTCTGTACTTTTGCCGCAGCCTCTGTGACCTAACAATAAAAATGCATTATATTCCCCTTCCTCTTGACAGATATCAAAAATATCTTCTATGGGTGAGCTGTATTTATCACTCATACGATATTCCATTGTATCTTTGCAATAAAATTCATTCATCTGCTCTATTTTCAAAGGTTCTGGTGAAAATGCATTGATAATCTCGGATATCTGATTTGCATATTTCATATAATATTCCCTCCTGTTTAAAAAATACAATTTTATATAAGGTACAATTTTATACACTGCATTTATACTCATATTAATAATTTTCTATAATAAAACAATTTTACTATATACACAAACAGAAATCAACTTACTTTTATATTTTCAACTTGCAAATCAAATTGCTTTTTTTACCTTTTTTGATAAAATATATTTAAAATTCAGGATATATCTAAACACTACAAAAGGAAGAAAAAATGGACTATATATATCACTATCATTCACCTCTTGGAAGAATTACACTTGCAGGTGACAATGACAAAAATGCCCTGACAGGACTGTGGTTTGACGGTCAGAAATACTTTGGCAGCACACTTACCGGAGATTTTACTCAAAAGAAACTGCCTGTTTTTGAACAGACCATTCAATGGCTGAATATTTATTTCAGCGGAAAAAAGCCGGATTTTACTCCGCCGTTACTTATGAAAACTACAAATTTTCGCAAAATGGTATGGGAAATTTTACTCACAATTCCTTTCGGGCAGACAATGACTTATGGACAAATTGCAAATAAAATCGCCAAACAAAAAGAAATTTCGAAAATGTCGGCTCAGGCAATCGGCGGTGCTGTCGGGCACAACGCTATTTCTCTGATTATTCCATGCCACAGAGTGATAGGAATAAATGGAAGTCTGACAGGATATGCTGGTGGAATTGATAAAAAAATATGGCTGCTTGCAATGGAAAAAGCTGATTTTTAAGCGATATCAAAAAGAACTGTGCTGTAAACACATAAAGGGAGGAAAGCAACAATTGAAATAAAATTATAAAATGTTATAAAATATCTATTGACTTTTATGATATAATATATCATAATCATGTATAGAGGTGATAAAATGAAATATTATACCATACATGAAATGACAGAAATATTAGGTGTAACGGCCCAAACTTTAAGGAACTGGGACAGGACGGGAAAATTAAAGCCACATCACACAAGCCCTAA
>CAJTOU010000039.1 GCA_910577835.1 uncultured Lachnospiraceae bacterium | reverse complement strand
AATTTACGACTGTGGAGTGTACAGGAACCTGTGAGTAGTGTGTTATATAATTACAATGTTATTTATAATTACAGTATTATATAATCACCAAAGCATACACGTTGAAACAGTAAGAAATGTTTGTAAAAACTTTCAGTGTCTCGATATGGGTATATATGTCCATATTTTGAGTAGCAGCGTGAGGGTATGGACGAAAAAGAATATATTCATCAACTGGTATTAAAGGTTTTTGATGAATTGAAAGACAGTATTGAGCATTATCAACTGGAATTTATTGCATTTGGAAAACCTTATAAAGATGTGCAGATGTATATTACAGTATTTTTCCATACAGAGGAAGAAAGAAATGATGCCTTTGCAGACGGCGTATGCAATCAGATAGACCGGAAATTTTTAGAGCTTGCGAAGCCATATGACAAAGAAAATATTCTGGATTCCAATAGAAAATATATTTATTATGACAGTATGGAAAATCTGAATAAAAATTATCAGGGAAAAATGCCGGTATATTTTGCAGAATAGCAATTAAAATTTGTATAAATGGTAAAACGACATCCAATGTTTGGAATGATTGCAAAACAAACTGCCGAACTAGCTGAAAAACATATAAAATATTGTGAATATAACAATTTATATGTTTTTCAGTCAGCTCGGCAGTTTAATTCTAATGGCGATACCGCTGACAGCCAAGCTGTTTGCAGACAGTGTTTATATCAACGTTTATATATAGTATAGCCCTCAGCTTTTAAAAGCTTCTCTGCCAACAGATAAGTAGTTTCATCATAAAAGATGATTTTAAGCACTCCTCCTTCAAATTCGCGGTTGTGGACAATACCGATATTTTTAATATTAATACCTGCATCCGCGAGTTTGACCGCAATTTTTCCAATTGCTCCAGCTTTATCAGCAATATCGAGGTAAATTAAAAATTCTTTTCGAATCAGACCGATGCCGCCATCATTGAATGAATTGCGGTAAACACGACTTTTTTGAAACAGTTCATTTATACCGCTGCCGTTTTTTTCAATCAGCATTTTTTTTGCGGACTGGAGATAATCGATATATTTATCAAGCAGAGTTGCAATATTTTCACTGTTAGTCATACAGATTTGCTCCCACATTTCCGGTGAAGAAGAAGCAATGCGGGTAATATCCTTAAAGCCTCCGGCAGCCATCTGTTTCATAATCTGTGTGCCGGAATCATTATCTCTCACAAGGTTGACAAGTTGTGCTGCGATAATATGCGGCAAATGACTGATTGCTGCCACAGAATAATCGTGAGTCCGGTAATCAAGAACAATGGGAATTGCTCCTATGCTTTCCACAATGGCCCGATATTCGCTGACCTTTTCGGAGGAAGAGAGCGAAGTGGGAGTAATGGCATAAAAAGCGTTTTCACATAACTGAGCAGAGCTGTTTTCATATCCTGTCTTCTCGGAACCTGCCATAGGATGTCCGCCAATAAAATTTTCTTCCATACCCTCATCAATGACTACTTTGTGGATATTTGTCTTGACACTTCCGACATCGGTTATAATACAGGAGGGTTTGATAATGGATTTTAAAGTTTTTAAATAAGCTTCATTGTATTCAACAGGAGTGCATAAAAAAATATAGTCACATTCCTGAAATACCGGACTTATTATATCTACTGCAATATCGGCAACCTTATCTGCCAATGCGAGCAGGCGAGGCTTTTCACTGCGGTTAAAGGCAATAATCCGGCAGTTTGGAAAGGTGCTTCGCAGAGCCTTGGCAATCGAAGAGCCAATAAGGCCAAGACCGATAAAACCGAATGACATTTGATTGATTTTATGAAAAAAAGGTTGATTTTGTGTTGATGTCATTTTGATTCCTCTTACTTTCATTATTTTATGGAGCTTTATTTTTACAGGAAACAAATATTTTTATAGTGCCATAAAGCATTTTGTTCCTTCACAGGAAATTGCTTCGCCTTTCCTGTGACACAGCTCTTTACAGAGCAGCTATTGTTGAACAAAGTGCAGCAAAGGTTTTTATAAGCGGCCAGTGTCATAAAGCACTTTGTTCCTGTTTTATTATAGCACAGGCAAAAGGGAAATTCAACTTGGACAAAAACAGACAACAGATATAAGTTTCTGTCTTTTATTGATACAGGCAGATGAAAATAATATTTTTAGAAAGGATGAATTAGTTATGAAGAAGAAACTGGCAATATTTTTTCCGGGAAGAAGATATGGGGTAGATTGTCCTCTGCTGTATTACAGTGATTTAATATGCAAGGGTGCGGAATATGATACGATGTATCTGCATTATGCTGCGCATAGAGAAGAAAAATCAGAGATGACGATTTATGAGGATATTGAAAATGCATGGGGATATGTCTGGGAACGGTTGAAAGATGTAAATGTAAAAGAATATGGGGATATTATATTTGTGTCTAAAAGTATAGGAACTGTACTGGCCTCTATGGCACAGATTCGTTTACAGGCACAGATGCGCAATGTTTATTTTACGCCGCTCAAGCCAACGCTTCCATATTTGGCAGAAAAACGGCTGAATCGACCGGAGGATAATTTGGTAATTGCAGGAACTAAGGACAGATTTTTAGAGGCTGAAAAGTTAAGAAAGGTATGCAGCAGTGAAAATATAAAGCTGAAGCAGTTTGAGGGATTGGGACATAGTATGGAGGCAGAGGAAATTATGGAAACGATTGAAATTATAAAGGAAATTATGAAGGAAGTACAGAAATTTATCATTTCTTTTGATTTTTAAAAGGATATAGTATAAAATAATATATTTATGTTTTAAATTAAAGAAGAAATAGATTTAATAAAACAGATAGCTCATAAAATTAATTGTAGACTTTGTATATATTTTATCAGTTTTTTTGGAGAAATTGACGAAAATTTTCAAAATAGGAATGTTCACAATTTCCTGACAACTTTTTCCTGCTTTTTTTGTATAATAATATTTATATTATATTTAGAGAGAAATTATATGAGTAAAAATGAAATTTTTAACTGTTACTTTGGTATTTATTATATTGATATCTTAGTTGTTTATGGAATTGCCAGACAATGAAAGTCTTAAGGTGCACAGTACAGGTTTGAGTATCAGGAAGAGTTGTTTCCTGATGAAGAGACTGGAAAACTGAAGTGGTTTAAAAATATTATTATAAAGGAGGAGCTATATGAATAAAAAGATGAGATTTTTAGCTGTTATAACAGCATTTATCATGTTGGTGAGATATTCCGAAGTAGGAATGCTGGCGGCAAATGTGGCAAATCAGGGAATGGTTTATCAGAACAAAAACAGGAACTGGTATTCCATGATAGCACAGGATATACAGTTATATTATGGTACATTTTATCAGGGTGGAATCCACAGTACAGATACAGAAGTTTCATGGGAGCAAAGCATCCAAAATATGCTTTATGACCGTGGTGAATTTGTAAATTTGTATGATGCTTATCATGAAAGTACACATGTGGAAACGGATGTTTACAGCTATTCAAATCTGTTTATCAACTCGTCAGATATTATTGTTTCTGGTATCGCAGGAGCAAGGCTGTCGCATAAAATAAACGGGGACAACTTTGTACTGGAGAGAAATGGAATTCTTTATACAGCAGGAGAAAATATTACAATCAATGCTTCTGATGTAAAAATAGCAGGTCTGGTTTATGCGCCAGAAGGAACTGTTACTGTGAATGCAGATACAGTGGAGCTTTCAGGTTTGATTGTGGCTGAAAAGATTGTTGTAAATGCAGGTGAGATAAAGGAACAGCCAGACAGGGATTTGAAGGCGGTTTATGATGAAATTCACATTGAATTTTATCCTGAAATTCTTGTGACATCTGTGGAAGAGGAAAATCAGATAGAAATTTATGGTGGGAATATCAATGTGAGGAATATGGAGATTTATACCAGAGAGAACCGTGCCACAGAGTTTCAAAAGATATATGAAACCAAAGGAAATGAATACAAATTTTTACTGTCTGAAACTGTACAGGAAATAGATATCCGTGTGAAATGCACCAATGTTTTTGGAGAAGAAGAATGGTCAAATATTGAATCTTTAGCCAGAACAGAAGAAGGGCTGGAGGATATTGTGATAGACAGTGATGAAGACGGACTGCCAGATGGATATGAAATATGGGATTTGCAGACAGACCCATACAATGCAGACAGTGACAGGGATGGACTGCCAGACGGGTATGAAGTTTTATATTCCCATACAGACCCTCTTCAGTTTGACAGCAATACAGATAGAGACGGAGACGGGCTGAGTGCACTGGAAGAATATGAAAAAGGAACAAACCCGTTGTATGCAGATACAGATTTTGATGGTATCAATGATGGGGAAGATATTGAACCGTTGACCACAGAAGCGCTTGCTGACCAGTCTGATTACCAGAGCAGCAGATTTGAACCAGAACTGGGTATTTATGACCATAAAAAAGTGTATATTGATGTGAATGGAAACAGGCAGGTGCAGATATTTAACAGGATTACGAAAGAAGAGTATTATGATGACAATGCAGGTACAGAATTTCTTCGTGTGAAGGATGCAGACAGTCAGGTAGAAACGGTAATCTTTGCAGATGGGGAAGAAGCAGATATCAAAACTTACCAGTATGACAGTGAGGGAAGAAAGACTGTGTGGGCAGTAAATGGAGATGTATATCAGTATGAATATAATAATGTAAAAAACACAGCAGATACCTATTTAAATAACCAGTTTTACAACAGGGTTACTTATGATGAGAATGAGAATGCAGTTAAAATGGAATATGCAAATGAAGATGTGATAGATTATGAGTATTATCAGTATAACGAAGACAGCCTGTTGAAATCTGTCAGGCTGAATGGGGAAAAGACTTTTGAGTATGAGTATGATGGGAACCTGCTTGTTCAGGTAGAGGATTTTTTGAATGATACTTCTTATGAACTGAAATATGATGAAGAAAACAACCTTACTGGTTATAAAGCTGGTGACGGACTGGAAAAGCGGATATCCTATTCAAAGGAAACAGATATTTATACAGAAAGCAGTATCTATCAAGGAGAAGAAAGAACAGTTACTTTATATACTGCTGAAGCAGAAGATGGAATACAGCTCCATGCTCTGCTGCCAAATGGGACAGAGCTTGTGACAGAAAGCAGTGAAACAAAAGCTGCAAGATATCTGACAGAAACAGGAAACAGTATTTTACTGGATGAAAAAGAAGCAGATGAAAACAGTCTGGTGATAAGCCTAGCAAACCTTTTGGGAACATATGAGTATGAGTATGACGAAAATGGGAATTTAAAAACGGTGTATGAAAATAGTAAAAAAATATATGATTACATTTATGATAAAAACCAGCAGTTAATCCAGTATTATGATTATGAGGCCGGGATTGTGTCTGAATATTCATATGATAATAATTATAATATTTTAAAATCTGTTCTCTCTGATTTATCTGGAAATAAGATAGAAGAAAAGCTATATGGATATGGGGAAGATACAACACTGGGACTGCAGAAGTATCATGGAAAAGATATTTTTTATGATGAGTCTGGAAACCCAATAAAGTATTATAATGGCTGGGAGATGTCATGGAACAGTGGAAGGATGCTGGAAAGTATTACAAATGGAGAAAGTGTAATTTCGTACAGATATAATAAGGATGGAATCCGTATAGGGAAAACAGTAAATGGCATAGAAACAGAATATCTGCTGGATGAGAATAATAAGATGATAGGAGAAAAATGTGGGGAAGATATCATCTGGTATCTGTATGACAGTGGAGATGAAATTTCAGGATTTGAATGGAATGGAACAGATTATTATTATGTAAAAAATGGAGTGGGAGATGTACAGGGAATTGCAGATAAAGATGGAACTGTCAGATGTATGTATGATTATGATGTATGGGGAAAACTGACAGACATGACAGGAGATAAAGAACTGGGAAAAAGAAATCCAGTCAGGTACAGAGGGTATTATTATGATGAAGAGACAGGACTGTATTATTTGAATACAAGGTATTATGATTCAGAAGTGAAGAGATTTTTGAACAGGGATATGCTGGATAATGAGACAAATTTATATCAGTATTGTTATAATAATCCAGTATTATATAGTGACGAAAGTGGAATGGCAGCATATGGTTGCTCTGATGTGAATCTAACAGTGATTAATAATGTATCAGGATATATCAGAAGAGATGACCAGCTTAATAATAGTCAGGAGTGTATGGCAAGATACCATAATGGAAGTCAATATGCATATTTTAACTGCTATTTATGGGCATTAAATATCTTAGTTGTTGATAAAAATACTTTTAATGTAGAACAAATAGCAATGAATGAAATAGGAATTATGGGAACTCCGGGTTATTGGTGTAATGATATACGAAGATTAAAAACAGGAGATAAATTGAATCAATTGGAAGGATATGTCAAAAGAGATTTGACAGCATTAAAGTATAAGGTTCAATCAATTACCCAAACTACACCATCATATTCTTTATCCAGACATGCACTTGCATTTAAATTGAGAACTAATCCATGGGATTACCATTTTATGAGATTACAAAAAGGTGAAGGGAAGTGGTCGTTTAAGGCAGGGTGGAAGGGTCCAGCATTTTGGATAAATGGAAAAACTCCAAATCAAGTTACATGGACAGAATATAAGTGTTATTATAGCAGACCAGTATGGGAAAATGTTGGTGTAGCATATAATAGTGCATTATGGTATATTACATATAAATAGGAGGTGTTGTATGAGAAGAAGTTATTTTATTAATTTTAAGAATATAATTATTTTATTTTTTCTGATTTTATTTTTTGGATTCAGTGGTCATATTACATATGCAGAGAAATTAAATTATTGTTCTGAAATTGAGTTTAGTGGTTGGTATGTGAGCATAGATGATATTTATGCTTTGAGGGAAGAATATGAAGAAAATCCAGATTTGGAAGCCAAAAAGGCAAGGGATTTTTTGATAGAAAGAGCAGAAAATTATAAAAAAGATATGAACTATATCAATAATGAATATCAAAATGGTTATGGAGGCGGTAATGTGTTCCTGTATGGAGATGATACAGGATATAGAAATTACTATATCAGTGATTTTAATAGTTCTTCTTCATATTTAGGTTCAGGACCAATTTATCTTTATGCAACAGTAAGCCATGAATATATTCAGTTAAATTTGTCAAAAGAGGAATTGAAGAAGTTTTTTGAACGCAATAATAAGTGGGCAGAAGAGTTCAGGACTGTCTGTGAGTATGTGCGTAATTATTTGCAGGAAGATGAATATTCTGGAGTATATTTTAAATATACTGATTTGGACGAGTATAATGGAACAACAAATGGTATTGTGTATGTAGGACTTTCGGATAAATCCAAAGCTGCAGTACTTGAGGAGAAAGGAATTGCGTGGGAATCTTCGGAATTTTATGAAAAATCGAGAGAAGATATGCATCATCAGCTTCAATATTTATGGGAAAACAGGGAACAACTGAGGATTGTGGAAGTAATGGCAGCGTGTAATCAAGTGATTATATCAGGGCTTGACAGTGAGGAAGAATTTTACAAAAAAGTTCAGGGAAAAAGTTTGGAGGATTGCCATTATGAAAAGGCGTTTAAACTCTGGGGAATTGACGAAAAACTGACAAAGATAGAAAACTGGCATGAGTTGGCTGAACTGTCTAATTTTATATTAATGAAGAAACAGGAGGAACCAGATTGGGGAGAAAAATTCTGGAAGGAGCTTGAGGTATGGTTGGAATATATGAAAAAGCTTTATCCAGAATACAGTTATGAAAATTTATTTCATATGGCTTATGTCAGCAGGGATAAAAGCTATTATACAGATTTTGATACTGAATTGGAAGAATTTGCAAACAAGCTTATATATATAGAAAATCGAAAAAATCCATTTGATGAAGAAGAGTTTGGCGACCCAAAATATTTGGTATTGAAGGCGCTGTTAAAAAAATATAAAGCACTTTATTCAGAAAAGGAATATATAAAATTATATGATATTTATGTAAAAGAAATTAATGAAAATACTTTATATACAGCAGAAGAAAAAAGAAACCGGCTTGTATGGAAATTATTGCAGGTAGAGAAGGAGTTGGAAAAACTTCAGAAACCCGAAAATAACAATAGATTATTAGCAATAACTGGATTTGCAGTGCTTATTGTTTCATTTGGAGTTTTTATTATATATAAACGGTCTGCGAAGCCCTGATAGCATATAATCAGCCAAACCTAAACAGCACATTGTTGTTCAGCAAAAGAGAGAATATGGAATTCAGAGGTTTCCATATTCTCTCTTTTGAATCCCTTCCCCAATCTCTTTATTCTATACTGATATCTTTACTTTTCACTTCCTGCCCAACTTTCTCCAAAAAACAAATGCACAACCAACCGCTAATTAATATAATTATCCTCTCCTTTTCTTCATTCTTCTTCTCAAAATTTCTGTTGAAAACCTTTATAAAATGTGCTACTATCTAATCGAACATTATTCTATTCATATAGAAAATGTATCATTTTTCTATTTTTATATCAGCTCCACCGGAGCTTATTATCATACTGCATCAATCAGAAAAGCGTCTACGAGGAGGCGACTTTTAGAAGAAATTCACTTGATACAGTATTTCTTATGATTCAAAAATTTCCTCGAAAAATAAAAAATTTTAAAATTTCAGGAGGATTTTATCATGTCACAAAAAACTTCAGTACTTACTTTTAAAAACGCAAAATTAAACAGCGAAAAAATCACCATGCTTACCGCATATGACTATTCTACCGCAAAACTTATGGATGAATCCGGCATAGACAGTATTCTGGTAGGAGATTCCCTTGGAAATGTAATACTTGGCTATGAAGATACCATATCCGTCACCATGGAAGATATGATTCACCATGGCGCGGCAGTGTCCAGAGGCGTCAAAAATGCATTAGTAGTAATTGATATGCCATTTATGTCATATCAGACCTCCACATATGATGCCCTTGTCAACGCTGGGCGGCTTATGAAGGAAGGCCGGGCCGGCGCAGTAAAGCTTGAAGGCGGAAAAGCCGTATGTCCGCAGATTCAGGCAATTACACATGCAGGAATACCGGTAATGGCTCATCTTGGCTTAACTCCTCAGTCAATTCATGCATTTGGCGGTCACAGAGTACAGGGCAAAACCGAAGAAGCTGCAAAGAAACTTTTAGAAGATGCCAGAGCAATTGAAGAAGCCGGCGCATTTGCGGTAGTACTAGAGTGTGTTCCATCCAAGCTTGCCGCTCTTATCACAAAGGAACTGGCAATTCCAACCATCGGAATTGGCGCAGGAAATTGTTGCGACGGACAGGTACTGGTTTATCAGGATTTACTGGGAATGTTTTCTGATTTTACTCCAAAATTTGTAAAAAAATATGCAAATGTGGGTGAAATTATGAAGGAGGCATTTAAAGAATATAAAAGAGAGGTCAGCTCAGGCGTATTTCCGGCAAAGGAGCATGAATACGCCATTTCTGACGAGGTAATAGAAAAATTATATTAGAAAATGATAATAAAAGAACTGCAAATAAAACAAATTATAGCAAAAAATACTGTTGAAATTAATTGCATTATAAAGATTATATCAGGAAAGGTATAGAAGTTATGAATATCGTATCAACAATAAACGAAGTAAGAAAACAGGTAAAAGAATGGAGAAAACAAGGATTAAGTGTAGGACTGGTGCCTACCATGGGTTATCTTCATGAGGGACACAAAAGCCTGATTGACGCAGCAGTAAAAGGTAATGACAAAGTAGTAGTCAGCGTATTTGTAAATCCTACACAATTTGCTCCCGGAGAAGATTTAGAAACCTATCCAAGAGATTTGGACAGAGATGCGGCCCTTTGCGAACAGGCAGGCGCCGCGCTTATATTTCATCCTGAGCCGTCAGAAATGTATCATCGGGATTATTCTACCTATGTGGATATGCGCACACTGACACAGGGGTTATGCGGTAAAACCAGACCGACACACTTTAGCGGTGTATGTACGGTGGTTTCCAAACTGTTTCACATTGTACAGCCTGACAGGGCTTATTTTGGACAAAAAGACGCACAGCAGCTTGCCGTTATCAGACATATGGTGGAGGATTTGAATTTTGATATTAAGATTATAGGATGCCCGATTATCCGCGAGGAGGATGGTTTGGCAAAAAGCTCCAGAAATACTTATTTAAATGAGGAGGAGCGAAAACAGGCCGTTATTTTAAACAGGGCACTTCAAAAAGGAAAGGAACAAATCGAAAGCGGAGAAAGAAAAAGTTTAGAGATTAAGCAGACTATTACACAGACAATAGAAACCATGCCTCTTGCAAAAATTGATTATGTGGAAGTTGTCGATTTTCAGACACTTGAAAGTATAGAAGAAATAAAAGGCGAGATATTGGCGGCAGTTGCTGTCTATATAGGAAAGACAAGACTGATTGATAATTTTATTATCAGAGTGTAAAAGAAAGCGTGTTATCAAAATTAAAATAACTATAAATCTGGGATTTTTTTCCAAAGTTTTTCTTGATTAAAACCGATAATCAATGTTATGATAAGAGTATTATAAAAAATAAATAAAAGGAGTAAAAGAGCTTTTTTAGCTTAAAAGAGAAAATATGAGAAAAACAAAAATTATATGTACTCTTGGTCCGGCGACACAGGATATTAACATTATGAAACAATTAATGTTAGAGGGTATGGATGTTGCCAGATTTAATTTTTCGCATCAGGATTACAGCCGTCATCTGGAAAACTTAAGAAAGATAGAGGAATTAAGAGAAAGTCTTGATTTGCCGGTTGCAACGCTCTTGGATACAAGGGGACCGGAAATCCGTATTGGGAATTTTAAAAATCATAAAATTTTTCTTAAAAAAGGCCAGCTATTTACATTTACTACAAAAGAAGTAGAAGGAGATGAACATCAGGTTTCTATCAGCTATAAAAACCTGATGCACGACGTAAAAAAAGGAATCCATATTTTAATTGATGATGGACTGATTGAGCTTGAGATACAAAATATTTCTGATACGGATATTGTCTGTAAAGTGCTGAACGAGGGAGAAGTTACCGACCACAAGGGCGTGAATGTACCGGGTGTGGAGCTTACCATGCCTTTTATCAGCCAGAAGGATTATGACGATATTACTTTTGGAATAGAAAATGGATTTGATTTTGTGGCGGCATCTTTTACCAGAACAGCAGAAGATATTCTTGAGATAAGAAAGATTTTTCAGGAAAAGAAATGCAAGACCATGAACATTATTGCAAAAATTGAGAATATGCAGGGTGTGAACAATATTGAGGAAATTATTCGGGTTTCAGATGGTATTATGATTGCAAGAGGCGATATGGGCGTGGAAATACCATTAGAGGATGTTCCTGTGATTCAGAAGGAAATTATAAAAAAGGCAAGAGAGGCTGGAAAGCAGGTAATTACGGCGACACAGATGCTTGATTCCATGATGAAAAATCCACGTCCTACAAGGGCTGAGGCAACAGATGTGGCAAATGCGATTTATGACGGGACAAGTGCCATTATGCTTTCCGGAGAAACTGCTGCCGGACAATATCCGGTAGAGGCTTTAAAGACAATGGTAAGGATTGCAGTCAGAACGGAGCAGGATATTAATTATAAGGAAAAATTTGAAAACGGAAAATATTTTGTAAAAGGAAATATTACAAATGCGATTTCTCATGCAACCTGTACGACAGCTCTCGACTTGAATGCTGCTGCGATTATCACAGTGACAAAGCTTGGCGGAACTGCAAGAATGGTTTCGAAATACAGGCCTTCCTGTCCGATTATTGGCGGAAGTCCAAACGAATATGTATGCAGGCATTTGAATCTTTCATGGGGTGTTATTCCGGTAAAGCTTGAAAATCAGGATAATACAGATGATTTGTTTGACCATGTAGTAGATGTGGCAATGAAAAAAGGAATTATAAAGCAGGGAGATTTAACCGTAATTACAGCGGGCCTTCCGCTTGGAGTACCGGGAACTACAAATATGATTAAGGTGCATATTGCAGGACATATTCTGATAAAGGGAAACGGAGTGAATAAGCTGACTGCGAAGGCCAATTTATGTGTGTGTAAAAATGCGCTGGAATTAAAGACTTATTTCAAGCAAGGGGATATTGTGGTAGTTTCAGAGACAGATAACAGTATGATGGAGCAGTTAAAGGAGGCTTCAGGGATTATTACAGAGAATGGAAAGACAGATTCACATGCATCCATTGTAGGGCTGACACTTGATATTCCTGTTATTATTGGGGCCGAGCATGCAACACATATTTTGAAAAACGGGGCTTATGTGATGATGGACAGCGAGAAAGGGATTGTGTGCAGCAATTCATAAGAATGCAGAAGTTATCACTGCATCTTGACAAATTCCTCTCTTTATATTATAATAGTTCAGAATGAAACTGTTTACGATGAAACAATGTTATATGGCCGCAAAGTTATATATCGAGAGGAAGTGGGAAAATGTTAAATAAAAAAGAGGTTTTAGAATATTCATCAAAAATGATAAATCAATATGAAGATATTTATAAAATTGATATTGATTTATATGACCAGTATAATGTAAAAAGAGGTCTCCGTGACAAAAACGGAAATGGTGTTCTGGCGGGGATTTCTCATATATCAAGGATAGATGCATACAAGATAGAAAACGGAGCAAAGATTCCGTGCGACGGAAAACTTGTATACAGAGGATATGATGTAAGGGATTTGGTAGCCGGAGTTGTAAGGGAAAAAAGATTTGGATTTGAAGAAACGGCTTTTCTTCTGTTGTTTGGACATCTCCCAAATAAAGTCGAGCTGGAAAAATTTGATGATGTACTGTCAAATTTAAGAATACTTCCTGAACATTTTGTGCGGGATGTGGTTATGAAAGCTCCAACCGGCGATATTATGAGCAGTATGACAAAAAGTGTGCTTACTCTTGCATCTTATGATAAATATGCGACTGATTTAAGTCTTGAGAATGTTCTGAAACAGTGCATTATGTTAATTGGACAGCTTCCTATGCTGGCGGTATATGGCTATCAGGCATACAGTCATTACCGGCTGGATAATAATCTCTATATACACCGGCCGGATGTAGGTCTTTCCATGGCAGAAAATATCCTTCGTATGTTAAGAACAGATATGCAGTATACCGACCTTGAAGCAAGGGTACTTGACATTGCATTAATGCTGCATATGGAGCATGGCGGCGGCAATAACTCTACCTTTACTACAAGAGTCGTAACATCCTCGGGTGCGGATACCTATTCTGTGATAGCTGCGGCGCTCTGTTCTTTAAAGGGACCAAAGCATGGCGGTGCCAATATTAAAGTTGTGGAAATGATGAACGATATCCAGAAAAATGTTTCTGATTTGAATGATGAAGAGGAAATAAAGGCATATCTGGTCAGGCTGCTGAATAAAGAGGCATTTGATAAAAAAGGACTGATTTATGGAATGGGACATGCTGTATATTCCATATCAGACCCAAGAGCACTTGTCTTTAAGGGATTTGTAGAGAAACTTGCAATGGAAAAGCACAGAGAAGCGGATTTTGCCCTGTATTCCAAAATAGAGCGTCTTGCACCGCAGGTTATAGCCGAGAGAAGGAAGATATACAAAGGAGTCAGCGCAAATGTAGACTTTTACAGCGGGTTTGTATACAGTATGTTGAATATTCCTCTGGAGTTATATACACCGATTTTTGCGATTGCGCGTATCGCGGGCTGGAGTGCACACAGACTCGAAGAGCTAATCAGCGGAGATAAAATTATAAGACCTTCCTATCAGGCAGAGGTAGAAGACAAAGAATATCAGGCCATTGAGGACAGAAAATAAAAAATTACCGAAAAAATGTAAAAGAAGGTTAAAAAAATATAAAAATATACTAAAAAACACTTGTTTCATGTCTGTATTAATGTTATAATAAACTTAGTGAAGCTCACGGCTTCATAAGAGACGAAATTCATCTTATAAAACACTTATGCAGGCAGTAAAGCCTGTGCTGTGCAAATATGAAATTCGGCTGCTGGTTTATACCAGTTCTGCCTGATTTTCTATTATGGTTTAGGGAAAAGAGATTGCTTCATAAATGATTCAGTTATCATTTATGAGGCAATCTCTTTCTTTGTCCTTTCAAAAGAAATAAAGTAAAAAACCAGTTTTCAAATTCAGAAAAAGGTGGTAGAATAAAAAGTGATTATCTTTAATCTGGAGGAATAAATCATGTCAAAGGGAATGACAATCTTATACAAGGTACATAATGGCCTGTATGTAAATATGACAAACAGATGTGACTGTCGCTGTGTGTTCTGTCTTAGAAATGAAAAAGAAACCGTAGGGGAATCCTCTACCTTATGGCTGGAAAGAGAGCCTTCTGTGGAGGAAGTAAAAAATGAATTTGCAAAATTTCATCTTGATGAATATGAGGAGGTAGTTTTCTGCGGATTTGGTGAACCGACAGAGCGCTTTGAAGATATGCTTGAGGTGGCGAAATTTGTAAAAAAGACCTATGAAAAAAAGATACGGCTGAATACAAATGGACACGGAAATCTTTCACACGAAAAAAATATTCTTCCGGGAATGAAAGGTGTGATTGATACCATATCCATCAGTTTGAATACGCCGAATGAAAAGCGGTATAATGAGATTGTAAGGAGTAAATTTGGAGACAGAGCCTTTCAGGCAACGCTTGAATTTGCCAAAGAGGCAAAAAAATATGTACCAAACGTTGTTCTCACTACCGTAAAAACAACAATTACGGAGGAAGAAGAAGAAGAATGTCGCAAAATATGCGAAAGGTTGAATGTAACATATAGAATCAGGGCATTTGAATAATAGAATCAGCTTTTCACCGATTGTTTCAATAAAAATTAGAAAAAATTATATGTAATTTAGGAAGCGAGGAAATTTAACATGAAAATCATTTTAGCATCAAAATCACCGAGAAGAAGGGATTTACTTACCCAGATTGGACTTGATTATGAATATATTCCAAGTGATAGAGAGGAAAAAATATTATCCTCTATACCGTCGGAAGTGGCAGAAGGATTATCTGCTCAAAAGGCGGAGGATGTCTATGAAAGACTGTGCAGAGAAGGAAAGAATTCAGATGAAATGCTGATTATCGGCGCAGATACTATTGTGGCAAAGGACAATACTGTATTTGGAAAGCCGACTGATGACACACATGCCGCAGCTATGCTTTCCATGCTTTCCAATACCATACATAGTGTATGGACCGGTGTCACACTTATCTATACCATTCATGGAGCCAGACAGAAAATAACATTTTCTGAGGAAACAAAGGTTGAGATGTATGCCATGAGCAATGACGAAATACTTGAATATGTGCAGACAAAAGAGCCGGAAGACAAATCGGGTGGTTATGCGATTCAGGGAATGGGCGCAAAGTTTATAAAAAAGATTGATGGAGACTATAATAATGTCGTAGGACTTCCAGTGGGAAGAATCTATCAGGAAATGAAAAACTTTAAGCCAAAGGAAGATGCTTCTGTCAAGATTGCCGAAGTAAGCACAGTGGCGGAAGAACCGGAGGAAATTATTCCAGATACTATGCCGGATATTCCATGGTATGACAAAGCAGTCTTTTATCACATTTATCCATTGGGACTGTGTGGCTGCGCACATGAAAATACAGGCAACAGCGAGAGTCATTTTGATAAGCTGAATGAGTGGGCAATGCATGCGAAAAAAATCGGCTGTACTGCAATCTATATCGGACCTCTTTTTGAATCCGTAGGACATGGCTATGAGACCACAGACTACAAAATGGTAGACAGAAGACTTGGTACAAACGATGACTTTAAGGAATTTGTAAAAAATTGTCATACAAACAATATAAGAGTAGTTGTAGATGGTGTGTTTAATCATACTGGAAGAGAATTTTTTGCCTTTCAGGATATAAAGAAGAACAGAGAAAATTCCAGATACAAGGACTGGTACTGTCATGTGAATTTTGGCGGAAACAATGAGTACAACGACGGATTTTCTTATGAAAACTGGGGCGGCTATAACCTTTTAGCCAAGCTGAATGTATGGAATCCGGAGGTGAAAAATTATCTCTTTGATGTAGTGAGATTCTGGGTATCCGAATTTGATATCGACGGAATTCGTCTTGATGCGGCTGATGTTTTGGATATGAACTTTATGAGTGAGCTTGGACAGGTAGCAAAGCAGGTGAAAAAAGACTTCTGGCTGATGGGAGAAGTGATTCACGGAGATTACGGAAGATGGGCAAACAGCGACAGACTGCACTCTGTAACTAATTATGAGCTTCATAAGGGATTGTATTCCGGACATAACGACCACAATTATTTTGAGATTGCCCATACGATTAATCGATTAAATAATCTGGCACAAGGAATAAAATTATATACATTTGTAGATAATCATGATGTTGCCAGAATTTATTCAAAGCTGAACAATAAAGAACATATGTATAATGTTACAATGTTACTGTATACTGTTCCGGGTATTCCTTCTATTTATTATGGCTCTGAGTTTTCAATTGACGGAAGCAAGGAGAGAGGTTCCGACTGGAATTTAAGACCATGTTTGGAGCTTGGGGATTATTCAGACTATTATACCAAAAATGAAGTATTAAAGCTTATGATAAAGCTTGGACAGCTCAAAAAAAAGTACGGAGAGCTGACAGCAGGCGGCTATGAACAGGTACTTTTGACAAACAGACAGTTTGTATTTGCAAGAAAACTGGAAAACTCAGCAGTTATTGTTGCATTAAATAATGATGACAATGCGGCAGAACTTCAGATTCCAGTAATGTATGGAAGCAGAGAAGTAGAAAATCTGATTCCGGATGAGAAAAAGGAAGCGACAATCCGAGACGGCAAGATTATTTTAAATCTTCCGGCAAATCGGGGATGTATTTTGTACATTAAAGTATAAGTAGAAAGAATATGGAAGAAAATCAATTTGAACTTCACAGAATAGGATATCATTTTATACACTGTGCTGGTGTGGATATCGACCGACCAAGGGGAACTGGTGATTATTTGTTTTTGTATCTTAAATCAAATGTAATGATTCTTACAGAAGAAGGAGAGATACAGACAGTGGAGCCTTCGTTTATTTTGTATGAAAAGGGGTTTTCTCAAAGATATTATGACTATCAGGGACCATTTATCAATGACTGGATGCATTTTGACCGACAGGATGCGGCTGAATTCTTTCAGAAGCTGGATATTCCTGTCAACAAACTGATGATAATACAAAATTCAAATGATATTTCCTCCATGATGCAGGATTTGCGAATCGAATTTAAGCAGCAGGGGAAATATCACAAGGAAATACTGGATTCTAAAATAAAAGTGATGTTTTACAAATTCAGTGATATTTATCATGAAGAAATAAAATTTTCAGATAAATTAAACAGATATCGGCGGGATTTCAATGAAGTGAGAAATAGAATTTATAACTTTACTCCTGACAATATGATATCAGGAGTAAATGAAATCGCCGCGTCGCTGAATCTGAGCACATCTTATTTTCAGCATATTTACAAACAGCTCTTTGGCGTTTCTGTAATGAATGATATTATTAAAAGCAGAATAGAATATGCATGTTATCTTCTTTCCAGTAATTCCG
This sequence comes from uncultured Lachnospiraceae bacterium, assembly GCA_910577835.1. GTDB lineage: Bacteria > Bacillota > Clostridia > Lachnospirales > Lachnospiraceae > CAG-303. The sequence goes on along the minus strand of CAJTOU010000039.1, from coordinate 9,858 downwards.
ATTCTATATCGGAAATAGCCTTCAGATGCGGCTATGAAAATAAAGAACATTTTACAAGACAATTTAAGGATATTACCGGATATACGCCGAGGCAATACCGGGAAAAAAGATAAGAGCATATGTATATGCCAGATGGGAGAGCGGATGGTAAAGTTAATAGCCAGCGATTTAGACGGCACATTACTTTTAAACGGTGCCAGAGAAGTATCGGAAAAGGTCATAGATTATATAAAAAAGTTAAATCAGTATGGAGTTGTCTTCGTAGCGGCAAGCGGAAGGCAGTATCCGAATTTAAAACGGCTGTTTGGAGAGGTCTGTGAAGATATTGTATATATCTGTGAAAACGGTGCCTTTGTAAAATATAAAGGGGAAACATTGTCAAAAACTCCGTTGGATAAAAAGCTGGGTTTAGAAATTATGAAGGATATTTATGAAAAGGGTGACTGTGAAATTTTGTTGTCTGGTGAGGAAACTTCTTATCTTATGCCAAAATCAAAACAGTATGTAGACCATATCGCAAATTATGTTGGGAATAATATATGCATTATTCATGATTTGGAAGAAGTGAAGGAGGATTACATCAAAATATCTGTATATGAAGAGAGAGGTATTCTAAACTCCAGTGATTATTTTCATCGAAAATGGGGAAATAAAGTAAAGACAACGATTTCCGGCAAATGCTGGCTGGATTTTGTGGCAAAAGAGGTTAATAAGGGAGAGGCATTAAAAAATATTCAGCAGATTTTTCATATACTGAAAGAGGATACCATGTGCTTTGGTGACAGCTATAATGATTTGGAAATGTTTGAAAATTCGCTGTACAGCTATGCTATGACAAGTGCCAATTCAGAAATCCGTGCGCATGCAAAATATGTTACGACAACAGTGGAAAGCATTCTTTATGATGTGTATCAGGTATTAAGCAGATAAGGAAATTGTCCATAAGGAAATTATTCATAAGGAGATATATCCATACGGGAATATATAATATATATGATAAGGGACTATGTATTCAATCAGATTCAGGCAGGAAATATATAATAGATGTAATAAGGAAATATGATAAGATGGAATATGAAGAAATTATATTGGAAACTTTTTTAAAAGAACAAGAAAAATTGTTTAAAAAACCAGTCGCAGAAACTTTGGAGGAAGCAGATGAGTTTCTTATCGACTGTATGGCGCAGGTATTTCAGGATATAAAAGAAGTAAAGGAGTATCTGGAAGAAGCAGGCATAGACATAGAAGAAATGTCAGAGGAAGATTTAAAGGAGGTACTGGAGGTGTTTTCCGTTCCAGACGGAAGATATCTTGTAGTAGAAGCATAAATAATTCTATGAAAAAAAGAATTGCTATTTGTATCATTATAATCTGCATATTAAGCGGCTGCAATAAGGATATAAAAATCACAACAGGATTGTCAAAAAATGAAATATTTAAAATTTCAGGTGAGCCTGAGGAGCTGGCTGAGATTATGCTGGTATTAATGAATGAAAAAAATAAATATGAAACTCATCTGGGAGCGGATATCTGGACAAGAGCCTTTGAAGACACAAATCTTGAGGCAGAAATAAAGGATAAAGTAAAAAATCAGATGATAGAGCTGTGTGCTATTTCTCTTATGGCAGAGAATGAAGATATCCGCCTGAATGACAGTGAAAAAGATACTCTTGAGCAGGCAGCGGCACAATATTTTGGAAGCTTGAGTGATATTGAAAAAGAGCTGCTTGACGTTACAGAAGAGGATGTTTTTCATCTGTATCAAAAAATGTATCTCACAGATAAATATTTTGATTCGGTGACAAAGGAAGACAGAGAAATCAGTGATGAAGAAGCAAAAGTGATTGAGGTAATGTATATTTATTTTCAGACTGGAAACAGAGATATTTATGGAAATGTTACCAGATATGATGAGGAAAGAATTACACAGATTAGAGAGAAAGCACAGTCTGTACTGGACAGAGTAAATCAGGGAGAGGATTTTCAATCACTGGCTGCTTCAGAATCAGACGATACAGAATATAAGAGTGTTTTTGGGCGGGGAGTGATGGAAGAAAATTTTGAGACAGCGGCTTTTGGGCTGACAGATGGACAGATATCTAATCTTGTGGAAACAGAAGACGGATATTATATTATCAAATGTATCCATGATTACCTTGAAATGGAGACAGCCGAGAATAAAAAGAATCTAGAAGACAAATATAAAGCGGATAAATTTAAAGAAATTTATGAACCGTTTTTGGAAAAACAGACGCTTGAATTTAACAACAAAGTGTGGCAGGAAATATCCATTCAGGAATATTCAGAGTGTGTAAGCACTGACCTTTATGATGTTTACAATGCCTGTTTTCAACATTAACAGGACTGAAATAACGAATAATAAGGAAAGAACAAGATGAAAAAAGTAGATATTATTGTACCCTGTTATAACGAAGAAGATATGATAGATATGTTTTACAGGGAAACTGTAAAAACAGTAAATACAATCGAAAATTATTCCTTCCGTTTTATTTTTGCAGATGATGGAAGCAGAGACGGAACATATCAGAAATTAATGGGGCTGGCGCAGGAGCATGAGGATGTAAAATTTTTATCCTTTTCCAGAAACTTTGGCAAGGAAGCTGCCATGTATGCAGGACTTTTCTATTCTACGGGGGATTATGTGATTATTATGGATGCAGATTTACAGCATCCGCCAGCACTTATTCCGGATATGATAAAGGGGATAGAGGAGGGTTATGACTGCTGTGCTGCAAGACGGTCTACCAGAAAGGGAGAATCTAAAATCAGAAGTGTCTTTTCAAGAATGTTTTATAATCTGAGCAACCGTTTTACCGATGTAGATTTGGTACAGGGAGCAGTGGATTTTCGGATTATGACCAGACAGATGGTGGATTCCGTGCTTTCTCTTGCTGAACGGCAGAGGTTTTCAAAGGGAATTTTTGCATGGGTTGGTTTTCGGACAAAATGGATTCCTTATGAAAATGTAGAGCGTATTATGGGAAAGTCCAAATGGAGTTTTTGGGGACTGTTTAAGTATGCGATAGACGGAATCACAGCATTTTCAGTCGCACCGCTTCGAACAGTTACTTTTATGGGAAGCGTTATTTCTTTTTTGGCATTTATTTATATTATTTTTACACTGATTCAGACGTTTGTCTATGGTATTGTGGTGCCGGGATATGTGACAACATTATGTGCAGTATTGTTTCTGGGAGGCATTATAGAATTGTCTATCGGAATACTGGGAGGTTATGTGGCACGCATCTACATTGAAATAAAGGGAAGACCGATTTATATCCTGAAAAATACAAATATTGAATTAATAAATTCCGAATGTAAAGAGGAATAACAGATGAATAAAATAAAAAATATTTTTTTCAATAAAGAAGCATTTATGTATCTGATATTTGGTGTACTTACAACAGCAGTTGATTATATTGTGGCGCTTCTCTGCTTTCATGGCGCAGGATTTGGTGAGATTACATCAAATAATATCGCATGGCTTGTATCGGTTGCCTTTGCATACATAACAAATAAGCTTTTTGTATTTGAGTCAAAATCTTTTCAGGGCAGGGTATTGTTTAAGGAAATCGTATCATTTTTGTCAGCCAGAATTATTACATTAATTATGGCTGACATCATTATCTGGGGAGCCTCAGAATTAAATACAGATTTTCTTACAGCAAAGATAGTCAGCTCTGTTGTTGTAATCGTGGCAAATTATATTTTCAGCAAATTAATTATTTTTCGCAAAAAATAATTATTATTTTCAAAAAAGGCAGAGGGTTGAAAAAATATAAATTAAATTATATATAGAAAGGATAAGGGGATGCCATATAATATATTGCGGCAGCTCCATGGTACAAAATAATGAATGAAAAGAGCCAGACGGGCATATTAAAATGGATAAAGGAGAATCTGGTGTATTTTTTTGGATTTTTGATTCCATTTGTAATACTGGGAGTTATTTTTGCAAAAAATGAAATTTATCCCTTTGGCGATAATATTTATCTAAGAAGCGATATGTATCACCAGTATGCGCCGTTTTATAAAGAACTTTATGAAAAGCTTGTAAATGGCGGAAGCCTGACTTTTTCATGGGATATCGGAATGGGAGTAAATTTTTCAGCGATTTATTCCTATTATCTGGCAAGCCCGATAAATCTTCTGCTTGGGCTTGTGCCAGAAAATTCCATATTGATTGTAATGGATTTGCTGATTTTAATAAAAACTGCACTGGCAGGATTTAGCTGCACCTATTATCTGTCAAAGCGTTTCCATACAAAGAGCTTTGCGACAGCGGGTTTTGCGCTTTTTTATGCCATGTCCTCCTATATGGCGGCTTTTTCGTGGAATATTATGTGGCTGGACTGTGTGGTTCTGCTTCCGTTTATAGTATTGGGTCTGGAAAGTCTTGTAAAGGAAAAAAAGTTTAAATTATATACAATTTCTCTTGGAATTGCCATTTTTTCAAATTATTATATTGCGATTATGCTTTGTATTTTTGCAGTTTTGTATTTTTTGGTGCTGCTGGTAGTTTATGTAAAAGAGGAAAAACATTTTTATATTGACAGAATCCTGAGATTTGGCATATTTTCTGCTTTGGCAGGAGGACTTGGCGCTGTGATGATTCTGCCGGAAGTATATGCGCTTGGCTATACGGCCTCCGGTGAGTTTAATTTTCCGGAAACATGGATTAATTATTTTTCTATTCTGGATATGCTTCGAAGGTCACTGATAGAGATACCTGTGGCTATTTTTGAAGCACATGACCCAAATGTATACTGTACAGTGGCGGTATTTTTGTTTATTCCTGTTTATTGTATAAGCCGCAGAGTAAATAAAAAGGAAAAAATAGGAAAAATTATTTTGATTGCCCTTTTGCTGATTAGTTTTAATACAAATATTCCTAATTATATCTGGCATGGATTTCATTTTCCAAACAGTCTTCCGGCAAGAGAATCTTTTATTTATATTTTTTTGATTCTTACTATGTGCTTTGAGGCGTATATCAATGCGGAGCATATGAGCAGAAGACAGCTATGGGGCTGTTTTGCAGGAGGTGTGGGAGTGATTCTTCTGATGGAGGAAATTTATCAGGAGGATTTAAGCTTTAATAATATTTATATTACTCTGGTTCTGCTTGTCTTTTACATGGTTCTGTTGATTATGACACTTAATAAGATATTATATAAGGAGATTAGTACATATCTTCTGATAGTAATCTGTGCGGCGGAAACCTTTATCAATTCCAGCGAGGAATCTTCCTATAAGCCTACTACTTATTCCGCGTATCTTCAGGATAATCAGGCGATTGAGGATATGGTGGCAAAGGCGGCTGAAAGTGACCATGATTTTTACCGGATAGAGAAGCTGAATCGCAAGACAAAAAATGATGCTGCATGGAACGGATATAAAGGAGTTTCGATTTTCTCTTCTATGGCAAATGCAGGTTTTACCGAATTTTTGGGCAGACTTGGATTTGAGCAGTCTATGAATGCATATTCTTATTATGGATTTACACCGTTGACTTCATCACTGTTGTCTGTAAAATATGTATTTTCAGAAAAAGTTCTGGATGATACGGATATGTATACACTGACGGATTATAATGAAGAACAGAACAGGTATTTATACAGAGTGAATTATTGTCTGCCACTTGGATTTATGCTGCCGGAGAATTTTAATAATGAATTTTCACTGGAAGGAAATAATCCGTTTGCCATACAGAATCAGTTTGCGGAGCTGGCGGCAGGAGAAAGTGAGCTGTACAGTTATATACAGGCATCTACCGCAGATAAAACGGTGACAATTAATGTGGAAGAGGATTCTGATGTTTATGTGTATGTAACTACTTATGTAGACAGTATAAGTTTCAGTGCTTATAATCAGGACACGGGATTTTCTTCTTCAAACAGCTTCAGCGGGCTGGAGCACAGGAGAATTGTACATTTTGGAGAAATGCCGGCTGGAACCGTAGTGACAGTGAATACCTCTGACAGCGACGCTACTACGTTGCAGTTGTACGCTTATGATTTTAACAGTGATGTATTTGACAGAGTTTATGAGAAATTAGGTTCAGAGCCTATGAAGGTAGAAGAATATGGCGATAATTATGTAAAGGCATCGGTAGATGCAAAAACAGACGGGCTTTTGTATACGTCAATTATTTATGACAAAGGATGGAGTGTTTTAGTCGACGGGAAAGAGACAAAATATACATCGATAAAGGATGCGCTTATGGCGATTCCGGTGAAAGCAGGAGAGCATACACTGGAGTTTCGGTATTATCCGCAGGGAAAGAAGGCAGGAACAGCGATTACTGTTTTCAGTGTGGCGGTTCTGGCTGTGTTTGTAATATTGGAAAAGAAAAAGAAGAAAAAGGCAGCAGAACTGGCAGAAGCTATGGAAGAAATGAAAAAAGCTGAAACGGAAGAGACGCCAAAGACTCAGCAGGAAGAAGAGGAAAAGATAACACAGAAAGAAGAAACAGGGAATGAGGTAGAGAAAGAAGAAACAGAAGAGATAACGATGTATATGGAGAAATCAGAAAGTGAGCAGAGTTTGGAAGTACAGAGGAGTGAAACAGGAGTGGTAAAAGAGGAAGAAACACAAGATTCGGGAATCGACCAGAAGGCGGTTTCTGAGATTATGAAGGAGATAGAATAGGGAAATAGTTTTTAAGGCAGTATTATTAATAAATATAAAGAAAATCCTGCATGGAATATTGTGTGGGATTTTTTTAATTTAAAAGATTTTCTTATGAGAAATTCTTTATTATTTCTGGAAAAATAAAAAGTGGTATGATAAAATAGAAATAATTTCAAAAGAATCAGCTTATAGAAAAGGGAGTGTGATATGAAATGGGAAGGATTTTCAATATAAACGGTGCCTGTCAGCCAACTAAGCATTATATGGTTGATTTGGAATTAAGATTGAAAACCATTAAATTAATGATAGACGCAGGAGAATATTTTACTATCAACAGGACAAGGCAGTATGGAAAGACAACTATACTGCGGGCTCTTGCAAAGTTTTTAAAGAACGATTATGAGGTTGTAAGTTTGGACTTTCAAAGAATAAGCTCTCTGTCCTTTGAAAGCGAGCAGGTATTTGTCGCTGCTTTTTCAGAGGAATTATTATCTGGTGTAAAAAATTTTCCTGATAAAATAAAAGAAAAACTTACTTCTTTTGTAGAAAGACGTGCAAGAATCAATTCGCTTCAGGCGTTATTTAAGGTTCTAAATCTATGGTGTGAAAAATCAGAAAAACCAATTGTATTTATGATAGATGAAGTAGATACTGCAACAAATAATCAAATATTTCTGGATTTTCTGGCGCAGCTTCAAGCGGGATATCTTGACAGAGATGAAACTTCTGTTTTCCAGTCCGTGATTCTTGCCGGAGTTTATGATATCCGAAATATCAGAAAGAAAATTCGTCAGGATAAGGAACACAGACAGAACAGTCCATGGAATATTGCCGCTGATTTTGATGTGGATATGAGCTTTTCAGCGGAGGATATTTCAGGCATGTTAAGCCAATATGAAGAAGATTATCACACAGGAATGAATATTGAAAAGATATCAGAGTTGATTTATGAATATACATCCGGATATTCATTTCTTGTTTCACGTCTCTGTAAATCAATGGATGAAAAACTTGCTGGAACAGGGAGTTTTAAAAAGAATACAGTCTGGACAAGGGCAGGAGTATTAGAAGCTGTAAAAAGACTGCTTTATGAAAGAAATTCAAATTGGGGATAAAATACTGGTAGAGGCGGTTGTTTAAGAATAAAATTTAAAGAAAATTAAAAAAATCCAAGCAAAAATAATAAAAAGAAAAGTGAAATAAATATAGGAGGGATATTGTAAAAAAAGGCAATAAGATAAAAAATATTTAAAGAAGTATAGTAATAAGTCAAATGATGTATTAAACTATCTATAAAAAAGATTATAAAAATCATCAGTAGATGATTGTGTTGTGTAAAATGTGAAACAATAAAGCTATAATACAATACTTAAAGGTTATATAAACGAATGGACTGAATTTATCTTGTAATTTCCAAAATCCTGTGGTAAACTATTCCACAGCATTATTTGCCCGTATAAAATTCTGCAAACAATAGAATTGTACATTAAAAAATATAAGGAGACTTGATTATGAAATTCAGACCATGTATTGATATTCACAACGGACAGGTAAAACAAATTGTAGGCGGAAGCCTGAAAGACGAAAATAATGACGCAGTTGAAAATTTTGTTTCCGTTCAGGATGCTGCATATTATGCCGAACTATATAAAAGAAACCATATATCAGGAGGACATGTGATTTTGTTAAATCCAATGGCCTCCCCTTATTATGAAGTAACAAAGCAGCAGGCATTGTTGGCGCTTGACCGATATAAAGGAGGTCTTCAGGCAGGAGGCGGCATTACGGATAAAAATGCCGCAGAATATCTCAATGCCGGTGCCTCTCATGTCATAGTTACATCCTTTGTATTTCAAAATGGTGAAATAAATTATGACAATTTGAATAAATTAATCAAAGCGGTAGGAAAACAGAGATTGGTTTTAGATGTAAGCTGCCGGAAAAAAAATGGAAAGTATTTTATTGTCACAGACAGATGGCAGAAGTTTACAAATGTGATTCTCACAGAGCAGATTTTTGACAAACTGAGCCGTTTTTGTGATGAATTTTTGATTCATGCAGTGGATGCGGAGGGAAAGGCAAAGGGAATCGAGGAAGAACTGGCAGAAATTATGGGAAAAATGGAAGGAATAACCATGACCTATGCTGGAGGAATTTCCTGTATGGAAGACTTATGGACATTAAAGAAACTGGGAAAGGGAAAAATTGATTTTACAATAGGAAGCGCGCTTGATATTTTTGGAGGAAAAATGAATTTTGAGGAAGCAGCAGCTTTTCAGTAAAGCAGAAAGAGGAGTATAGAATGAGTGAAGAGGAATATTTAGATTATATTTTGAAAGAATTACAGAAAAAAATCGTTCGCATGAAGAAAAGAATCGGTGATGTGAGTAAAGACATGGAGGATATGAATGATTATTTCTGGGAAAATTATAATGAATTTGACGAATATGGATATGAAGAATATGATAATCAGACAGCATATCTTATGCGTTCAAGAGAACGGGATGAAAATTTTAAGGAATTAAAAAGATATAAGAAAATGACAGATTCTCCTTATTTTGGAAAAATTCAGTTTACCTATGAAGGAGAGCAGGAGCCGGAAAACTTTTATATAGGAATTGGAAATTTCTGGAAGGAATCAGATATGATTCCGCTGATTTTTGACTGGAGAGCGCCGGTATCCAGTCTGTTTTATGATTATGACAGAGGACCAGCCAGTTATGAGGCTCCGTCCGGAACACTTTTTGGTGAAATTAATCAGAAAATGCAGTTTAAAATAAAACATTCCAAAATGATTTATGCAGTGGAACATGATATGAAAATAGATGATGATATATTGAGAAGCGCGCTTGCAGGCAATGCGGATGCGAAGCTGAAGAGTATTGTCACTTCAATTCAGAAAGAGCAGAATGCGATTATTCGAAACAGAAAGGATAAAATACTGGTAATTCAGGGGTGTGCCGGTTCCGGAAAAACCTCGATTGCTCTTCATAGAATCGCATATCTTCTCTATCATAACAGAGATACTTTAAAGGCTTCCAATGTTTTGATATTATCTCCAAATGGAATTTTTGCAGATTATATTTCTCATATTTTGCCGGAGCTTGGCGAAGAAAATATCAGTGAAATGAGCTTTGATGATTTTGCCTATCATGAATTAAAGGGATTTGGGGAGGCAGAGGATATCTACGACCATTTGGAACG